>NZ_FCOG02000041.1 GCF_001544975.2 Caballeronia arationis | reverse complement strand
ACGATGAGCGAACATATCGACGTCGACGTCTCGGGCATCCTGCAGCGCGAACAGAATCTCGACCAGTCCGGCGACCGCCTGCTCGAATGCATGCTCGCCACCGCGAACGGCCGCTGGACCTCGGCGGAAACGCTCGGTCATCGCGAGTTCGTGCTCACGCGTCTGTTCGAAAGCGCCTGACCGGATCACGCAACATCGCATCATCGATAGAAGCAAGGCAATCGAAGTCCCCGTCCGGTGCGCGCGCCGGCACGACGCCGCTCAGAGAAGCGACGCGTGCCGCGCAGCGCGGCCGCCCAACTTCTGGCAGCAGCGAGTGGAGGAGACACCATCTTGCGCGTGCTCAAGCATCTATACGTGCAGGTCCTGATCGGACTTGCGGCCGGCATTCTCGTCGGCTATATCGCGCCGTCGCTCGGCGTCCAGTTCAAACCTCTCGGTGACACGTTCATCCGCCTGATCAAGATGCTGATCACGCTCTTGATCTTCTGCACGGTGTCGATTGGCATCGCGCGGATGGAGAGCCTGAAGCAGGTCGGACGCGTCGGCTTCAAGACCATCCTGTACTTCGAAGTGGTAACGACGATCGCGCTCCTGCTCGGCCTCGTCATCGCGAACGTCGTGCATCCGGGCGCGGGCCTGAATGTCGATCCGAAGACGCTCGATGCCGGCGCAGTCACGCACTTCGTGACCGAAGCCCACACGCAGGCGAAGGCGGGCCTTCTCGAACAGATCGTGCCGAACTCAGTCGTGGGCGCGTTCGCGCGCGGCGACCTGCTTCAGGTGCTGCTCTTTTCGGTCCTGTTCGGCGTCGCGCTGTCGATCATGTCCGATCGCAGCAAGTTCCTGGCACAAGGCATCGAGCAACTGGGCGACGTGCTGATGCGCATCGTCGAGATGATCATGCGGTTGGCACCGCTCGGCGCGTTCGGCGCGATTGCCTTCACGGTCGGCAAGTACGGCATAGCGAGCCTGCAGCAGCTCGGCATGCTGATCCTGTGCTTCTACATCACGAGCATCCTGTTCGTCGCGATCGTGCTCGGCACTGCCTGCCGCTGGGCGGGTGTCGGTCTTTGGCCGCTCTTGCGCTACCTGCGCGAGGAATTGCTGATCGTGCTCGGCACCTCGACGACCGAATCGGTATTGCCGCGCCTGATGGAGAAACTCGAACGGCTCGGCTGCCCGAAGTCGGTCGTCGGGCTGGTGCTGCCGACAGGTTATTCGTTCAACCTCGACGGCGCCGCGATCTATCTGACGATGACCTCGCTCTTCATCGCACAGGCGACCAACACGCATCTCACGCTGATGCAGCAGATCGGCCTCCTCGCGATCCTGATGGTGACGTCGAAGGGCGGAGCGGGAGTCGCAGGCGCGGCACTCGTCGCGCTGACGGCGACGCTCTCTTCGCACGACATCATTCCGGTCGCGGGCATCACGCTCATCATCGGCATCGACCGCGTGCTGAACGAAGTGCGCGCGCTCGTGAACATGATTGGCAACGCGGTGGCGACGCTCGTCGTCGCGCGCTGGGAGGGCGTGTTCGACGTGGAAACCGCGCGCGCCGTGCTGGCGGCGCCGCGTGAGAAGGAGCCGCAGGAACGGTCGGACGAAGTCGGCGGGATCATGCAGCTTCCGCCACATCAGGCGATGCAGGAAGGCCAAAAATGAGCGACGCGGGCCTTCGCACTTTCAGCGCCGCCGAACTGTCGATCTTCGCGCAGTCCGCGCTGCTCGCGGCGGGAACCACGCACGAGACCGCGGTCGCCACCGCGCGCGCGCTCATCTACGCGGACCTGCACGGGCTCGCTTCGCACGGCGTCGCACGCCTGCCGATGTATGTCGCGCAACTGCGCAACGGCCGTGTCGATCCGCTGGCGGTGCCGCGAATCGCGAAGGACAAAGGTGCCGCGTTTCTCGTCGATGCCGCCGACGGCCTTGCGTTCGCCGCCTGCGATCTGGCAATCGCGACCGGTATCGAGCGCGCGCGGCAGTTCGGCACGGCGACGGCGAGCATCGTGCGCAGCCATCACTTCGGTGCGGGCGCATATCACCTCGAAGCGGTTGGCGAGGCAGGGCTCGTCGCGCTGGCGTTCAGCAACGCGCCGGCGTCGATGCCCGCGTGGGGCGGCAAGACGCCGCTCTTCGGCACGAACCCGATCGCGGCCGTGTTTCCGCGTGCAAAGGGCCGGCCGCTCATGATCGACCTGTCGCTCTCGCAAGTCGCGCGCGGCAAGATCATGGTCGCGGCGCGCGACGGGAAGCCGATCCCCGAAGGCTGGGCGACGACCGCCGATGGCCAGCCGACAACCGATCCGCACGCCGCGCTCGCCGGCATGATGCTGCCCTTCGGCGGCGCGAAGGGCGCGATGCTCGCGCTGATGGTGGAGTTGCTGGCGGCGGCGCTGTCGGGCGCGCAGTTCGGCGCCGAAGCCGGATCGTTCCTGACCGCCGAAGGCGCGCGTTCGCGCATCGGCCATCTGTTCTGGATCATCGATCCGGGCGCGCTCGCGGGCATCGATACTTATCTGGAGCGCATCGAGACCTTGATCGAACTGATGCTCGCGGATGAAGGCGTGCGCCTGCCCGGCTATCGGCGACACGACGTGGCCGAACATGCGGCGCGCGACGGCATCACGATTCCTTCAGCGCTCCATGCGCAACTGAAGCAGCTCGCCGCCGATGCGTCATGAGGCAGGCGGCGCGCTCGTGCCGCGCACGACGAGTTCGATTAGCCGGCATTCGCTTTCCGGCATGCGATCAAGGGTGAGCCAGTCGAGCAGCGCCGTGGCAACGCGCTGGCCCAGTTCGTATGTGGGCAGCAGAACGGTGGAGAGGCCCGGCGTGATCTGCGAGCAGATCGGCAGGTTGTCGCAACCGACGATCGAAAGCTGCTGTGGCACCGCGTTGCCGAGTGACTGCGCTTCGAACAGGCAGCCGAGCGCGAGCAGGTCGTTGCCGCAGAAGACGGCCGTCGGGCGCGAGTTGAGTTGCATCAGATGCTTGAGGCCGGCGCGTCCGCCGTCGAAACCGAACGGCTCTTCGATGACGTTCGCCTCCGGCAGCCGGAAGCCGGCGCGCGAGAGTTCGTCGCGAAAGCCTTCGATGCGCTGGTGTGCGCGGTCGTTATGGCGCGCGAAGCCGGAGATCATGCCGAAGTCGCGGTCTGCGCGCGACCGTGAAAGCGCTGCATGAAGGCGCGTTCGGTTCGCTCGAATGGCTCGAAGAGCGGCCGATGTCCGGAGGTGCGAAGGCGTTTTCCGATCTGCATCAAGGGCTTGCGGCTTCGGCGAAGGTGCTGCTTGTTCCTGCCGCCTAGATTCGAATGGTGCTGCCCGATTATGTTGCACGCAACATAACCGGGCAGTACGTCACGAAGCCCGCGCGTAATAGATATTCTGCGGATGCCGCGCTTCGGCGAAGAAGAACCAGCGCTCCGCGACAAGTCCCGAATACTGCGTCACGCAGGCCGCGCAAAACAGCGCGATCGACACTCCGACCGACGAAGCGCCCGCTCCCAGCACCATCAGCACGAACGGCACAGCGAACGCGCCGACGAGAAACGTCCACTTGATCCGCTGCAGCGCTTGCGGCGTCTGTCCGTGGAAGAACTCGCGCAGATTGAAAGCACCCGCCGTGAAGCCACGCGATTTCTGCACGACGTTCGGCCCCTTGATGCCGGTCGCGCTCTGCACCGTCGACTTCGGGCGCAGGCGCGCATTGCGCCTCAATGAAGCGACGCGGCTCGCACAGCCCGCGAGCGTGAGCGTGCATGCGCAGGCGGCCAGCGCGGCGGTCAGCGTCGGCGCGAGCCACGCGGCGCACGCGGTCGCGAGCGTGAAGCCCGACGCGCAGCCGAGCAGCACGAAGTTGACCATCGTGAGCGGCGTCGCCCATTCCTGAAGGAAGCGCAGGCACGCATAGATCATCGCGGTGCAGACGAAGAGCGCGCCGCACGCGATGACGCCAAGCACGCCGATCGCGAGCGACCACGGCGAGCCGAACCAGTGCGCGACGCCATACGCCGCTGCACACGCGAGGAACGCGGGCAGGCAGAGGCACTCGCGAGAGAGCCACGATGTGCGCCACATTGCGATCGCGCGCCAGGCGCGCTCGGGATGCCCGAGATGGAAGAACGACGCGAGCAGCCCAAGCCCGCCGAGCACGACTGCAATCGCCGCGCCGACGATGAAGAACATCTGCGAAGGCGCTGCACTTGCCGACAACAGGCCGAGCCGGAGCGCTGCCTCCACGCCGACAAGCGCGACAAGCAGGCCTTGCGCGGCGCCGCTCAAGGTCGTGAGAAACACGACTGAAAATGCGGGTTTCATGTGTTGCTCCAAAAAAAATGGTCAGACACGCACTGCCATCGACGCCAGGTTGATTTCGCCGCGCTCGATCTGCATGTCGATCGGCATGGATTCGGCGTTCTCCGGCTGGCACGAACACGAGCCGCCACTGCCGCACGAACTCACCGGCTGACGCGGCAGATAGTGGTTGGCCGGCTTCGTCTCCCATTCGGGCATCAGCTGATAGCCGCCGCGCTCGCGAATCGCCTTCGAGACCACCGACTCGGGATCGTGGATATCGCCGAAGAGCCGCGCCGACGTCGGGCACGCCAGCACGCACGCGGGCTTGCGGTCGCGCTCGGGAAGCGCCTCGTTATAGATGCGGTCCGCGCAAAGGGTGCACTTGGTCATCTCCTTGCGCTCTTCGTCGAGTTCGCGCGCGCCGTACGGGCAAGCCCACGCGCAGTACTTGCAGCCGATGCACTTGTCGAAATCGACCAGCACGAGGCCGTCTTCCTTGCGCTTGTAGCTCGCGCCGGTCGGACAGACGGGCACGCACGGCGGGTCCTCGCAGTGCAGACACGACTTCGGAAAATGGATCGTGTCGGCGAGCGGAAACTCGCCTGCCTCGTAGGTCTGCACGCGGTTGAAGAACGTGCCGGAGGGATCGGCGTCGTACGGACGCAAATCCGCGAGACTGCCTGCCTCGCCCGACGTGTTCCATTCCTTGCAGCTCGTCACGCATGCGTGGCATCCCACGCAGACGTTCAGGTCGATTACGAGCGCCATCTGGGTCATGTTGGTCTCCTCGTCAGTTGCGCTTGACGGTGTTGCGAAGGCGCGCCGCGAACTCGCCGCGCCCCGCGAAGTAAGTCTGCACCACACGCTGGATCACGCCGGTCATGCCGGGCACGTCGTGCATCGGCGCGAACTGGGGCAGCGTGTGATCGGCGTCGGCCTCGGCGGGATAGACGCGCACGCGCACGTCGTACCACGCGGCCTGTCCCGTGATCGGATCGGAGTTCGAATAGCGCGCGTCTTTCGGGGTCGCGCCGGGCAGTTCGTCCGTGATGAGATGGTTGAGCAGGAAGCCGCGCTGCGATTCGTTGGCATCGGCGCCGAGATTCCACGCGCCCGCCGCCTTGCCGATCGCGTTCCAGGTCCACACGGTGCCGGGCTCGACCGTTTCGCTATAGCGCGCCATGCAGCGCACCTTGCCCCATTGCGATTCGACATAGATCCAGCCGCCGTCCTCGATGCCGTTCTCGCGCGCCATCTTCGGGTTCATGTACAGCATGTTCTCGCCGTGAATCTGCCGCAGCCACGCGTTCTGCGAATCCCACGAGTGATACATCGCCATCGGCCGCTGGGTGACGGCGGCGAGCGGGAAGCGCGCGAGATCGGTCGAATCGCGTTCGAGCGGGGCATACCAGAACGGCAGCGGATCGAAATACTGCTCGACGCGCGCGCGCAGATGATCCGGCGGCTGCCGCCCCTTCGTACGCCCTTGCGCGGCGAGGCGGAATTTCTGCATCACGTCGGAATAGAGCTGGATCAGGATCGGCTCTTTGAACTTGCGAAAGCCCTTCTCGACGGCCCATTGCAGATATGGCCCGTTGCAGTTGCGCATGTACTGCAATGTCTCGGGCATCCTGTAATGGAAGACGCAGTCGTGCTTCGCATATTCCTCCCACTGACGCGGATTCGGCTCGCCCACGAGCGCATCCTTGCCGTCCTTGCCGCGCCAGCCGATCAGGAAGCCGACGCCCGAACCCGGCGCCGTCTGGTGATTGATGATGAAGTCCGGATAGTCGCGATACTTGCGCTTGCCTTCTGGTGTCATGAACGCGGGCAGCTTGAGACGGCTCGCGAGTTCGACGATCACTTCCTGGAACGGCTTGCATTCGCCCGTCGGCGGCACAACCGGCACGCGCACCGAATCGACGGGACCGTCGAACTCGGAGATCGGGCGATCGAGCATCGACATCGCGTCGTGCCGTTCCAGATACGTCGTGTCGGGCAGGATCAAATCGGCGAAGGCCGTCATCTCGGACTGGAACGCATCGCACACGACGATGAACGGAATCTTGTACTCGCCGTTCTCGTGCTTGTCGGCGAGCATGCGGCGCACTTCCATCGTGTTCATCGACGAATTCCACGCCATGTTCGCCATGAAGATCATGAGCGTGTCGATGGGGTACGGATCGCCGCGCCACGCGTTCGTAATGACGCTGTGCATCAACCCGTGGACCGCGAGCGGATATTCCCACGAGAACGCCTTGTCGATGCGCACCGGCCCGCCCGCGTCGTCGATGAAGAGATCTTCTGGCGCGGCGGGCCAGCCGAGCGGACCGTTCGCTAGCGGCGTGTTGGGTTTCACCTGATCGGGATGATTCGGCGGTTTTGCCGACGGCGGCACCGCGCGCGGAAACGGCGCCTTGTGGCGAAAGCCGCCCGGCCGGTCGATGGTGCCGAGCATCGACATCAGCACAGCAAGCGCGCGGATCGACTGGAAGCCGTTCGAGTGCGCCGCGAGCCCGCGCATCGCATGGAAGGCGACCGGGTTGCCCGTCACGGTATCGTGGGTCTTGCCCCATGCGTCGGTCCAGCGGATCGGCAGCGTGATCTTATGGTCGCGGCTCACCTGCACCATTTCCGCGGCGATGCGCCGGATCGTCGCGGCGGGGATGCCGGTGATCTCGGCGGCCCACTCCGGCGTGCAGTCCGCGACGCGCTCCTTCAGCAACGCGAACGACGGACGCACCGGCGTGCCATCGTCGAGCGTATAGCGGCCATCGAGCGCGGGTTCCGCGTCGGGCGCGTGATGCGGCACTGCACGATTGCTCGCGCGATCCCACCACATGTGATTCTGCGGAAAAAGCGGGTTGCCTTCGTCGGCTTGGCGGTTCTTGACGAAGAGACCGAAGCGGTCGCTCGCTTCGTTCACGTCGAGCAACTCGGCCGCGTTCGTGAAGCGCGCGACGAACTCATGGTCGTAAGCGTCGGCGGCGATCAGTTCGTGGATCAGCGCCATGAAGAGCGCGCCGTCGGTGCCCGGGCGGATCGGCACCCATTCGTCCGCGATTGCGGCGTAGCCCGTGCGGATCGGATTGATCGCGATGAAGCGTCCGCCCGCGCGCTTGAACTTCGAGAGGGCGATCTTGAGCGGATTCGAGTGATGGTCCTCGGCCGTGCCGATCATCAGGAAGAGCTTCGCGCTGTCGAGATCGGGGCCGCCGAATTCCCAGAACGAGCCGCCCATCGTATAGATCATGCCCGCCGCCATGTTCGCCGAGCAGAAGCCGCCGTGCGCCGCATAGTTGGGCGTGCCGAACTGCTTGGCGAAGAGACCGGTCAGCGCCTGCATCTGGTCGCGGCCGGTGAAGAGCGCGAACTTCTTCGGATCGGTGGCGCGCAGGTGTGAGAGGCGCTTTTCGAGCGTGGCGAACGCGACGTCCCACGAGACGGGCTCGAACTGCGCGCTGCCCCGTTCGGCGTTCTGCTTGCGCATCAGCGGTTGCGTGAGACGCGCGGGGGAATACTGCTTCATGATGCCCGATGCGCCTTTCGCGCAGATCACGCCCTGGTTGAGCGGATGATTCGGGTTGCCGTCGATGTAGCGCACTTCGCCATCGCGCAGATGCACGCGGATGCCGCAGCGGCATGCGCACATATAGCACGTGGTTGTCTTCACTTCGAGCTTCTCGTCTTGCGTGCGAGCGCCGTGTTCCATGTCTGCCTCCTGGACGGGCGTCGGCGGTGGGCGTCGCCCAGCCGACGATGCCGATCCCTGGATGCTAGGAGGCGCGGATACAGAAGTAAAATCGCTATTTCAGATCAGAAGCATCGGCTGAGCCGATGGTTCCCTGTAAGCGAGCGTCATTCTGGCTTGGCAACCGGCGTCTCGGCGAATGCGGCGACCCGGCCCATCTTCAGAAGCTGCTCGGGTGTGGTCGTGGCGAACATGTGCATCGCGCGACTGACGATGCCGGTCCACCCGGTCTGGTGGCTCGCGCCGAGTCCCGCGCCGTTGTCGCCGTGAAAGTATTCGTAGAACAGGATGTGATCGCGCCAGTGCGGATCATCCTGAAACTTGCGGGTGCCGCCATAAACCGGCCGGCGGCCGTCGGGGCCGCGCAGGAAAATGCGCGCGAGCCGGTTCGTGATTTCCTCGGCCACTTCGTAGAGCGTCATGAAATGCCCGGAGTTCGTCGGGCATTCCACCTTGAAGTCGTTTCCATAGAAGGTGAAATACTGCAGCAGCGCGCGGATGATCAGGCCGTTCACCGGCATCCAGACGGGACCGCGCCAGTTGGAGTTGCCGCCGAACATGCCTGTATCCGATTCCGCCGGCAAGTACGACACCCGGTATTCCTGCCCGCCCGCGCGATACGTGTACGGATGATCTGCGTGATGGCGGGACAGCGAGCGGATGCCGTACGGGCTCAGGAATTCGTTTTCGTCGAGCATTTTCGCGAGCACGCGGCGCAGCTTGTCTTCGTTCAGAATGGCCGCAAGCCGCCGGCCGCCGACGCCCTTCGCCGTCAGGTCGTGGATGGAGGCGACGATCTCCGGGCGCGCGTCGATGAACCGCTTGAGGTTCTGGAATGCTTCGGGTTCGCGCTCGACCAGTGCTCCATCGAAGGAGGTGACGGCGCAAAGCGGCAGAAGTCCCACCATCGAGCGCACCTTGAGCCGTTCTGAGCGGCCGTCGGGCAGGCGCAGCACGTCGTAAAAGAAGCCGTCCTCTTCGTCCCACATGCCGGTGCCCTGGCCGGCGCGCAACATCGACGATGCGATCCACAGGAAGTGCGATACGAACTTGACGCACATGTCCACGTACGCCGGGTTCTGCAACGCGAGTTGCGCCGCGATTTCGAGCATGTTCTCGCAGAAGAGCGCCATCCATGCGGTGCCATCCGCCTGCTCCAGATAGCCGCCCGTGGGCAGAGGGGCGCTGCGGTCGAAAACGCCTATGTTGTCGAGTCCGAGAAAGCCGCCTTCGAAGACATTATTGCCTTCGCGATCCTTGCGGTTCACCCACCATGTGAAGTTGAGCAGAAGCTTGTGGAACGCGCGTTCGAGCCAGACCAGATCGCCCTGACCATGACGGAACTCTTCGAGACGATACGTAAAGATGGTCGACCACGCATGCACCGGCGGATTGACATCGCCGAAATTCCACTCGTAGGCGGGGAGCTGTCCGTTCGGGTGCAGATAGCGTTCCCGGAGCATCAGGTCGAGTTGCTGTTTGCCGAAGTCCGGGTCGACAAGCGTCAGTGCGAGCACATGAAACGCCAGATCCCACGCCGCGTACCACGGGTATTCCCACTTGTCGGGCATCGAGACGATGTCCGCGTTGAACATGTGATGCCAGTGATCGTTGCGTGGCGAGCGCCGCTGAGGATTGAACGGGTCGGCGCCGCGCTCGGTCAGCCATCGGTCGACATCGTAGTAATAGAACTGCTTGGACCACATCATCCCGGCGAGCGCCTGACGCATCACGTTCCTTGCGTCGTCGTCGAGCGAAGCGGGAATGACCGTGGCATAGAAGTCGTCGGCTTCCTTGCGACGGGTGTTCAGGGTGTCGCTGTAAGCGTCGCCGAACGCCGCTTCGACGGATGGCGCCTGCTCCGGCGCTTCGCGGCGAAGCCTCAGTCGAACGGTGCGGGATTCGCCGGCGCTCACGTCGAATCGATAGTGGGCGGCAGCCTTCGTCCCGCGCTTCTCCGGATTCACCGCACCTTCGGCACGGTGCACGACGGTGCTGTCGATACCGTCCTTGACGAAGGGCGTCCGGTTCGGCATGCCGGAGAGGCGCTCGGTGTTGGTGTCGTTCTCCGTGAAGAGCAGGGCAGCGGTGCCTTCGCAATACAGCGACCACGCGCCGAGTTCGCGATGAACGGCCGCAACGACGCAGCCGGCATCCTCCGCCGCCGCGGCTTGCCTGAGAGAAGGCCGCAACGCTTCCTCGCCCCACGACCAGACGTTGCGAAACCACAGCGTCGGCAGAAGGTGCAGCGCGGCGGATGCAGGACCGCGATTGAACGCGGTGATCTGGATCAGGATGTCTTCGGGCGACGCCTTCGCATATTCGACGAAGACATCGAAATAGCGATCGTCGTCGAAGACGCCGGTATCCATCAGTTCATATTCGAAGTCCTGGCGACCGCGCCGGCTGTTCGTCGCGGCGAGATCGGCATAGGGATACGCAGACTGCGGATATTTGTACAGGTACTTCATGTACGAATGTGTCGGCGTCGAATCGAGGTAAAAATAATATTCCTTGACGTCTTCGCCGTGATTGCCTTCGCTGTTGGTGAGACCGAAGAGCCTTTCCTTCAGGATCGGGTCGTTGCCGTTCCAGAGGCTCAGCGCAAAGCAGAGGATCTGCTGGTCGTCAGAGATGCCGGCGAGCCCGTCTTCACCCCATCGATACGCACGCGAGCGAGCCTGGTCGTGATTGAAGTAGTTCCAGGCGTCGCCGGAGTCGCTGTAGTCTTCGCGCACGGTTCCCCATTGCCGCTCCGACAGATAGGGGCCCCATGCCTTCCACGGCGCGTCTCGGCTGCGAGCCTGATCGAGCCGGTCGTGTTCAGCGGTCACCTGACACCTCCTGCCATCGGACAACACCCGGCCCGCGCCGCAGGCGCCAGCGTCCCGGACCTCATGCGAAGCCGCAAGGCCGGGTGCCTTGCCGTGCAGCACACGCCAAGGCTTTTCAGCACCGCGCTTTCGTCAGATCTTGAGAGGCGAAACCTTCGTTCCCGCGAGTGAGACATCCGCCATCAGGCCCGCATTCGTCAGGACGAATGCTTCGACGGGTGCCGTCGCGGTCGTGGAGTCGATTGCGCCGTTCGCTCCTACCTTGACGAGCGCAACCGAAGCGTCGACGCCCGCCGACCAGCCGTCGGTATTGCGCAGCTTGTCGAGTGCTTCCTGCGTCATGAATAGGAAGATGAGTGCCTTCGACTGCGCACCGGCCTGAAAGCCGAACGAGGCCGACGTCGTGCTGTAGTAGCCGACCGTCGCGCCGCTGACCCTCAGCGACCCCTTGCCGTATTGCGCGCCGATGACGAACCCGGCCTGAATCACCGACGGAAACACCAGAATGCCGCGCGATTTCGCGACCAGTTCCTGCGAGCCGCGAACGGTGGCGTACAGGCGCTGGATCGTTGCGTCGACATCGGCGTCGATGGAACGGCGCTCATCGGTGTCGCCTGCGGTTTTCTGGTCACCCTTGTTCGTCGTGGTCGTGCATCCGGCAAGCGCGAGCCCGCCCAGTGCCAACGCGGCCGTCGACTGAACCATGAAGTCTCGTCTTTGCATTCCTTTTCTCCATCGTCAGGTTGAAAGACCCCTATAGCCGGAGCGCCCCGGGTCGGTGGGGTCGGGCCGCATTCGTCGTCATCCGGTCGCGCACGCGGCCGGTCTTCCGGAACCAGCAACCGCGTGCGCAGTTCCATTCCACGCTATTCCTAGCGTAAGACGCTTGTCGAAGAACATGTATTGGGCTTTGGTCCAATATCCCCGGTGCGCGGAACGCGAAAGAAAGCCGATCGCCGGGTCAATTGAATCCGAAACCACGACATTTCCTGCGTTAAGTAAGCTCATGCACCAATGGGCTACAGGCCGATGCGCCGCGGCCGTCCTTCGATTGTTCGTGAAATCCAGCCAATCAATTCGCTCCGGGCGGCTTTATCGCGACCGAAGATATCACTACATTTGCACCATCGCAGGACGGCTGGTTCAGCGTCATGTTCCGTAAGCAGTCTATTGAGGGAAAGAATCATGAGCAAACTCGCAGGCAAAGTAGCGGTCGTCACGGGCGCGTCGAAGGGCATCGGAGCAGCTATCGCCAAGGCACTCGCAGCCGAAGGCGCATCGGTCGTCGTCAACTATGCAAGCAGCAAGGCAGGCGCGGATGCCGTCGTCGCGGCGATCACCGCCGCCAGCGGCCGTGCTGTCGCGGTCGGTGGCGATGTGTCGAAGGCGGCTGATGCGCAAGGCATCATCAACGCAGCCATCGAAACGTACGGACGCCTCGACATTCTGGTGAACAACTCGGGTATCTACGAGTTCTCGCCGATCGAAGAAATCACGGAAGAGCATTTCCACAAGCAGTTCAATACCAACGTTCTAGGCGTTCTCCTCACGACGCAGGCCGCCGCGCGCCATCTCGGCGAGGGCGCGAGCATCGTCAACGTCAGTTCGGTCGTCAGCACCATTACGCCGCCGGCCAGCGCCGTCTATAGCGGCACGAAGGGCGCCGTCGATGCGATCACGGGCGTGCTGGCCCGCGAACTCGGTGCAAGGAAGATTCGCGTGAACTCCATCAATCCGGGCGTGGTGGTCACCGAGGGTACGCATACCGCGGGCATCATCGGGTCCGACTTCGAAACGTCGGCGCTCAGCCAGACTCCGCTTGGCCGCCTCGGCCAGCCGGATGACATAGCTTCGATCGCCGTGTTCCTGGCATCGGACGACTCGCGCTGGCTCACGGGCGAGCATCTGGTCGCGAGCGGCGGCATGCGCTAAGGCGCACGCGCGCGACGGCGCGCATGCCTTTGCCGATTGCCCTAACATCGTGGTCAAGATGTCCAAGGGAGTCCTCACATGGCAAAGGCAGCGCGCCGCTGGTATCCGCTGGCTCCGGACAAGCCGCAAGTCGTAGAGACTGCTGCTGACCGGGCGCGGTCACTGAAAGCGCCCAAGCCCGGGCCCGTCGATCCACTCGATGGAGCCAGACTGGCGCTGGCAGGCCGGGTCGTGACGATGGACGACCGCTTCACGGTGAAAAAGAACGCGGTCGTCTACATCGACAAGGGCAGCATTGTCGCGGTGCGAAACAGGAGCGCCGGCAGTCCCGCCGGGTTCGCGGACGTTGCAATCGTAGAGACGGGCGGCACGATCTTTGCCGGCCTCATCGAACTGCACAATCATCTGAGCTACAACGCGCTGCCGCTGTGGAGCCCGGTGCCACAGCTTTACGGCGACCGCGGACAATGGCCGAGACATCCTGATTACCGAAGGCTCATCAGCGGCCCGATGACGGTCGTCGGTGAGTATCGCGATGCTCGCGGGCAGGCGGCGCTGCTCGCGCCGCTCGTGCGATACGTGGAATGCAAATGCATGCTTGGCGGCGTGACGACGAGCCAGGGCATCATGCTCAACAGCAACGCGGGCGTTCAGCGCTACTACCGCGGCATCCTGCGCAATGTCGAACAGACCGACGATCCGGCGTTATCGGAAGCGCAGGCACGCATCGCGGACGTCGACGCGAAAGACGCCAGATCGTTCCTGGCGCGGCTCGAGAAGGAAGACAGTTGCTACCTGCTGCACCTCGCCGAGGGCATCACGCCTGCGAACGCCACCGAGTCCGTCGCGCGCAAGCACTTTCTGGCGCTGGAAGTCGCGCCGGGCGAATGGGCGATCAACGACCGGCTGACCGCGATCCACGCGGCCGGGCTCGTTCCCGCCGACTTCAAGACGCTCGCGCGCTTTGGCGGGTCGATGGTCTGGTCGCCGCTCAGCAACCTGCTGCTTTATGGCGCGACCGCGCATGTCGATGCGGCTCGCAAGGCAAACGTGCGGATCGGCATCGGCAGCGACTGGTCGCCGTCGGGCAGCAAGAACCTGCTTGGCGAACTCAAGGTGGCATGGCTCTATTCGCAGCATCTGCTCGATGGTCTCTTCAGCGCTCGCGATCTGGTCGCAATGGCGACTCGCGACGCGGCCGCCATCCTCAAGTGGCAGGGCGCGCTAGGAACGCTGGAAGCGGGCCGGCGCGCGGACCTCTTGATCATCGAGGGGAATGCCGGCGATCCATACGAAGCGCTGATCCGCGCGAAGGAGACGTCGATCACGCTCGTGATGATCAACGGCGTCCCGCGTTACGGCCTCCCGGCGACGATGAAGGCACTCGGCGTCGAAGGCGAGGCGCTGAAGGTAGGAGGGCAGGCGCGCAAGCTGTATCTGGAGCAGGCGAGCGGCGATCCCGATGTCGCGAAGGTGTCACTCGCCGCGGCGACGAAAACCCTCAAACGAGCCTTCAGCAGACTGCCTGACCTCGCTCGCGCGATCGAGAAGGCCGGGACCAGTCCGCCTGCCAAACGGCTCGTTGCCTTCGATGCGCCGCGTCCGGTCGTCTGGACGCTCGCGCTCGACGAGATTCGCGATACGGGAATGGATCAGCGGCCACGGTTGCCATTCGACGGACCGCACGATTTCACCGGGCCGAAGCTGGCGCCGGCCGCGTCGAAGTCGACGCCGCTTTCGACCTTGCTCGGTGCGATCGAACTCGATTCGCTGACCGTCGCCGACGATGCGCACTTCCTCGCGCGCATTGCCGCCGAGCCGAACCTCCCCGAGTCGATTCGCTCGGGACTCGCGCAGCTTTACTGACTGCGCCGGTTGCTTGCGTTCCAGCGCTGAAAAGGGCAAAGCCCCGCCCGGTCGAACCGGTGCGGGGCCATGCGTCTTCGTCTGCTGCTGACAACTCCGATGAGTATTGCGTTACGGCCACAGCGAAACTTCGTTGCTGCGTTGCGTCGCTACTGGCATCGGATACCACTACTGCTACTTCGGAAACGACTACAAAGGCTCATGGTACGTCCAGCTTTCTGCAAACAACTGCGACTACTGCTACTGCGAGTGCTGCTGCTACAACTTCGGATCGAACCTGATACGTCACTGCATTACGGTTAAGGATTGAAGGTAAGACCGTTTGCTCAGTCGACTGCTGTTTCTTTCCGCGTGGTGCGTTGTTCTGCACCACGGAAACCAGTTTAGCGCCGTACCCGTGATCCCAATCGGTCCATCTGAGGCGTAGTTCGGCTGCTATTCGGCGAATCGGCGGCTATTCAGGATCACAAATAAGCGTTCGCACGCCGTCGCGGCCTTGCGGGTGCGCAGCGTCAATGTCCTGTCCACCGGCTGCTGCGCTCAACGCTCACGCCGGTAGCCCACTTCGCAACCCGAAGCGTCCGTCACGAGCATGTCGTCTCCGTCGAGGGCATAGGCGTATTCGACCACCGCATCGTTTGCGATCGACAGCGCGAGACGCCCCGGCGCGGGCACCCGCCACGTGCCGCCGTCCCACCAGGTAAATGCGCCGGGTGGCTCCGCTTCACCGAAGTAGAGACCGTTCGGCTCGAAGCGCAGTCGCGCGGCGTACTGGCTCGCGCATTCCCCGGCGCCCGCCTTGCGCCACACACCGACGAGTCTCGCGTCATCGATTGCCATCGCCGCCTCTCCCAGCAAGAGCGTCGTTGCCAGCGCCAACGTGCGCGTCAGCGCACCGGCCGCCATCATCGGCGGCGGGCGCGCAACGCAGCGCCAGAGAACGACTCAGAGCGCATCGACGTTCTTTCTCGCCGCGCTCGACAGAGTCACCTTCTTCGCCTTCGACTTGAGCGTCTTCGCGAGCCCCTTCGCAGTTGCGCCGGACTTCGCGTCATTCTGCACGATGGCCGCGAGCTTGCCGAGTTCGGTACCGCTCATCACGACATCGTCGTCGATGAGGGCTGCCACCGCCTTCACGTCCGGCTTGCGATGCCCGAAGCGGCGGCCGACGCGCTTCGCCTCGACGGCAGCGAAATGCGGCCGCAGGACGGAACACGCAAGCGCGGTCTGGATGGCCGCGATACCGTCGATCAGATGATCGCCGCCGATCGCGAGCACCAGATGCGCGTCGGGTGTCGCAAGCACCGCGTGCGCGGCTGCCGCGTGGTCCGCATCGGCCGCGCCGGTAACCATGACCGTCGTGCCGCCCTCGACGCGGGCGATCATTTCCTCCGCGTCCCAGTGCACCTCGACACGAACTTCATGTACGCCCGGCACGGCGAAGAGCGCGCCCTCGGAGCCGCGCATGAGCGTCATCGAATCCTCGATCGACTCGCCGGGCTGAAGCAGCATGAACGCATGGTCCTCGATGCAGCGCACGACGGTGCGAAACGAGCGCGCGTTGCCCGTCGGATCGACGACCTCGCCGCTGACGAAATCGCCCTTCAGGCTGAGATCGGCGGGCACGCGCATTGGTTGCGCGCTGCGATTCACGAGCCCGATGCCGACTCGCACCGGCGCGCCGATCGGCACTTCACCGAGCAGCGGCGTCACGACGAGCGCGAGGCCGTCCACGTCGACTTCGAGATCGGTCGGGGTGATCGCGGGCGTCGTGCTCGAAGCGCCGCCGAAGGCCACCGCGCCGGGCCGCACGAACGGATCGGGGTAGTGGCGCAACTGCTTCAGGTTGTCCGTGTGATACGACCACTGGATGTTGTTCGGAAACGGATTGGAGGGCGTGCCCCCCGCCGCGATCACGTCGCTCGTGCACATGAAGCCGAAGTCCGCGAAGTTGTGGACGAGTCCCAACGCGTGGCCGATCTCGTGAATCGCCGTGCGAAAGTAGGGCGCTGACGCCGTGCCGAAGCGCTGGCCGCTCACCGTGCCCCAGCCCGGATCGATGGTCCAGTGCGACGGGATGCCGATGCCTTCGCGCGGCACGTTGTTCGAATCGGTGCCGGCTGCGTCGTACATGATGCCGCGCGGTGTCGAGTCGATGTTCTTCACGGCGAGCACGTGATAGCGCCATTCGCGGTCGAGATTGACGGCATCGCGGCTTGCGAGCATGGCCGCGTGCATTTCGGCATCCGACCACGAGTCGCCGCTCGGCTCGGCTACGTTGGTGTCGCTCAGGCGCACGTCGACCTGCCAGCCGAGTTCGTCCATCACGCTCTGCCAGGTGTGGCCCGCGGCGTCGGTCGTGGGCTGCTCGGAGCCGCTGACGGTGTCGATCTCGACGGAGCACCGGCGGTAGTACGGACTCAGCCAGCCCATCGTCAGCCGCCCGACCACGGAACCGGTCGCGTTCTTCACATCGCCCTCTGCGTAGTCGGACGGTGACGGATAGCCGGTCGGCGCAGCCATGCGGATCATGCGTGCGCTGAGCGTCGATTCGAGCGCCCAGCCGTTCGGCGCGGTGTATCGCCACAACTCGAAGCCGAGCGTGAACCCCGCGCCGCGATAGAAGAGTTCGGGCAACGACGTCACGCGCACGTAGTAGCGATAGCGCGAGCGCCGCAGGATCGGGATGCCGTTGGCGGGGTTCGGCGCGCCGCTCAGGATGGGCAGCAACGGTCCGAAGTCGCTCATCGATCCCGGATTCTCGACGGGCCCGGGCGGCACCGGTACAGGGTCGAATGGCGGTATTGGCACAAGGGGAGGAATCGGGTCGATCGGCGGCAGGGTCAGGATGCGCACCGTGCGCTGGTAAAGATCGCCGCTCGCGGTGCGGCCCGCGTTGTGGCACTCGACGCGCAGTGTGCCGTCATACATGACACGCCGTGAGCCCGCGGGACGGTGTTCAGGAGCCAGCAGCCGCAGCGCACGGTGCGGAATTGCGTGACCACGGGACCGAGCACGCCGGAACCGAGTATGCCATCGGCGGCGAGCGATGCGCGCGCAGTGTCATCGACGGGGGTTTCGGTTGCGGGAGGAAGATAGTCGGGAAGTGGCGGGATCGGGGAAGACAAGACGGCCATCGTGAGTACTCCGCGTGGATGTTGCGGTTCGAGCGCATGCAGCCACTGCGGCTTCGAGTCGTTCGGCAATGCGCTCGCCTGCGTTGCCATCGCGGCGCATCATGGCTTCGGGCACGGACCATCGTCGTGATGTCCGGCTGGATCGGCTGCTGTCCCGCAAGCACCCTCGTGTAAGCGAGAATGAATTGCGATGTAAGCTAAAGATAGTCGGCGAAACCGCTGCGGCAAGCTCTTCTGTGCGGCACTGTGGGTTGCCCAACAGTCATCTGCCGCTCGTCGCAAGATGGAAAACGTCCGCTATCGGCTAGATGCAATCCTTTCGGTGGTCTATCGAATTGCCTAAGCTTTCTTTCAACGCGGGCGCCACCGCTCATGGCCGCCGCCCACGTCGCAGGCTTGCAAGGCCGTCTTTCGATGGCCGCCGCTCATCCGAACGACATCCGCCGCGCCTGCGTTTCACGATGACGATCGGAGGTCCGCATGGTCAGCAAATCGAATCCGGGGAAGAAGACCGGCACGTCTGCAGTTCGCAAGACCGCCCGCAAGAGGGCGGCCCCAGGCGATTCGAGCCCGCCTCCTCAACCCCACGACCCGATGGTGCAGGTGCGTCTGATCGCGACCAGCCCGGAAGAACTTAAGCGCTTCATCGAATCCACGCCAATGAAGTTTGCGTGCGCGGGTCCGCGCGTGAACAAGGAGGGCATCGCGACCGCGCACGTGCTGATGAAGGGCAGCACCGCGAAGGAAGCGCAGCGCAGCGATGCCGTGCGGCTCGAGATCATCGCCGATCCCTCGGATATGGCGGACGAAGGCCTGCCCGATGTCGGCAGCGGCAATCGCTTTGAAGATCCGTCCGTGCTGCCCGTGGGGCGCGGCAAGTTGTTGAGGAAGCCATCATGAGCTATCTCAACATCGTCGAAGTCGAATCGGCCATCGCGAATCTGGCGACGGCATATCCCGCGCTGTCAAGCCTCGTCTCGTTACCGAACCCGTCGATCGAAGGACGCACGAGCCATGCGCTGCGCATCTCGAACGGTGGCTTCGGCACGCGCGATGCCGTCATGATGATCGGCGGCGTGCATGCGCGCGAATGGGGAAGTTGCGAGATCCTGATCAACTTCGCGACCGACCTGCTCTCGGCGTATACGAATAACGCAGGCCTGCAGTACGGCGGCAAGAGCTTCACGGCTGCGGCGATTCAGGGCATGGTGAATGCGCTCGAGTTCGTGGTCTATCCGCTCGTGAATCCCGATGGCCGCCTGTATAGCCAGCAACACGATGCCGGGATACTCGACGGCTGGCGCAAGAACCGCAACACGGCATCGAGCGGCGGCGACCCGGACCTTATCGGCGTCGACATCAACCGCAATTACGATTTTCTGTGGGACTTCGCGAGCAAGATGGCGCCGTCCTCGCCGGGCGCGTCTGCCGATCCGGGCGACGAGACCTATCACGGCACGGGCGCCTTCTCGGAGCCCGAGACGCGCAACGTGCAATGGCTCGTCGAAGCGGTGCCACGCACGCGCTGGTTCATCGATGTCCACAGCTATTCGGAACTCATTCTTTACAACTGGGGCGACGACCAGAACCAGTCGAACGATCCGGCGATGAACTTTCGCAACGCCGCATGGGACGGCAAGCGCGGCGTGCGCAACGACGTGTACGCCGAGTACATCCCGGGCGACGACGAAGCTGTGGCCGCCTCGCTTGCGAACCGGATGAAGGCCGCGATTACGGCGGTGCGCGGACGCAACTACACGGCGGAGCCGTCATACGGTCTCTATCCGACTTCCGGTGCGAGCGACGACTACGTCTACGCGCGTCACTGGGAGAATCCGGCGAAGGGGAAGACCTACGGCTTCGTGATCGAGTGGGGCACGCGCTTTCATCCGCAATGGAGCGAGATGGAACTGATCATCGACGACATCTCTGCGGCGCTCGTCGATTTCTGCAGCGCGGCGCCGTGTGCCGGCGGCATCGTCGCGGTCGGTCCGCTCAACACGCGGCTTTCGTTCGTCGATATTCCGGCCGGCACCCAGACCGCGCGTGCGATCGTGTTTTCCGTGCAGACCTGTCAAGCGCTTACGCTTCAGGTGACCGCCGGCCCTGCGCTTACCTCGGGGCCGGGCACGCTCGGTTTGCCGTTCGGCGGGTCGCTCTCGCTGCCTTCCGCGCCCGATGCCACCGCGCGCGAAGTGCGCCTCTGGGTCAGCTACAAGGCGGGCGCGGCGGGCACCAGCGCAGCCGGAAGCGTGACCGTTTCGTGCCCGCAGACGGGCGCGCAATGGGTCATCCCGATCACGGCAAATGCAATCGTCAAGCCGAACGTCGCGTCGATGCTCGTCCTCGACCGCTCGGGCAGCATGGACGATCCATCGGGCATTCCGGGCAAGAAGCGCATCGACGTGTTGCACGATGCCGCGCCGACCTTCGTCGAACTGCTCGGCGATACGGATGGCATCGGCGTCGTTGCATTCGATCAGGACGCGGCATTGCGGCTCGCCGTCACGCAGGCGGGGCCGCTCGGCTTCGGCAGTGGTCGCGTGCAGGGCAAGAGCGCGATTTCGAGTCACCTCACGAATCCGGCAGGCAGCACGTCGATCGGCGACGGCGTCGAACTTGCGCACGACACGCTCGCGGGCACGCCCGGGTACGCGAAGAAGGCGGTCGTCGTCTTCACGGACGGCGAGGAAAACACCGCCAAGTTCATCGCGGACATTGCCTCGAAGATCGACGACCGCGTGTATGCGATCGGGCTCGGGACGGTCGGGCAGTTGAACCCGGTGGCGCTTTCGAAGCTCGTGGGCAACACGGGCGGCTATCTGATGCTGACCGGGCCGCTTGGCGCGTCCGAGCAGTTTCGCGTTGCGAAGTACTACCTGCAGATTCTGAGCGGCGTGGTGAACAGCCAGATCGTCGTCGATCCGGAAGGCTATGTGAGCGGGCGCGACGTCGTGCGCATTCCCTTCGACCTGACCGAAGCCGATACGTCGGCCGATGTCGTCCTGCTTTCGCCGCTGCGGCGCTATCTCGACTTTCGCGTCGAGACGCCCGCGGGCGAACTGATCGATCCGCTGTCGGTATCGTCGCTCGTCGATTCGGCGTTCGTGCCCGGAACGGGGCTCGATGCCTACCGGCTCTCGTTGCCGGCGATCTGGCCCACGCATTCGGCGCACGCCGGCCGCTGGTATGCGCGGCTCGCGCTCGGCGGGGCAACGGGGCCGGGCATCGGCGACGTGCAGCGCGACCTCGATGTCGATCGCAGCCGCTTCGTCTCGCATGGCGTGCCGTTCAGCGTCACGGTGCAGGCGCAGTCGTCGCTTGCAATGTCCGCCGATACGAGCCCGCGACGAGCGGTGCCCGCGACGGTCATCGATCATCGCGTGACCTTGCGTCAACTCGACCTGCCGCTCGACACGCCGGCTTTCGTGGTCGTGGAAGCGACCGATCCGGGCGGGGCGACGAGCACGGTGAAGCTCGATCCCGCCGCGCCCGGAGCATTCGTTACACAGACCGACGCGCCGGTCGCAGGTGTCTATACGTTCCGGTACGTGGCGCGTGGCAGGAGCTTCGCAGGCGTGCCGTTCATGCGCGAACAGGTGCGCACGGTCGGCGTCTGGGCGCAAGGCGACGATCCGCCACCGCGTTCCGGATCGGGCAAGGATGGCGAAGGGTGTTGTGGCGACGTCATTCGCTGCCTGCTTGAAGACCGCGGCGTCAGGGAGTTGATGAAGCGCTATGGCATCGATGCGGAAGGTCTGGCCAAGTGCCTGAAGAAGGCACGCGAAGCAAAGGGATGACGCTAAGCCACGAGCGGCACCAGGAATGGCGGACCGGCAGTGCCCGCTGCGCATGGCCTGACGACGTTGCAGATGGGGCAACCCGCCAGCTTCGGTCCGACCTGGAACTTCGGCCCCAATGGAACCTGGGTGATGCCGGCGGGCGCCAGGCATCCGTTTCTTCAATGGCAGGGGGCGTCGACGGTTGCCGCGCCGTAGACGACTAGCACCGCGCGGCCCACTCGCGCACCGCTTGCGCAAACAGTCTGAGCGCGGTCGGAGGGAACCGGTTCGCCGGATAATAAAGACAGAGGCCCGGAAAGGCCGGACTCCACTCGGGAAGCAATTGCCTGAGCCGGTCCGAGGCCAGGTGCTCTTCGGCCAGATAGTCGGGCACCCAGGCGACGCCGATTCCGCCCAATGCGGCTTCCACCATCAGGTTCAGATTACCGAGCGTAATCGGGCCCTGAACGTCGATGCTCGCACTCTTGCCGCGATGTTCGAGGTCCCAGCGATAGAGCGCGCCGCTTTCGAACCGGAAACGGATGCACCGATGCTTCGTCAGGTCATGCGGCGCCTTCGGCGGCTTGTGATGCGCGAGATACCCCGGCGATGCCACCGCGATGAACCGCATGTCGGGCCCGAAGCGGATCGCGACCATGTCGCGGGGCACGTCCTGCAGGACCCGGATTCCGGCATCGAAGCCGTCGGCGACGATATCCACGAGTCGCGTGTCGACGACGAACTCCACGTGGATGTCCGGATAGGCCGCGAGAAAGTCCGGCAATACGTTCCGTACCAGAGACTTCGCTGCGGATTCGGACGCGCTGATGCGGATCGAACCCGAAGGACGGTCGCGTTCGGACGCGACTTCGTTCACGGCGTCTTCGAGATCGGCGATAGCGGGTCCGACGCGTCGCAGGAGCTGCTCGCCGGCTTCGGTCAGCGCGACCGAGCGAGTCGTGCGGTTGAACAATCGCACGTTGAGCCTCGTTTCGAGTCCACGTATGGTGTGGCTGAGCGCGGACGGCGACACGCCCAGCACGCGCGCTGCCGCGCTGAAGCTGCGCTGATTGGCGATGGCGACGAAGACCGTGAGTTCGGACAAGCTTGCGCGCGACATATGTGAATTTTTCTCAATACCTCATGCAATTGTAGCCGTATTGTTGAGCATGGCATACGAGTCTATGCTTCTCTGGTCGACAGCAATCATCTTGCATGGGACCAGAGTAAGCGCTAAAGCGCTAACTCTGGTCGACAGGAGAAACGGTATGCAAAAGCGCAAACTCGGAAACAGCGGTCTCGAAGTGTCGGCCATCGGCCTCGGCTGCATGGGGCTGAGCTTCGGCTATGGTCCGGCGACCGAGAAGACACAGGGTATCGAACTCATCCGTGCGGCCTTCGAGCGGGGCGTTACGTTCTTCGACACCGCCGAGTGCTATGGCCCGTTTGTCAACGAAGAGCTGATGGGCGAAGCGGTCGCGCCGTTTCGGGATCAGGTGGTCATCGCCACCAAGTTCGGCTTCACGGACGGAGACTCGAAGCAGCCTCTCGACAGCCGTCCGGAGCGCATTCGAGCCGTGGCAGAGGCGTCGCTCAAGCGTCTGAAGACCGATCGGATCGACCTGTTCTATCAACATCGTGTGGATCCGAACGTGCCCATCGAGGACGTCGCCGGCACCGTCAAGGATCTGATCCGCGAGGGCAAGGTCAAGCATTTCGGCCTGTCCGAGGCGGGCGCGCAGTCGATTCGCCGCGCTCACGCCGTGCAACCCGTGGCCGCTTTGCAAAGCGAGTACTCGATGTGGTGGCGCGAGCCGGAAACGACCGTGCTCCCGACGCTCGAGGAACTGGGCATCGGCTTCGTGCCGTTCAGCCCGCTCGGCAAGGGCTTCCTGACCGGGGCGATCGACGCCAACACCACGTTCGACAAGACCGACTTCCGCAACGTCGTGCCGCGCTTCTCCGAGGAAAACCGCAAGGCGAATGCGGGTCTCGTCGAGGTGGTCGGCAAGATCGCGGACACCAAAGGCGCGACGCGCGCGCAGATCGCGCTGGCCTGGCTGCTCGCGCAAAAACCGTGGATCGTGCCGATTCCGGGCACGACCAGGCTGCATCGTCTGGAAGAGAACGTCGGCGCGGCTGCGGTCGAATTGTCGGCTGAGGACCTGTCCGCCATCGAAAGCGCGCTGCAGCAGATCAAGGTGGTGGGCGACCGCTACCCGGCGCATCTCCAGCAACGCGTCGATCGCTGATCTTCAAGCGTCTGCGATAGAGTTCAACGTAAGCGAGCAACCGAAACCATGAGCAACAACATCGAAGGAAAAGTCGTCGTCATTACGGGCGCGAGCAGCGGGCCGGGCGAGGCGACCGCCCGGCATCTGAGCGCGCAGGGTGCGTGCGTCGTGCTGGGAGCGCGGCGTGCCGGGCGCATCCAGTCGCTGGCGGACGCCTTAATCGCGAGCGGCGGCAGGGCGCTCGCCGTGACGACGGACGTCACCCGTTTCGACGACGTCAAGCGACTGGTCGCGGCCGCGGTCGAGCATTTCGGCCGCATCGACGTGATGATCAACAATGCGGGATTGATGCCGCATTCGCCGCTGGAGCGTCTCAAGGTCGAGGACTGGGATCGCACGATCGACGTGAACATCAAGGGCGTGCTGTACGGAATCGGCGCGGCGCTGCCCTACATGAAGCAGCAGAAGGCGGGGCACATCATCAATGTGTCGTCCGTGGCCGGACACAAGGTCCGCCCGGGCAGCGCCGTCTATGCGGCGACCAAGAGTGCCGTCCTGATGCTTTCCGAAGGGCTGCGTCAGGAAGTCAAACCCTACGACATTCGCACGACCGTGATCTCGCCCGGCGCGGTGGCGACCGAGCTTCCGAGCAGTGTCACCGAGCCGGACGTCGCCGAGAACGTCAGGAAGTTCTATGAGGAAAACGCGATCCCGGCTGAGTCATTCGCGAATGCCGTCGCGTTCGCGATCGGCCAGCCCCCCGATATCGACGTGAACGAGATCCTTTTCAGGCCGACTCGTCAGGAGCTTTGACCGGTTCCAACAAGAAGCGAAGCCTTGAGCCGTCACCTGGACGGCTCGAGTCACGCGGTCTCGATCGTCCTTTCCTCCTCGCCGGACATCGGCCCGAAGCCCGTCGGCACAATCACGAGCGGGTGGTCGGACGAGGCGCTTCCGTCATGCGCATCGGCCAGCGCGAAGGCTTCTGAAATGATCCTCTCCACGTCCTGACGCATCATCGTCACCTCGAAGGGCAGATGGGCGGCAAACGGGTCCCAGTCGAAGCAGCCGACCACCGCCGAATGCCAGTCTTCCCGCGACAGGCGTGATGCGAACTGCACGAGTCCTTCAAACGCGGTGATCGAGTTCATCAGCAGGCCATCGGGGAGCCGGCCGAGAGCCTCGTAGCGACGCGCGACGGCTTGCCGCGCAGAAGATGCGTCATAGCCGAAGCACTCGACGGCATCGGCCGCAGGTTCCAAACCCCGGGCCGCGAAGGCATCGCGAAACCCGGCGATGCGCATGTCCGTTGCGTATTCGTCGACGACTCCGCCGAGGAACACGAGTTCCTCGGGCGATGCACCCCGGGCGATCATCTTGTCGATCAGGGCCTCGGTGAGCGCGCGGGCGCCGCCACGGTTGTCGGAGACGACGGAGGGCGCGTCGGCGCCGGGCAGGTCCACGTTGATGCAGGTGATCCCGGCCGCCTGACACAGCGCGTTGAGCGGAGACGGATCGCGCACGCCCGCGATGAACAGCACTTCGACGCGTTGCGAGAGAAGGGTCTCGGTCACGCTCATCTCGACTGACGGATCGCGCTGGGTACTGACGACGATGGGGCACAGTCCGCGGCTTCTCGCCTGCTCCTCGAAGGTCTCGGCGAGCCCCGCGAAGAAACGGTTCCGGTAGTGCGGCAGGATCATGCCCGCCAGTCCCGAGCGCGAGAGCCGCAGCCCGCGCGCCTTCATGTTGACGTTGTAGCCAAGTTGCTGCGCGCTCGCCAGGATGCGGTTGGCGGTTTCTTCCTTGATGCGGTAGCGCGTCCACGTGCCGTTGAGCACCATACTCACGGCGGACGTCGACGATCCCGTCGCCTTCGCGATGTCGTAAATCGTGGACTTGCGTCCTGACTTGTTGCGGACCATCTGCCGTTCACTCCAAAAGCACGCCCGTTCTCACTTTACAGAAGCCGGACACCGTCCGGCGCAGGCTCGATGGCAGGGTATTTACCCGATTGACCCCTATGCTAAATGGATTCAGCATCCGTGTCACTGAATGCTGAATGGATTTAGCAAACACGTTAGGTTCAGCAGGCAGCAAGAACTTCCCACCACCCAAATTGGCCGTTCGGCGACGGTCGCCAGCGGTTCAGCGGAGGAGACAATGTCGAAGAAACTCGTACGCACCCTGTTTGCGGGAGTCGTTGCGCTCGCGCTGTCAGCCGGCCTCGCTTCGGCTTCGCCTGACAAGCCGGTCATCGGCGTGGTCGTGAAGATCGGCGGCATTCCCTGGTTCAACGCGATGGACGCCGGGATCAAGCAGCAGGCCGAGAAGCTCGGCGTGAAAGCCTTCATGGTGGGCCCGACGAGTGCCGACCCGGCGCTCCAGGTGCGCGCAATCGAGGACCTGATTGCCCAGAAGGTCGACGTGATCGGCGTGGTGCCGAACGATGCCGAGGTACTGGAGCCGGCGTTGCAGCGGGCGCGGGCAGCGGGCATCAAGGTCATCACCCATGAGTCGCCGAAGCAGAAAAACGCCGACTGGGACTTCGAACTCGCGTCCGTCAAGGGCTTCGGCGAAGCGTACGCAAAGAAGCTGGCCACCGCGCTGGGCGGGAAGGGCGAATACGCGGTCTTCGTCGGATCACTGACCGTGCCGCTTCACAACGCGTGGGCCGACGCGGCCATCGCTTACCTCAAGGCCAACTATCCGGACATGAAACTGGTCGGCGACCGTTATGGCGTCGCGGAGGACGTGGATGCGTCGCGCAAGACCGCGCTCGATCTGATGCGCGCCCATCCCAACCTGAAGGCGATCCTCGCGTTCGGCAGTCAAGGCCCAATCGGGGCGGCGCGCGCAGTCGCGGAGAGGCAGGCGAAAGGGAAGGTGCTCGTGCTCGGGCCGTTCTCGCCGGGACAGGGCAAGCGTCTCGTCCACGACGGCGTCCTGACCGGCGGCTACATGTGGAATCCGAAGCAGGCGGGCGAAGTGTTCGTGACGCTGGGCGTGATGGTCGCGAAGGGCGAGCCGATCAAGGACGGCACGAATATTCCGGGTCTCGGCGTCGTTCATCCCGATGGTCATAACCTGATCGTCGACCAACTGGTCGAACTCAATGAGAAGACGGTCGACGACCTCGCGAAGTCGGGTCTCTGAGCGCAACGTCTTGGTGGAATGCGTGAAGAGCCGCACGACGGCTCTTCACTGACAAACCGTGCGTCGGATCAGGCGGCCCGCAACTCGGCAGCATTGGAGCGTTCCCATGACCACAGCAGCTTCCCCGGATCACCACGCGTTGCAGCCGGACCTGGCGGGTGGTGCGGCGATTCCCGTCGACGCCGGTCGCGCCGAACTGCTCAAGCTCGACAACATCTCCAAGATATTCGGTGGCGTGAAAGCGCTGCAGTCGGTGAAGTTCGACATCATGCCGGGCGAGGTGGTCTGCCTCGCGGGCGAAAACGGCTGCGGCAAGAGCACGCTGATCAAGGTCATCAGCGGCGTCTATCAGCCGGAAGCCGGCGCCGTGATGCTGATGGACGGCCAGTCGATCGAAGGACTCGATCCGGCGAAGGCGCGCGACCTCGGAATCCAGGTGATCTGGCAGGACCTCGCACTGTTTCCCGAGATGACCGTCGCGGAGAACATCGCATTCGAACAGAATCTCGGGCCGCGTCCGCGCCTCGTGAACTACCGGCAGATGAAGGACGCGGCGCGCCGCATCCTGGAGCGCCTTGGCGTCGCAATCAACCTCGACCGCTCGGTGCGGACGCTGTCGATCGCTCAGCGACAGACCGTCGCGATCGCGCGGGCGCTCGTCGCAGACGCGCGCCTCGTGTTCATGGACGAGCCGACCGCCTCGCTGTCGCATGCCGAGACCGAGGCGCTGCTCGCGGTCGTCCGGCGACTTTCGGCGGACGGGATCGCGGTCGTCTTCGTGAGCCACCGGCTAGCCGAAGTGCTCGACGTATGCACGCGCGTGACCGTCCTGCGCGACGGGCAGTACGTCGGGACCTTCCCGACCGCCGGCATGACACAAACCCGGCTCACCGAACTCATGACCGGGCGCACGTTCGACTATGCGGTGCGGAGCATGGATCTCTCGGCGGCGCCCGTCGTGCTGCAAGTCGACGGCCTGACGCGTCGGGGCGAATACGACGGCGTGTCGCTCTCAATCAGGAAAGGGGAAATCCTGGGCCTCACCGGCCGGCTCGGCGCGGGACGAACCGAACTCGCGCTGACGCTCTTCGGCATGTCGCCAGCGAGTTCCGGTTCGATCCGGCTCAATGGGGAAGCATTGTCGCTGCGCTCCAACCGGCAGGCGATCCGCGCGGGCATTGCGTATGTGTCGGAAGACCGTCTCTCGCTTGGACTGGTGCAGCCCCAGTCGATCGGCGACAACACCATCGCCGCCGTGCTCGACAACCTGCTCGGCCCGACGCATCTGATCGATCCGGCCAAGCGCGGCGCACTGATCAACGACTGGATCAGGAAGCTGGCCGTCAAGATCGGCAAGCCGGAGGACGCGGTGTCGACGCTCTCGGGCGGCAACCAGCAGCGCATCGTGCTCGCCAAGTGGCTCGCGACCAACCCGAAGCTGCTCATTCTCGATTCACCGACGGTCGGCGTCGACGTGGGCGCCCGGGCCGGAATCTTTGCGATCATCCATCAGCTCGCGGCACAGGGCATGGCGATCCTCCTGATCTCGGACGAGATTCCCGAGGTCTACTTCAACGCGGACCGTATCCTGCACATGCGCAATGGACGCATCGTGGCGGAGTACACGCCGGGCGCCACCACGATGGACCGGATCGAAGGAGACGTCCATGCCTGATCTGCGCAAATGGGGGATCGGTTCGGTCGAGGCGCTCTTGATCCTGCTCATCGCCGCGATGATGATCGGTCTCAGCGTCTCGACGACGACCTTTCTCACGCTGCCCAACCTGTTCGATCTGCTCAACCAGAGCTCGGTCAACATCATCTTCGCCGCCGGGCTGCTCGTCGTGCTCATCGCGGGCGGCATCGACATCTCGTTCGCGGTGGGCGCGTCCGTGGTCCAGTATCTGACCGCGCTGACGGTCATCCAGCTCGGCGGCGGAAACTGGGCGATCGGCTTCGTCGCGGCGGCCGTGTTCGGCTTTTTGCTGGGCGCCATCAATGCCACGATCATCTACCGGTTTCGCATCGTCTCGATCGTGGTGACGATTGCGACCTTCAACGTGTTCTTCGGCGGCCTGATGTTCCTGACGGGCGGGGTCTCGATCTACGACCTGCCGGACTGGTGGACGCATCGCGTTTCGCTGATCCAGCTGAAGACGTCGAGCGGCGTCGCGGATCTCGCGCTGCCTGTCGCGGTGATGGTCGTCATGGTGGCGGCCACCTGGTTCCTGCTGCGCCGCACGACCACGGGGCGGCAACTCTATGCGATGGGCGACAACCCGGAAGCGGCGCGCCGGGTCGGGATCAACATCGGCACGATGCACTATGTCGCGTTCGGCTGGCTGGGGATTATGGCCGGCATCGCCGGGCTCATGCAGGCCCACTACGTGCAGGAAGTGGTGCCCAACGCGCTGTACGGCCGCGAACTCGATGTGCTCGCTGCCGTGGTGCTCGGCGGCGCGCGCCTTGGCGGCGGACGCGGCACGATCCTTGGCGCCATCCTCGGCATTCTGCTGACCGCCATCACGGCGAACGGGCTGAACCTGCTCGGCATCTCGCCGTACGCGTTCAAGATGATCATCGGCGCCATCATCCTGATTGCCATCACCATGTCGAGCGGCGGCTTTGCGAAGCTCGTCGGATCGCGGTTCAATTCGCCACGCGCGGAGGCAAGATCATGAAACTCCTGTCGTCTCAACGCTCCGGCGTGCCGATCGTGCCTCCCGATGTCGTCGGTCTGCTCGGATTTCTCGCCTTCGTGATCGCGGTCATGAGCTTTGCCTCCGATCGCTTCTTTTCCGCCAGCACCTTCGTCTCGGTGGCCTTTCAACTGCCGGAACTGGGGCTCTTCACGCTCGCGATGCTGATGCCGCTGATCTCGGGCGGCTTCAATCTCGCAGTGACTTTCACCGCCAATATCGCCGGGCTGACGATGGCGTGGGTGCTCCACTCGCAAGGCGGCGCGGACGCGGGCGCAGGCGCCATCGCGCTCGGGATTGCCGCAGCGCTCGCCACGGGCGCCGCTGCCGGCTGGGTGATGGGCGCGATCATCGCGCGCACCGGCGCGAGTCCGATCCTCGTCTCCCTGTCGATGATGATCTTCCTGCGCGGGCTGGGCGAATTCCTGACGCACGGCGGCGACATTTCCGGCTTCCCGCCTTTCGTGCGCGAGATGGGAAATGGCCTGTTGTTCGGTGTGCCGATCCCGCTCTGGATCTTCGCCGGATGCGCGGCGCTCTGGCATGTCGTGATGACGCGTTCGCGACTCGGCTTCGCCACACGCATGATCGGCTCGAACCTGGAGGCCACCCGCTATTCGGGGATCGCCACGACGCGTGCAGTCACGCGCATCTACATGCTGTCCGGCCTGATGTGCGGCGTTGCCGGCGTGGTGATGGCGGCGCGCTTCAACTCGGTACGCGTCGGTCATGGTGAGGCGTTCCTGCTGATCGCCGTGCTGGCCTGCTTCCTTGGCCGCGTCGATCCGTTTGGCGGCTTCGGACGCGTCGTGCCGGTCGTGATCGCGCTCGTGATCCTGCAGGTGATCGCATCGGGCCTGAACCTGCTCGGCGCCAACCAGCACCTCGCCACGGCCTTGTGGGGCGTGTTCTTGCTTGCCGTGATGCTCATCCGCTGGGCGTGGGCGAACGGTTTTTTTCAGTCCTTGGTCCGCAGACGCGTGACCGCTTCGGGAGGAGTCGCACAATGAATACGCTGGGTGTTCACGCATTGGTATGGGCCGGCGATCTGACGCCGGAGTCGACGCGCAAGGTCATCAGCCAGACCAGGGAGGCCGGGTTCGACCTCGTCGAACTGTCGCTGCACGGGCCCAAGGTCATGGATCTTGCGATGACCCGCGATCTGCTCCAGGAGTACGGACTTCAGATCGGATGCTCGCGCGGCCTGACGCTGGACGCCGACGTATCAAGCGACGATCCGGCGACGGTCGCGCGCGGCCTCGCGCTGCTGGAAGAGGGCATCGGCATCACCGCGGAACTCGGCGGCAATTACTTCGGCGGCATCCTGTACGGCGCGATGGCGAAGTACGGACAGCCGCTTACCGCGCAGGGCCGCCGCAATGCGGTGGATTCGCTCAAGCGTATCGCCGACTTTGCGCTGAAGAAGAACGTCACGCTCGGGCTCGAAGTGGTGAACCGCTATGAAAGCAATCTGCTGAACACGGCATCGCAGGCGCTCGCCATGCTGGACGATGTCGGCGCGCCGAACGTCGTCGTGCATCTCGACACGTATCACATGAACATCGAGGAGTCGGACTTCATGCAGCCGGTGCTCGCGTGCGGCAAGCGCCTGGGCTACGTTCACATCGGCGAAAGTAACCGGGGTTATCTCGGCTCCGGGACGATCGACTTCGCGCAGTTCTTCCACGCGCTCGCGATGATCGACTATCAGGGCGTGGTCACGTTCGAGAGCTTTTCGTCGACCGTCGTGAACGAACAGTTGTCCAACGCGCTGGCGATCTGGCGCAACCTGTGGGACGACAGCATGGATCTGGCGACCCATGCACGTACGTTCATCGCGGGCGGGATCAACGCCGCAGCGAAGGCGCGGGCCCATCACTAGACGGGCTTCCGAACGTGCACGGCAAACGCGATGCGCTGGACGGCATGAAGCCGATCCAGCTGGCATCGCGTTGCGCAATCGGCCCGCCGCGCTAGCCGAGCACGGGCGCCTTCGAGAACGCACGCGCCACGATGGCACGCGTGCCGGGCGTCGTGCGCCAGTCGAACAATTCGCGATGATCGACCCATTGCACCGAATCGACCTCGAGGCCCGACCGCACGCGAGCATGGTCCGGAATGACCATGCGATACACGTGATGCACGTGATGCGCCGAAACATGTTCGAAGAGGAACGCGGCGGCTCGCGCCTCGACTCCGGTTTCTTCATACAACTCGCGGATGGCCGCAATGATGGACAACTCGTCGTGCGCGACGGAGCCGCCCGGCAGCAGCCACATGCCCGTGTATTCCCTGACCATCAAGACCGCGCTATGGCGGATCACCAGTCCTGTCGCTCGGATTCTCATCGTATTGTTCTGTAGATTTCCGCGCTGCCACGTTCCGCACGGGGTTCCTTCGCAAGCGGCCACGGACACTTGCGAGGACTGCGACATCGACGATAGCTCATCTGCCACCGGCTTTCAGTTCGATGATGCTCGAACGGTTATCCCATGGTTCCGGAAGCGCGAGAATTAGAAATATCCCTGCCGCCTTCAATGTTTCTGGGTGGCGCACACCGCCTGTGGTTTGGCGTCCGGGATGCGGCTTCGCGATCCATAATGGAAGATGGTCCGCGATGACACAAGCATCGATGGGGAATACACGATGTCGAGCGATTGGAAACGCCGCGTCAGGCTGTTCGTCCAGCGCTTCTGGCAGCCGACCAGTGCATGCATGACCTGCATGCCGGGAAGCTGGGGCAATGTCTTGAGCCTGGGGCACTGGACGGTAGCATTGCAGACCGGGCTCTTTACCGGAATCCTGGCCGTGGTCCTGACGTTCACGCCGGCGTCGAAGCTCTACGCTCACCGATACGGCAATGCACTCGTGGTCGGCCTGCTCACCATGCTGGGCGACGCCTATTCGCATGTGAATCACTACGGCATTCCCTATGCCGAGGCTGTCGTGACGGGCGTGATTTCGGGTCTGCTGACCCTGGCTGGCTCATATCTCTTCGAAGACCGCGCCCGCCGTCTTCGGGCGGCATGGGCGCGGATTTTCGGGTAGCGCTTCCTAGCCCCGCTTGCGCGCTTTCGTGCCGTCTGCCTGAACTGCCAGCGGTTCGGCAACGGTCAGGAGCAGCACCAGGCAGAGTGCGGCCGTCCCGACCATATACAGGAACACGCTGGTCCAGCTATAGCGATCCAGCAGGATGCCGACCGCGAGCGGAGCACAGGCGCCGCCGATCTGGCCGACGCAGTTGACGATGCCGAATGCAGTCGGATACGTCGATTTGGTCGCGAGGCCCATCGGATAGGCAGAGTAGCCTGCGAAACCGATACCCAGCATGAGCCCCGACATGATGAGCGTCACACCGAGATAAGCGACGCTATCCGGCGCATCGATCAGCAGCACCATCATGATGACGGTGCCGAGTGCGCCCAGCATCATCATCGGCTTGCGCCGGCCGCCGAGCAGGCGATCGGAGATCACGCCCCCGAGCATGTTGCCTGCCACGGCGCCAATGAACGGTGCTGATGCGAGAAAGCCCATCTTCACGGAAGCGAACCCTTTGACCGTGACGAGATAGGTCGGAATCCAGGACATGAAGATGTTGCTGATGCCGATCATGCAGCCGTAGCCGATCGCTACACCCAGGATATTCCATGAGCGAAAGACCTGGCGAATCGTCTCCAGTTGCGGAACCTGCTTCGTGCGGTTGATCGCGTCGAGATAGGGCATTGGCGTTGCGCGGGCGGCGCGCGCCGATTTCGTGTCACTGCCGTTCGCGGGCGTCTCGTCGAGAATGTACTGACGCTCGGCGGGGGAACAGAAGCGGTTCTCGCCGGGCGAATTCGTCACCAGCACCATCCATACGATGGCAAAGAGGATGCCGGGGATGGCGAAGACATAGAAGATCTCCCGCCATCCCCACAACTGGATCACGACGATACAGACCGAAGGCACGATCAGCGGACCCAGCTTGGACGCGGCAATCCACAGGCCGGTCGCCGTGCCTTTTTCCTTCGCGGGAAACCACCGGTTGATCACGTTTGTGCAGCCGATCCCAAGCGGTCCTTCCGACAATCCCAGGCCGACACGGTACGCCTGCAGCAGGAACACGGACGACGTCGTGCCCATCAGGCCCGTGAAGATCGAGGTCAGGATCATGAAGATCGAGAACAGGAACCCGGTCGTCTTTTCGCTGAGCCGCTTGTAGATGAGACCGACGGGAATCTGCACGAAGCCGTACGCGAACGAGAACAGACTGACGATCAGTCCCGCCTCGGTATTGGTGATGCCATATTCCTTCTTCAGGTATGGCAAGGCGATGCCGAAGTTCGCGCGGTCGGCGCAGGCGATCGCCCAGATGCAGAATATGAGCCCCATGACCACCCATCGATGGCGGGTTCGTTTCTCCGTGAGGGGCTCCGCTTTCGCGGAGATGGCCACGCCGTCAGCGTTGTTCATTTGAATTCCTCCCGATAGCCCGGCGTCGGCGACGCATCGCCGCGAGCGCGGATGCCGTCTTCGTCGTGCGAGCAAGCCGACTGCGCAAAGTGCACAGCCTCGATGTGTGGCGCTGAATCTAGTCGGCGCGTTTCCGGCAAGGCTCGAAGGCTGGCGATGTCCCGAGCGAAGGGGCATCGATGCAGGAGGGGAATGTGATGCGACTTGAATTCATGCTGTTGTCTCCGGATCTGGGCTATGAGGGCTTTTATTATTTTTTGATTTCCGACGCTTCGAATTGTGGCGATTCGGATATATGCCGTCTAATCTTTTATTGCTATTACCTGATGCTCGGATTGAATCGATACGACACGCCGACTCGTGGATCAACTGATAGCGTTTTGGGATTGGACGCGCTTGCGGAAAAAGACGATCATCCGCCCACATTGCGATGGCCCACGTGCTTCAAGGCGTGCGTGCAGCGCATCCGCGCAATCTTCGATCCCAAGGAGTGCCTCAATTGAAACCGAGCATCTTGCAACTTAATCCCATCCTCGTTCCGGCCATCAACGACAAACTGCGCGAGCTTTATACCGTGCATCGCCTGTTCGAACAGGACAACAAGGACGCTTATATCCAAGAGCACGGCGCTTCGATCCAGGGCGTGATAACCGGCGGGCACACGGGTATTTCAAACGAGCTCATCGAACGGCTTCCGGCTTTGAAGGTCATCGCGGTGAACGGCGTCGGAACGGATGCAGTCGATCTCGGCTTTGCGCGTGCACGCGGTCTTCCCGTCACCGGCACGTTCGGTGCGCTGACCGAAGACGTGGCCGACCTCGCCATCGGCCTGATGCTTGCCGTCTGTCGCGAGATCTGCGCGGGCAACGAATTCGTGAAGACGGGAAGCTGGGTCAGGAATCCGCATCCGGGCGCGCTGCCGCTGTCCCGACGCCTGAGCGGCAAGCGCGTCGGAATCGTCGGCATGGGCAAGGTCGGCCGCGCCATTGCGCAGCGGGTGTCCGCGTTCAACTGTCCGGTTTCCTACACCGATTTGCGCCGCATGGAGGACCTGCCCCATCAGTTCGTTCCCGACCTCTTGTCGCTCGCCCGCGGCTGTGACTTCCTCGTGTTGTGCGCCGCTGCCGACAAGGCGCACGGCATCGTGAACGCCGCCGTGCTCGATGCGCTGGGGAAAGACGGCTATCTCGTGAACATCGCGCGCGGCAAGCTGGTCGTGGAAGAAGATCTGGTCGAAGCGTTGACGAACGGCGTCATTGCAGGCGCGGGCCTCGATGTGTTCGTCGACGAACCGAACGTCCCGTCCGTGCTTTTCGGCATGGATCGCGTGGTGCTGCAGGCGCATCGTGCGAGCGCCACGGTGGAGTCGCGCACCGCGATGGGCGAGATGGTGCTCGCAAGTCTGGCTCAGGCTCTGGCGGGCGAGCGACCCGAGGGCAGCCTGACGACGTGAGAGGAGGCGCAATCAAGCCGCGCCGCGAAGCCTTCGCCCCTATAATGTCCGTCGACCATGACCTTCCTGTCGACTGAGAATGCTTGATCTTGGACAAGTGCGTTGCTTCGTTGCTGCCGCGACCGAATCGAATTTCAGACGCGCTGCGGCGCTTCTGAACATGACTCAGCCGCCGCTCAGCAGGCAGATCCATTTGCTCGAAGACAATCTGGGCGTGAAGCTTTTCGAGCGCATCGGCCGCACGGTCAGGCTGACGACGGAAGGACGCGTGTTCCTCGCAGACGCGACGCGCCTGCTCAGCCTGGCCGAGCAGGCCGAGAGCGCGGTCCGGCGCGCGAGCAAGGGGAAGACCGGGCGCGTGCGAATCGGGTTCACCGGCGCGGCCGGTTATGAGCTGATTCCCGAGTTGCTGGTTGCGGCTGGTAGCGCACTGCCCGATATCGACGTCGTGCTGCTCGAACTGATCTCCGTGTCCCAGATCGAAGCCTTCTCCGCGAATGCAATCGATCTGGGCTTTCTCAGGCCTTTGCCTTCGAGACAGAATCTGGAGTTTCTTCTGGTCGATGAAGAGCCGTTGATCGTCGCGCTTCCCAAGGGACACGCGTTGTGCCGTTATGAGCAGATCGAACTCAAGCAACTCGACGGCCAGCCGTTCATCATGCATTCACCCACGCACGGGAAGTACTTCTACGACCGTATCATGGGCATGCTCACGAACGAGGGCGTGAATCTTAACGTTGCGCAATACATCGACCAGACGCCGACCATCCTCTCCCTGATTCGTGCCGGACTCGGCCTTGGGATCCTTCCGGCCTCGGCTCAACGTTTCCACTACGACAACGTCGAGTTCAGGTCGATCGCCAACAATTCCATGCAGGCCGAAATGAGCATGGCGTGGCGCTCCGATCAGGACAATCCCGCGGTCACGGCCTTCAGGCTCATGGCTGCGGAGTATTTTGCAACGAAGGCGCGGGCCTAGTTGGCCCTCGGCGACATTCGACGAAGGCGTAACGCCGGCATCATCCGAAGCATCTTCTCCGACCACCAGCAGAGTGTTCCCGACGCGCGTGGCCAGGCATGCTTTCATGTGCTCCGCAGGATCGGTTCAAGCGACGCCGCGCCGTCACACCGGAGCGCGGACGCGCGTTCGCTGCGTGCCGACCGACTCCAGCACGGACTGCACGACCCGTTCGACGCTCGGCCAGTTCCTTGCATGCTGGTCTGCAACGTAATGGTCCGGCGACACGCTGCGATAGTGCTCCGGATAACCCCAGATCGCGTCGTGAACCGTTGGCCGCGTGATGCTGCCGCCGATCACCGCGACGGTCGGCCGGCGAAACGCGGCGGCGACGTGCATCAGCATGGAAGAGTTCGTCAGCACGGCGGTGGCCTCTTCGGCGAGGGCTAAAACGAGCCGCATTGGCACAGCGCCCGCCATCGAGCGGACGGGCACGCCCGGGCCGGCTGCGGCTATCGCCTCGGCGGCGCGTGCCTTGTCGGCCTCGCTGCCCACGATCACGATGTCGCAAGTGTCGCCTGCGCTTTCGAGTGCCCGGGCGATCTGCGCGAGCGCGGCGCCGGCCTGACGCGGGTCCCACACCTTGGTCGGCACGCCGGCCCCGATGCCGACGAGCAGGCGCACGGTGCGCTGGCCCGGCACGGCGGCCTTCCAGATTTTCGCTGCGTGGGCGCGTTCGTCTTCGGTCAGGAATAGCTGCGGGCGCGCTTCCGGCAGCCCGGTCGCGCCGAGTAATTCCGCCTGCGCGAGCGCGGCGCGTCCGCATTGCCGTCTCGCGAAATCGATGTACTCCTGGCACGCGCTATGGCCGCCGCGATATCCGCGCACGCCGATGCGATATCGCACGCCCAGACGCATCATCAGCAATGCGCCCATGTAACTGCCGAGCACGTCGATGCCGACATCGAAACCGCCTCGCGCGCGCAGCGCCGCAACCTGGGGCGACTTCCACAGGTAGCGCAATACGTTGCCGTGCGACCGGTCTTCGACGAGCTTGTTGTTCCAGGGCGCGTCGATGTCGACGATTTCATCGATGAACGGATTGTTCTCGAGGATGGGTCGTCCCCAGCTGCCCACGCCCGCGATGAGACGCGTTTTTGGAAAGCGCTTGCGCAGCGCTTCGAAGAGCGGAGTCGTAGTGAGCAACTCGCCGAAATCGTTCGGGCGCAGCACGAGGATCTCGCGCGGCGTGTCGCGATGCGGGTCATGTCGCGGAGGGTAGAACCGGCCGATCAACCAGACCGGCATTTCCGTCAGCAGGCTTTTCCAACCCATTGCTTCTCCAGATTCGCTTTGGCTATTAGCCGTCGAGTAGCCGGCATATCGCTTCGATTGTGCATAACAGCGGGCCTGCGATCTGTGGTCGGCCTTACAGAAGTGCGGACGTCATTCAGTCGAATTCCGCCATTCGAGCGTGTTGGGTGAGCGCATACAGCCGGCTCGAAAAGCGTTGTGGGCGCGCAGACAGTGTGGCTCGTCGGCCTCGCTGTGAAAGTCCTCATGGTCGCCGACGATGTTGTTTGTTTTCAACCGGTTAGGGTCGCGCGGAGGGTGAGCGGCCGCAGCTTGGCACAGCCTCTGCATTGAGAGCAGCGGGCGCTGCGACGACCACGCGGTCGACATCGAGCACGGCGCTCCGCAATGGACCTTATCCAGGTGCATTCGAATCTTCAAAAAGCTTATTGGAGTCGTCATGAAAGCGAAATCCGTCGCCGTCCTGTTGGTCGCAAGTGCCGCATCGCTGGCGGTTCCCTGCTTTGCCGGCAGTTACGGCCAGGCTTCCCAGGGTCGCGAATGCACCGGAGTGCCAGTACGGCACCACGCGCAGACCGCTCACACGAAGGTCATGAAAGAAGGCCAGGGCAGCGCGGTCGACGGGATGAGCGGTGGCGTCGGCGGCGACGAAACGGGCCATTCGCAATCGGGCCGGCGCGCCCCGAGCGACAGCATCGACGCGACGTATCGCGGGGGCTGACGTGTTCGCGTGCCAGCGCGTCGTTAGGCCGGCTTGCCCGATCCGCCGGCCAGAATTCTGCGGCAAAGACGACGCGAAGGCGGTCTCAGATGGACGCGGTTGCCTGCTGCAAATACGGCGCGATATTCTTGATCGCGCGCGAAACATAGTCTTCCTTCTCGGCGACAGGCGCCACGTAATGCAGGGCATTCGCGGCTGCCTCGACGCCCTCGAAGCGCGCAATGATCCAGGCCGCAAGGTACTGCGACGCAAGGCAGCCACCGGCGGTCGCGACGTTGCCGCTGGCAAAGAATGGCTGGTTCAGCACGGCAACGCCGGCTTCCTCGACCCACGGTTTCGTCGTCAGGTCCGTGCATGCGGGAACGCCGCCGAGCAGCCCGAGCTTAGCAAGCACGAGCGTGCCCGAGCACTGCGCACCCAGCAGCTGACGCGTCGGATCGAACTGCATCTGCGCCATCAGCGCTTCATCGGCGACGACGTCACGCGTCAGCAACCCGCTGCCCACGATGACCGCGTCAACCGCATTGGCCTCACGCAGCGATATCTGTCCTTCGATCACCACGCCGTTCATCGATTTGACGCGCGCGTGCGGGGTTGCGATCGACACGCGCCAGTCTGGCTTTTTGATGCGGTTGAGAATGCCGAACGCGATCAGCGAATCGAGTTCGTTGAAGCCTTCGAAGGTGAGAATGGCGATGTGCATGGTGTCGTGCTCGGTGCGTGTCGAATGGGCGATGAAGACATGTTATTCACAGAGACAATTGCAATCAAATAATTGTCATGGATACATCTTCGAATGGCTCAGGCCCGGTATGTGACGCCGACCAGTGCGTATTCGTATCGGATGAGGACGCCGTTTTGAAAATGCCGTCAAGAAATCTCCTTTGCTGCCGTAAACGACATGTGGATCGCTCGTAAGGTGTCATGCCCGGGCGGTCTGGATAAACCAAAAAAAGGACCAGCAGGAAGTTGACGCGAGCGGGTGAAAAGCGGACCTCGCCATTGACCTGAATAAAAAGACCGCACCTTCGGAGTAAAACGTGCCGATATTGCTGTATCAGTTGACCATCATCGGGACGTTGATCCTGACTCGAATTCTGGCACCGAAACGGCTGCAGGCGGCCTGCCTGATCTGGACCGTTCTTACGGTAGTGAATCTGTTCTGGCCGCCTCTCATCATTCTCCAGTTACTCGTTGTCTGGATTACGTTCGTCCTGATCAAGCCGTCTGAATCCACCGCAGAGAAGGGGACGTCCGTATCGGGTGATGCCGATGTCAAGGCGCGGGCCGATGCAGCGTCCGCTCGATTCGAGCCTTCGGAGCGCATCTACGGGGATTCACTGCTTTCTAATGCGCCGCCGGTCATCGAGTCGGACGCGAAGTCTGGTGGGTGTTTGAATGGCCGCCCGCGTAAAAGCGTGCTCGGGAAGGTCAACGACGCGCTGCACGAACTGAACGACTACGTCACTCTTCAGCAAGCGGTGCAAGACGCCACCTCTCCGGTGCTAAGCGCATGTGACATCGAGCGCATGTACATCGAGAGTGCCTTGGAAGAGGCCGAGCGTCAGCTCAAACTCTACCGGGAACTGTCGAAGGACGCACAGTTCAAGGAACTCTACGATGAGCGCTACGCGAGCATAGGCGGGACGCTGCGCAGGCGACAATCGCGTGATGCGAAGCCCGAAGAGCGGCCCGTGCAGATTGCCTGCGCGGATTTCAGTTTCCCCCCAACGCATCCCGACCCGGCGATCGACGAGAGCATCCGGCGCAAGCTGACGATGGCCATCGACGATTATTCGATGTTCCTCAAAGCAGTGCTCGGCCGTTTGCAGAGGCCAGACTTGCGCAGGATGTTCGATGAGAAAATGCGTGATGCGCATTGCCAGGACATCCTGACGCGTATTCGATGCTTCGAGGCCGGACTCGAATGGCGCTATATCGCCAACATCGAAAAAGGACGTTCGGCGCTGGAGAAACCGCCTTCGTACGCTCCCTCCCGGCTCGATTTGAGGTTCGATTCTCCCACCGTCCAGACATTGATTCATCGTGTACCTACGCACCTGGCGGATCGTGCCTTCGCGCAGGCGGACCCATCGCCACGCAGCGAGTTGCGGCGCGAGATCGAGGAAACGGTGATCGGATTGAAGGTGCCGCTGCTTGCACACTTCACACGCGCATGTAATCTCGAGTCCATTCTCGAGCACGGGTTGCGTTCGATCGTGAAGGCGCAAGATGCAGGCATCAAGCCGCGCGTCAACGACGTCGTCCGCCTGGACGGCCGCCCTGACGCTATCTCCCTTTCCATCGCGTTTCCGAACCACAAGATGTTCTACAGCTACCGGCAGAAGCATCCAGATGAAGAGTGGGTGGTCCTGCTTATCGATCCCGCCATACTGTGGAAGAAGAACTGTGGGTTCTGTCAGCGCAATGCTTCCGACCACCGTGTCAGGACGCTGCCGCTTCCAAGCCTCATGAACGCGAGCGCGTTTCGCGGCATGTTTGATCCAGTCGAAGATCTCCCGACGCGGCAAGAGCAGAAGTTGATGGATTTCGATCCAACGGACCCACAGGCGGAAGTGCTCGTCTTCGAAACCATCGAGCCTCAGTTCATCGAGGGCGTCGCCTTTGATAGCCACGAAGTGCAGGCCGTTTGTGCTCATTTCGTCGGTGACCGCCGCTGTGCGGTTTTCGACCGAGACACCGGTCCGTTTGCTTCGCGCGGCTACGCCCGGAAATGGAGCAGCTGATCGCATGGCGCAGCGTCCCATCTTCATTCCAAGCTTCGATGGCCCTTTGCTGGTCCGTACGGTCGGTGTTACGTTCGAGTGGTTGGCGGGGCTGTCCCTTTCGCAGAGGCAGAGATCGATCGATTCGCTTCACGCTGCTGGACGCCAGTTAGCGGGTGTCAGCAGGATCCTCGATATTTCGAGCAAATCAAGGGAGAAACTGGGCACGGCCCTGAGTGCATTCAACCTTACGTTGAGAACGCCGGATCATCCGCAGAGTCTCAGCGTGGAATGCGCGTTTCAGGGTAGCAAGGTGTTTGAGCACGGCGGTCCATACGTCGACATCTTTGCGATGTCTTCGCGCGATGCGAAGCGGGACGAGCGTCTCCAGAGTTCGGGTCGGCTGACCGGATTCCGGTTTGCAAGTGTGGACTGGCCGTTGGAGCCGCAGACCGCCTTCTACGACTGGCTCTACATCACTGCCTTGATGCAGAACCCCGCGCTGATTCGGCAACTGGAGGGCTTTTCGGCATTCAGCGACATCGAGTTCAATCCGGAGCGATCCGTCAACTGCCAGGCGTATGCTGTCGCACTCTACGTGTCGCTGGCCGGACGCGGAGAACTGCGGACACCCGGGTGCTCCAGGGACGCCTTTCTCCGGATCGTTGGAGGACGGCCCGTCAGCAACGCGCGGCAGGATGATACGGGACAGACCACGCTCTTTTGACCAGAAAGTAAGCCCGACCGGTTTTGAGGTAAATTGGAAAGCCTCAAAGGGGACGCATGCCGCAATAGTCTCATCCTGCGCATGGCGGGCCTTTTACGGAGTCTAGGATGAAAGTCACACGCACTGGCACGGTGCTGCTGTTTCTTCTCGTATGCACGAGTCACGCGTTCGGGCAGGCGGAACGTCTGTCCGATGCACAAATCGCTGGCGTCGTGTTCGTGGCGAATCAGGGGGAAATCGCAGCAGGCGAGTCGGCGTTGCGCAGAACCCGCTCAAGAAGCGTGCAGGCCTTCGCAAGGCGGATCGTCACCGAGCACGGGCAGGTCAATCAGGAAATCATCGCACTGACGCAGAGACTCGCGGCCAACCTGCAACGAAGTGGCACAAGCGATGCGCTAACGAAAGAGAATAATGACGACCTCGCGAGACTCAACGGAGCCGACGCGCGGGGATTCGACGAAGCGTACCTCGATCGCGAGGTGGACTCGCTTAGCCGGTTGGTCAATGCCACGGACACCTTCATCCGGTCGACGACCAGTGCCGATCTCAAGATGCTCCTGGTCCGGTCCCGGCCGTCCTTCATCTTTCATCTCGACCAGGTTCGACGCTTGAAGTACGCGATAGGCTCTCCGGAAATCGGACGATAGATTCGACGCCCCGGCGATGCGTTGAATGATTCAAGCGCGCGAGCATCGCGAGGAGGTACACCATGAAACTCGAACGCGTGCTTCGGTGGGGTTTCGCGGTGCTTGCCGCATTGATGCTTGGCGCGGTGCACGCACAGACGTCCGGGGAGGCGTTCGGCAGTCCGGGCGCTACCGCGTTGCATGGCCCGGCGCGCAAGTCACTCCTCGGTACGGCGCTGACATCCGCTTCGCAGGTGTATTTCACGGGGTATCGCGGCATCGTGTCGGAGGTCTATTACCCCGTGCTCGACACGACAGAATCGGTCGACTTGCAGTTTTTGGTCGGCGATGCCGCCGGTTCGTTCATCGACGAGGAGAAGCTCCAGTCATACACGGCCGCGCAGACCGATCCGCATACGATGAGCTGGCAAGTGACGACCGGCAACGTCGCACACAACTGGCAGGTCGACAAGACTGTCTACAGCGACCCGAAGCGCAGTTCCCTGATCGAGCGCGTGACTTTCCGCGCACTGAACGGCACGCACCTGCGCGATCACAACCTGTATCTGCTGTCCAAGCCGCATATCGACAACGCCGGTTCCGGCAACACCGCATGGACCGCGACCGCCGTCGATGGCCGCACGATGCTGCTCGCGAACCGGAACGCGCGCTATTCGGCGCTCGCCGTTTCACTGCCATGGAAAGTGCAGGGCGCGACGACGATGGTCTCGAACGGTTTTGTCGCGCAAAGCGATGGCTGGACCGATCTTCTCGGCGGCGCGACGGCGGACCGAAAGATGGACTGGACTTATTCGTCGGCCACGGCCGGCAACGTCGCGCAAATGGGCTGGCTGGATTCGGGCGAAGGCAACGCCAACACCGTTTCATTCGATGTCGTATTGTCGTTCGACAGCACGTCCGCCAAGAACGCGATGCAGACGGCGGCCGCCACGCTCGGTGACAACCTCGACGCGCTGCGCACCCAATACGACGCCGCCTGGCATGCCTACGCCTCGGGCCTCTCGACGCAGGGCGGCAGCGCCGACAACGAGTACTACCTTGCCGCGATGACGCTCAAGACCATGCAGGACAGGAGCAACGGCGCGATGATCGCGGGTATCGGCACGCCCTGGGGCGAGACGCAGGGCGACGGCAACCTCGGCGGATATCATCTCGTGTGGTCGCGCGATCTGTTCAAGTTTGCCAACGCGCTGATCACGGCGGGCGATGCGGCGACACCCGCCGCCGTCGTTCATTATCTGTTCGACACCCATCAACAGAAGACGGACTGTGGCACGGCCGAATACGATGCTGACGGCTGTTCCCAAGGGTTCAGCCGGGTCGGCCGCTTTCCGCAGAATTCGTGGGTGAGCGGCTGGCCATACTGGCAGGGCACTCAGATGGACGAGCAAGCGATGCCGATCCTGCTCGCGTGGCGGCTGGGCCCGGGCGTGTATGACCCGTTGTGGCCGCAGATCCGGCTGACCGCGGACTACATTCTCGATACGGGGCCGTGGACCTATCAGGATCGCTGGGAAGAGAACTCCGGCTATTCGCCTTCGACGATCGCAGCCGAAGTCGCCGGACTCGTTGCCGCCGCGCGGATCGCCGGGGAGAACGGCGACAATGCGCGCGCGGGAAGATACCTGAGCGCGGCGGATTACTGGCAGCAGAACGTCACGCGCTGGACTTTCACCAGCACGGGCTTCTACGGCAGCGGTCGGTACTATGTGCGCATCAATCCGGCGAACATGGGGCGTTCGGGCAGCGGCCCGCAGGTCTATGAGCCGACAAGCTATCCCGACTCCGGACAGAACTACCTCGTCAAGAACGGCGGCGGCACGCGGGATGAGCGCGCGGTGGTCGATGGCGGTTTCCTCGAACTTGTCCGCATGGGCGTGAAACGAGCCGATGATCCCGCGATCGTAAGCACGCTCGCCGCGTATGACGCCGTTCTCGCGACGACGATAAAGGCCTCGAACCAGGCGTGGTTCCGCTATAACTTCGACGGCTACGGCGAACACAACGACGGAAGCAACTTCGATGGAACCGGCGTCGGACGCGCGTGGCCCATCTTTACCGCCGAGCGCGGCATGTACAGCATCGCGAGGAGCGGAACCGGCAGCAGCGGTGCCCCTTACCTCGACAGCATCAAGACTTACGCGACGCCTGAGGGCTTCATTCCCGAGCAGATCTGGACGAAGACCACGACTCTGCCCGATAGCTGGCAGGTGGTGACGCCGACGAGCGTGACGGCAGGTGCGCCGACTGGTTCGATGGCGCCGCTCAACTGGGCAATGGGCGAATACATCAGCCTGCTGGCATCGATTCAGGCGGGCAGGGTGGTCGATATTCCGGCTGTCGTATGTGCGCGCTATGGCAATTGCGTGCTGCCCCCGTCGAGCGGCGAGACTGGCGTCACGATCAATGTGAATGCAGTGACGCAGCCGGGGCAATACGTGTACGTCACCGGCGACAACGCCATGCTCGGGAACTGGAACACCGATCTCGGCCTGCCGCTGGATCCGGCCCGCTATCCGGTCTGGAGCAATACGGTGAATCTGCGCGCGGCCACGAGCGTTCAATACAAGTACTACCGCAAGAATGCCGATGGCAGCGTAACTTGGGAGAACTTGCCAGGTGGTGGTAATCGAACGCTGAACGTGCCAGCGTCGGGAACTGCGGCACTGAACGATGGTGTCGGTTGGTGACCGGTGAAGGCCATCCTTCACGCCCCTTCACCTGGCGTACTCGCTGACCACGACTCCTCGGCGATGCGCATGTCGAGGAACGTTCGGCAAGGCGTCGGCTCAGCAAGCATGCCTTAGTACGTTCGTACGGAACGTCTGATCGAGCGCTCCGCGCTCAATCGATCGAACGTTCACACTCCGCGTATACCCCGCAACAATTAGACCGTCTCCGTAAGAAACAGGTAAGCGCAGGCCCATAAGCTGAAGGTGAAAATTTTGGTGCGGGTTTTCGTCATGATTCCCCGTACGAGGATTGGCCCCGGCCATCGTCGAGCGACGTATGGCATCGCCTGAGAATACGATAGGAGACAAGGATGACTGACGACGAAGTGCGCAGAATCAAGAAGACCCGACAGTACTCGAAACTGGTCAGAGACCGCTCGCGGCTCGGATGGACGCTGACCGCTGCGGTCCTCGTCGTCTATTACGGATACGTGCTGCTGATCGCGTTCAACAAGGAGTTTCTCGCCACGCGTACCGGCAACGGCGTCATGACTCTCGGCATTCCGATCGGCCTGTTCGTGATCCTCTTCACTGTGGTGATTACCGGTCTGTATGTGCGTCACGCCAACCGGACCTACGACGAACTCACCGAACAGATCAAGCAGGAGGTCGCATGAATTCGCAACGGATTTTCATCGCGGGTAGCCTGCTCGCATTATCGGGAACCACCTTCGCCGCTGGCGGCGATCTCGGCCAGACCGTCCAGCAAGCGACGAACTGGACCGCCATCAGCATGTTCGTCGTGTTCGTCATCGGCACGCTGTTCATCACCAAGTGGGCGGCGAAGAAGACCAAGTCCGCAGCAGCGTTCTATACCGGCGGAGGAGGCATCACGGGCTTTCAGAACGGCCTTGCCATTGCCGGCGACTTCATGTCGGCAGCTTCGTTCCTCGGCATCTCCGCCGCGGTCTACGCAAATGGATACGACGGCCTCATCTATTCCATCGGCTTTCTAGTTGGCTGGCCGATCATCACGTTCCTGATGGCAGAGCGGCTGCGCAACCTCGGGCGTTTCACCTTCGCCGATGTCGCCGCGTACCGCTTCAAGCAGACGCCGATCCGCGCGTTCGCCGCTTCGGGCACGCTGGTGGTCGTCGCCTTCTATCTGATCGCGCAGATGGTCGGCGCGGGTCAGCTCATCAAGCTGCTCTTCGGGCTCGAATACTGGATCGCGGTGGTGATCGTGGGCGCGCTGATGATGGTGTACGTGCTCTTCGGCGGCATGACCGCGACGACCTGGGTGCAGATCATCAAGGCGTGTCTGCTGCTCGCCGGCGCCTCGTTCATGGCGTTCATGGTGCTCGCACAGTTCAGCTTCAGTCCCGAGGCGCTGTTCGCCAAGGCTGTCGAGGTGCACGAGAAGAAAGACTCGATCATGTCCCCGGGCAATTTCATCAAGGACCCCATTTCCGCGATCTCGTTCGGCATCGCGCTGATGTTCGGCACCGCCGGCCTTCCGCACATCCTGATGCGATTCTTCACCGTGCCGAATGCCAAGGAAGCGCGCAAGTCGGTATTCTGGGCGACGACCTGGATCGGCTATTTCTATATCCTGACCTTCATCATCGGCTTTGGTGCGATCGTGCTGGTCGGTACGAATCCGGTCTTCAAGGATGGCGGGGGCAAGTTGCTCGGCGGCGCGAACATGGCTGCCGTGCATCTCGCAAGCGCCGTGGGCGGCAACGTGTTCCTCGGGTTCATTTCGGCAGTGGCCTTCGCGACCATCCTCGCGGTGGTGGCCGGCTTGACGCTGGCGGGCGCGTCGGCTGTGTCGCATGACCTCTATGCGACCGTCTTCAAGGAAGGCAAGGCGACAAGTGCAAGCGAATTGCGCGTCTCACGCATGACGACGGTCGTGCTCGGCATCGTGGCGGTCGTACTCGGCATCGTGTTCGAGAAGCAGAACATCGCCTTCATGGTGTCGCTCGCGTTTGCAGTGGCCGCGTCGGCCAACTTTCCGGTGCTCTTCATGTCCGTGCTCTGGAAGGGATGCACGACCCGAGGCGCCGCCGTGGGCGGATTCCTCGGATTGTTGTCCGCCGTGGTTCTGACCTTGCTCTCGAAAGCGGTGTGGGTGGACGTGTTCCACTATGCGAGCGCGCCTTTTGCGTACGCTTCCCCCGCGTTGTTCTCGATGGCGGCGGGCTTCTTTGGAATCTGGCTGTTCTCGGTCACCGACAAGTCCGCGCGGGCGCGCATCGACAAGGCCGGGTTCGAAGCGCAAACGGTTCGGTCGGAAACCGGAATCGGCGCGGTGGAATCAGCCGGGCACTGAAGCGTTGGGCCGCCAAGGCTGCTTCCGGCGGTCACTTTCCCTGCAGCTGCAAAGAAAGTGACCGCTCCGCCCGGGCGGCGGATTCCGGATTGAAACGTGCATCGAAACGCAGCAGCCTTGCTCAGACTCTGGCCCGCGGCCGGCAGATCATGAAATACTGCGACGAAAGCCACCAGTGCGTGTGCGGCACCGGACTGAGATGCACGGCATCGATAAAGAACTGCTCGCTCACGATCTCCCGCAACTCGCGAAAATCAAAGCCCTTGTGCGTCGTGCGCGGATTCTGCGGCCGGCAAACGGGAATGCCCACCATCGACTTGAGCAGCTCCGCCGGCGAGTATTCCGACTTGAACGAGCGGCTGCGAATCATCCAGTTCGACACCTTCGGCGCTATCGCGAGCCCATACATGATCGGCACCGAGATGACGAGCGCCCCCTTCGGTTTGAGGATGCGCGCGGCGTCGTCGAGCAATGCGTCGAGTTCGTTCCGATAGAGATGCTCGCAGACCTCAAGCGCGGTCAGCACGTCGACACTCTGCGTCGCGACCGTATCGAGCGATTCTGCATACCTGACTTCCGGAAAAGCAGGCGCCATGTACGGATCGTGGCCGACGAGCGTCACGTCGCGACGCGTTTCGCCCAGCGTATGCAGAAAGAGTCCCGGCCCGGCGCCAAAATCGACAACCGTGCCGCTCGTCGCACAGAGATTGGTGACAAGATCGATCGCCATCGTCATGCGAGTTCGATGAGCGAAGCGGGCAAGCGGATTTCCTGATTTAACTGTTTGTTCTTCGTAAGAAATTTCGCGCATCGAGGTGTCCCCACGTATTTATCAGTTTTGTTGAACGGCCCGGCTTTCACTCAGCGCAACGAACTTTTTTATTTATCGTTTTGGGCGATCTTGCAGCCGCTGGGGGCGCCGCGCAACTGCTCCCCGTAGGCTTTTTTCGCCGAACTTCTGCTGAGTTCCGCCACGTATGTCGGATTCACACAGAACGCGAAAAAGCCGCCGTTTCGCATCAGGTGTGCGCTTTCATACGGACGCGTCGTCTTACTTTCCGGACGTAGCGAGGTCTTCTTCGATGAAGCGCAGGGCCGCTTCCGTCAGCGCTTCACGCGGATATTCGTTCTGCGTGACGAACAGCGAGCCGATCATCGCGTGGGATCGCGCAATGGGCACGGCGAGCGCCCAGTGATCCGCATTGACGTAGCCCATGAGCGTGCTGCCGGGCACGATCTGGTCATAGAAGATCATTTGACTGTCGTTGCGCGCGTCTATGCGCGCGAGTTTCTCGTAGCTCGACTTGAGTATCGAAGAGATGCGCTCCGGCTGAGGATACGTCGCGAGCGAGTAGTAGCGGACGTCGGGCGGGAGCGGGTTATGTGCCATCCACGCCTGGCGTGTCGCCGGTCGCAGGCTTTGCACGGCACCTCCGTCGCCCGACGTGCAGGTTGCGCCAGGAAAGTATCGCAGCATGTCCGCCTGGAATTGCTCGGCGTCGTTCGCAAGCGGCGACCCGCCGATCGCGCCGGCCGCGCTCACCACTGCCGCCACGCGACTGCGGATCTCGGGATAGTCGACCACCGCCTCCAGGATGTCCGGCGCCCCCTTCGAGTAACCGATCAGAACTAGCCGCGATGCGTCTGAGGAAAGCGGCATGGCCAATATGGCATCGCGGATCTGGCGTGCGTTGTTCGCCGAACTCGACAACCCGTCGACGTCGAGCATGATCGCGTCGTAACCGAATTGCCGCAGGTGTGTCACGACGGTGCCCGGCGAGTTCAGCCACGGCTTGAAGCAATCGTATCCGACGCCCGCCACCACGACCGCAATGAGATGCCGCCGGGATTGCCCCAGATCGACGGGCGCACCCGAGCCGGCGGGCTCGGTACCCACGCGTGTCAACGCATCCTCGCATGGACGATGATCGGCGAGCGCGGAACCGTGCGCCTCCAGAACCGCGCAGTAGATCTCGCGGAACCGCGCGCGCTTGTCCTGCACGCCAGCCTGCGATGCCGGAACGAGCACGAGCGGCGGCGTATCGGTCGAAAAGGGGGCGAGCGGCTTCGTGGCACACGCGACTGACGCTAGGCAGGCCACGACCGCGACGATTCTGACACTAGCACTCCAAAGCGCACGCAGGAAACGAACTGCCCGCGCAGCGTCATCGCCGCATGATCGCGCGATGACGCTACTTGCCTGCATCACTGTTCTCCTTGCGTGCTGCGGAGCGAGGGTCCAGATAGGGCACCCAGTCCAGAATCTCGACGTTCGTGAAACTGAGGGGCCGCGTTGCGAAGAACATCACGGCGCGCAATCCGTCGGTGTGGTAAAACGCACCGTTTAGCGTCGTGCGGGGATGTGCCTGCGGTGCCGGACCGACCCCGTTCAGGAAGCCGAGCTTTTCGAGGCCACCTGAATACATCATGTCCTGAACGAGAAAATTCCTGGCCTCGTCGACATCTCCATACAACACGTCGCCGGTCGTGCCGCTGCGCGCGAAGCGGCCGCCGACCGGCCGTCCGACCTGCGCCACGTACACGAACTCGCCATTGAAGCGAAGGGGTGTGAGCCACGCGCGGATCGAAGTCGCGGGCGTGCCCGCCTGCGCCTCCTTGCGAAGGACGACATCCGGTCTGCGTCCGAAGGCCCATTGATCGAGATCGCTCTCGCGCAGGTTGCGCCGATAGCTGCGCCGCACCAGCGCCGCTCCGATGTCGCCGAGACTGCCAATGGCCACGATGTTGAACGGGTCCGCGCCGGTCGTTGCGTGCTGATCGGTGGCGCAGCACGGTAGCCGTTCGAGCGCGGCACGCAGCGAGGCTAGGTCGTGGTAGTCGGCGATCTCCGTATCGCGATACTGGAACAGCGTCAGCGCGAAGCGGGAGTCGGGAACGTCGTCGGGCACGCTTACGAAGAGGGAGAAGGGAACCAGCGTCTTGCTCCCGAACAGGTCGATATTGACGAGCTTGGGATCGCGATCCGGGTTGGTGAAGACGATTCCCACGCGCGTCTCGCCCGGAGGAATTGGATTCCTGAATCCGAGCTTGTTGAAATGATTGTCGATCCTGGCATTCGTTGTGAAACCGAGCAGCGTGTGCAGCGACCACGCGACCTCAAGCGGCGAGAAGTAGTCGGGATCGGTTCCTGAATGCAGCAGCCACAACGGTTGCGAAGTCCGGTTCTGAACTTCGATCCAGAGGGGCTGCATGTTGTTCTTGTTGACGTCGGCACCGAACATCCGTTTGCTGTCTTCCGATGAGAGCACGGCCGCGCTCACCTGCACGTCCTGCTTGGTGGCGCTGACGGCGCGCTTGCGCAGCGGCGCATCGTCGACGCTCGCGGGGGCCGTCCACGTCCCGCAGGCGGCGAGACAGAGGAGGAGGAGCACGCCGGCGGCCGTATTTTTCAATGCCCGATGCCACCTGAGGGGGGCGCTCATTGCTTCGCTCCCGAGCGCTCAGTGTTGCTGGGCTTGGCGTTCACCTCCCACGGAAAAATCCCGATCTCTGAAAGCGAGGTGGGATGGCGGTCGAACACCAGCACCTCGCGATATCCGTCGGTGTAGTACGAATCGGTCGTGAGGTTTTCCTTCGGCGCGCTCTGCGGGGCGGCGCCCACGCCCTTGACGAAGCCGATCTCGACGAGGTTCTGCGAATACGCCATGTCCTCTCCGAGCGCTCTGCGCGCCTCGTCCACGTCCGGGTCGATCTTGTGCGTGGTGAACGTCGGCGAATGAAACGTGAAGCGCACGCCAATATCGCGGCTGATCTGGCCCACCCACACGAGCTTGCCCTGGTAGCGCATGGGGCTCAGCCAGAGCCGCAGATGATTGCGCTGGTGAATGGTGTCGCGCGCTTTCTGCAACGCGAGATCCTGGGCGCGGCCGAACAGATAGAGGTCGCTCACGGGCGCATTGACGTAACGATCGCCGGACAGCGCGGAAGTGACCGTACGCATGATCGCGCCCGACCACTTTTGTTCGGTCGGGCTCCAGCCGCGTCGCACCAGTGCAGGAAAAGCGTCGTCGAGTCCGCCGACGACGACCAGGTTGAGCGGATCGCCGGTCTTCGATCCATCCTTGTTCGTTGCGCAGCACGGCAGGGCTTCGAGTGCGGCGCGAAACGCCTGGTCATCCGTGTAGTTCACGATCTGGTCGGGCGGATACATCTCGCGCCGGAAGACTTCGCTTACGTGGTAGTCGGCATAGAAGCCAGGCACGATCACTAGGATGGAGAAGGTGCTCGCGCGCGCGCTCGCGACGAGGTCCAGCTGGACGAGCTTGGCGCCTTCGTCGAGATGGGTCAGCACGAATCCCGACTTGGTCTCGCCGGGCTGGATGGGGTTCTGGAAGGCCAGGTCGCGGAAGCGCTGGGTGAGTGCGCCGGTTCCGCTCGCCGAATCGCTGTTGCCGAACGCCTCGGCTGCTTCCGATGCGGGGAAGAAATTCGGGTCGAGGCCCGGTGACATCAGGAAGTAATTAAGCGCTTCGTCGTTGGAGATCTCGATCCAGACGGGTTGAATCCCCTTATCCGCGAGCGGCACGCCGTAGACGGACGCGCTCTCCTTTGCCGATAGCACCGACGCCGATACCCGCAGTCCGCCTTCGGTGCGGGTCACGGCGCGGCTCTTGTAGGTGAGCCCGCTATCGGCCGGCGGCGTTGTGGCGCAACCGGACATAAACAAGGCGACAACAACGGCAACCAGCAGTCGATTCACGATGCGGTTCATCGCGTAACCTCATTGCCGCTAGGGCGGGCGCCAGGGATCGTTGTGATGCGTCCTTCTCGGTGTTAGCCGAATTATAGTGTGCGAGTTCGGTTACGCCGCTGCTGATGCGTGGACAACGGCAGCGTCATGATGCGCGATACGGCGCAGCACGGTGACCTGCCTTGCGGCAGGTCACGCTGATTTCCCGCTCAACGCCATGCGCTGGTGGCGGCGGCGGGAGTGTGCGCGTCTATCCAGTCATACACTTCCGTGGTTCTTGCCCACGCCCAGGTGTGCGCGGCCGATTCACCGGCTCGCTCGACGGAGGCTCGATCCTGTTTCAGGTCGTGGCCGGGTTTGAGGCTATTGACGTCATTTTCCAGTGCGCCGGCTTTTTCGTAAGTAGACATTTTTTGCGTTCCTGCAATCTGCGAGCAGCCGTCGGCATGCCCGCAACATCGAAATGGATTCGGTGATTGCTGCTGTAGTTGCGCTTCAGCTCAACTCGGCCACGAATTCCTCGGCGCGCGGCGACTCGCCGTGTCCCGAAGCGGGGTTCAGATGGCCGGCCGCGCCGATATTCACGAAATGGCTCTGTTTTCCCCGTGAAGGCTCATGGTTTCGCTGCTTGTCCGCGCAAGGCGTCGATGCGGTTCAGGTCGCGTACATACCGCGACCGGCCGATTGCGAACGCCAGCATCGCCGCGAGGCTCACGAGCGGAATGATCTGCAAGGCGCCCAGGAGGCCGATCCGGTCGGCGATCGCGCCGGTGACGAGCGGACCAGGAGCGAGACCGAGCAGGTTGTTCGCAAGCGTGAGTGTCGCGAAGGCGGACGCGTGGATCGTCGACGGCGTGAGATTGGCCACCATCGCCCCGGCCGGGCCGGAAGTCCCCGCGACCACGAGAATGCCCGCGCCCAGCAGGACGAGTTGCAATGCCCCGGCGTCGAGACGGAAGCCGATTGACAGCAACACGAACGAGATCAGGCAATAAGCGACGGCCGTGACCCACTTGCGCGCCGGAACCTTTCTGCAGATCCGGTCGGTGGCGATCCCGCATGCGACCATGCCGACTCCGCCCAGCAGCACGAACACCGCCGCGCCGGCGGCCGCCTTGTCTGCGGGCAGCCCGTAGTAGCGATTCAGGAAGCTGGGCATCCACGCGATCACCGCGCCCATGATGAAGAGCTGCAGTCCGCTGCCGACATAGGCGCACACCACCGAGACCGTCGAGAAGAGGCCCGCCAGCAGTTCGCGCAGGCTCGTGCGCATGCCGCCGGTGTTGTGCTCGGTCGCCTGAGCGTTCGGATACCGGGCTGCAATGCGCTTGTCGGAAACCATCAACCGGTAGGCGATCACCAGCACGATGCCGAAGCAGGCCATCGCGGCGAATGACGCACGCCAGCCGAAGTGCACGGCGACAAAGCCGCCCAGCGCCATGCCGAGCACCGAGCCGAACGCACCGCCGGCCATGAAGGCGCCGGTGAGCGTGGAGCGCAGATGCGGCGGGAAGATGCTGAGAATGAGCGCGATGCCGACGCTGCCATAGGCCGCTTCGCCGAGACCGACGAAGGCGCGCGCGACGAGCATTTCGCCGTAATTGGTGGCGATGGCGCAGCCGAGCGTGGCTAAGCTCCAGAGCGCCGCCATCAGAATCAGGCTGCGCACGCGGCCCCAGCGGTCGGCGAGCACCGAGAGCGGGAAGGTCAGCAGACCGACCATCAGCGCCACCACGCCGCTGAGCGAACCCAGTTGCGTGTCGGACAGACCCCATGACTGTTTCAGCAGGGGAAAGACCGCGTTCAGGACCTGCCGGGACATGTAGTCCGACAGCAGCAGACCGAAGGTCAGCGCGAACACGATCCACGCGTACTTGCGCGATATGGCCGGAGCAGCGGTGCTGCTCGGGGCCGGCTTGATGCAATGAATATCCAAGATCGTCTCCTCCGATATCAGGCGTGTGGCCGCGTCATGCGCTTTTAGCGCGCAGCGGGCCGTTTGTTGTTCTGGCCGGCAAGCCTTGCTTGCCGGCCTTCGCCTTGGAGTGTTGAGTTAAAGGTGCAGGCGCGGCGTTCAAGGCCGCGCCCGCATGTGTCGGGGTTCAGGCCGCGCGCAGCGGCAGGTTCTTCATGCCAGCCTTGCGGTTGGGCGCCATGCCCATCTGCGCGAGCGTCTCGTCGGCATCCTTGTACTGCACGCCGATCTTGTAGATCTCGCGCGCTTCCTT
>NZ_FCOG02000601.1 GCF_001544975.2 Caballeronia arationis | reverse complement strand
ACGCCGTCTCGAGACCTTCCGCGACGCCAATTTCGCCATCGACTGGATCCATCAGCCGGACTGCGCCGCCGTTGAGCTTATAAAGCGTCACGTCGTTCAGCTTGGCCGGAAGGATCTCGCCATCGTTAGTGACGATCGACGCCTTCGCCGGTTTCGAGCGTTCAAGGAACGTGCGGTGCAGCGTTCCGAGACGGCCGTCCGGCAGTGTGAAGCGAGCGAGGATGCCCGGCCACTGACCGATAACTTTCTTCTCGTGGCGGTAATCGAGCATCGCCATGCGCAGCGCCGCGGACGGCGCCACTGTCAGACCCGGCACCCGTTCGCGCAGGTACCGCGGAACGAGGCCATCGGAACCGACCAGCGTCGCGCGATCCCACATTGAGTCGAGGCGCTTACGTGCCCACTCGGGATCGACCTTTCGGCCAGGCGCCGGGGCCGCCGGTTGCGCTCGGTTTTGCCGTGCATCGGCCAGGCTGCCGCCTTCGAGTTCGATCATGAGTTCGCGGAAGGTCATTCCGGCGGACTTGCAGATGAGCTCGAAGCCGTCGCCGGCTTTTCGGTC
>NZ_FCOG02000262.1 GCF_001544975.2 Caballeronia arationis | reverse complement strand
TGTTGCTTGTATGGAAATGCGTTTCTCTTGCGTGGGCGCGCCAGGTTTCCAGCTAGTAATCGCCGTACTGCTCCTGCAACTGGCGCTTGAGAACTTTGCCAGTCGCGCCAAGCGGGACCGACTCGACGAAGACCACCACGTCCGGCTTCCACCACTTCGTCACCTGGCCGTCAAAGAAGGCGAGCAGTTCGTCCGCGGTGAGCGCGCTGCCCGGCTTTTTCACGACCAGCAGCAGCGACCGTTCGTGATGCCGCGCGGCGATGCACACGGCACTCGCGACGTCGGGATGCTGGCACGCGACGTTCTCGATGTCGGCCGAACTGAGCCATTCACTGTCGGAGACGATCACGCTGGATGGGTATGCCGCCACGCACCGGGCAGGGCGCGAAATGAAAACCGATGTTCTGCTTCTCTGCGCTCTCGCGCTCAAGGACACGACCGCGCCCCTCCATCTGGAACGCTGTCCTGTCCAATCGATAAGGCATCCCTATTTAAATGAAACGTCTTGGCCACATTAGCTATCTGCACCATAACCTCGCGCGCCGCGCAGATAACGCACGCCAATCAACAACACGACGCTGGACGCGACACTGGCGAGCGGCAATAATTGCAAGGCGGGCGCCAGCCCCAGTCGGTCTGCCAATGCGCCCGTCGCAACAGAGCCTGGCGCCAGCCCGAGCAGGTTGAAGGCCAATGCCAGTGTTGCCATGGCAGTACTATGAATTGCCTTGGGCGTCAGATTCGCAACCATGGTGCCGCTCGGGCCAATAATGCCAGCGCTAAAGAACATCGCCAATGCGATGAGAGTGAGTTGGGCTGAACCGGCGGGAAACTGAAATGCCGCGAACAGCAATGCTCCACAGGCCAGGTTGTAGGCGATCGCCAGGAGCATTTTCCGTCGTGGCGAACCACGTCCCAGGCGATCGGACAGTGCGCCGCACAGCGGCATTCCACATGCGCCGCAAAGGACGAATACCGCGGCGACGCCACCTGCCTTGCTCAGTGGCATGTCATAGACCCGATTCAGGAAACTCGGCAGCCAGGCAAGCAGGCCACCATTGATGAATAGTTGCAGCCCGCTGCCAATATAGACGCTGATCAACACCGGGGAGGAGAACAGATCTCTCAGCACATCCTTGACGCGGACCGTGCCCGGCGATTCCGTTTGCCTGATGTCGGGTGATTGACCTTTCTGCCCTTCGATCCGCGACGGACTCGCGACCAGCATGTAGAGCAGGCTCAGCGCGATGCCAAAGATCGCCATACCAACGAACGCACTCCGCCAACCGAACTGGCTTGCCAGCGAGCCCCCCAGCCCGATCCCCAGTACAGACCCGACCATGCTGCCCGCCATAAAGGCACCCGTGACGGTGGAGGTGTGCCGGCGCGGAAACATGCTGATGAGGATGGCCACGCCAACGCTGGAGTAAGCGGCTTCGCCGACACCGACCAGAAAGCGCGCCGACAGCAATGTGAAGTAGTTGTGCGACAGGCCGCAGAGCAGGGTCGCGATGCTCCAGATCACGGCCATGATGGTCACGCTACGTACGCGCCCCCATCGGTCGGCGGCAAGCGAGAGTGGGAACGCCAGGACGCCAACGGCGAGCGAGACAATGCCACTGAGCGCCCCGAGCTGAGTGTCGGACAGAACCCACTCCGCCTTGATTTGCGGAAAGACTGCATTGAGCACCTGCCGCGACATATAGTCGGACAAGAGCAGCCCGAACGTCAGCGCAAAAATGACCCATGCATAGCCGCGAGTGTGTCGCGGCTGTGCACCGTCATAGCATGCTGTTGCTTGCATATTCACTGCCACAATTCTGTCTCCTATTTTTGCTGCTGCTCATGCCATCTGTGCGCAGCGTTCTCTTTGGCTCTCGCGTCCGCGAGGCGTGTGCCTGGCTTTCCCATGGCCGCTCGATTTACTTAAGGGAAGGCTTTCAGGGAAGTGAAACCTGCCCTGTGCTCGGCGGCCATGTCACTGGCCGTCCGATCCGTGCCACCCAGCCAAACAACCTGGACGCTAGTGCTCGAGTTGCTCGAGAAATTCCAGGAGCAACTCGTTAACTCGATCAACACTTTCTTCGGCCGCGCTATGGCCCACGCCGGGGAGTAGCACCTTCTTCTGCAATCCGGACAAATATGTGTCGAACTGGTCGTAGATTCCACGAATTTCGATCGGTTCAAGGGAAGGGTCGGCAGCGCCCCCGATAAACAGGCTCGGCTGGCAGACCACCGCACCGTCTAGAAACGCGGTAATTTCCCAGTTCCGGTCGCGACAGCGGTAATAGTTCAGGGCACCGGTAAAGCCTGTGCGCGTGTATTCATCGACGTAGTAGTCGATCGCCCGTGCGCTCAACCAGGACGGGAACTCCTTCGGCTCAGTGAAGGCATTGAGAATGGGCTCACCGGCTTCGATGAACAGGCGCCACCGTTCGGCGCCGACGGCGCTGCCGGAGACCGAGTAGAAGATGCTACGCAAGGTCTTGCGCGGATTGCTGGCCAACTCGCGATCCGGCTTGCCGATCTGCTGGAAGTACAGGTGGTGGAACACCCGACCCTTCGCCATTTCCCGCAAGCCGACGGTCGGTCTGATCTTTCCGCGCGGTGGCACCGGGGTATTGAGCATCACGAGGCCGCGGAACAGGTCTGGTCTCAGCATGGTCGACGCCTGAGCGACCCATGCGCCCAGGTCGTGTCCGACGATTACTGCGGAGGTTTCACCCAGGGCCGCCATCAAGCCAACCATGTCGCCGACGGCCTGGCTCATGTCGTACGCTTCGATCGAATCTGGCCGATCGCTTTGCCCAAATCCCCGTTGATCGGGGACGACGACCCGAAAACCGGCCGCGGCCAACGCCCCGATCTGGCGGCGCCACATGTACCACAGGTAGGGAAATCCGTGCAGCAGAATGACGAGCGGGCCGTGCCCCTCGTCGATGTAATGCATGCGAATGCCATTGACTTCGGCAAAGCAATGCCTGAATGCGGCGGGGTCGTCGGCATCCACTTGCCCCAATGCGGCGCGAGGTTGACCGATGTGCGTTGCAGCGCTTGTTTCCATTGTCTGTCTCCATCTGTTGAGTTCTTGGCCTCAAAGATAGCTCTGACATGAATTCCCTCCTATACTTACTAGGACATAAGCTTGAGCAATTGGGACAGGTGACGTCGGTGCATACCCTGACGCGAAGTGCCAGCCTTACCGACTATGAGCACGTGGCCCGTTCCGTGGGGCTCGATCCGTTTCGGATGCTGCGGCTGGCCAAGCTGCCGGCCAAGGTCCTCATCGATCCGGATATGATGGTTAGTGCCGATTCGGTAGGGTGGCTGCTGGAGGAGTCGGCCCGCCTGTCGGGCCAAGAGGCCTTCGGACTGTTGCTCGCCGAAACGAGAAGCCTGGCTAATCTCGGCATGCTGGCGCTGGCGATCCGGGAAGAGCCCACGCTGCGCGCAGCAGTGCAATTTTTCTCCCGCTATATGCGCCTGCACAACGCCGGCGTGCAATTGCGGCTTGACGATGCAGGTGACGTCGCACTATTGCATATAGGTGTGAATATGCAGGGCCATGGCGTCTGGCGCCAGGCTATAGAACAGTCGACCGGTATCGCATTGCGAACATTGCGAGTGCTGGCCCACGACACCTTCCGGCCGGCAAAGATCTGTTTCACTCACGCGCGGCCCGCCAGTCTTGAAGTGCACCGCCGCGTGCTGAGAACAGCGATCGAGTTTTCACAGGAATGCAATGCCATCGTTTGCCGCAGCCGCGACCTGGACAGGCCCATCCCTGCAGCAGACCCGGCGCTGAATCGCGAAATGAAACGATGGTTGGACGTGCAGTTGGCTAGCCTGCGCGACGAGCCGACACAGCGGGCGCGCCAGATCGTCAGGATGCTGCTGCCAAGCGGACTGTGTTCGGTCGATCGGGTTGCCCAGCATCTTGGCATGCATCGACGCACCCTTAATCGGCACCTGGCGGCCGAGGGCGAGAGCGTCACAACAATCATCAATGCGGTACGGGCTGAACTCGCCGAGGAGTATCTGGCCAACAGCGAACGCAAGTTGTATGAAGTCGCCGAACTTCTTGGCTTTTCCTCCGCCTGTGAACTTTCTCGCTGGTTCCGCGGCCAGTTTGGTAGGACACCCTCGGAGTGGGCCGCCCACTATCAGCAGAGCAAGGTGGCAGCCGGGCCCATCTTGAATAAGTAGCGACTGCAGGTTCGATGACGTCTGACGCGTCTCTTCGTCATCCTAGCTAGTCACACGGCCTCAACCGGCCGCACCCCGCACATTCCTGACGTTACAGATCCCCGCCTGCTTCCGCGATTGCCGACTTACCGCCCGGATTGCACGGGAGCGTCACCGCTATCGGGCTTTTCCAGCCATGGGAGCTAGCTCTCGTCCCAATATGCAAAGAAATTGTCGCGCTAAATCAATGGCATCGCGGCCGCACTGCCTATTATGAGTCCCATGGCACCGATGAAAACGAAGCCCCTGCCGTGTTGACAGAGGTCAGCTACATCTGCCGGACGCCATATTGCGCGCCACCCCACAAGCAGAGATTGGAGACAACATCAATGACAGCAACCGCCGTAACTCAAGACACGATTTCACCAGCCACGCCCATGGCACCGGCCATTGTCCGGCCATCGGTACGCCAGCACTCGATCAAGGTGGAGATTTGCACGCCCG
>NZ_FCOG02000575.1 GCF_001544975.2 Caballeronia arationis | reverse complement strand
AACCGTTGAAGACAGCTTTCACAACCAACCAAAAACACGACATCTGTACTTAGCCGGCGGTACGACATTTCAATTTTGCTTTGACACCTCCGCTGACTTGCCAATGCCGTCCGATATGAGTAGGATTAAATCCTACTGAAAGGAGGCTGCCATGCGAACAACGCAGCAAATGAGCATCACGTTACCGAACGAGATGGCTGAGTTCGTGCGGGAGAAGGTTGCTTGCGGCGACTATGCATCAGACAGTGAGGTATTGCGTGATGCGCTTCGTGCTCTTCGCGAGCGAGACCGCGCGATCGAGGCATGGCTGCGAGAACAGGTCGTCCCGGCGGCCAAGGCGCTTCGCGCAAATCCTGAGCGAGCGCTATCGGCGGACGAAGTTCGTGCGGAACTGAAGAAGTCCCGCGTGGGCCGCGGATGAATTTGCGCGTCCGGTTTGCGCCGGAAGCGCTAGCGCAACTCCAGGCACTCGAACAGCGTATAGCGGAGGCCGGCGCACCGCTCGCCGGCGAACGATACGTCGACGCAATTGTTGACTACTGCATGAAGCTGCAGGCGTTTGCAGGAACGCGGGGTTGCTCGGGATGACCTTTTTGCCTGGACTGCGTGTCACGCACTATCGCAAGCGCGCAATCATCGCATATCTGTTCGAGGGCG
>NZ_FCOG02000010.1 GCF_001544975.2 Caballeronia arationis | reverse complement strand
GCTTGGCGCGCGGCACGCACCGTGACATCGCACAGCAAACGAGTTGGCACAGCAGTCATTCATCCGTTTTCGCTTCGCTGGACGAAAGGTACATTAGTCGCGCGGCTTAGGTTCGCGGTCGAGGTTGCGCTCCGCTGATTTTCGGACGCCCGTCGTCCGAGCGAAGCGCGGACGGACCGGAACGGAGTGCATACCGCTCCGTTTGAGCTTCAGTGGCGCCAGTGCGTGCCGCGCACCAAGCCCCTGAAGTCCTTTGAGGGCGACACTTAGGCGCTGGGCCACTCGGTACTGCTAGTGTGGTCACGTCCTAATACCGTTGGCCCCCTAGCTGCTTTCTTTGCTTACTTTCTTTGCAGCAGCAAAGAAAGTAAGTCCCGCCCCGGACAGGGGCAGAGCTAATAGACCACAAAGAAAACAAGTTCCATGGAAGCGCAGAAACATCAAACGGTGTGAACCCCCACCCAAGCGCCAGCAAAACCCCCGTGCGAGAGAACCCAACATGCCAGACGAACAAGCGAAGAAAAAAATCGTAGCCTACAAGACGTTGCCAGACGACGTGATGTCCTACCTGACCGCCCACGCGGAGGTAGAAACGATCAACCCGACGAACCACGAAGCGCTGACAGCAGCGCTAAAAGCGGCCGACGGCGCAATCGGCGCAAGCATAAAAATCAGCCCGGACATGCTCGAAGGCGCGCACCGCCTGAAGGTCCTCTCGACGATCTCCGTCGGCTACGACAACTTCGACGTCGATGACCTCACGCGCCGCGGCATCGTCCTTACGCACACGCCCGACGTGCTCACCGAATCGACCGCCGATACCGTCTTCGCGCTGATCCTCGCGAGCGCGCGCCGCGTCGTCGAACTGGCTGAGTGGATGAAAGCCGGCAACTGGAAATCGAGCATCGACGAAGCGTGCTTCGGCGTCGACGTGCAGGGCAAGACGCTCGGCATCGTCGGGCTCGGGCGCATCGGCGGGGCGGTCGCGCGCCGCGCGGCGCTCGGTTTCCGGATGAACGTGCTCTACACCAACCGCCACCCGAACCCACATGCGGAAAACGACTACGGCGCAAAACGCGTCGAACTCGACGAACTGCTCGCGAAGTCGGACTTCGTGTGCCTCCAGGTACCGCTCACCGAAGCGACGCGCGGCATGATCGGCGCGGCGCAACTGAAGGCGATGAAGAAGACCGCGATTCTCATCAACGCATCGCGCGGACCGACCGTCGACGAACCCGCGCTCATCGAGGCGCTCAAGAACGGCACGATTCTCGGCGCAGGTCTCGATGTCTTCGAAAAGGAACCCCTCCCAGCCGATTCGCCACTCCTCGCGATGAAGAACGTCGTCGCGTTGCCGCATATCGGCTCGGCGACGCACGAGACCCGTCACGCTATGAGCCGCAATGCGGCGGAAAACCTGATCGGCGCGCTGCAGGGCACGCTCGACGTGAATATCGTGAATCCACAGGTGCTCGGGCGCTGAGCGGAAGGACGGGCAGGGCGTGCGTTAAGATGCCACTGCCCGAAAGTCGACACGAACCAGAGCGCGCCGCGGCGCGCTTTTTTGCCTTCGGGCGCCCCCGTTGCCCGGTCAGGCCGGTGAGAAGCCACATGCATGAAGAACAGCATCCGATGACGAGCGCCGCCGCCCGCCGCGCGACCATCACCGACGTCGCGCGCGAGGCGGGCACCGGCAAGACCAGCATCTCGCGCTATCTGAACGGCGAGACGAGCGTGCTGTCGCCCGAACTGCGCGAGCGCATCGAAGCGGCGATCGCCAAGCTCGATTACCGGCCCAACCAGATGGCGCGAGGCCTCAAGCGCGGACGTAACCGGCTCGTCGGCATGCTGCTCGCCGACCTGACCAATCCGTATTCGGTCGAAGTGCTGCAGGGCGTCGAAGCCGCGTGCCACGCGCTCGGCTACATGCCGCTCATCTGTCACGCGGCCAACGAAATCGACATGGAGCGCCGCTATCTGCAATTGCTCACGACCTACCGCGTGGAAGGCGTGATCGTGAACGCGCTCGGGGTAAAGGAAGAACTGCTGCAGACGTTTTCGCTCGGCGGCATTCCGGTCGTGCTCGTCGACCGCTCGGTGGAGGGCTTCGTCACCGACATGGTCGGGCTCGACAACCCGGAGGCCGTCGCGCTCGCGACGCGTCATCTCGTCGAAGAGGGCTTCGACGACGTCGTTTTCATCGTGCAGCCGTTCAGGCGCGTGAGTTCGCGGCGCGTGCGCGAAGCGGCGTTTCGTGACACCATCGGCGCCCTCGGCACGAAAGGATCGACGATCGTGATCGACCTCGCGGAAGCCGCACCCGCGCTCGCCGCAATCGATGCGCATCTGGACGCCGCCGACGCGAACCCGCAGCGCGTGGCATTATTCGCGGCCAACGCGCCGGTTGCGCTGCGCGTCGCGCTGCATCTGAAGGAGCGCTACGGCGCGAACTGGCAGCAACGTGTCGCGCTGATGTCGATCGACGACTCCGAATGGGCCGAACTCGCCGGCATGACGACCGTGCGCCAGCCGACCTACGACATTGGACGGCGCGCGGTCGAGTTCCTGCACGAACGGCTCGAAGGCGCGCGCATGCCGGCGCGCGAATGCCTGCTGCCGGGTGAGCTCGTCGTGCGCTCGTCCACGCGGCGCAAACAATCTCCAGGAACCTGAATGGTCAGTGTACCGACGCTCGCAAGCCTCACGATCGCCACGCTTCTCATCGCCGCCTTGCCGGTCGTGCTGTATCGCCGGCTCCGGCCGCGCTTCCAGTTCGAGCGGCGCGAGGTGATTCTCGGCATCGCGGTGTTCGCTTTCTTTTCGATGATCGTCGAACGTGCGCTGCACGGTTTCGTGCTCGGCAATGCAACGCTCGTCGGCTGGCTCGCGAATCCGGCCGTGTTCGTCGCGTACGGCGCACTGGCGGCAGGCGTCTGCGAGGAAGTGGGGCGTTTTCTCGCAATGAAATGGCTGATCCGGCGCGAGCCGTCGACACTCGATCGCGCGGGCACGTCCTTGGGCTACGGCATCGGGCATGGCGGGGCGGAGGCGTGGCTCGTCGGCGTGTTCGTGCAGTTGCAGTGGATCGTCTATGCGCTGCTGGCGAACCGCAATCAACTCGACGAGCATTTCACGAGCGTGCCGCCCGAAGCGCTGCTGCGCCTGCATATGGTGCTCGGCACGCTGTCGCCGCAATACGCGGTGCTGTTCGTCGTCGAGCGCGCGGCGGCGTTCGTGTTTCAGCTCGGATTCTCCGTGCTGATGTGGCAGTTGCTGCGCGAACGTTTTCGCCCTGCGTTGCCGTTCCTGATCGCCGCGCACGCGCTGATCGGCCTGCCGGCTGCACTCTTTCAGGCGCGCGTGATCCCGCTGCTCGCCGCCGATGCCGTCTATCTGGTTCTCGCGCTGTTCGTTGCGCGTGCGTTGATCCGCTATTTCCGCGCGGGCGCCGGGCGGCCGGACGCGACCTCACTGTCTAAATACTGAACATGGACGACTATCAATACGACTGTCCGAGCGCCGACATCGACATGCTCGCGCACGTGATCACCGATCTCTTCCCCGAACAGACGCAGTTCGCCGAACGCATCGACGACGAAGGCCGGACGTCGCTCGTCATTCACTACATCGCAATGCGTTTCGGGTCGGGCGCGCGGCGCATCACGATCGACGTGCGTTTCGACGCGGCCACGCTCGCGCGCTATCGGGCGCTGCCGGTGCGCATGCACGCGCGGAGCTATGCGGTGCTGCGCGCGTACGTGGAAGCGACGCTCGGTTCGCTGGAGGAAGCGTATGCGAATAAAGAAACCGTGCCGCGCACGGTCGAGATCGAGATGGGCGAGGATTTCGCGTAACGCTTGCGCGCGTCAGTCCGCGCGCTTGTAGACCTTCGCGAAGCGCGCGGCTTTCACGACGCCGTAGTCGCCGGGCGCGTACTGCATGACCCAGTCGCCGGCGGCGCCCGCGAGTACATCGCCGGCTTCCGAGCGGGCGATCGTGAACGCGTCGTGCATCTGCTTCGCAAGCACGACGACGGGGCGGTTGCGGTAGGTGCCGGGCTCGCCGTGGGCGAGGTTTTCCTGGGGCACGTACTTCGCATCGAAGCGCTCGCGCGAGACGACCCAGCGCTCGCCAGTCGCGCCGGTAATGAGCGCGTCGCCGGGCTGATAGCGGTTCGGGCCTTCGAGACTCATCAGTTCGCCGGGGGCCGCCGCGAACTCGACAGCGACGGCTTCATCTTTCACGACGCGGGTCGCCGCGGGGTCGGTGCTGAGATCGAGCTGGGTGAGTACGGTCATGGCGGATCGTTGGAGGAAATCGCGGGTTCGCGATCGTAACGGCAATCGAGCCATTTTGCACGCCACAGCGCGAAAGACTCAAAAAACAAAACGCCCGCATCGGACGATGCGGGCGTTTTGCATGCTGGCGAAAGGTTGCGTCACGGCTTCGTCACGGCTTCGTCACGGACGCGCCTTCCGGCACGCCGGCACGCGGCGCGCGATGCCGGCGATGCTCGCGCCCGCCTTCACGGAAGTTGGTATCGGCGAGCTTCTTCTGCTCGGGCGAGAGGCTCGCGTAGAGCGGCTCGAATGCATCGACGAGGCGCTTCGTGCCATCCGCGTTCGCCTGCGTGATCTGCTGGTATTGCTTCATGTCGTCGAGCGCGGACATCGTGTTGCGCTGCGCGACACGCTGGCGATACAGCTCGCCCATCGTGTGCGCATTTTCACGCATGATGTCGGCGAACTTCGACCATTGATCTTCCTGCTGCGGCGTGATTTTCAGCGCCGAGTGCAGTTCGTTGATGCGATCCTCGACGCGCGCTTCACGGTGGGTCGCAGCGGGCGCCGATGCGGCCGTCGCAACGACGGCGCCGGGGGCCGACGCCGCAGCGGGTGCCGAGGACTGAGCAAAAGCCGCGCTCACAGCGAGCGTTGCCGCCAATGCAGCGAGTGTTTTTTTCATTCGTGACACCTTCAGTCGATTAAAAATGGCTTGCAATGCGCCGGGCTTCGGCCCGGGCGCGTATGCAGCGCCGAAAACGCGATATTAGTATCACGATTGCCAGCGGCTCATGGCGCATTGCGACATCTGCTTACAACCGATACGTCTGCGAAAAAATAGGTTCGGGCGCTGAAACGAAGCGCGAATACGGTCATTTTCTGACGCGCCGCACCAAGCCTTGCGCCGAATGTCACCGCCGCATCAAAGTGCTAGGATGGCCGGGATACAACGAGGCAATGGAGGCAGCCATGTCTACTTTGGCTATCGATGGTGTGCGCTGGACGAATGACCGCGTGACGAACGTGCGCTGGGGCGACTTCGATCAGGGCACGAATAACTGGACATCGCCAACCACTATCGTCGAGGTGGCCCAGGTCGTTGACGCCATCAAGAGCGGCAGGGAAGTCCGCACGCTCTTCACGCTCGGCGGCCGGACCTTTCTCGGCCCCAAGGTCACGGCATTGCCTTACACCGCCGGGCACATCGGCATCGAGGCGCGCGTACAGGAAGGGCAGATCGAAAAGTCGCTGGAGGACTTGCCGGCCGTATGAGCTTGCAGCCCGCCGTTCGGGCAGCAGTCGCCGCCCCGCATGCAACGGAGCGCCGCCGTGGATCGTGAAAAGCTGCGCCGCTTCGGCTCCGAATTCGCGCCGCGCATCGCGAGCAGGATTGCAAGCCTGCTCGATGCGGACGTTCGCGTCGAAGTCATTCCGCACGAAAACGGCCGCACGCCTGCGCGCGTGCGGGTCAGTGCCGAGCGGGCCGCGCACGGGCGCGCATTTCCGCCAGGCTATTCGCAGCGGCTGAATCTCTATCTCACCTGGGACGACGGCGAGATCGAGCGGCTTTTCGACGCGCATGGCGACGAGCGCTTCGAGCGTTACCTGCAGGCGATCCCGGCCAAGCTGACGGCGTGGCAGGGCGCGCGCGACGTCGATCTGGAATCGCGCTCGCAGGCGGAGTTCGCGGTGCTGATCGGCGGACTGGATTTCGGCACGTGAATTGCTCGGCGCGTTCAGCAACGTTTTCTCAGGAGGAGACATAATGACATCGGCTAACAACGCAAACCTGCGCGCAGTCGTGCAGACTGCCGAGCAGGCGGGCGGCTTCGTATGGGTGATCACGCTCGTCGACTTCGCGGCCAGCGAGGTGAAGCGCTCGATGGTCTCGGAGGAAAATTTCTCGACCGCCGACGCTGCTCGCGACGCCGGCGAAGATCGCCTGAAAGCGATGGCTCAGGACCGCTAGGTCCGTCTGCAGCCGGCCGCGCATACGCACGGCGAAGACCACTTCGTGCCATCACGCGACCCGGCATGCATCGGCGCGCGCGGCGCGCTCGTGCGTCGTCGCATGGGCGGCGCGAAAACCCTCCTTGACACGCGCGATCCAGATTTGTAGCGTGTCATGCAACTCTCGCGACAGGAGAGACCGACGACATAGCAGTCGATCGTCCCCGCCAGCACAGCGATCCGAATTCCTCGCCACGACTTCGTGCGCGTCGTGCGTCACGGCGCACGCGCGGGGCCGGCGCGTTCGTCGAAGGCCGCAGCGGCGGCCGACCCAAGAGGCACTGCCATGGATCGCCGACGCTTTCTCTCCCTGTCCACGTTCTACACGGTCGTGGCCGCTACCGGCACGCTCGCTGCCTGCCACGGCGGCTCCGACGACAGCAACAGCGGAGGCTCGCCGGTACCTCCGCCGCCCGCGGGGTCGTTCGCGTTCCCTCAGGGCGTCGCGAGCGGCGATCCGCGCGACACCTCCGCCGTCTTCTGGACGCGCTGCACCGGCACCGCCACGAACACGACGGCGGCCGTTTCGCTGCGCCTCGACGTCTCGGCGCAGGCGGACTTTTCAAATCCGGTCGCGAGCGTGCAATTGAGCGCGCTGCCGGACTACGACTTCACCGTGCGCACGAAAGTGACCGGCCTTGCCGCGAAAACGACTTACTACTACCGCTTCGTCGCCGGCAGCGACGTGAGTCCGATGGGCACGACACGCACCGCGCCCGCCGCCAGCGAGGCGAATCCGCAGGTGCGGTTTGCGTGGTTCGTGTGCCAGAACTGGAGTGCGAACCACTGGCAGGCGATGTCGCTGCTCGCGACCGAGACCGATCTCGACTTCGTCGTGCATCTGGGCGACTACATCTACGAAACGGCCGGTGCGGCGCAGACGGCCGCCGTCGAACCCGCGCATGCCGCGATCGCATTGCCCGACGGCCTGGCGCTCCCGGCGGGCGGCACCTATGCGAACACCGTCAACGATTACCGCACGCTCTATCGCACATATCGCGGCGACACGCGCCTTCAGGCGGTGCATGCGCGTTTCCCGGTGATCGCGATCTGGGACGACCACGAATTCTCAGACGACTGCTGGCAGGACCATCAGACCTACACGAACGAAAACAAGCAACAGACCGAGCGGCGGCGCAGTGCGAACCAGGCGTGGGCGGAATATCTGCCGGTCGACTGGGGCGACGTCTCGTTCGATTTGCGCAATGGCAATTACGACAATATTCGCATCTATCGCGACTTCCACTTCGGCTCGCTGATGCACCTTGTCATGACGGACGAGCGGCTCTATCGCGACGATCACGTGGTCAGCGAAGCCTCCGTCGCGCAGGCGCTCGGCCACGATCCCGTCAACGGCAGCGATCCGCAGGGCTCGCGTTACTTCGTGCCGCAGGGGGCGCTCCAGCAGTTCGAGGCGCTCGACACGCAGCGCCTCGGGCGCGTGCCTTCGATCCTCGGCCCGACGCAGACGCAATGGTGGAAGGACACGCTGAAGTCGTCGATCGCGACATGGAAGGTGTGGGGCAACGAGGTGATGATGAACCGCCTGTGGATCGACCTGTCCGTCATCGCGCCGTCGAACAGCGGCGTGTTCGTGATCGACTGCGACTCGTGGGACGGCTATCCGAGCCACAAGGCCGACCTGCTTTCGTTCGTGAAGATGCAGGGAATCGCGAACCTCGTCGCGATCACGGGCGACCTGCACGCATTCCAGGCGGGCGTCGTGCGCGACGATCCGAACCCGTCGACGGGCACGCCGGCCCTCGTCGACCTGATGTCGGCGGGGATCAGCAGCACGTCGTTCTTCGGCGAGGCGCAAGGGCGAACGGCGGGCACGCCGTTCACCTCGCTCGTGGCTTCGCCGCAGGTGTTCGACGCGCTCCTCAAGCTGAACAACCCCGACCTCAAATACGCCGATCACGATGCGCAGGGCTACGCGTCCGCGACCGTGACACCCGGGCAGTTCGTCGCGATCTTCAACAAGGTGAAGGGACTCAACGCGGACGGCAGCGCGCCGCAGGCTCCGCTCGCAAAGCGAACGCGCCTCACCGTCAACGCGGGCGCCGCGGGCACGTCGGCGGTGATCGTGGAAGACAACGTCTGAGCGTGCCCGCCGCGCTCACTTGACGCCGACCACCATCGAATCCGCCCCGACGAGCGGTTCGATGCGCACCTCCGAAAAGCCCGTTTCCTTCATCCATTCGCGGCATTGCGCGCCCGTGTAGTCGAAGCCGCCGGGCGTTTCGATCAGCATGTTCAGGCTCATCATGAGGCCGAAGGCGTTCTCGCGGCGATCGTCGTCGATGATCGCGTCATACACGACGAGGCAACCGCCCGGGGGCAGCGCCGCATGACACTTCTTCAGCAGGTCGAGCTTTTGCGGCAACGCCCAGTCGTGCAGGATGTGGCCCATCACGAGGACGTCGGCGCTCGGGCAGGGGTCCTTGAAGAAGTCGCCCGGGTGAAAGCGCAGGCGATCCTGCAACCCGTGCGCCGCGACGTATTCGTCGAACACCGGACCGACGGCCGGCAGGTCGAAGCCACCGCCGGTGAGATGCGGATGCGCGAGCGCGACCTGCACGGGCAGCGCGCCCTGCGCCGCGCCGATGTCGATGAACGTGCGGTAGTTGCCCCACGGAAACTTCTGCGCGATCTCGCGCGCCGCACCGAGGCTGACGCCGCTCATCGCCTGGAGAAAGCCGCGCAGCGACGCATCATCGTGATAGATCGCCTCGAAGAGATTGCCGCCGTGCTTCGACTCGTTTTGCGGCAGGCCGGTCTTCAGCGCTTCGGTGAGCGATCCCCAGAACGGATAAAGGCGCGTGTTCGCCATTTCCAGCAGGCCGCCGACATAGCATGGCTTGGCCTTGTCGAGGAAAAGACCGGTGTCGGGCATGTTGCTGTAGGTCGAGCCTTCGCGCGCGAGCAGCTTCAACGCGACGAGTGCATCGAGAAAGTCCAGCGCCGAACGCGGATGCAGTCCGAGCGTGCTGGACAGGCCGGCCGCGTCAAGCGGACCTCTCGCGAGTTGCGTGAACACGCCGAGTTCGACCGCCGACAGCAATGTCTTCGATGCCCAGAAACCCATGCCGATCTGCAGCAGCCGGTCAGGAGAGGGCGTATCGACGGTGCCGGGCGCTTGCGCATTTTCCATAAGTCATCCTTCGCTTAAATGTGATGAAACGTAAGGCGTGAAAAAGCCGATGAAAGGCCGCAGCTAACTCTAGGAGGCGCATCGCGAGGGTTCAAGGAACTTGTGTGCGCAGCCGCGCAGAGCCGTGCAGGTGACTTTCGGGCGCCTGGCGCGAAAACATGTGCGACGGCGTCGAACGTGTTCGTCGGAAGCGTTGCACGGCAAAGCGTTGCTGGCGGCGCACACTGCTTCTCATACACTGACCCACGTTCAAAGGAGAACGTCATGAACCGCTTCAATGGAAAAACAGTCCTCGTCACCGGCGGCAACAGCGGCATGGGCCTCGTCACCGCTCAGGCTTTCGCCGCAGAAGGCGCACGCGTCGTCATCACCGGGCGCGATTCGGCCACGCTCGCGTCGGCGGAAGCAACGCTCGGCGCCGGCGCGATCGCGCTACGCAACGACGCGGGTTCGGTCGCGGCGGCGCGCGAACTGGCGAAGCAACTCGCCGAAGCCAACGTAAAGCTCGACGCGGTTTTCATCAACGCGGGGATCGCGAAGCTCGCGCCCTTTGCGGACATCACCGAAGCCCTGTGGGACGAGACCTTCGACATCAACGTCAAGGGCGCCTTCTTCCAGATCCAGTCGCTCGTGCCGCTCCTGAACGAAGGGGCGTCGATCGTGCTGAACGGGTCGATCAATGCGCATATCGGCATGCCGGCTTCGTCGGTGTATGCGGCGAGCAAGGCTGCGCTCATCACGTTCGCCAAGACGCTGTCGGCCGAACTGCTGCCGCGCGGCGTACGCGTGAACGTGGTCAGCCCCGGCCCGGTCCGCACGCCGCTGCACGAAAAGCTCGGCCTCTCCGACGACCTCGCGGCGCAACTGCAAGCGCAGATTCCCCTCGGACGCTTCGGGCACAGCAGCGAAGTCGCGGCGACGGTGCTGCATCTGGCAGCGCCCGAGTCGGGCTTCATCGTCGGAACGGAGATCATCATCGACGGCGGCATGAGCCAGCTTTGATCGCAGCCACCTGAAGACGGCGCGGGCGAGCTGCAGAAGCCACGTCATCGGCCGATCCGGGAATAAGCGCGCCTCGCCGCACGTTCTACCCGTGTGGCAAGCAATGCGAAGCCGGCAAGCGGCGTTTCATGGGAAGCGCCGCGCCGGCCGCGACGATGCTTGCGGATCAACGGAGAAGAACATGACGCTCAGGAATTCGCACATCGCGGTGTGCGCCGGGGTCGTCGCGCTGGGTCTCGTCAGCGGCGCGGCGTACGCGAAGGAAACGGTCAAGGCCACGCTCAGCAACGACACAATCAAGCTCGATACCGACAGCGTGAAGGCAGGCACGGTGACGTTCGAGGCGACCAACGCGTCCGACACGAAGCAGATCCACGAACTTGTCGTGCTCAAGACCGACATGTCGGCGGACAAGCTGCCGGTGAAGAACGGCGCGGTGCCGGAAAAGCAGTTCAGGAAGATGGGCGAAGTCGAGGACATGGCGCCCGGCAAGAGCAAGCAGCTCACGCTCAAGCTGGCGCCCGGACATTACGTGCTCATCTGCAACCAGCCCGGGCATTACGCGATGGGCATGCATGCGCCTTTCGTCGTCACGCCGTAAAACCTTGCCTGGCAGGGATCGCGCTGTCGCTTTGCGAGCCGGATCTCCCGGCGTGTGACAATCGTCCGGTTGCCTTTCGGTATCCGCGAACGAGGACACATGGACGAAGACAGGAAGCCAATCGCCGCGAGCGAACGCGAAGCGCGCTTCCGGCGTTACGAGGCGACGGGCGAAGCGTCGATACGCGCGGAGCTGGAAGCGTCTTCGCCGACTGACGACGAGACCTTCGCCAAGCGCGCATGGCTCTTCCAGAAGGAGGAAGGGCGCCAGACCGAGCAGCGCCGTGCCATGGTAGCGTCGGCCGAGGCGGCGCACGATGCCGCTCGCGATGCGCGCGACTCCGCGCGGGCCGCGCGCCGCTCCGCATTCTGGACGATGATCGCGGCGCTCGCCGCGACGGCGGGCGTGCTCGTGAACGCGGCGATCGCGCTCGGCTGGCTCGACTGGCTGAAACGCGCGACGTAGAGCGCGAAAGGTCTCAGCGCTTCCTGGCGCGATGTCCGCTCACGACCGCGCCTGCGTCGCGCGCGAGCCCGAACAAGTCCGCTATCCCCACCAGCCCGATCACCGCGACGATCAGGAATGCCACGCTGAAATCCGCTGGCGTGACCGACTGCGAATCGTGTCCGTGCAGCCATTGCGCGATCCTGAGCGCGATCGCACCGGCCGCCACGCCGATACCCATCGTCATCTGAAAGAGCGTGCTCGACAGCGCCGAGGCGCCGCTCATCTGTGCCTTCGGCACGTCGGCGAAGCTGAGCGTGTTGAGCGCGGTGAACTGCAGCGAGCGCGCAAGCCCCGACAGGAACAGCACGACGACGACTACGGTTTTGGGCGTCGATGGCGCGAGCAGGCTCATCGCCGCGAGCGAGAGCGCCGCCAGTGTGCCGTTGACGATCAGCACCGAGCGAAAGCCGAAGCGGCGCATGACGGACGTCGTGACGAGCTTCATCGAGAGATTGCCCGCGAACACGGCGAGCGTGAGCAGGCCGGATGCGAACGCGTCCATCCCGAAGCCCACCTGGAACATCAGCGGCAACAGGAACGGCACCGCGCTGATCGAGATGCGAAAGAGCGACCCGCCGCCCATCGCGACGGCAAACGTCTTCACCTTCAGCGCCGACAGATCGACGACCGGCTCCCTCGCGCGTCGCAGATGCAGCCACGCGGCCACACCCGACACCACGCCCACCGCGACGAACACGCTCGTCTGCGTCCACGGCGTGTCGCTGCGGCCGATCAGTTCCATCGCGTAGAGCAATGTCGTGCAGGCGAGGCCGCACAGCGCGAAGCCGGGCAGATCGAAGCGGCGGCCGGCGTTTTCGCGCGTGTTGTCGAGATAGCGCAGCGCGACGAAGAGCCCGATCGCGCCGAGCGGCAGGTTCAGATAGAAGATCCAGCGCCACGACGAATAGGTCGTGATGAAGCCGCCGAGCGGCGGACCGATCACCGGCGCGACGAGCCCCGGCCAGGTGATGATCGCGATGGCGCGCATCAGGCCGTCCTTGGGCGTCGCTCGCAGGACGGCGAGGCGTCCGACCGGCACCATCATCGCGCCTCCGATGCCTTGCAGCACGCGCGCCGCGGCGAACGAATGCAGCGTGTCGGTCATCGCGCAGAGCACGGAGGCGGCGGTGAAGACAGCGATCGCGCTGCCGAACACCGTGCGCAGGCCGAAGCGGTCGGCGGCCCAGCCGCTGATCGGGATGAAGACGGCGAGCGTCAGCAGATACGACGTGATGCCGAGGCTCATGTCGGCGGGATGCACGCCGAACGAGCGCGCCATCTGCGGCAGCGCGGTGGCGATGATCGTGCCGTCGAGGTTTTCCATGAAGAACGTCGCCGCGACGAGCGCCACGATGAGCGATCCGCTGGAACTGCGGGAGCGCTTGGTGTCGCTTGGACTTTCGGGGGCCTGCATCGGCTTGGTTCTCCTGTCGACCAGAGTTGGCGCTTTAGCGCTTACTCTGGTCCCATGCTTGGCGGTCGACCAGAGTTGGCGCTTTAGCGCTCACGAGCAAGCCAATTGCAAGAGATATGCAAGAAACCCCCGTCGCGCGGCCGGCTGCCATTCTAGCGTCGAAGCAGAGCCGGCGTGGCTATGGTAGTTTCGGCGTTTGACCAGTCATTCCGGCAACGAACACAAGGAAGGGAAAGCAATGGAGTATCGGAAACTCGGCGCAAGCGGCATCGACGTGAGCCTGATCGGTCTCGGCACGATGACCTGGGGCGAGCAGAACACCGAAAGCGAGGCGCACGCGCAGATCGATTGCGCGCTCGGCCAGGGCGTCAACCTGATCGATGCCGCCGAAATGTATCCCGTGCCGCCGCGTCCCGAGACGCAGGGCCGCACCGAGCAGTACATCGGCACGTGGCTCGGCGCGAATCGCGGCAAGCGCGACAAGATCGTGCTCGCGACGAAGATCGCGGGCCCGGCGCGCCAGCCGCACAATCCGCGTCACATTCGCGGCGCGGGCAACCAGTTCGACCGCGCGAACCTGACCGAAGCCGTCGACGGCAGCCTGAAGCGCCTGCAGACCGACTACATCGACCTGTACCAGCTGCACTGGCCCGACCGCAGCACCATGACCTTCGGGCGCCCGTCGTATCCGTACCTCGACGACGAATACACGGTGCCGATCGACGAAACGCTCGCCGCGCTCGGCGATCTCGTGAAAGCCGGCAAAATCCGCCATCTGGGCGTTTCGAACGAGACGCCGTGGGGCGTCGCCCAGTTCCTGATCGCCGCTGAAAAGCACGGGCTGCCGCGCATCGTCAGCATCCAGAATCCGTACAGCCTCGTGAACCGCACGTTCGAAGCCGGGCTGTCGGAGTTCACGCACAAGGAAGCAGTCGGCCTGCTCGCGTATTCGCCGCTCGCGTTCGGCTGGCTGACCGGCAAGTACGAGGGCGGCGCGCGGCCGGACGGCGCGCGCATCACGCTCTTCGAGCGCTTCCAGCGCTACAGCAAGCCGCAGGCGATCGCAGCCATCGACCGCTACAGTGCGCTCGCGCGGCGTCACGGATTGTCGCCGGCGCAGCTCGCGCTCGCGTTCGTGAACAGCCGGCCCTTCACGACGAGCACGCTGATCGGCGCGACCACGCTCGCTCAGCTGAAAGAGAATATCGACAGCATCGCCGTGAAACTGTCCGATGAAATACTTGCCGAAATCGATGCGCTGCACGAACAGCAGCCGAATCCGGCACCTTGAGTATCATGGACCGCACGGCGGCCGGATTGTCGATCCGACCCTCCGCGCGGTCCACGCAACAGCTCCGCGCAAGACTCGCCTGATCCGCCGCAAACCCTTTTGCGGCAAGGCGCCCGACGTTTTCCGGTGCAGTGCCGACTGCGAGGCACTACACTTGCTCGATTGTCCTGGTTGCCCGCTGTGGCGCCTGTCGTGCCTCAGCGCGCGCTCTTTCCAAGGAGTCGTCGCTCATGTCACAACCCTCCGCGAAGTCCCCCGCCGAACTGGATCAACTCTGCATCAACACGATCCGCACGCTGTCGATGGACGCCGTGCAGAAGGCCAACTCCGGCCACCCGGGCACGCCGATGGCCCTTGCGCCCGTCGCCTACCACCTGTGGCAGAACCATCTGCGCTACGACCCGGACGATCCGCTGTGGCCCAACCGCGACCGCTTCGTGCTCTCGGTCGGGCACGCATCGATGCTGCTCTATTCGCTCCTGCATCTCGCGGGCGTAAAGGCGCTTGGCAAGGACGGCAAGCCGACCGGCGCGCCCGCCGTCTCACTCGACGACATCAAGCAGTTCCGGCAGCTCGACAGCAATACGCCGGGCCACCCCGAGTACCGCATGACGACGGGCGTCGAGACCACGACCGGGCCGCTCGGCCAGGGACTCGGCAACAGCGTCGGCATGGCGATGGCCGCGCGCTGGCGCGAGGCGCACTTCAACCAGCCGGACAACGCACTATTCGACTATCGCGTCTACGCGCTCTGCGGCGACGGCGACATGATGGAAGGCGTGTCGCATGAGGCGGCGTCGCTCGCGGGCCACCTACGGCTATCGAACCTGATCTGGATCTACGACAGCAATCGCATCACGATCGAGGGTCATACGGACCTCGCGTACAGCGACGACGTCGAATCGCGCTTCAAGGGCTACAACTGGAATACGATGCACGTCGACGACGCCAACGACGAGGCCGCGCTCGAAGCCGCGATCAACAAGGCGAAGGCCACGACCGACCGGCCGACGCTGATCGTAGTGAAGAGCATCATCGGGTGGGGCGCGCCGAACAAGCAGGACACGGCGTCCGCGCACGGCGAGGCGCTTGGCGTGGAAGAGGTCAAGCTCGCGAAACGCGCCTACGGCTGGCCGGAAGACGCGCATTTCCTCGTGCCCGAGGGCGTGAAGGAGCGTTTCGCCGAAGTGATGGGCGCGCGCGGCAAACAGGCGCGCGACGAATGGGAAAAGCGCTTCAACGACTTCGGCAAGCAATATCCCGATCTCGCGAAGCAGTTCAGCCTGATGCGCGAGTCGAAGCTGCCCGAAGGCTGGGACGCCGACATCCCGGTCTTCGAGCCGGACGCGAAGGGCATCGCCACGCGCGAATCGTCGGGCAAGGTGCTCAACGCAATCGCGCAGCGCATTCCGTGGATGATCGGCGGCGCGGCCGACCTGTCGCCATCGACGAAAACCAATCTCAAGTTCGAGGGCGCCGGCAGCTTCGAACACGACAGCTACGGCGGCAGAAACCTGCACTTCGGCATCCGCGAGCACGGCATGGGCGCGGTCGCCAACGGCCTCGCGCTCTCTGACATGCGGCCCTACGCTTCCACGTTCCTGATTTTCAGTGACTACATGAAGCCGCCGATCCGCCTCTCCGCGATCATGGAAGTGCCGGTCATCTACGTGTTCACGCACGACTCGATCGGCGTCGGCGAGGACGGCCCGACGCACCAGCCGATCGAACAGCTTGCGTCGCTACGCGGCGTGCCGGGCCTCACCATGCTGCGTCCGGGCGACGCCAATGAAGTGAGCGAGGCGTGGCGCGTCGCGCTGTCGCAGTCGCATGAGCCGTCGTGCATTGTCGTGACGCGCCAGCCGCTGCCGACCTTCGACCGCAAGAAATACGGGTCGGCCGAAGGCGTCAGGCGCGGAGCCTACGTGCTCGCCGACGCGCCCGCCGGCAAGCAGCCCGAAGTGCTGCTGCTCGCGACGGGCAGCGAAGTGTCGCTGTGCGTCGAAGCCTACGAGAAGCTCGCGGGCGAAGGCATCGCGGCGCGCGTGGTGTCGATGCCTTCGTGGGACATCTTTGAGAAGCAGGATCAGGCGTACAAGGACTCGGTGCTGCCGCCCGACGTGAATGCGCGCGTCGCGGTCGAGCAGGCGGCGACGCTCGGCTGGGATCGCTACACCGGCCGACTCGGGTCGCAGATCGTGATGCACACTTTCGGGGCGTCGGCGCCGCTGAAGGCGTTGCAGACCAAGTTCGGCTTCACGCCGGCGCGCGTCTACGAGGAAGCGAAGAAGCAGATCGAGCGGGTCAAATCCAGCGGCAAGAACGGCAAGGAGTGAGCCATCATGCAGATCGGCATCGTGGGGCTGGGACGGATGGGCGGCAACATCGGGCGACGGCTGATGCGCGGCGGCCATAGCTGCGTAGTCTACGATCACAATCCCGACGCGACGCAGGCGCTTGCCGCGGAAGGCGCGACGGGCGCAGGCGATCTTGGGGATCTCGTAGGCAAACTCGCCGTGCCGCGCGTGATCTGGCTGATGTTGCCGGCCGGCAAGATCACCGAAGATACGTTAAACGACCTGCACAATCTGCTCGGCGCGGACGACGTGGTGATCGACGGCGGCAACAGTTTCTACAAGGACGACATCCGGCGCGCGGCGCAGTTTCGCGAGCTGGGCGTGCATTACGTCGATGTGGGGACGTCAGGCGGCGTGTGGGGCCTGGAGCGGGGCTACTGCATGATGATCGGCGGCGAGGAAGAGGCCGTGCGGCGCATCGATCCGATTCTTTCGGTGCTCGCGCCACATCGCGGCGACATTCCGCTGACGCCCGGGCGCGAAGGACGCGATCCGCGGGTCGAGCAGGGGTACATGCATACCGGGCCGGTCGGGTCGGGGCATTTTGTGAAGATGGTGCACAACGGCATCGAGTACGGGCTGATGCAGGCCTATGCCGAAGGGTTCCATATCCTCAAGCACAAGGCGTCGCCGGACCTGCCGCCCGAACAGCGCTATGACATCGATCTCGCGGATGTCGCCGAGGTGTGGCGACGCGGCAGCGTGGTGTCGTCGTGGCTGCTGGACCTGACGGCGGGCGCGCTCGCGCAGGACGGCTCGCTCGATCACTTCTCGACTGAAGTCGCGGACAGCGGGGAAGGGCGCTGGACAATCGAGGCGGCCATCGAGGAAGCGGTGCCCGCGCAGGTGTTGTCGGCGGCGCTATATACGCGCTTCAAGTCGCGCGATGCCGAGGCGTTCCCGGAACGGCTGCTCTCCGCGATGCGCTTCGGGTTCGGCGGGCACAAGGAGTTCCCGGTGAAGTGATGGGTTCGATGCAGGTGGAATTGGAGACGGGCCGCGTGGGTGTTGCGGCCCGTTCTTGCTTTGACGCGTGCAGTCGAATCGCACTCGGCTCAAACCACGGGACCATTCGTCGGTGATCTTCGGAGCGTCGTCGGGATCAACCAGGTGTCGCGTGAGCGGTTTTCGTTCGCGTGGCTGTCACGCCTCATGCTGATCACTTCATCATCCGCCGCCGAAACAGCACCGCGCACACGAAAAACGGCACGATCGCGTACACGAGCAGCACGCCGACATGCAACGCGACGTCCTCGACCGGACGCCCGAGCATCGCCGGCCGGATCAGTTCGACCGCATGCGACAGCGGCAGCAGCAGCGTGATGTGCTGCGCGGCCGCGGGCAATTGCGTGATCGGAAAGAATACGCCGGAGAGCAGCAGCATCGGCGTGAGGGCGAGCGTCTGGTAGAACATGAAGAAGTCGTAGTTCGGCGCGAGCGCAGTCACGATCATCGTGCTGCTCGCGAACGCGAGGCCCGTCAGCACGATAACCGGCAGCGCGATCAGCATCGACGGAAAGCTCGCGTAGCCGAACACCGCCGCCACCAGCATGATCGCGACACCCGACAGCACCGACTTGCTCGCCGCCCAGATGATCTCGCCGAGCACGATGTCGCCGAGCGTGAGCGGCGTGTGCATGATCGCCTCCCACGTGCGCTGCACGTGCATGCGCGAAAAGCCCGAATACATCGACTCGAAACTCGCCGACATCATCACGCTCGACGCCACCGTGCCCGCCGCGAGGAACGCGATATACGAAACGCCGTCGACCCGGCCGACCATCAGGCCGAGACCCAGCCCGAGGCCGAACAGGTAGATCATCGGATCGGCGAGATTGCCGAACATCGACGCAATCGCGAGCTTCTTCCACACCAGATAGTTGCGCCGCCAGACCGCGATCCAGTTGGTGGCGCTGGAAGGCATCGCCTGCGGGCGGGCGTTCTCGCCTGCGTGTCCGGTCTGGTTGCGCTTTGCCGCCATGCGCGACGGGTCGTAAGTGTTCATGTGATCGTCAATCCAGCCGGTCAATCCACCATCTCGCGCCCGGTCAGGCGCAGGAATACATCTTCGAGATTCGCCGGCCGGTGCAGATAGCGCACGCCCGCGCGCCCTTTGACGCGCTGATGCACGGCTTGAGGATCGTCGACGTAGCAGAAGAGCGTCTCGCCGCTCACTTCCATGCGCCCGACGAACGGCGCGAGTTCATCGCGCAGGGCGAGCGGATCGGGACCGTAGATCTCGATCACGTCGCAGCCGATCACCGATTCGATCAGTTCGTGCGGCCGGCCCTCGGCGATCTTGCGGCCTTCCTCGATCACGCAGAGCCGGTCGCACAGCCGCTCGGCTTCCTCCATGAAGTGCGTAGTGAGAAGAATGGTCTTGCCGCGCGACAAGAGAGAGCGCAGCCGCTCCCAGATCATGTGGCGCGCCTGCGGATCGAGGCCCGTGGTCGGTTCGTCCATCACGAGCACGTCGGGATCGTTGACGAGCGCGCGCGCAAGCGTCAGCCGCCGCTTCATGCCGCCGGACAGCTCGACGACCCGCGCGTCCGCCTTGGCTTCAAGCTTGGCGAATTCGAGCAGCGACGGCACGAGCGCCGAGATCTGCGCGTGCTTCATGCCGAAGTAGCGTCCGAACACCAGCAGGTTTTCGCGGACGGTGAAGTCGGGATCGAGGTTGTCGAACTGCGGCACCACGCCCACGCGCCGCCGGGCGAAGCGGGCGCGCGCGGGAATCGGCTCGCCGACGAGCCGGATCGCACCCGCATCGGGCGAGGTGATGCCGAGCAGCATCTTGAGCGTCGTCGTCTTGCCCGCGCCGTTCGGGCCGAGCAGGCCAAAGCATTCGCCCGGCTCGACGTGAAACGACAGGCCGTCGACGACGGTCTTGTTTCCGTAGCACTTCCTGACATCGGTGAAGTCGATCGCGCGGGGCGCCGGGTGCGTGCCGTCGCTCGATGCGCTCGATGAAATCGTTAAGGGTTCCAAAGCTGTCATGGTCGAAATGGGCAGGCGAACAGGCGCTTCGCATCCGTCGTCGGTCTGTGAAGCATCCGCCGGAAAGCCGAGCCGGCTAGTGTAATCCATTGCACCATTGCGGCGCTCGATCCCGCCTGTGCACCGTCCGCGCCCGCGTCCGGTGCGCGAAGGCGTTGCAACGCAGGCTCGAATGCCGGCCGAAAAGACCAGCGCCTTGGCCGGTGAGGCTCGCGCGTTGCTGGCACGATGCGAGCTTGGGAGGCGCTTTCCGTGCTTACCCATTGGCGCTGCGCGTTAGCGTTTTCCATCGTTGCCGCGAGCGTTGCGACGCACCATCATGCAGACAGCACCGAACCTCATGCGGTCAGGGAGATCCATCATGGCGAGCTATCAGAAAATCCTCTTGTGCTACGACGGCACCCGCGAAGGCCGCAAGGCGTTGCGGCACGGCGCCAACCTCGCGCTCGACCTGAAGGCCGAGACCCACGTGCTCGCGGTGGTCGACATGCGCTCGTCGATCGCGCAGAGCGCAGGCCTGCTCACCGACATGGCCTGCGGACGGTTCGAGGATGCCGCGCGCGACATCCTGCAGGAAGGCGTCGACTGGCTGACCGAGCGCGGCCTGCAGGCGCAAGGGCATTTTGCGTTCGGCCATCCGATTGACGAGATCGCCAACCTCGCGGAGAAGCTGAAAGTGGACCTCGTGGTGGTCGGGCATCGCTGCCGCAACGGCCTCGCGCGCTGGTGGATGGGCGCGGGCAACACGCCCCTGCTCGACCGCGTGTCGTGCAGCATCCTCGTGGCCGTGTGCCCGGCGGGTGAATCGGCCGAAGCCGAAGAGGACGCGGCCTACGCAGCCAAGCCGGTCAAGAGCGAGGTCAGCGCATAGGCGCCGCCCGGCCGTTCAGCCGTTCAGGTCCACCGCGACCAGTTTCCAGGTCACGAGCCCGCTGCGATGGAAGATCGCGGAATAGCGGGCATCGCCCGCGCCGTGCTGGTAAGTGACCACGAAGGTGTCGAAGCTTCGATAACCGGCCGTGGTCTGCGGCGGCGGCTTCGGTGCCGCGGGCGCGGCTCCGCTTCCGGCCGACGTGCTGTCCGGGCCCGGATTTGTCGCCGCCGGCGCGGGTGGACGTTCGCCCGGATTCCCGCGCGGCGGAATGCCGTTGAGAATCGCGGCGACGCCGTCCGGCGTCGCATACGAGTCGACGAGCGGGCCGACGAGCGCGGCGCCGATCATCGCGCCGATGACCGCAAGCGGATTGCCGCTCTTCTGGATGTCGACACGCCGTGTGAGCAGTTCCGCCACCTGCAGTTTCAGGCTTTCGCGCAGCGCCGGGAAATCGACGTATTCGTTCACCGTTTGAGCGTCGCGCGCGTCGGCTGCGCGTTTGAGCCGATCCAGCGCGATATAGGGCGACGCATAGACGAATCCGAGCGCAGCAACGATAACGAGCACGACGAGCGTGACAATGACAGACTTGGTAGTGCGGGTCATACGATTGGACACCTTGCGTAACGTTGAGTCTGCTAATGGACCGCGCGAACGCAGGATTTATCCCGGAACTGCAGTCTCGGACGCCAACGCTACGCAAATCCGCCGTCAGGCGAAGAGCCCGCCCGCGATGCCGGCGCGTTCCTCATCGATGCAGCGGTCGATCATCCGCGACACTTCGTCGATGTTTCCAACCATGATTACGCGCGACTCGTCCCGATAGACGCGCACCGGTGCGCGGCGCTCGGCCTCGTGATGCACCGAAGCGTTCAGCGACACGCGCGCGAACGCCGGCTGGCGCGACGGCAACGCGGGCATCTCGTCGAAGAGTCCGGGCGCGGTGTCCGCGTGCGGCGCCTTGCAGGAGATCAGGGAGCGCAGATACCGCAGACGACCGAACTGGCGGAAAGGCAGCAAACGGGCAAAACGTTCCATGATGTTTCTCCAGGCGATAGGACGCACCGCGACTCGCCGCGTATGCGGCGGCCGTCAGATCTTGTTGATGGAGGAGGGGACGGGCCCCGCCGGACTACGCGCTCAGAACTCGCCCGAGCGGATCAGGCCGACCGCGATGCCCTCGAGCGCGAATTCCGCGCTGCCCGACTTCACGAAGATGTTTTCGTAATCCGGATTCTCGGCAATCAGTTCGACACCGTCGCGATGTCGCTTCCAGCGCTTCACGGTGACGTCGTCGCCGATACGGGCGACCACGATCTGCCCGTCCTTCGCTTCGCTTTTCTTCTGCACAGCGAGCAGGTCGCCGTCGAAAATGCCGGCGTCGCGCATCGAGAGTCCGCGCACTTTGAGCAGGTAGTCGGGCTTGCTGGAAAAGAGCGCCGGGTCGAACGAATAGTGCTGGGAGATGTGCTCCTGCGCGAGAATCGGGCTACCGGCGGCGACACGTCCGACGAGCGGCAGCGACAACTGCATGATGCTCTGGTGCGGCAGCGTAAACTGATGCGGCGAGTCTTCGAGGCTGGGGACGAGCCGGATGCCGCGCGACGCGCCCGCCGCCAGTTCGATCACGCCTTTGCGCGCGAGCGCCCGCAGATGCTCCTCCGCCGAATTGGCAGACGAAAAACCGAGCTCGGCGGCGATCTCGGCACGCGTGGGCGGAAAACCGGTGCGCTCGATGGCGCGCTGGATCAGTTCGAACACCTGCTGCTGCCGCGCGGTTAGTTTGCTTGTTTTGTTCACTTGCTCGGCCCCTCGGCGGACTGTATGGATGGACAGGTGACTGTATTTTTATACAGTATTTCGCACTTTTCAAGGTTTACTTTAAGTTCGCCCGTCGATTGGCCATTCGGCCTGCGATTGAGCAGGTCGGGACGCGAAAGTGCGCCGTCGTCCGCTCTTTAGCACTTTTACATCTTAAAAAATGAAGAACGATTATTTTTAATAATGAAGCCCGCCCGATAGACTGCCTTCGTCAACTCAATAAGACGGAGAACGGGGAATGCATAGTCGGAATTCGGGTTTGGGCGCGCGCACGCGCGGGCTTCTTGCGGTGCTCCTGCTGGGCGCAGCGGCGGGCTTCGGCGCGGTCGGGCAGGCACACGCGGACACGGCGTTTCTCAACGTGTCCTACGATCCGACGCGCGAGCTGTATCAGGACTTCAATCAGGCATTCGCGAAGAAGTGGAAGGCGGAGACGGGCGAATCGGTGACGTTCAAGCAGTCGCACGGCGGCTCGGGCGGCCAGGCTCGCGCGGTGCTCGACGGCTTGCAGGCGGACGTCGTGACGCTCGCGCTCGCCTATGACATCGATGCGCTCGCGGGCAAGGGACTGATCGATCAGGGCTGGCAGAAGCGCTTGCCGGACAACGCGTCGCCGTACACATCGACGATCGTGTTCCTCGTGAGAAAGGGCAATCCGAAGCAGATCAAGGACTGGAACGACCTGGCGAAGCCCGGTGTGTCGATCGTGACGCCGAATCCGAAGACGTCGGGCGGCGCGCGCTGGAACTATCTCGCGGCGTGGGCCTACGCGCAGCACCAGCCGGGTGGCAACGAGCAGACCGCGAAGGATTTCGTGACGAAGCTCTACAAGAATGCGGGCGTGCTCGATTCGGGCGCGCGCGGTGCCACGACGAGTTTCGTGCAACGCGGCCAGGGCGACGTGCTGATCGCGTGGGAGAACGAGGCGTTTCTCTCGCTGAAGGAATTCGGCGCGGACAAGTTCGAGATTGTGGCGCCGTCGGTCAGCATTCTGGCGGAGCCACCGGTCGCCGTAGTCGACAAGGTCGTCGACAAGCACGGCACGCGCAAGCTGGCCGAAGCGTATCTGAAGTATCTGTACAGCGACGAAGGGCAGGAGATCGCGGCGCGCAACTTCTATCGTCCGCGCTCCACAAAGGTGCCCGCCGCGCTGACGAAGCAGTTCCCGAAGCTCAAGCTCTACACCGTCGACGATACGTTCGGCGGCTGGACGAAAGCCCAGAAGACGCATTTCGCCGATGGCGGCGTGTTCGACTCGATCTATCAGCCGCAGTAAGAAGTAGAGGGCGCCGCACACGCGGCGCCCTTGCATCATCTAAAGAAGCATCCAAGCGGCGCACATGACGACCGCGTATAAACACAAGCAGGCAATGCGCCATACCCCGGCGCGCTGGAACAGGACGAATCAAGGATGATGACTTTCACTTTCCGCAAGCCGAGCGCGCTGCCCGGCTTCGGGCTGACACTCGGCATCACGGTGGCTTATCTGAGCCTCGTGGTGCTGATTCCGCTCGCGGCCACCTTCGCCAAGACCGCCACGCTCGACTGGGCGCAGTTCGTGCGCGCGGTCACGTCGCCGCGCGTGCTGGCCTCATATCGGCTGACCTTTTCGGCTGCGCTCGGCGGCGCGCTCATCAACGCCGTGTTCGGCTTTCTGGTTGCGTGGGTGCTCGTGCGCTACACGTTTCCGTTCAAGCGCGTCGTCGATGCAGTCGTCGATCTGCCGTTCGCGCTGCCTACGTCGGTCGCGGGCATTTCGCTCGCCGCCGTCTATGCAAGTAACGGCTGGATCGGCCAGTATCTCGCGCCGCTCGGGATCAAGGTTGCGTTCACGCCGCTCGGCGTGCTGGTCGCGCTGACCTTCATCGGACTGCCGTTCGTCGTGCGCACGGTGCAGCCGGTGCTCGAGGACTTCGAGCGCGAGCAGGAAGAAGCGGCCGCGTGCCTCGGCGCGACGCGCTGGCTGACGTTCAGGCGTGTCGTGCTGCCGTCGCTCCTTCCCGCGCTGCTCACGGGCTTCGCGCTCGCGTTCGCGCGCGCGCTCGGCGAATACGGCTCGGTGATCTTTATCGCGGGCAACGTGCCGATGAAGTCCGAGATCACGTCGCTCCTCATCATCACCAAGCTCGAACAGTACGACTACGCGGGCGCGACGTCGCTTGCCGTCGTGATGCTGTGCGTCTCGTTCCTGATGCTGCTCCTCATCAACACGCTGCAGTGGTTCCTGCAGCGGCGTACCAGCAAGACGGGCACAGTGCCAGCCATCGCCGGATCGCTGCACGTGCAAGGGAGCAAGCCATGAGCACGCCCAGCCAGAAAGCCGTATCGGTGGGCGCACAATCTCGGGTCGTCGAACACAAGCTCGATCCGGTCACCGAATCGCGCGCGGTGCGCTACGCGCTCACGACCATCGCGCTGATCTTCCTCGCGCTCTTTCTCGTCGTGCCGCTCGCCGCCGTGTTCGTGCAGGCGTTCAGCAAGGGCGTCGACTACTACTTCGAGTCGCTGAAGGACCCGGACGCGTGGTCCGCGATCAAGCTGACGCTGCTTACCGCCGCGATCGCCGTGCCGCTGAACGTCGTGTTCGGGCTCGCGGCCTCGTGGGCGATCGCGAAGTTCGAGTTCCGCGGCAAGGCGCTGCTCACGACCCTCATCGACTTGCCGTTTTCGGTTTCGCCTGTCATTTCGGGGCTGATCTACGTGCTGATGTTCGGCGCGCAGGGCTGGTTCGGCCCGTGGCTCATCGCGCACGACGTGCAGATCATCTTCGCCGTGCCCGGCATCGTGCTCGCGACGATCTTCGTCACGTTCCCGTTCGTCGCGCGCGAACTGATTCCGCTGATGCAGGCGCAAGGCAACGACGAGGAAGAGGCGGCGCACGTACTGGGCGCATCGGGCTGGCAGATCTTCCGCCGCGTGACGCTGCCGAACGTGAAGTGGGGTCTGCTCTACGGCGTGATTCTCTGCAATGCGCGGGCGATGGGCGAGTTCGGCGCGGTCTCGGTGGTTTCGGGCCACATCCGCGGACAGACCGACACCATGCCGCTGCACGTCGAGATCCTCTACAACGAATACAACTTTTCGGCGGCATTCGCGGTGGCGTCGCTGCTCGCGCTGCTCGCGCTCGTCACGCTCGCGCTCAAGCTGCTGGCCGAGCGCCGCATGTCGCAATCGATCGCGAAGACGCAGGACCTGCCGCATGAGGCGCCTGTCACGTCCATCCAGAACTGAAGGCACGAGAACCAAGATGAGCATCATCGTTCGCAATCTGCACAAGCGCTTCGGCGACTTCACCGCGCTCGACAACGTCACGCTCGACTTTCCGGCGGGCGAACTGGTCGCGCTGCTCGGGCCGTCGGGCTGCGGCAAGACCACGCTCCTGCGCGTGATCGCGGGCCTCGAATATGCCGACGCCGGCCAGGTCGTGCTGCATGGCGAGGACGTCGCGGAAGTCGGCGCGCGCGAGCGCCAGGTCGGCTTCGTGTTCCAGCATTACGCGCTCTTCCGTCACATGACGGTGTTCGAGAACGTCGCGTTCGGGCTTCGTGTGAAGCCGCGCCGCGAGCGGCCGACTGAAGCCGTGATCCGCGAGAAGGTGCATGAACTTCTCAAGCTCGTCCAGCTCGACTGGCTCGCCGAGCGCTTTCCGTCGGAGCTCTCGGGCGGCCAGCGGCAGCGCATCGCGCTTGCCCGCGCGCTCGCCGTCGAGCCGAAGGTTCTGCTGCTCGACGAACCGTTCGGCGCGCTCGACGCCAAAGTGCGCAAGGAATTGCGCACCTGGCTGCGGCGCCTGCACGACGACCTGCATATCTCGACGATCTTCGTGACGCACGATCAGGAAGAAGCACTCGAAGTGGCGGATCGGATCGTCGTGCTGAATCGCGGGCATGTCGAGCAGGTCGGCAGCCCGCAGGACGTCTATGATCATCCGCAGACGTCGTTCGTCTACGAGTTCCTCGGTGCGGCCAACCGGCTGAAGGGCAATGTCGATGCAAGCGGGTTCATCGCGCAGGGCGCCGCCCAGCCAATCGCCGCCGAAGCGAACTTCGCCGGCCCGGCGCTCGCTTATGTGCGACCGCACGATCTCACGCTCTATCCGACGCAGTCCGGGCATCGCGACGGCATCGTCGTCGACGTGCGGCGGGTCGTGACGCTCGGCGGCTCCGTGCGCATCGAGCTGGAAGGCAGCGAGGGCAACGTGCTCGAAGCGGAACTCGACCGCGAGACGTGGCGCGAACTGAACCTGAACATCGGCGATGGCGTGACGGCCGTGCCGCGCGTTCTGCGTGTGTTCCCGGCGCAATGACATCCAACAAGAGAGGCTGACATGAACTTCCAGCAACTGCGCTTCGTGCGCGAGGCGGTGCGCCAGAACATGAACCTGACCGAGGTCGCCAATGTGCTCTACACGTCGCAGTCGGGCGTGTCGAAGCAGATCAAGGATCTCGAGGACGAACTCGGCGTCGATATCTTCATCCGGCGCGGCAAGCGGCTGACGGGGCTCACCGAGCCGGGCAAGGCGGTGCATCAGCTGATCGAGCGGATGCTGCTCGATGCCGAGAACCTGCGACGCGTCGCGCGCCAGTTCGCGGATCAGGACAACGGGCATCTGGTCGTCGCGACCACGCACACGCAGGCGCGCTACGCCTTGCCGAAGGTGATCCGGCAGTTCACCGAGGTCTTCCCGAAGGTGCATCTCGCACTGCGCCAGGGCAGCCCGCAGCAGATCGCGCAAATGATCATCAATGGCGAAGCGGACATCGGCATCTCGACCGAGGCGCTCGACCGCTATCCCGACATCGTCACGTTTCCGTGCTATTCGTGGCATCACGTGGTGGTCGTGCCGAAGGATCATCCGCTCGTCGGGCGCGAGAACATCACGCTGGAGGAGATCGCCGAGTATCCGATCGTCACTTACGACAACGACTTCACCGGCCGCTCGCACGTCGACCAGGCGTTCGCCAAGGCGGGCGCGATGCCCGACGTGGTGCTGACGGCAATCGATGCCGATGTCATCAAGACCTATGTGGAACTCGGGATGGGGATCGGGATCGTCGCGGCGATGGCCTACGACGCGAAGCGCGATACCGAACTCGTCGCGCTCGACACGCAGCATCTGTTCGAAGCCAGCACGACGCGGGTCGGATTGAGGAAGGGCGCTTTTCTGCGCGCATATGCGTACCGGTTGATCGAGATGTTCGCGCCACAACTGGACGAAGCTGAAATCGCCAGCCAGTTGCGGGAAGTGGCCTGAAGGCCGGTGGCGCCTGTGTAAAATCGCGGCATGACTACCTCGAACAACACCCTGCCGCGTATCGCCGTGCTGGCGACCGGCGGCACCATCGCGGGCCAGGCAGGCGATGCGTCGAAAACCGCGGGCTATAAAGCGGGCGTCGTCGGCGTGGACAAGCTGCTGGAAGCCGTCCCCGCGCTCTCGCAAGTTGCGCGCATCCACGCGGAGCAGGTTGCGAGCATCGACAGCAAGGACATGAGCATCGCCCTGTGGGTGACGCTTGCGGCGCGCATCAACGAGCTGCTTGCAAACGACGACATCGATGGTGTCGTCGTCACGCATGGCACCGACACGCTCGAGGAAACCGCCTACCTGCTGCATCTGACGGTCAAGAGCGACAAACCCGTCGTGCTGACCGCCGCGATGCGCCCGTCGAGCGCTCTCTCCGCCGATGGACCCCTGAACCTCCTGAACGCCGTGACGGTGGCCGCGCACGCGAGCGCGGCGAAGCAGGGCGTACTCGTCGCGTTCAACAACCAGATCCATTGCGCGCGCGATGTCACCAAGACCAGCACCTACGCCGTCGATGCGTTCCGCTCGCCGGAAATCGGCGCGCTCGGCTGGGTGCAGGACGGGCGCGTCGAGTTTCAGCGCGCGGCCTTGCGCCGCCATACATCGCAAAGCCAGTTCGATCTGAGTAACGCGCTGCCTGCGGTCGAGATCGTCGCGAGCTACGCGGGCGCTTCGCGTGCGGCAATCGACGCGTTCGTCGCGACGGGCGTCAGGGGCTTGGTGATCGCGGGAACGGGCAACGGCTCGATCCACGCGAGCCTGGCGCAGGCGCTCGCGGACGCAGCGAAGAAGGGCGTCGCGGTGGTGCGTTCGTCGCGTGTCGGCTCCGGGCACGTGATGCGCAACGGCGCGGCCTCCGACGATGCGCTCGGCTCGGTGAGCGCCGGCACGCTCAATCCGTACAAGGCGCGCGTGCTGCTGATGCTCGCGCTTGCGGCGGGCATCGCCGACCCCGCTGCAATCCAGCAGCTATTCGATACATACTGATGCGAATGGACGAAAAAAACGCGAACCCAGGTTCGCGTTTTTTTACCGGAAGGTTCTTTCAGGCAGCGGCAGGGATGCGCAATACCTGTCCCGGATAGATCTTGTCCGGGCTCTTCAGCATCGGCTTGTTCGCCTCGAAGATGAGGTCGTTCTTCGCGCCGCTGCCGTAGTACTTCTCGGCGATCTTCCACAGGTTGTCGCCCGACACCACTGTATGGAATTGCGATTCGGGCGCCGGATTCGGCACCGTCAGCTTGTCGTCGACCTTGTCGACGTGTTGCACGTTGCCGGCCGCGACCAGGATCTTTTCCCTGGTCGCCTGATCGGCCGCTTCGCCCGATACCGTCACCGTATGCGACGCGCCATCGTACGCGACCTGCAGGTTGTCGGCGTTCAGGCCCTGCGAGCGGATGTAGGTGGCGATCGCGTCGCCGGCCTTCTTGTTGAGTTCCGCGACATCGACGGGAGCGGCGGCGGGCGCAGCCGCAGCCGGCGTGGACACCGCCCCGAACAGCTTCTCGCCCGCTTCCTTGATAAAACTGAGAATACCCATTGTTCAACTCCTTAAGTGACGACATTAACCACGGTTGGACCGCTCGCGAAGTCTAGGCAAATTAGTCGCGCGTGCCACCAGATAGTTCTGAGAATCGTCAGCAGGAGTCGTGAAAACAAAAAAGCTGACGCGGCCGCAGCGAAAAGGTGACATGCGTGTGACATGCACCTGACGCAACGACCGGGCCAGCCCGGTTCAAGCAAGAAACTTCGAAGCAAAGAATCCGACGCGGACACCCGACGAAACCGTCTGACCGACCAAGGCTTCCCCGGCGCCGCCGGGTGCCGCTCTCGGACCCCACTTGCCGCTCTCAGCCCAGAGCGGCAGTTGTCCCGCGTGCCCATACGCGGGACGCCCCACGGTCAGGCTGCCTTCGCCGCTTCCGCCGGCTCTTCGGCCACCTTATGATTCGACATGATTTCGAGCGCACGCACCATTGCGGAGTGGTCCCATGCCTTGCCGCCATTCGACGCGCATACGCTGAACAATTGCTGCGCGCTCGCGGTGTGCGGCAGGGCGAGGCCCATCTTGCGTGCACCATCGAGTGCGAGATTCAGGTCCTTCTGGTGCAGCTCGATCCGGAAGCCCGGATTGAACGTGCGCTTGGTCATGCGCTCGCCGTGCACTTCCAGAATCCGCGATGATGCGAAACCGCCCATCAGTGCCTTGCGCACGCGCTCCGGATCGGCGCCCGAACGCGACGCGAACAGCAGCGCCTCGGCAACGGCCTCGATGTTGAGCGCCACGATGATCTGGTTCGCGACCTTGCAAGTCTGGCCCGCACCGTTGTCGCCAATCAGCGAAACGTTCTTGCCCATCAAATCGAACAGCGGCTTGGCGATATCGAACGAGCGCTGCGGGCCGCCGACCATGATCGTGAGCGTCGCTTCGCGTGCGCCGACTTCGCCGCCCGATACCGGCGCATCGAGGTAGTCGCAGCCGAGCGCGTTGATCTTCTTCGCGAACTCTTGCGTGTCGAGCGGCGAGATCGAGCTCATGTCGATGACCAGCTTACCTTTCGAGAGACCCTTCGCGACGCCGTCGTCACTAAAGAGCACCGCGGCGACGTCAGGCGTATCCGGCACCATCGTGATGACGATGTCGCTCGTCAGCGCGACGGCGGTGGAATCGGGCACCACGCTCGTTTGCGCGCGGATGTCGTCCGGCACCGGGAACTTGCCGTTCACGACCAGCTTGTGCCCGCCCTTCAGAAGGTTGCGTGCCATGTGCGCGCCCATGATGCCGAGGCCGATGAATCCGATTGTTGCCATTCTTCAATATCTCCGTGATGTCTTAAGCAGCAGCGCGCGCGTTGCTCGATGCGGGCCAGCCCGCGATTTCCTCAAGCCAGCCAAGGCCTTCGGTGGTGCTCGTTCGCGGCTTGTATTCACAGCCGATCCAGCCGTCGTAGCCGATCTCGTCGAGCAGGGCGAAGAGGAACGCGTAGTTGATTTCGCCCGTGCCCGGTTCGTTGCGGCCGGGGTTGTCGGCGAGCTGGACATGCGCGATCGACGGCAGGTTCTTCCTGATCGTCGCGGCCAGTTCGCCTTCCATGCGCTGCATGTGATAGATGTCGTATTGCAGGAACAGGTTGTCCGAACCGACCGCGCGGATCACGTCGAGGCCTTCGGCCGAGCGGTTCAGCGCGAAGCCGGGGATGTCGTAGGAGTTGCACGGCTCGACCAGGAGCCGGATGCCTTCCTTCTTCAGCGCCGACGCGGCGAATCCGAGGTTCTCGATGATCGTCGCGCGCGCCTGCTCGCGGCTCACGCCTGCCGTCGGAATGCCGACGAGGCAGTTCAGTTGCGGCACCTTCAGCGCCTTCGCATACTCGATTGCGCGTCCGACACCTTCGCGGAACTCGGCGACACGGTCCGGCAGGCACGCGATGCCGCGCTCGCCGGCTTCCCAGTTGCCCGCGGGCAGGTTGTGCAGCACGAGCTTCAGGTTGTTGTCGGCGAGACGGCTTTGCAGGTCGCTGATCGAATATGGATACGGGAACAGGAACTCGACCGCTTCGAAACCCGCGTCCGCCGCCGCAGCGAAGCGGTCGAGGAACGGGACTTCGTTGAACAGCATGGTCAGGTTCGCAGCGAATTTCGGCATGTTTTGTCTTCCTGATGGTCGGTCAGTGGTTGTTGCAGCCGGCGCGTGGAACGGCGCCGGCGCGTGCTTCAGTCTTCAGTCGAGCGGCGTGATCGCCGTGGGTGCGTCTTCCTTCTTCTCGGCGAGTTCCTCGAACTCGTTGATCGCGTCGATCTCGGTGCCCATCGAGATGTTGGTCACGCGCTCGAGGATCATCTCGACCACGACCGGCACCTGGTGTTCGTTCATCAGCGCCTGAGCCTGCTTGAGCGCCGGTGCGATGTCTTCCGGCTTGAACACGCGGATCGCCTTGCAGCCGAGACCTTCGGCCACCGCGACGTGGTCGACGCCGTAGCCGTCGAGTTCAGGCGCGTTGATGTTGTCGAACGCGAGCTGCACGCAGTAGTCCATCTCGAAGCCGCGCTGCGCCTGGCGGATCAACCCGAGATACGAGTTGTTCACGACCACGTGGATGTACGGCAGCTTGAACTGCGCCCCCACGGCCAGTTCCTCGATCATGAACTGGAAGTCGTAGTCGCCCGAGAGTGCGACGATCGGACGCTGCGGATCGGCTGCACGCACGCCGAGCGCTGCCGGAATCGTCCAGCCGAGCGGGCCGGCCTGGCCGCAGTTGATCCAGTTGCGCGCCTTGAACACGTGCAGGAACTGGGCGCCGGCGATCTGCGAAAGACCGATCGTCGTGACGAAGCACGTGTCGCGGCCGAACACCTGGTTCATCTCCTCGTAGACTCGCTGCGGCTTCATCGGCACGTTCTCGAAGTGAGTCTTGCGCAGCATCGTGCCCTTGCGCTGCTGGCAGTCGCGCACCCATTCGCCGCGGTCTTTCAGCTTGCCCGCGGCCTTCCATTCCTTCGCCACTTCCACGAAGAGTTCGAGCGCGAACTTCGCATCCGACACGATGCCGAGATCCGGGCCGAACACGCGGCCGATCTGCGTCGGTTCGATATCGACGTGCACGAACTTGCGGCCCTTCGTGTACACCTCGACGCTGCCCGTGTGACGGTTCGCCCAGCGGTTGCCGATGCCGAGCACGAAGTCGGAGGCGAGCATCGTCGCGTTGCCGTAGCGGTGCGAGGTCTGGAGGCCGCACATGCCGGCCATCAGCGGATGGTCGTCGGGGATCGCGCCCCACGACATCAGCGTCGGGATCACGGGCACGCCGAGCGTTTCGGCGAATTCGACGAGCAGGTCTTCAGCCACTGCGTTCAGCACGCCGCCACCCGAGACGATCAGGGGCTTGTCGGCGTCGTTCAACATCGTCAGAGCTTTTTCGACCTGAGCGCGCGTTGCCTTCGGCTTGTAGATCGGCAGCGGCTCGTAGGTGTCGATGTCGAATTCGATCTCGGCCATCTGCACGTCGATCGGCAAGTCGACCAGCACCGGGCCCGGACGGCCCGAGCGCATCAGGTGGAACGCCTGCTGGAAAACGCGCGGCACGAGCGCCGGCTCGCGCACCGTGACGGCCCATTTCGTGACGGGCTTCGCGATCGATTCGATGTCGACGGCCTGGAAGTCTTCCTTGTAGAGACGAGCGCGCGGCGCCTGGCCGGTGATCGCGAGGATCGGGATCGAATCGGCCTGCGCGGAGTAGAGGCCGGTGATCATGTCGGTGCCGGCAGGGCCCGACGTCCCGATACACACGCCGATGTTGCCCGGTGCGGCTCGCGTATAGCCTTCGGCCATGTGCGACGCACCTTCGACGTGACGAGCCAGCACATGGCTGATGCTGCCCGCTTTGCGCAGCGCCGAGTAGAACGGGTTGATCGCTGCGCCCGGTACGCCGAACGCGGTGTCGATGCCTTCTTTCTCCAGCACGAGTACGGCTGCGTCGACGGCTCTCATCTTGGCCATGGTTGTCTCCTTCCTTAATCTCTTCCGATTGTTTCTGACTGCGGTTGGGCAGGGCTGAGATGGACTTTAAGCTCGCACGAAAGGTTTGATAAGATCAGCTCAGGTCGCTTTCTTCGAAACAAAAAGTATGGAATCGCGCTGACCCGCGATCAGGAGACGGAAGATGGACCGCTTCAAGCAGATAGAGACCTTCGTGCGCGTCGCGGAGGCGGGCAGCCTCGCGGCGGCGGCGCTGGAGGAGGGCGTGTCGCCGGTGATTCTCGGGCGGCGCATCGACGCGCTGGAGAAGCGCCTAGGCGTCAAGCTGATGTACCGGTCGACGCGGCGGCTCGTCGTCAGCGAGGATGGCGCCGCGTTTCTCGACCGCTGCCGCCATCTCCTGACGGAATGGGATCAGGCGGAAAACGAACTCACCGCTGGGCGGCGCGCGGTAAACGGGCATCTGATCGTGTCGGCGCCGGCCGCGTTCGGACGGATGCATGTCGCGCCGCACGCGCCGGCCTTCATCGCCGACAAGCCCGAATTGCAGATGTCGTTCAACCTGACCGACCGTGTCGTCGATCTGGTGCGCGAGGGCTACGATTTGTCCATCCGCATCGGCGGAGCGGTCGATCCGAACTTCGTCGCGGTGAAGCTGGCGAACAACCGGCGCGTGGTGTGCGGCACGCCTGCGTACTTCAAGAAGCACGGCAAGCCGAAATCGCTCGACGACCTGCCCGGTCACAACTGTCTCGCGTTCAACCTGCAGGGCGGACAGAACCGCGGCTGGTATTTCCGGCGCAACGGCAAGCTCGCGACCGTGCGGGTGTCGGGCAATCTCGATTGCAACGACGGAGAATTGCTGCACCGGTGGATGTCCGAAGGACTCGGGCTCGGCTGGCGCTCGACGTGGGAAATCCAGCGGCAACTGGCGGCGGGCGAGCTGGAAACCGTCCTCGACGAATACGCGTTGCCGGACTACGACATCCTCGCCGTCTATCCGCAGCAGCGCTACATTCCGGCGAAAGTGCGCTACTTCATTGATTATCTTAAGGAAATCTACTCGCAGCCCGATTACTGGAGCCGCGCGCCGTGATTTCCATGCGCTCGGCTGCACCGCGCGATCTAAAGGCTTGAAAAGACAGTAGAAGTAAATCGCGAAATGTCCTTCGAGCTTGCGCGCGGGGCGGCCGCCAGTTACAATCTTGGGCTTCTCACTTGCCGCACCGGTCCGACGCCCGGGTGGCTTCAATCCACAAGTCAGCACAAGGAGTGAATATGCGTCATTACGAAATCGTATTTATCGTGCATCCCGATCAGAGCGAGCAAGTGCCCGCCATGATCGAGCGCTACAAGGGCACGATCGCGTCGCACGGTGGCCAGATCCACCGTATCGAAGACTGGGGCCGTCGCCAACTGGCCTACATGATCGAGAAACTCGCGAAGGCTCACTACGTCTGCATGAACATCGAGTGCGACCAGGCAACGCTCGAAGAACTCGAACACGCGTTCAAGTTCAACGACGCCGTCCTGCGCCACCTGATCGTCAAGATGAAGAAGGCCGAAACCGGCCCGTCGCCGATGATGAAGGAAGTGCAGCGCGAAGAAGCCAAGAAGGCGGCCTCGCAGCCGTCCGAAGCGCAGGCTTAAGACGATTCGATTCGTCAGCCACCAGGATCCAAGTGAATCGGCTGCAACTGACAGCGAGCGTCGTGGAGCGCGAACCGGTGCGGTACACACCCGCCGGCGTTCCGATAGCAAGCTGCACGTTGCATCACCAAACGGAAGTCGTCGAAGCGGGCGTTCCCCGTCAGATCGAACTGACGATGCCGGCGGTAGCCGCCGGTGAGGTGAGCGGCAGGCTCGAAAGCTGTCAGATGGGCGCGGAAACGCGCTTCACCGGCTTTCTGGCAAAAAAGAGCCGCAACGCACGAACCCTGGTGTTTCACATCACAGAAGTACAGGACATTGGAAAGGACTGAACATGCCCCGCCCGACTGGTAAGAAATTCGACAAGCGTCGTCAGCAACAAAACCCGCTCTTCAAGCGCAAGAAGTTCTGCCGTTTCACGGCCGCCAGCGTCGATTACATCGACTACAAGGACACGGAAACGCTGAAGGACTTCATTGGCGAAAACGGCAAGATCACGCCGGCACGCCTGACGGGTACGAAGGCCCACTATCAGCGTCAGCTCGACACGGCTATCAAGCGTGCGCGTTTCCTCGCGCTGCTGCCGTACACCGACCTGCACAAGGCCTAATCGGACGACGTAAAAAGGAACAAGCCAAATGCAAATCATTCTTTTGGAAAAAGTCGTCAACCTGGGCAACCTGGGCGACATCGTCAAGGTCAAGGACGGTTACGCACGTAACTTCCTGATTCCGGGCAAGAAGGCCCGCCGTGCAACGAAGGACGCAATCGCCGAATTCGAAGTCCGCCGCGCCGAGCTGGAAAAGGTCGCCGCTGAAAAGCTGACCGCCGCGCAAGCACAAGGCGAAAAGCTGAACGGCTCGACCGTGCAGATCTCGCAGAAGGCCGGTGTCGACGGCCGCCTGTTCGGTTCGGTCACGAACGCGGACATCGCCGACGCGCTGAAGAAGCAAGGCTTCGCCGAAGTCGAAAAGGCGCAGGTTCGCATGCCGGAAGGCCCGCTGAAGATGGTCGGCGACCACGCGGTGCAAGTCGCGCTGCACACGGACGTCGTTGTCGACGTCACGGTGTCGGTGCTGGGCGAGCACGCCTAAAGGCCGCGAGCGCCAGCACTGGCGCTCGTCGCGAAAAGCAGGAAAAGAAGGGCAGGAACCGCGCGCGGTTCCTGCCTTTTTTGTTGGCCGCAGCCGGCCATTTCATCGATAATTCCACCCCATGAACGCTCCGTCGAAAGATCCGCAACTCGATGCGCTGAAAGTCCCGCCGCATTCGATCGAAGCCGAACAGTCCGTGATCGGTGGCCTGCTGCTGGACAACGCTGCCTGGGACCGTATCGCCGATGTCATGTCGCATGGCGATTTCTATCGCTACGACCATCGGATCATTTACGAACACATCGGGAGGCTGATCGCCGCAACGCGTCCCGCCGACGTGATCACCGTGCACGAAGCGCTTGCCTCGTCAGGCAAGGCGGACGAAGTGGGCGGCCTCGCGTACCTGAACGCGCTTGCGCAGAACACGCCGAGCGCCGCGAACATCCGGCGTTACGCCGAGATCGTGCGCGACCGTGCGGTGTTGCGGCGGCTCGTCTCGGTGGCCGACGAAATTTCCGCCGACGCCTTCAATCCGCAAGGCAAGGAAGTGCGCCAACTGCTCGACGAAGCCGAGGCGAAAGTGTTCTCGATCGCCGAGGACGGCGCGCGCGGCACGCAGGGCTTTCTCGAGATCGGGCCGCTCCTGACGCAGGTCGTCGAGCGCATCGACACGCTCTATCACACGGCCAATCCGAGCGACGTCACCGGCACGCCGACCGGCTTCGTCGACCTCGATCGCATGACCTCGGGCATGCACGGCGGCGAACTGATCATCGTGGCGGGTCGGCCTTCGATGGGCAAGACCGCGTTCTCGATGAACGTCGGCGAATACGTGGCCGTCGAGTACGGACTGCCGGTCGCAGTGTTCTCGATGGAAATGCCGGGCACCCAGCTCACGATGCGTATGCTCGGCTCGGTCGGCCGTCTCGACCAGCACCGCATGCGCACCGGGCGTCTGACCGACGAAGACTGGCCGAAGCTCACGCACGCGGTGCAGAAAATGAGCGAGGCGCAGCTTTTCATCGACGAAACCGGCGGCCTCAATCCGATGGAACTGCGTTCGCGCGCGCGGCGTCTCGCGCGGCAGTGCGGCAAGCTCGGTCTCATCATCATCGACTATTTGCAGCTGATGAGCGGTTCGGGCAACAGCGGCGAAAACCGCGCGACCGAAATCTCGGAAATCTCGCGCTCGCTCAAGAGCCTCGCGAAGGAACTCGACGTGCCGGTGATCGCGCTTTCGCAGCTGAATCGCGGACTCGAACAGCGTCCGAACAAGCGCCCGATCATGTCGGACCTGCGCGAATCGGGCGCCATCGAGCAGGACGCGGACGTGATCCTCTTCATCTATCGCGACGAAGTCTACAATCCGGACAGCCCCGACAAGGGCACGGCGGAAATCATCATCGGCAAGCAGCGTAACGGTCCGATCGGGCCGGTGCGCCTGACCTTCCACGGCCAGTACACCAAGTTCGACAACTTTGCCGGCGCACAGAATTTCTACGGCAGCGAGTAAAAAGGCCGCTCGTTGCGTCAATCGGCCGCCATCGTGCGGTCTTCATGCCATAACTGCGACAGCCGGCGCGGATGCACCGGCTGTCTCGCAAAGGTACAATATGACGGTTTGATGTCAGCCATCGTATTGACCCATCTATCGGGATTTTCATGTTCGGTCGTTTCATGCCCACCGAGGGCAAATTCTTCGAAATCTTCAACGCGCACGCGAAGTGCATCGTCGATGCGAGCCGCGAGCTCGAACTGCTGATCGACAACCTCGACGACGCGGAGATCCACAAGCAGAACGTTCAGACGAACGAAAAACGCGCGGACAAGCTCACGCACGAAACCATCGACCTGCTGCACAAGACGTTCATCACGCCGCTTGATCGCGACGAGATCCACAAGCTGATCACGACGATGGACGACATCCTCGACCTGATGGAAGACGTCGCCACCGCCATCTTCCTGTACGACGTGCGCCAGGTGACCTCCGAGGCAAGCCAGCTCGCGCACATTTGCACGGCTACGTCGATCCGGGTGCAGAAGGCCGTGGAACTGCTCGCCGACATGAAGCGCGCAAGCGAGATCCTGAAGATCACCGAGGAAATCGACCGCCTGGAATCGGATGCCGACCGCGTGCTGCGCTCGGCAATGTCGAAGCTCTTCCGCGAGGAAGACGACGTGAAGACGCTCATCAAGCTGAAGGCGATCTACGAGCTGCTGGAGACGATCACCGACAAGTGCGAAGACGTCGCGAACATCATCGAAGGCATCGTGCTGGAAAACGCCTGAAGCCGGAACGCGGCGCCGCGGCCGCGCGGGTATCCTCTGCGCGGCTGGCGTGAAGCTGCAATCCGCCGCAAACAGCGTCAAAAAAACGGGTTAAACAACCACCACCGATGCATTCGATTCAACTCGCAATCTGGGCAGTCGCCACGCTCGTTCTCGTCGCACTCGTGTTCGACTTCATGAACGGCTTTCACGACGCCGCCAACTCCATCGCCACGGTCGTCTCGACCGGCGTGCTCAAGCCGCAACAGGCGGTCGCGTTCGCCGCCGCATTCAACGTCATCGCTTATTTCATCTTCCACCTGAAGGTGGCGGCCACGGTCGGGAAGGGCACGATCGATCCGAATATCGTCGACCATTACGTGATCTTCGGCGCGCTCGTCGGCGCGATCGGCTGGAACATCGTCACGTGGCATTACGGCATTCCGTCGAGTTCGTCGCATGCACTGATCGGCGGTCTCGTCGGCGCGGCGCTGGCGAAATCGGGCTGGAGTTCGCTCAACGTCGACGGCCTCCTCAAAACCGTTTCGTTCATCTTCATCTCGCCGCTGCTCGGCTTCGTGCTGGGCTCGTTCTTCATGCTGCTCGTGTCGTGGATGTATTTCCGCACACCGCCCTCGCGCGTCGACCGGCGATTCCGGCGCCTGCAGCTCGTCTCGGCGGGACTGTATTCGCTCGGCCACGGCGGCAACGACGCGCAGAAGACCATCGGCATCATCTGGATGCTGCTGATCGCAACCGGCTACGCGTCGGCGAGCTCGGATGCGCCTCCCGTGTGGGTAATCGGCGGCTGTTATCTGTCGATGGGGCTCGGCACGCTCTTCGGCGGCTGGCGGATCGTGCGTACGATGGGCCAGAAGATCACGAAGCTGAAGCCGGTCGGCGGCTTCTGCGCGGAAACGGGCGGGGCGATCACGCTGTTCGTCGCCTCGTTCCTCGGCATTCCGGTGTCGACGACGCACACGATTACCGGCGCGATCGTCGGCGTCGGCGCGACGCAGAAGTTCAGCGCGGTGCGCTGGGGTGTCGCGGGCAACATCGTGTGGGCCTGGATTCTGACGATTCCCGCCTCGGCCGCGCTCGCGGCCGCTGGCTGGTGGTTCGGCCACCACTTCCTTTGACGGCTTCCTGCCTTTGACGGAGCAAGCGCCTGCGCCGCTCAGATGAGCGGCGCAGAGACTCCGTCCATCGGGATGATCGCGCCCGATACATAACTCGCGCGGCGGCTCGCCAGAAAGAGCGCGACGTCGGCGATTTCCTCCGGTTTTGCATAGCGCCCGAGCGGCACGTTCGCCTGACTGCGCTCAAGCGCCTCGTCGCGCGTGATGCCCTGTTGCTGCGCCTCGAGCGCGAGCGCTTCCTCGACGCGTTCGGTCAGCGTAGCACCCGGATTGATCGCGTTGATGCGGATGCCGAGCTTCGCATAGTGGTGCGCGAGGCCGACTGTCGCGAGCATCAGCGCAGCGTTTGCCGCGCCGCCCGCGATATGGATGTCGCTCGCGATCTTGCCGCCCATCCCGATGATATTGACGATGACCCCCGGTTCCGCCTTCGGGTTCGCCCGCGCGCGCTCGGCCATCTGCTTCAGCACGGCCTGCTGCGGATAGACGTAGGAGAAATATTTGGCGTCCATCGCCGCCTTGAACGCGGCGGCATCGAGCGTGTCGGGGTCGTAGCGCTTCGCCGCGCCCGCGCTGTTGATGAGGATGTCGATGGGACCGAGCGCGCCGGTCGCTTCCTCGACGATATCCTGCGCGCTGTGCGCTTCGTGGAGGTCGGCGCGGGCGAGATGCACGTGATGGCCCTCGTTGGCCAGTTGCTCGCGGGCGCGGGCGAGGTTGGCCGCATCGCGCGACACGATCGCGACTTTGGCGCCTTCGTTCGCGAATGCGCGTGCGCAAGCGAAACCGATTCCCTTGCTGCCGCCCGTAATCAGGACGACCTTGCCGGCAAGTCCCAGGTCCATGACGTTGCGCTCCTATCTAGCCGAGATAATCGGACACGATAGCAGAGACGCGCGGACAAAGGTTAGTCGCTGCCGGTGGCGAAGCGGGCGATCGGATCGTCGGCGGGAGGCGTGCTCGGACGCGGTGCAGCAAGCGTGCCGGTCGATGCGCGCATCACGCGAGCGGGCGGTTCGGCGGGCGATACCGCGCCGGCGGCCCCCGCCTGTCGCTGCGCTGCCGCGAGTGCCGATGGCGGCGGTTCGAACTGGTCGGCGGCACTCGCGCCTTGCGGCTGCGCGCGTGGATCGACTGTGGCGCCTGCCATGCGGGCTTGCGATTGCACCGCGGACGGCTCGAAACGATCCGAAGGCGCAGCGTGGGTGGCATTCACCACGCGCGTTTGCGCCGGCGCTTCCGTCCGATCGACAACCGTGGCTGAAGGCGCGGCATTCCCCGGCGACGCGAGATAAGTCGGCCCGTCGAACGGTGTTGGCGTGGACTTCGGCGGCGCGACGCGCCGGATTCCATCGAAGCGCTTCGCCCAGTACGGATTCGTCAGGTAGTCGAGCCGCACGGTGCCGCCCGTCGACGGCGCGTTCACGAATCGCAGCTTGCCGACATAGATGCCCACATGCGAATGCGGCCGTCCGGTCGTGTTGAAGAAGATCAGGTCGCCGGGCGCGACTTCGTCCGGCTCGACCGATTCGCCGCGGCTGCTCATGTCGGCGGTCGTGCGGGGCAGGTTCACCGACGCCGCCCGGTCCACTACATACCGCACGAGCCCGCTGCAATCGAAGCCGGCGTCGGGCGTATTCCCGCCCCAGCGATACGGAACGCCCACGAGCGACATCGCCTGAATCGAAATCTCTTCGCGCCCGACGCTGTGATCGACGAAATTGGGGAAACCGGAGGGTGTGGGGAAGGTACGGCTGGCGGTCGAACTGGAGGCGGGTTTGCGCGATACGTTCTGCGGCGCGCTGCCACAGGCGGCGAGCAGAATCGTAACGAGCAGCGAGAACCAGAATCGACGCATTTCAGAGGGACGAGCGCAGGGCAGTCTGCCGATACTAGCCCGCCGCACGGGGCTCCAGCAAGTTTTCCTGATGTTTTACATGAAGAATGCGCGCCAAGTGTTGCGCGTCCAGGACGAACCCCAAAGAAAAACGGCCCGGCGGAAAGCTGCCGGGCCGTTTGAAACCGCGTCGTAACGCCTTACAGGATGTCGGACGCGTAGTCCGCTAGCCGCGAGCGCTCGCCGCGCGCGAGCGTCACGTGACCGCTGTGCGTCCAGCCCTTGAAGCGGTCGACCACGTAGGTGAGCCCCGAACTGCCCTCGGTCAGATAAGGCGTGTCGATCTGCGCGATGTTGCCGAGACAGATGATCTTCGTGCCCGGACCCGCGCGGGTGACGAGCGTCTTCATCTGCTTGGGCGTCAGGTTCTGCGCTTCGTCGATGATCACGTATTTGTCGACGAACGTCCGGCCGCGCATGAAGTTCATGCTCTTCACCTTCAGGCGCGAGCGGATCAGTTCCTGCGTCGCTGCACGGCCCCATTCGCCGGCGGCGTCGTCGGTTTTCTGCAGTACTTCGAGGTTGTCGTCGAACGCGCCCATCCACGGCTGCATCTTCTCTTCCTCGGTGCCCGGCAGAAAGCCGATGTCCTCGCCGACCGGAACCGTCGCGCGCGTTACGATGATCTCGTTGTAGCGCTTGTCGTCAAGCACCTGCGCGAGGCCGGCGGCGAGCGCCATCAGCGTCTTGCCGGTACCCGCCTGGCCGAGCAGCGTGACGAAATCGACTTCCGGGTTCATCAGCAGGTTCAGCGCGAAATTCTGCTCGCGATTGCGCGCCGTGATGCCCCACACATTGTTCTTGTGATGGCCGTAGTCGCGCAGCGTCTGCAGGAGCGCCGTCTTGCCGTTGAGTTCGCGCACAACCGCATGGAACGACGGCTCGCCATTCTGCGGCTCCAGATAAACAAACTCGTTGACGAGCATCGATGCGCAGAGCGGCCCCGTCACGCGGTAATACGTCGTGCCGGTCTTGGTGTCCTGCCAGCTTTCCATGCCCTTCGCGTGCTTGGTCCAGAAGTCCTGGGGCAGCGCTCGCACGCCGGAATAGAGCAGGTCCTTGTCTTCGAGAACCTGGTCGTTGAAGTAATCCTCGGCGGGCAGGCCCAGCGCATGCGCCTTGATGCGCATGTTGATGTCCTTCGACACCAGCACGACCTGACGGTCCTCGCGCTCTTTCTGCAGCGCGCGCACGACGCCGAGGATCTGGTTGTCCGCCTTGCCGACGGGCAGGCCTTCGACCGGCTCGATATGCGTGAGGGTCGTCTGGAAGTAGAGGCGGCCAAGTGCGTCGCGATTGCCCTGCGACGACAGCGGCAGCCCCGCCGACATCTCGCCGACATGCGCGACGAGCGCATCCAGCGTGCGGCTCACCTGCCGCGCATTGCGCGCGACTTCGGACATGCCCTTCTTGTGGTTGTCGAGTTCCTCGAGCGTCATCATCGGCAGATAGACGTCGTGTTCCTCGAAGCGGAAGAGCGAACTCGGATCGTGCATCAGCACGTTGGTGTCGAGCACGAAGAGCTTGCGCATCTCCACTTCCGGCTGGCCGCGCTGACGGCGCTTGTTCTGCGCGCGCGACTCGGCGACGGCTGCAGGCGCTGCCGGCGCGGATGTTTCGCCACGCGCTTCGCCGCGTGCTTCGCGCGCGACGGGCTTGACGACTTCGTCTTCATCGACGCTCGGCGCCGGTGCCGGCTGCAACAGGGCTGCGGTCTGTTTCGAGCGACGGCTGCGCGCGGCGGGCGCTGGCGTCTCCGTCTTGGCCGCGGCGGGCGCGGCCTTGGCGCGCGCGATCGTCTCGCTCGCTACGGCGTGCAGCGCGCTCGCCGCGTTCGCGGCGGGCCGGGCGCTGCCGACGGCAGCCGAGCCGTACTCGGCGACCTCGGGTTCATCGCCTTCCTGCTTCTTCGACTGTTTCGCAGGCCGGGCTTTGGCTTTGTATTCTTCAGACGGCAGGAGGTTGCCGAGCTTGGCGGGGGCGGTAGGCAAAGGCATGGTTTCCCTCGAAAGGAATCGGGTCGTGTATCGTGCGCCGCCTGTCGCATCCTGCTGGTAAGCCGTAGTACGGATCGTGCAGTTTGCGCCCGGAGACGCGCTTCGTTGTCGAAAACGCCGGTTCGCCTAGGTTTCGATCGGCTCCTTGGAGGTTGCTTGAGAAACTGACGTCACGAGCCGGGCGCCGGAGGCGTGGCGTATTCGCGACGCAAACAAAAAAGCCGCCGTCCCGATGATGGGAAACAGCGGCTCGACATCGATCAAGAGGCGCCTCACGCTCTCCTTCGCCACGTAGCCCGGGTCCATGCCGACCGCGCTGAAAGGCGCGTGGTGGCGGGCGCTACGGCAGGAGGAATGGGGTGGACAGGCGCTCATTGAGAACCAATATAACCGGCCTCAAAGCGCTTGTACAGCGTCCACAATGGCTTCGACGTGCCCGGGCACTTTCACCCCGCGAAACTCGTGGCGCAGCACGCCGTCGGCGTCGACGAGGAAGGTCGAACGTTCGATGCCGCGTACTTCCTTGCCATACATTTTCTTCATTTTGATGACGCCGAAGAGCGCGCAGATCGCTTCGTCGGCATCCGACACCAGCGCGTACGGCAGTTCGAGCTTCGCCTTGAAGTTGTCGTGCGACTTGAGGCTGTCGCGCGAAATGCCGACCACTTCGGCGCCTGCCGCCTGGAATTGCGGATACAGGTCGCGGAACTGCAGGCTTTCCGTCGTGCAGCCGGGCGTGTTGTCCTTGGGATAGAAAAAGAGGACGACCTTTTTGCCACGCAGGCTGGAAAGCGTAAAAACACCTGCCGTCGAGGGCGCGGTGAAATCGGGGACGGGCTGGTCGACTGCAATCGGCACGAACGTTTCTCCTGTTGTTGTGGGGTGCCTGAAGCCGGGTTGACCGGATTCAAGGCCAAGCGAGGGGCGAGCGGCGCCCGATGACGCCACCGCAAAGGCCGACTTTCAGCCCGGCTGGACGATCAGTTCGCCCGCGCGGCCCGGAATTTCGCCCCACGTCACAGGGTACGTGGGCAGTGTCGAGCGGTCTAGCGTCGCGTGATAGTCGCCCATCGTCGCGAAGCCGTGTCCCTGCGCCCGCCAGCCGGCGAGCAGTTGATCGAAGACGGGCGCGAGCTTCTGCCCTTCGAGTTCCGCATGCAGCGTGAAAACCTGATCGTGCGGATTGTTCGCCGTATGGCGCAGCAGATGGGCCGCGACATTGCCGACGTCGATGCCGTCGACGCCCAGTACTTCGTCGAGCGTCGGGAGCGTGGTCGGCATCTGGATGTGCCTGAGCGTGCGGCCGTCCAGCACGGGGATATACGGCGTGTGTCCACGGCCGTCGGAAGCATACTGCATGCCCCACGCGTCGATCTGCTCGAACGCGTGGCCGTTCATCTGCCAGCCGGCCGCGCCGTGCGTGACGGGCGGCGCACCGAATATCTCGATGAAGCGCGCATGGCTCTGCTGCATCTGCGCGACGGTCCACGCGCGGTCGCGCGCACGCACGTTATCCTGCCAATAGACGTGGTCCCACGTGTGGATGCCGCATTCGAAGCCGGCTTCGTGGATCGCGCGCATCTCGGCGACGGCATGCCGCCCGATATCGGGTCCGGGCAGCAGCACGCCGTACATCAGCGTCTTGACGCCGTAATGCTCGACGACCGACGTGCGCGACACCTTCTTCAGGAACCCTGGCCGGAACACGCGCCGCAGCGCCCAGCCGGTGTGATCCGGCCCGAGGCTGAAAAGAAACGTGGCGCGGGCGCTGTACTTGTCGAGCAGGCGCGCGAGATTGGGCACGCCTTCACGCGTGCCGCGCAGCGTGTCGACGTCGATCTTCAGGACGATCCGGGCCACGCGTGAGCCTCAGCCTTCGACCAGCTTGCGGGCGTCGCCGACGTGGCCGCGATACGCCTCGTAAATCTTGCGCAGTGCATCGTCCATCGTGGCGAGCGGCTTCCAGTCGAGTTCCTGCATCGTGTTGTCGATCTTCGGGACGCGGTTCTGCACGTCCTGGTAGCCCGTGCCGTAATAAGCGCCCGACGAGGTCTCGACGAGTTGCACGTCCTTGGCGCTCTGCGCGTATTCCGGAATCTCGTTCGCGAGCTTGAGCATCTTGTGCGCAAGTTCGCGCACAGAGAAGTTGTTCGCCGGATTGCCGATGTTGTAGATCTTGCCCGTCGCGATGCCGTCCTTGTTCTCGATGATCTTCATCAGCGCGCCGATGCCGTCGTCGATATCGGTGAACGCGCGTTTCTGCGCTCCGCCGTCGACCAGGCTGATGTTCTCGCCGCGCACGATGTGGCCGAGAAACTGCGTGACCACGCGCGAGCTGCCTTCCTTCGGCGTGTAGATGGAGTCGAGGCCCGGGCCGATCCAGTTGAACGGACGGAACAGGGTGAAGTTCAGCCCTTCCATGCCGTAGCCCCAGATCACGCGATCCATCAGCTGCTTCGAGCACGCGTAGATCCAGCGCGGCTTGTTGATCGGGCCATACGACAGCAGCGACTCTTCCGGGTCGAACTGCTCGTCGGTGCACATGCCATAGACTTCCGAGGTCGACGGAAACACCAGGTGCTTGCCGTACTTCACGGCCGAACGCACGATCGGCAGGTTCGCCTCGAAGTCGAGTTCGAACACGCGCAGCGGCTGCTTCACGTAGGTCGCGGGCGTGGCGATCGCGACGAGCGGCAGGATCACGTCGCACTTCTTCACGTGATACTCGACCCACTCCTTGTTGATCGTGATGTCGCCTTCGAAGAAGTGCATCCGCTCGTGATTCGTGAGGTCGCCGAGGCGGTCGGTTTGCATGTCCATCCCGAAGACTTCCCAGTCGGTCGTTTCGAGGATGCGCTTGGACAGGTGATGGCCGATGAAGCCGTTGACACCCAGGATCAGGACTTTTTTCATGAATGACGAGTGGATTGAGTGATTCGGCCGAATTCGGCGGGACTGACGACGCGTTCGCCGTCGGCTGGGTCCGCGCTGCCGGCTCGCTGCTGATGCCGCAATTCGCGGATGGCGATGACGCGGCGATCGCCGCAGACGCCAAACAGCGCATTATCCGCCACGGCAAGCCCCGCGGGCAAATTCGAGACGGTGCGTAAGCTCTCCGCGCTCAAGCCCGGCAAGCCGCTCTCGGGCACGAGCCGCGCCCGCGCGACGATGAAGCGCTCGCCGCCGATATCGGTGAACGCGCCGGGATAGGGCGGCGCGACCGCGCGGATCAGGTTGTACACGTTCTGCGCCGGCTGCGCCCAGTCGATGCGGCCGTCCTCGGGCTTGCGGCCGCCGAAGTAGCTGCCGGTGGCGAGATCGTTCGGCAGATGCGGCGCCTCGCCCACCAGCAGCGCCGGCAACGCGCGCCAGAGTGTCTGCTCGGCGGCGACAGTAGTCTTGTCGAATACCTGGGCGGCGGTGTCGTCAGGGAGGATCGGCACCGGCGTCTGCGCGACGATCGCGCCGGCGTCGGGCTTCGCCGCCATCTCGTGCAGCGTCGCGCCAGTTTCCGTTTCGCCGTTGAGCACCGCCCAGTTGGTTGGCACGCGGCCGCGATACTTCGGCAGGAGCGAACCGTGCAAGTTGTACGCGCCGCGCCTGGCGGTCGCGAGCAGGTCCACCGGCAGCATGTGCCGGTAATAGAACGAGAAGATGAAATCGGGCGCTACGGCGTTCACCGCATCGAAGACTGCGGGCGCTTTCGGATCGGCGGGCGTGATGACGTCGATGCCATGCTCCGCCGCCACCGACGCCACGCTGCCGAACCAGATGTTCTCGGTCGGGCTGTCCTCGTGCGTCACGACGAGCGCGACGTCCACGCCGCGCGCGAGCAGCACCTGCAGGCAGCGCACGCCGACATTGTGATACGCGAAGACAACGGCGCGCGGTTTCATCGTCCCTGTTCCTCGCGCTGCACGACGCCGATCGTGTGCACGGCTTCCTGCAGCGGCTTGTGGACGCTCGTATGGCCGTCGCGCTGCTCGAGGATCGTCTGTACCAGATAGCGCGGACGCGCGCGCACCTGCTGATAGATGCGGCCGATGTATTCGCCGAGCAGGCCGAGCGCGAAGATGATCACGCCGAGCATGAAGAACGTGATGGCGAAGAGGGTGAACACACCCTGGACTTCCGCGCCGAACATGAAGCGGCGAATCAACAGCAGCAGGAACAGCGCCGCCGAGCCGACCGAGAGGATCACGCCGATGAACGACAGCCATTGCAGCGGCACGACCGAGAAGCCCGTGACGAGGTCGAAGTTCAGGCGGATCAGGCTGTAGAGCGAATATTTCGACTCGCCCGCGAAGCGCTCCTCGTGCGCGACATCGACTTCGATCGGGTTCTGCGCGAACGTGTACGCCAGCGCGGGAATGAACGTGTTGATCTCGCCGCAGCGGTTGATCGTGTCGATGATGTGCCGGCTGTACGCGCGCAGCATGCAGCCCTGGTCGGTCATCTTGATGTGCGTGATGCGCTCGCGCAGGCGGTTCATCATCCGCGATGCCTTCTTGCGCCACAGGCTGTCCTGCCGCTGCTGGCGGATGGTGCCGACGTAGTCGTAGCCTTCGCGCATCTTCGTGACGAGCTTGCCGATCTCCTCGGGCGGGTTCTGCAAATCGGCGTCGAGCGTCACGACGATCTCGCCGCGCGACTGTTCGAAGCCCGCGAGAATCGCCATGTGCTGGCCGTAGTTGCCGTTGAGCAGGATCACGCGGGTCGTGTCGGGACGCACGTGGAACTGCTGCGCGAGGAGCGCCGCCGACTTGTCGCGGCTGCCGTCGTTGATGAAGATGACTTCATACGACGCATCGAGGGCATCGAGCGCCGGGTAGAGGCGCTCGAACAGCGCGGCCAGGCCCGCTTCCTCGTTGTAGACCGGGATGACGACCGAAACTTCGGGCGCCGCCGGCAGAAAATCCGTATGACTCATGTTGCGCTGGTTTCCCTAGGGGTCTTGGGTTTAGGTGCCGTGCTTGCCGTACAGCTCGCAGATTTCGTCGACCGCGCGGACCACGCGCGTCACGTCGTCCTGCGTCATCAGCGTGAAAAGCGGCAGCGTGACCGTCGATGCGCCGAGCTTCTCCGCATGCGGGAACATGCCCTCGTGGAAGCCGCGCGCCCGGTACAGCGTGAACAGATGCAGCGCCGGATAGTGCACGCCCGTGCCGATGCCGCGCTCCTTCATCTGCGCCATGAATTCCGAGCGCGTGAGCGTAAGGCGTTCGAGCGGCAGCGCGATCTGGAACATGTGCCAGTTGCTGTCGGTGAAGTTCTGCACCGGAAACTGTACGCCGAGCGCTGTCGCCGCGCCGCCCGCGAACGCCTCGAAATAGGCGCGCGCGAGCCGCCGGCGTTGTTCCGTGAAGCGCTCCACGTGCTTTAACTGACCCAGGCCGACGCGCGCCGCGACATCGGTCAGGTTGTACTTGCCGCCGAGCAGGTCGCAGTCCATGCCGTCGAAGCCCGTGCGCGTGATGCCCTGCAGCCGGTATTTCTGTGCGATGACCGCTTCTTCCTCGTTGTTCAGCACGAGCGCGCCGCCTTCGATCGACGTCACGTTCTTGTTCGCGTGGAAGCTGAAGGAGACGATGTCGCCGAACGAGCCGATGCGCCTGCCGCGCCAGGTCGAGCCGAACGCCTGCGCGGCGTCCTCGATCACGCGCAGCTTGTGGGCGCGCGCGATCTCGTAGAGCCGGTCCATGTCGACGGGCAGGCCCGCCAGGTACACCGGCATGATCGCCCTGGTGCGCGGCGTGATGGCCTTTTCCAGCAAGCCGAGGTCGATGTTGCGCGTGACCGGGTCGATGTCGGCGAAAACCGGCGTCGCGCCCGTTTCCAGGATCACGTTGCTAGTGGATACCCACGTCATCGGCGTGGTGATGACTTCGTCGCCCGCGCCGACGCCCGCGATCCGCAAGCCGATTTCCATCGTCGCCGTGCCGGAATTGAACGAGCGCACCGGCCGGCCGCCGCAATACGCCGACAATTCGGCTTCGAACTGCTGGTTCTGCGGGCCGGTCGTGATCCAGCCGGAACGCAGCACGTCCGCGACGCCCGCAATCGTCTCCTCGTCGATTTCGGGGCGCACAAACGGCAAAAAGGGCAGCGATGTCTGATTCATGGACTGTCTGCTTAAAAGTAAAGGTTTTCAGCCGCGCGCCAAAACGGCGACGCCGATGAGAATGATCCCGATCCCGATGAGCCGCTGCACCGACAGCACCTCGCCGAACAAATACCATGCCGCGAAGGCGTTGACGACGTAGCCGAGCGAGAGCATCGGGTAGGCCACCGACACGTCCACACGCGACAGGCCGATGATCCACACGGCCACGCTGAACACGTAGCACGTGAGCCCGCCGATGATCGGCCACTGCGTCGCAATCTTGAAGCCGATGGGCAGAATGTTGGCGCGGCTGAATTCGAAATGCCCGACGGCGTTGACGCCTGCTTTGAGCAGCAACTGCGCGCCGGCGTTCAACAATACGCCGATGATGATGCAAATGAAGGATATCGGATTCATCGTGGACAGTTGAAGGCTCGGGGCCTGAACATCGGATTCTGGAACGGGCGTGCGAATTGTTGCACGACTACGGCGCCTGGACGGGCTTTTGCACGATCACGCGCCGGTCGTCCTGCGCGATCACCTGCATCGGCACGTGACGGGCAAGCAGCTCGTCGTAGCGTCCGGACGGCATCAGCGCGAGCGCGTAGCGGTCGGCGTCCCAGCGCTTTATCCAATCGTCGATCGTCGGCACCCACTTCTGCGGCTCGGTTGCGACTCCGAAGCGCAGTTCGTCGGCCTCCTGCACCATGATCATCGTGTGGCCGAGGTAGAACGGCATCGTGTGATCGAGCTTCGCGATCGAGTAGAACGGCGTGTCGGGCGGCAGCTTCGCCATCGCGGCCTTGACCGCCGGCACGAGCTTCACGCCCGAGCTTTCGCGGCCGAACACGTCGTGGCCCGTTCCCGCGATGGTCCCGAGCAGAAGCCAGGCCGTGCCAAGCGCAACCGCGGCCGCGATCGTGCTGCGGCGATTCAGCCAGATCGCGACGAGCGTCACGACGAACGCGACCGCGAGGCCCGCGTACACCCAGACCTGAAACGCGCGATAGAGCGCGTTCGGCGTATGTGCGCTGCCCGCGCGGCCGAGAAAAATCGCGCCGAACGCCGCGGCGATCAGGAACACCGCGTAGCCGATCAGATGCCGGTGCCACTGTACGCGCGTAACGAGCGGAAGGTAGATGCCGAGCACGAGGGCAATCGAGGGGGCGATCGGCAGCGTGTACGAGAGCAGCTTCGAGTGCGACGCGCTGAAGAACAGGAAGATGAAGACCGTCCAGATCAGGAGGAGCGGCACGGGCGCGAAGCCGTTCGGCTGGCGCGGCACCTTGAGCGCATGGCGCGTGCTCTGATAGACGATCGAGAGCCACGGCAAAAAGCCGACGATCAGCACGGGCACGAAGTAGTAGAGCGGTCCGGGACGGTTCTGCTCGGGCGTCAGATAGCGCTTGAACTGCTGGACGATGAAGAAGAAATTGAAGAATTCGGGATTCTTCATCTGCACGAGGACGAACCACGGCGCTGCCACGATCAGGAACACGATCAGCCCGCTGCCGATATAAAGCCGCTTCCAGAGCGCCCAGTCGCGTGTGATGAGCGAATAGAGCACGAGCACCGCGCCCGGCAGGATGACGCCGATCAGGCCCTTCGAGAGCAGCGCTGCCGCCATCGCGCCCCAGCAGAGCCACATCCACAGGCGCACCTGACGGGTCGGCAGGCCGGGGCGCTGGGCGAGCAGCAGCGCGCACAGCGTCAGCTCCATCCAGAACGACAGGGCCATGTCGAGCGTGTTGAAATGGGCCATCAGGTTCCAGTACGGCGACGTCGCGAGAATCGCCGCCGTGCAGAATCCCGTCACGCCGTTGAAGACGCGCGCACCCGTGTAGCCGATCAGCAGCACGCCGGCAAAGCCCGTGAGCGCCGTGTAGAGCCGCGCCTGCCATTCGCCGATGCCGAACCACGCGAACGTGAGCGCGTTCGCCCAGGTCTGCAGCGGCGGCTTTTCGAAATACTTGTAGCCGTTGTAGCGCGGCGTGATCCAGTCGCCGGTGACGAACATTTCGCGCGCCATCTCGGCGTAGCGGCCCTCGTCGCTCGGCACGAGATGGCGCAGGCCGAGCGGCGCGAACCAGATCACGGCGAGCGCGACAATCAGAAGAAGCAGTGAGAGGCGGGTGAGCGGTAGCCGCGAAGGCGTATCGTTCATGAGTTTCGACCTGTCCGATGCCGCAACGCGCGGCGCTAGCAAACAAAAAAGGGCATGAGTATCGCTCGACCAACCTTAAGCGACGCTTACGGACGCCCATCGGGGCGCAGCCGCGCGGCGCACGCCCGCGAACGATGAGGTCCGGCCACAGGGTTCGTGCTGTACGGGCCGTGAAGGTTCATCGGCGTTTTCGTCGGGCAACAGGCCGTATGCGCGACGCGACGGGCGCGATGGAGCGGCACTCCGCGCGACGGCCGCGAGTTTACCGCACTGCGGCCCCGATTTCGTCTATCCGGACGACAAAGGCAGCGCGGCGCGGTGCCTGGATATCGGCGAGCAGTGCGCCCGGTCGGGCTCTCAGGCCTCGATCAGCAGGGCCGCGGCGACGCGCCGGCCTTCCGACATCAGGATGTTGTAGGTACGGCAGGCGGCGCCGAAGTCCATCGTTTCCACGCCGATGCGGTGTTTCGCGAGCCCGGCCGTCAGACGCGGATGCGGAAAGCGCAGCCGCGAACCGCTGCCGAAGATCACCACTTCCGGCGCGGCTTCGATGAGCGCCTGGAAATGTTCGGGCGCGAGCGCCTCGAAGGAAGACACGGGCCACTGGATGACCGGAGCCTCCGGCATCACGATGATGCTGCCCTCGTGCCGTTTCAGATTGATCGCGACGTAGCCGTCGCCGTAGCTCGTGATCGTATTCAGCGCGCCGCTGGATTCCTGGTGTAGTTTCAAGACGTTAATTCCGACAGGCGAGTGTGGCGGGAAGAGAAGACGGTCGTTCGCGCAGCAGCCGATCCTCCCGGCATGGGCGCCGGAGCGTGCGATCGGCCTGCGATTGGTGCATTGCGGAACTCGGTCATATTCCGCTAAATTATAACTTTTCAGCCGGCGGGACCGCTCGACCGGCATCAATTGCACTCGCCGCGCCGCCACAAGCCGCCATCGACACGCAATCGCCTGGCTTCGCCGTCCGACATCCTCGGCCGGTCGCGCCCCAAGCGGGGCCGGGCGCCGTCGCGCAAGCCTTGGCCGCCCGATTACCCCGAGCCGGGGTCGCCAGAGTTCCCGTACGTTCCGGCTTCGTCCGTCCAGGTCTAGCGGCGCTCGCACCGCCCGGACCCCGGATCGGCCCGAAAACGGTCGCGGGGCGGGCCGCCGTCGCTTAAAATTCCACCCGATGCCGCCGCGCCATCCGCCGCCGCACCGCCGATAATCGCGAAAACCGCCGCCGGACGAACGCCGACCAGTCCGCTTGACCATCCAGAGCAGCCAGCCGTGAAACCGATCCTCAAATCCAACAAGTTGCAGAACGTCTGTTACGACATCCGCGGGCCCGTGCTCGAGCACGCGAAGCGCCTCGAAGAGGAAGGCCACCGGATCATCAAGCTCAACATCGGCAATCTGGCCGCGTTCGGCTTCGACGCACCCGACGAGATCATCCAGGACATGATCCGCAACCTGCCGAACTCATCGGGCTATTCGGACTCGAAGGGCGTCTTCGCCGCGCGCAAGGCGATCATGCACTACACGCAGCAAAAGGGCGTGACAGGCGTCGAACTGGACGACATCTTCATCGGCAACGGCGCCTCGGAACTCATCGTGATGGCGATGCAGGCGCTCCTGAACGACGGCGACGAAGTGCTGCTGCCCGCGCCGGACTACCCGCTCTGGACGGCGGCCGTGAGCCTGTCGTCGGGCACGCCGCGCCACTACATCTGCGACGAAGGCGCGGGCTGGATGCCCGATCTCGACGACATCCGCGCGAAGATCACGCCGAATACGCGGGCGCTCGTCGTCATCAACCCGAACAATCCGACGGGCGCGCTCTATTCGGACGAACTGCTGCTCGAACTGATCGCGATCGCGCGCGAGCACGGCCTCATCATCTTCGCCGACGAGGTCTACGACAAGATCGTCTACGACGGCAAGACGCATACGTCGATGGCCGCGCTCTCCGAGGACGTGCTGACCGTCACGTTCAACAGCCTCTCGAAGAGCTATCGCTCGTGCGGCTACCGCGCGGGCTGGATGTTCATCTCGGGCCTGATCGAGGAGAACCGGCGCCGCGCGAACGATTACATCGAAGGGCTCGGCATCCTCGCGTCGATGCGCCTGTGCGCGAACGTGCCCGGCCAGTACGCAATCCAGACGGCGCTCGGCGGCTACCAGAGCATCAACGAACTGATCCTCCCGGGCGGCCGGCTCTTCAAGCAGCGCGAACTCGCGTACGACATGCTCACGTCGATTCCGGGCGTATCCTGCGTAAAGCCGCAGGCGGCGCTCTACATGTTCCCGAAACTCGATCCGAAGATGTACCCGATCGAGGACGACCAGCAGTTCATCACCGACCTGCTGCTCGAAGAGCGCACGCTGCTCGTGCAGGGCACGGGCTTCAACTGGCCGACGACGGACCACTTCCGCGTTGTGTTCCTGCCGAACGTCGACGACCTCGCGGATTCGATTCATCGCATCGCGCGCTTCCTCGACGGTTATCGCAAACGTCACTCCGCTTAACCCTTCTATAAGAATCACGCTGCATGGAACCGATCAAAGTTGGACTCTTGGGCTTCGGCACGGTCGGCAGCGGCACCTTTACGGTACTGCGCCGCAACCAGGAAGAAATCAAACGCCGCGCGGGGCGCGGCATCGAAGTGTCGCGCGTCGCCGTGCGCACGCCGGCCAAGGCGCAGGCCGCGGCGGACGCCGGCATCGCGGTGACGGACGACTTCAATGCCGTCGTCGACGATCCTTCCATCGACATCGTCTGCGAGATGATCGGCGGGACGGGGCTCGCACGCGAACTCGTGCTGCGCTCGATCGCGAACGGCAAGCACGTGGTGACGGCCAACAAGGCGCTCCTCGCCGTGCACGGCAGCGAGATCTTCGAGGCTGCGCGTGCGAAGGGCGTGATGGTAGCGTTCGAGGCGGCGGTCGCGGGCGGCATCCCGATCATCAAGGCGCTGCGCGAAGGGCTGACGGCCAACCGTATCCAGTACATCGCGGGCATCATCAACGGGACGACGAACTACATCCTCTCGGAGATGCGCGACCGCGGCCTCGACTTCGCGACCGCCCTGAAGGCGGCGCAGGAGCTGGGCTACGCGGAAGCCGATCCGACCTTCGACATCGAAGGCGTCGATGCCGCGCACAAGGTCACGATCATGAGCGCGATCGCGTTCGGCGTGCCGGTGCAGTTCGAACGGGCGTACGTGGAAGGCATCAGCAAGCTGTCGGCCATCGACATCCGCTATGCAGAGGAACTCGGCTACCGGATCAAGCTGCTCGGCATCGCGCGGCGTACGGACAAGGGCATCGAGCTGCGGACCCATCCGACGCTGATTCCGGAAAAGCGCCTGCTCGCGAACGTGGAAGGCGCGATGAACGCGGTCGTCGTGCACGGCGATGCGGTCGGCACGACGCTCTACTACGGCAAGGGCGCGGGCGCCGAGCCGACGGCGTCGGCGGTCGTCGCCGATCTCGTGGACGTCACGCGCCTGCATACGGCCGACCCGGAGCATCGCGTGCCGCATCTCGCGTTCCAGCCGGAGAGCCTGTCGAACACGCCGATCCTGCCTATCGACGACGTCACGAGCGGCTACTACCTGCGCCTGCGCGTCGCGGACGTGACGGGCGTGCTCGCCAACATCACGCGCATTCTCGCGGACAAGGCCATCTCCATCGACGCGCTGCTTCAGAAGGAATCGGAGCAGGTAGAAGGCTCGACCAAGGGCGAGACTGACATCATCCTGATTACGCACGAGACGGTCGAAAAGAACCTGAACGCGGCGATCGCCGAGATCGAGGCACTGTCCACGGTCGTGTCGAAAGTGACGAAGCTGCGCATGGAAGCGCTGAACTAGGACTGGACTCATGAACTACATCTCGACGCGCGGCGCCGGCCTCGGCGAGCGCCACACGTTTTCCGACATCCTGCTCGGCGGGCTTGCCAAGGACGGCGGCCTCTATCTGCCCGCCGAGTATCCGCGCGTGTCCGCGGACGAACTCGCGCGCTGGCGCACGCTCTCGTACGCGGATCTCGCGTTCGAGGTGCTGTCGAAATTCGCCGGCGACATTCCCGCCGACGAACTGCGCTCGCTCACGAGCAAGACCTACACGGCGCAGGTCTACAGCAACGTCCGCGACGAGGAAGCCGCCACGCAGATCACGCCGTTGAAGACGCTTGGCGTCGAGAACGGGGCACCGCTGTCGCTTCTGGAACTGTCGAACGGACCGACGCTCGCCTTCAAGGACATGGCGATGCAGTTGCTCGGTAACCTGTTCGAATACACGCTCGCGAAACACGACGAGACGCTGAACATTCTCGGCGCGACCTCGGGCGACACCGGCAGCGCCGCCGAATACGCGATGCGCGGCAAGGCGGGCGTGCGCGTGTTCATGCTCTCGCCGCACAAGAAGATGAGCGCCTTCCAGACCGCGCAGATGTTCTCGCTGCAGGACCCGAACATCTACAACCTCGCGGTCGAGGGCAACTTCGACAACTGCCAGGACATCGTGAAGGCCGTCTCCAACGATCACGCGTTCAAGGCGCAGCACAAGATCGGCACGGTCAATTCGATCAACTGGGCGCGCGTCGTCGCGCAGGTCGTGTACTACTTCAAGGGCTATTTCGCGGCGACGACGAGCAACGACGAGCGCGTGTCGTTCACCGTGCCGTCGGGCAACTTCGGCAACGTCTGCGCCGGGCACATCGCGCGGATGATGGGCCTGCCAATCGAAAAGCTGGTCGTCGCGACGAACGAGAACGACGTGCTCGACGAATTTTTCCGCACCGGCGTGTATCGCGTGCGCGACGCTAGCGAGACGTATCACACGACGAGCCCGAGCATGGACATTTCGAAGGCGTCGAATTTCGAGCGCTTCGTCTTCGACCTGCTCGGGCGCGATCCGGCGCGCGTGCTGCAATTGTTCCGCGACGTCGAGGAGAAGGGCGGCTTCGACCTCGCGGCGAGCGGCGATTTCGCGCGCGTGCAGGAATTCGGCTTCGTCTCGGGGCGCAGCAGCCACGCGGATCGCGTCGACGCGATCCGCGACGTGTTTCAGCGCTACGACACGATGATCGACACCCACACGGCCGACGGCCTGAAAGTGGCGCGCGAGCATCTTCAGCCGGGCGTGCCGATGATCGTGCTGGAAACCGCGCAGCCGATCAAGTTCGGCGAGACGATCCGCGAGGCGCTCCTGCGCGAGCCGGAGCGGCCGGCCGCGTTCGTCGGGCTTGAAAAACTGCCACAAAGATTCGATATCGTCCCTGCTGACGCGGGCGTCGTGAAGGCGTATATCGCCGATCGCACGAACTGAATCGGGGTGGGATCGGGCGGAATTACGGGGCGCGGCGCATCTGCCGCGCCCCGTTTCGCTTGAGCGGCGGCGCTCCCCGCGCCTCGCAAGTCCCGGCAGACGGCCTCGACTTCGCCGCCATCGGACGAGTCCGCAAATCGCTTCAAAATCTGCTAAAATATCCGGTTTTTCGCCGTACACCATTCAAAAGGACGCGCTGTGCTGTCTACTGCCAATATCACCATGCAATTCGGGCCGAAGCCCCTCTTCGAGAACATTTCGGTCAAGTTCGGGGAAGGAAATCGCTACGGCCTGATCGGGGCGAACGGCTGCGGCAAGTCGACCTTCATGAAAATCCTCGGCAGCGACCTGGAACCGAGCTCCGGTAACGTGATGCTCGAGCCGAACGTGCGTCTCGGCAAGCTGCGTCAGGACCAGTTCGCGTACGAAGACATGCGCGTGCTCGACGTCGTGATGATGGGCCACACCGAGATGTGGGCCGCGATGACCGAGCGCGACGCGATCTACGCAAACCCCGACGCCACTGACGACGATTACATGCGCGCCGCCGAACTCGAAGCAAAATTCGCCGAGTACGACGGCTACACCGCCGAAGCGCGCGCGGGCGAACTGCTGCTCGGCATCGGCATCGCGATCGGCGACCACAACGGCCCGATGAGCAGCGTCGCACCCGGCTGGAAGCTGCGCGTGCTGCTCGCACAGGCGCTCTTCTCGAAGCCCGATGTGCTGCTGCTCGACGAGCCGACCAACAACCTCGACATCAACTCGATTCGCTGGCTCGAAGACGTGCTGAACCAGTACAACTCGACGATGATCATCATTTCGCACGATCGGCACTTCCTGAACCAGGTCTGCACGCACATGGCGGACATGGACTACGGCACGCTGAAGGTGTATCCGGGCAACTACGACGACTACATGCTCGCGAGCACGCAGGCGAAGGAACGTCAGCAGGCCGCGAACCAGAAGGCAAAGGACCGCATCTCCGATTTGCAGGACTTCGTGCGCCGCTTCTCGGCGAACAAGTCGAAGGCGCGTCAGGCAACGAGCCGTGCCAAGCAGATCGAGAAGATCAAGATCGAGGAATTCAAGCCGTCGTCGCGCCAGAATCCGTTTATCCGCTTCGACTTCGAGAAGAAGCTGCACAACATCGCGGTGGTTGCCGAGGAAATCACGAAGAAGTACGACCGGACCATCTTCGAGCGCTTCAGCATCAGCGTGCAGCCGGGCGAGCGCATCGCGATCATCGGCGAGAACGGCGCGGGCAAGACCACGCTGCTCAAGTCGCTGAAGGGCGCGATCCAGCTCGACGGCGGCAAGGTCAAGTGGGCGGAGAACGCGAACGTCGGCTACATGCCGCAGGACACGTACGAAGAGTTCCCGAATGACGAGACGCTCACCGACTGGGTCGATCAGTACCGCCAGGACGGTGACGATGACCAGATGGTGCGCGGAACGCTCGGCCGCCTGCTTTTCAACGCCGACGACATCAGGAAATCGGTGAAGGTGCTCTCGGGCGGCGAGAAGGGCCGCATGATCTGGGGCAAGCTGATGCTCGGCCGCCACAACGTGCTCCTGATGGACGAGCCGACCAACCACATGGACATGGAGTCGATCGAGTCGCTGCAGATCGCGCTCGAAAAGTACGAGGGCACGCTGGTCTTCGTCTCGCACGACCGTGAGTTCGTGAGCGGGCTGGCGAATCGCATCATCGAAGTGCGCACGAACGGCACGCTGAATGACTTCGGCGGCACGTACGAGGAGTTTTTGACGAGCCAGGGCATTCAATAATCGTCTGCCCGACATAGCCGCACCTCAAAACGGCCCGCTTCCGACGAAGCGGGCCGTTTTGCTTTTGCGCTGAGACTTCAGCGCGGACGGTCATCGCGGCCAGCGTGCCGCGATGACCGGTTCCTTGATTTATCTCAATTTCGCGCGCGGTCCCTTCGATCAGACTCCCCAAACCTGAATCCATCGAAGGACATCCATCAATGACCACGCTTCCCATGCTGACCATCCGCGGCCGCGCGCTGTTGCCCATCGTGCAGGGCGGAATGGGCGTCGGGATCTCGGCGCATCGCCTGGCGGGTGCCGTTGCCAGGGAGGGCGCGCTCGGCACGATCGCGAGCATCGACCTGCGCCATCATCACCCGGACCTTTTGGAGCGCTGCAAGGCGGACCCCGCCCGCGCGACGCTCGAAGCGGCCAATCAGGAAGCGCTCGCACGCGAAATCGGTGCGGCAAAGCGCTTGAGCGAGGGGCGCGGCATGATCGCCGTCAACGTGATGCGCGCGGTCAGCTCCTACGCCGCGTCGGTGCGAACCGCGTGCGAGAGCGGCGCCGACGCGATCGTGATGGGCGCGGGCCTGCCGCTCGACCTGCCGGATCTCACGGAGGGCATCGACATCGCGCTGATTCCGATTCTGTCGGACAGCCGCGGCATCGCGCTCGTGCTGAAGAAGTGGCTGAAGAAGAACCGCCTGCCCGACGCCATCGTGATCGAGCATCCCGCGCACGCGGGCGGCCATCTCGGCGTCGCGCACCTCGCCGACGTGCCGGACGCGCGCTTCGACTTCGCTCGCGTGATCGCGGAAACGATGCAGACCTTCGATACGCTCGGCATCGAACGCACGCGCATTCCCCTGATTGTCGCGGGCGGGGTGAACAGCCACGAAGCAGTGCGGGCGTGTTTCGCGGCGGGTGCGGCGGGCGTGCAACTCGGCACGCCGTTCGCCGTCACGGAGGAGGGCGATGCGCACCCGAACTTCAAGCGCATCCTGGCCGAAGCAGAGCCGGACGACATCGTCGATTTTGTCAGCGTGACCGGGCTTCCCGCGCGCGCGGTGAAGACGCCGTGGCTCATGCGCTATCTGCGCAACGAGGAGCGCATCCGCACCAAGATCGGCGCGCGCAAGCAGGTCTGTCCGACCGGGCTCGATTGTCTGGCGGTGTGCGGACTGCGCGACGGCATCGAGAAATTCGGGCACTTCTGCATCGATACGCGCCTTTCTGCCGCCTTGCGCGGCGATGTCGCGAACGGCCTGTTCTTTCGCGGGCGCGAGGCATTGCCGTTCGGATCGGCGATCCGCAGCGTGCGCGAACTGCTCGATCTCCTGCTCGGGGCCACGCGGCCGGCGGCCGCCTGATCAGAGCCGGTCGTTGCGGAACCGCATCGCAGTTCCCTCGCGCGTGATGCGCACCCAGATCGCGCGTTTTTCCTGGTCGGAGAGAAATACCCAGTTCGATACTTCGCCCGCCGTGCGGCCGCAGCCCTTGCAGACGTCGTCGAAGAGCGTGGAGCAGACGCCGATGCACGGGCTGTCGGGCAAGTCGTGAAGATTCGATGACATAGGAAACCTGTTGGCGCCTGCCCCACGAACGGCGGCGGGCGCGTCGAAAAATAGCTTTTAGCGCGCGATACTGTAGCCGATCCGCGCGATCCAGTGATTGCGCTGGTTGTAATCCAGGATGTCCTCGCCATAGCCGTTGAAGTAGCCGATCCACAGATAGCCGCCCCACGCGCTGCCGATCAGCTTCGCGAGCGGATACGTCAGTTGCGAGTCGATGCTACCGTACCAGTGCTTGGTGCCCTTTCGCAGGGTCGTCGCGAGCTGCCAGCCATCGGGGCTGCCGTACTTCACCAGGAAGTCGACGTAGCCGCGATAGTCGGCGATATCCTCGTTGCCTGTCTTCGTCAGGTAGTAATAGAACTTCGGCGAAAGTGTCAGGTGATTCGAATTCAGGTCGCCGAAATCCCACGTCGGGCGCACGAACACAATGTTGATCGCTCGCGATTCGTCGCCGCTCTTGCCATTCGATTCGTGGCCGAAGCCCGCCGCGATGCCCATCCGCGTGAACAACGGGCTCTTCCAGCCCGTGTCCTGCAGGTAGTAGAACAGTTGCGGCTGATAGCTCGTGTCGCGAAACGGCGCGGAATCGGCCGACAAGTCCCAGATCGATGTCTGCGTGTAGCCGAAATAGAGGTTGTCGAGCATGCTGCGCGAGCGCGGGTCGTCGGGAAGCATCAGCCGGTACTTGAAGCTGAACTGGAATTTCGCGAGGTTGTCGCCATTCTGGCCGTCGCCGAAATACATCGGCTCGAAGGTCGAAAGACGGCCGCTGAGCATGCGATCGGTGGTCGTGGTCGGCACGGCGGTCGCGTTTGCCGCGGCTGATGCGCTGGCCAGTTGAGCGGGCGTCGCGGCCTGCGTTTCGGCACGCTCGGCGGCGACGATCTGCGCCTGGTTCTCGCCGCGATTCAATGTCACGAGCATCGGCGACGAATCGAAGCCAACCGGATCGATCTTGACCGTGCCGCGTGCCGAATCGGGCCACGGTGCCGAAAAGCGTACCCGCCGATACTGCCCGGCGCGCAGTTGCAGGCGGTCCGGCACGGCGGCCTCGCGGATCAGCGCGAGCGGCTGCGGCGGCAGGTCGCCATTGGTCAGCGTCACGGTCAGTTGCTTCGGCACCTCGACGACGAGCGGCTTGCCGTCGTCGGCGGTGTACATCAGCGTCAGTTCCAGCGGCTGCTGCGCGGCGGCTTCGCGCACCGGCTGCAATACGGCGACGGTCGCATGGGCGAGGCTCGCAGAGCAGAGCGCGGCTGCAAGTGCAGCGAGGACCGCCACGCGTCGGATGGACAGCTTTCTGGAATGCAAAGGGCCTCGGGCCATGAAACGATCGTCCTGATTGATGGGATGCCGGAGGCTCGTCTAACTCATTGAATTCAATGAGTTTCAACCGATTTTTAACAGGACCCATGGACGCGCGCGGAAGTCAGTGTCCAGTTTCTGCTCAGGCAGTGAATATCGCTGAAGGGCGCGCCGCCGTGTCCTCTTCCCGGCAATATGGCAAGAAAAATGTAATTGTAAACGTGCTTAAGACGCCAGCGCGGAACGGTCAATAAGCCACGCGCGCTTAGCCGGTTTCATCCGCGGCTCTCAGCTGATAACCAGTTGCCACAGCAGCGCGCCGTTGAGCGCGACGATTACGCCCACGCAGCCCCACGCGAGCGCGAGCGGCACGCGCGCGACGCGCCAGCGGCCCATCAGTCCCGCGTCGGACGCGAAACGCACGAGCGGAATGACGGCGAGCGGAAGCTGCAGCGTGAGTACGACCTGGCTCGCCACGAGCAGCTGATTCGAGCCGTGTTCGCCGAACGCACTCACCGCGACGAGTGCCGGCCCGATCGCGAGTCCGCGCGTGAGGAGCGCTCGCGCCCAGCGCGCAATCGACAGCCGCAGGAAGCCTTCCATCACCGCCTGGCCGGCGAGCGTGCCGGTGACCGTGGCGTTCAGCCCGCAGGCGAGCAGCGCTGCGGCGAAGAAGATGCTCGCCCACTGGTTGCCGACGAGCGGAGCGATCAGCCGGTGAGCATCGGCGAGATCCTCGACGTCGACGTGGCCGCTCGCGTGAAACACCGCCGCCGCCACGATCAGCAGCGACGCATTCACAGTGAAAGCCAGCGCGAGCGACGCGAAGGTATCGATGTTGACGCCGTAGAGCGCCGCCGCAACCGATCGGTCGTCGCCGCCGGGCGCGTGGTCCTTCACGAGCGCGGAGTGCAAGTAGAGGTTGTGAGGCATCACGGTCGCGCCGAGGATGCCGGCCGCGAGCCAGACCATCCCGGCGTCGCGCACGAGTTCCTTCGGCGGCGCGAGTCCGGCGAGTGCTTCGTGCCAGGCCGGCTTGGCAAGCGCCAGTTCCACGACGAAGCAAAAGCCGATGAAGAAGATCAGCGCGGAGATGAACATCTGCAGCGGACGGCGGCCGCGGCATTGCAGCGCGAGCATCGCGAAGGTGGCGACGGCCGACATCAGGACGCCGGCCGTCAGCGAGACGCCGAGCAGCAACTGGAGCGCCACCGCGCTGCCGACGACTTCAGCGACATCGCACGCGATGATCGCGATCTCGCAGGTGATCCAGAGAAAAAGCGTCGTACGGCGGCTGAAACGCTCGCGGCACAGGCGCGCGAGGTCGCGCCCGGTGACGACGCCCACCCGCGACGCCACCCATTGCAGCAACATGCCCATCAGGCTCGCGAGCAGCACGACGCCGAGGAGCCGGTAGCCGTATTTGGCACCGCTGCTAAGCGCGGTCGCCCAGTTGCCGGGGTCCATGTAGCCAACCGCGACGAGCGCGCCCGCGCCGACGAACGAGAACCACCGTCCGCGCGGTGCATGCGGGCGTCGGCCCTCACGCAATTCGCGATCGGACGACGGTCGCTCGGCGGGGCACGGCGTGAGGGCGGACGGATTGGTGTTCATCGCGGATCTTGGCCTGGAATGGCTGCAACGGACTGCGGCGCACGTCAAAGGTGGGCGGCAGCGCTCTGTGAGCCATTGCATTTGCCGCCCGCGTCGGGCAGCGCGGATATGCGCGCTGCCCGTCCTGCGCGCGCCCGACCTGCGGCGCGCATCCGAAATGGCTCAGCAACGACTGTTCCGCCTGGCTATTCGATCCCGTCAAGGCCCGGCCGGCTTCAAATACAAGACTCGCCAGAGGGCCCGCGACTTCCAAAGACGGATATTCGCATTACGCAGCGAACGGGTATCTGGATTCATTGATGCGAGTGTGGTTTCTGCCTGTGTCGCGCGCCGGATTTAACGGCTAAAATTGCGCCGCTTCTCGCGGGGCCCGATCACCGTCGGCGATGCGCCGGCGACTCGCGCTCAGGCGCCCGGGCGAGCGCCATTGCGAGCGTGCACGGTGCGCGCGGCCGCTGTGAATTTCGCGCGACAGGCGGCAATTGTTTTTTGTCCCACCGCTGTTTAATGGTAGTTTTCGGGTTTTTAAAGGGAGCCGCGGATCAGCCGGATCAAGAGGCGGCGATCCGCGCGGCGTGACGCGGTCGAAAGTCGAACGACGGAGAATCGAGATGAAACAAAAATTGGCGGTCCTGGCCGGACTGGTCGCTTGCGCCGCAGCGCTGGTCCCGGCGGCGGCATCCGCGAAGGACACGCAACTCAACGTGTACAACTGGTCGGATTACATCGCCAAGGACACGATCCCGAACTTCACGAAGCAAACCGGCGTCCAGGTCAAGTACGACAACTACGACAGCGACGACACCCTTCAGGCCAAGCTCCTCACGGGCAATTCCGGCTATGACATCGTCGTGCCGACCAGCAACTACGCAGGCAAGCAGATCGCCGCGGGCATCTTCGCGCCGCTCGACAAGTCGAAGCTGCCGAACCTCAAGTATCTCGATCCCGATCTGATGAAGCTCGTCGAGGGCGCCGATCCGGGCAACAAGTACACGGTGCCCTGGGCCTACGGCACGACCGGCCTCGGCTACAACGTGACGAAGGCGCAGCAGCTTCTCGGCAGCGGCGTCGCGCTCGACAGCTGGGACATCCTCTTCAAGCCCGAGAACATCTCGAAGCTGAAGGCCTGCGGCGTCTCGGTGCTTGACGCGCCGGACCAGATGTTCGCCGCCGCGCTGCATTACATCGGCAAGGATCCGATGAGCACAAACCCGGCCGACTATCGTGCCGCGCTCGCGATGCTCAAGAAGATCCGCCCGTACATCAGGCAGTTCAATTCGTCCGGCTACATTAACGATCTGGTCGGCGGCGACATCTGCTTTGCGTACGGCTGGTCGGGCGACGTCGTGATCGCGAAGCATCGCGCGGTCGACGCGAAGAAGGCGTTCAAGATCGAGTATTACATCCCGAAGGGCGGGGCACCGGTCTGGTTCGACGTGATGGCGATTCCGAAGGACGCGAAGAACAAGGAAGCCGCGCTCGAATGGATCAACTACATCGAGACGCCGCAGGTCCACGCCGCGATCACGAACACGGTCTACTACCCGAGTGCGAATGCCGAAGCGCGCAAGTATGTCGACAAGGACGTGGCGAACGATCCGGCCGTCTATCCGCCGCAGGACGTCGTGAAGACGCTGTTCCTGCTGAAGCCGCTGCCGCCGGAGATCCAGCGGCTGCAGACGCGGCTCTGGACCGAATTCAAGTCCGGCCGGTAGACTGGATGACGCCTGAACCGTCATAAGTCGGTGTAAAACTCGAAGCCCCTGGACCGCCGGGGGCTTTGTTCGTCGCCGGGACGATGGATTGCTGCGCGTCCCCGGCGGAAAACGTCAGCGCAGAACGAATATCGCAGGAGTCGAGCAGGCAATCATGAGTGAGCAGTCGAGCGCAGTGCATGCAGCGCCTAATTCCGGCAGGCCGCAGCCGGCCAGTCCGGCCGTCGCCGGCACGGACAATTTTGTGCAGATCGTCGATGTCGTGAAGAAATTCGACGAGACGGTGGCCGTGAAGGGCGTGAACCTGTCGGTGAAGAAGGGCGAGTTGTTCGCGCTGCTCGGCAGTTCCGGTTGCGGCAAGTCGACCTTGCTGCGCATGCTCGCGGGTCTCGAAACCGTGACGTCGGGGCAGATCCTGATCGAGGGCGTTGACCTCGCGAAGATGCCGCCGTACAGCCGGCCGACCAACATGATGTTCCAGTCGTATGCGCTCTTTCCGCACATGTCGGTGGAGTCGAACGTCGCGTTCGGGCTGAAGCAGGAAGGCGTGCGCGGCGCGGAACTGAAGGATCGCGTGCACGGCGCGCTTGAACTCGTGCAGATGGCACGTTTCGCGAACCGCAAGCCGCACCAGCTTTCGGGCGGCCAGCAGCAGCGAGTGGCGCTGGCGCGCAGTCTCGTGAAGCGGCCGAAACTGCTGCTGCTCGACGAGCCGATGTCCGCACTCGACAAGCAGATCCGCCAGCGCACGCAGATCGAACTCGTGAACATACTCGATCAGGTGGGCGTGACCTGCATCATGGTCACGCACGACCAGGAAGAAGCGATGACGATGGCCGACCGCCTCGCCGTGATGAGCGAAGGCCAGATCGTGCAGCTCGGCACGCCGCACGAGGTTTACGAATTCCCGAACAGCCGTTTTTCGGCGGAATTCATCGGCTCGACGAACCTGTTCGACGGCAACGTCGTCGAGGACGAGCCGGACCATGTCTTCGTGGAGTCGCCCGAGTTGCCCGTGCGCCTCTACGTGAACCACGGCATCACCGGGCCGCTCGGGATGCCGGTGACGATCTCCGTGCGCCCCGAGCGCATCGCGTTGATGCGAAAGCCGCCCGAAGGCGCGTACAACTGGGGACGCGGCACCGTGTCGAACATCGCGTACATGGGCGGCTATTCGCTCTATCACGTCAAGCTCGACAGCGGCAAGACCGTGGTCGCGAGCGTGTCGAGCCTCGCGCTCGGCGAAATCGACTCGCCCACCTGGGACGACGAAGTCTACGTGCGCTGGAGTGCCTCGGCCGGCGTGGTGCTGACGTCATGAAGCGCGTGCTCGATCTCGTCGTGACGCCGTGGAGGCGGCTCGGGTTCACCGGACGCTCGGCGGTGATCGGCGGCCCGTTCGTCTGGCTGCTGCTCTTTTTCTTCGTGCCGTTCCTGCTGGTCGTCAAGATCAGCTTCGCGGATTCGCGACTCGGGATTCCGCCTTATACCGAACTCGTCGCGATGAAGGAGGGCGTGCTCAGTATCGCGCTCGATTTCTCGCATTACCTGTTCCTTTTCACCGACAGCCTATATTTCGCCACCTATATGAATTCGCTGCTGGTGGCGGCGGTATCGACGGTGTTGTGTCTTCTGATCGGTTATCCGATGGCGTATTACATCGCCCGCTCGAATCCGGAGAAGCGCAATCTGCTGATGATGGCGGTGATGCTGCCTTTCTGGACTTCGTTTCTGATTCGCGTCTATGCGTGGATCGGCATTCTGAAGAACAACGGGCTGCTCAATAATTTCCTGATGTCGATCGGGCTGATTCAGTCGCCGATCGAGCTTTATCACACGAATATCGCGGTGTATATCGGCATGGTGTATTCGTATCTGCCATTTCTCGTAATGCCGCTTTACGCGCATCTCGTGAAAATGGATCTGACCTTGCTCGAAGCGGCTTACGATCTCGGTGCGAAACCGTGGAAGGCTTTTGTGCAGATCACTTTGCCGCTGTCGAAAAACGGGATTATCGCGGGCTGTCTCCTCGTATTCATTCCGGCGGTAGGCGAATACGTGATTCCGGAATTGCTCGGCGGCGCGGATACGCTGATGATCGGCCGCGTGATGTGGAACGAGTTCTTCGATAACGCCGACTGGCCGATGGCATCCGCGGTCACCTGCGCGATGGTATTGCTCCTGCTCGTGCCGATGGCGCTTTTCCAGCATTATCAAGCGAAGCAACTGGAGGAACGGCGATGATCAAGCCGAGTCGTTCGCTCCAGTTCACGTCGCTTGGAATCGGGTTTCTGTTTCTTTATATCCCGATCATCAGCCTGATTGTTTATTCGTTCAACGAGTCGCAGCTCGTGACCGTGTGGACCGAGTTTTCGCTGCGCTGGTACAAGGCGTTATGGCAGGACGAGGAACTGATCAATGCCGCGTGGCTTTCGCTGCGAATCGCGGTTTTGACGGCATGTGCGTCGGTCGTGATTGGCACGTGGGCGGGATTCGTGCTCGCGCGCATGGGACGGTTTCGCGGATTCACGCTTTTCTCCGGCATGATCAATGCGCCGCTCGTAATTCCCGAAGTCATTCAGGGCATTTCGCTCTTGCTGCTTTTCGTCGAAATGGCGAAGGTGCTCGGCTGGCCTGCCGGGCGCGGATTACTCACGATCTGGATCGGGCATGTGATGCTGTGCATTTCCTATGTCGCGATCATCGTGGAATCGCGGGTCCGGGAATTGAATCGGTCGATCGAGGAAGCCGCGCTCGATCTTGGCGCGACACCATTGCGGGTGTTTTTCTCGATTACGCTGCCGCTGATTTCACAGGCGCTCGTGGCCGGGTGGCTTCTGTCGTTCACGCTTTCGATCGACGATCTGGTGCTTTCGGCGTTTCTTTCCGGGCCGGGGTCGACCACGCTGCCACTTGTCGTGTTTTCGCGCGTGCGGCTTGGGCTCAATCCGGAAATGAATGCGCTCGCGACTTTGTTCATCGCTTTTGTCACCGTCGGCGTGATTGCGGCGAATTACTTCATGCAGCGCAATGAGCGGCGGAAGATGGCGTGTTTGGTCTGACGTTTCTCTGGCGCTCGGGAGGCGAGCATGTCACCCGAACGCCAGCGAAAGCGCATCTCACGTTGCGCTGGCAATATGCCTCGCAAACGACGACGAATCGGTATTTGTCCCGCACAGCAGCACGCCCACGCGTTTGCCTTGCAGTCGCTCGCGCAGCGGCCCGAGCAACCCGGCCGTAGCCGCCGCGCACGACGGCTCAACGGCCAGCTTCAGCTCATTGAAAAGTTGCAGCATCGAGCGGCGCAACTCCGCATCGGTGACCGTCACGATTTCATCGATATGCCGCCGGCACAGCTCGTAGCTGTATTCCTCGGTGTGCGGCGCCATCAGCGAATCGGCGATGCTGTGCATCGCACCCATCTTCACCGTGTGCTTCGCGGCGAAACTGCGGCTCATCACGTCCGCACCCGCCGGTTCGACGCCATACACATGAATCGACGGATTCGCGAGCCGCATCGCCGTCGATACGCCTGCCGCGAGGCCGCCGCCGCCGATCGGCAAGATCACCGCGTCGAGGTCCGGCGCCTGCGATGTCCATTCGTAGCCGAGCGTCGCCGTGCCGAGCACGGTGCGGTAGCCGTTGAACGGATGCACGAAGAACCGGCCTTCCTCGGCTTCGATCCGGCGCACGATCTCGAATGCCTCCGCGCCGTTTTCCGCAAACACGACCTCCGCGCCATAGCGCCGGGCAAGCGCGACACGCGTCGGGGTCGCGGTGCGGATCATCACCACCTTCGCGCCGACCTCCATGCGCATCGCCGCGTACGCGACCGCCACTGCGTGATTGCCCGCCGATACGCAGGTCACGCCCACGCTGCGCTCGCTGGCGTCGAGCGCGAGCAGGTTCGAGAACGCGCCACGCGCCTTGAACGTGCCGCTTGCCTGCAGCAGCTCGAACTTGAAGGTGACCGGCGTGCCTTCGAGCGTGGGGAAGTCGTGGCGCTCGAAAGTCGGCGTGCGCGTCACCCACGGCGCGAGTGCCATGTGTTGCTCGGCGATGTCGTCGAGGGTCGGGATCGGCGTGCCGTCGATCGTGTGGTCGGTGTGCTGGCTTGCGGCGGACATGGCGGCTTGACGGTGTAAGTGGATCAGCGGACGCCCTGGGCGTCGACCGACATGCTGTGGATGAACTTGCCGATAAACGCCTCGCACGCAGCGAGTTGTTCCAGCGACACGTATTCGTTCGCCTTGTGGGCCTGCTCGATATTGCCGGGGCCGCACACGATGCTGGGCACGCCCGCGAGCGCGAAAAGGCCGGCTTCGGTGCCGTAGGCGACTTTGCGCTTGTCTTGGTTCTCGGTGAGCGCGCGCACGAGCTGCGTGATCGCCGCCTGCTCGGACGCGTCGAGCCCGGGCGCCGACGCGATCTTCGAAAACTCGATCGCCGCGTTGGCGTGCTCCTTCTGCATCTTCGGCAGGAGCGACTCGCGCGCGTAGGCCTCGATGCGGCGGTAGACGCTCTCGGGGTCCATCGTCGGCAGGTTGCGGAATTCGAACTGGAAGCTGCACTCGGCCGGTACCGTGTTGATCGCGTTGCCGCCCTTGATCGTGCTTGTCTGCGCGGTGGTGAAGGGCACGTCGTAAAGCTCGTCGAACGGGCCCTTGGCGCGGAATTCGTCGGCGACGTCGCGGATGAAGCAGATAAGGCGCGCCGCGTATTCGATGGCGTTCAGGCCTTGCGTCGTCAGCGACGAATGCGCCGCGAAGCCGCGCACGCAACAGTTGTACGTATTGATGCCCTTGTGCGCGATGATCGGGCGCATCGAGGTCGGCTCGCCGACGATGCAGCCGTCCGGCCGCACGCCGCGCTTTTGCAGGTCGCTGATCATGAGCGGCGCGCCCGCGCAGCCGATCTCTTCGTCATAGGAAAGCGCGAAGTGGATCGGCTTGGCGAGCTTCGTCGACTGCATTTTCGGCAGCAGAGCGAGCGCCGTGCCGATGAAGCCCTTCATGTCACAAGTGCCGCGGCCGTAGAGCAGGCCGTCGCGGACTTCCGGCTTGAACGGGTCGCTCGACCAGTCCTGGCCGTCGACCGGCACGACGTCCGTATGGCCCGACAGGACGATGCCGCCGTTGGTCTCGCCGTCGTGCGCGGGCACGGTTGCGAAGAGATTCGCCCACTGGCCGCGCTCGTCGACGGTAAGCGTCGATTCGATGCCCGCGGCGCGCAGTTCGTCGCGCACGGTTTCGATGAGGCCGAGATTCGGATTGCGGCTGACGGTGTCGAAGGAGACGAGCCGCTTCACCCAGGGAAGCGCGACGGGAGAAGCGGTTTCGGTGTTCGCCGGTTCAGCGATGTGGGACATGTTGGCTCCTGCTGATTAGAGTTCGATCATACCGAAAAGTTTGGGGGCGGGTTTGTCGGAGGGGCATTTGCTGCGGGGCCGGACTCATGTCGTCGGGCGTGGCGCTGCTTGGCGAGCGGGCTTCGGTTTGTCCGGTCGTGCTGATTGGCGGCAGAAGTCGGAGCTGTCGGTTGAGCAAATTCTGCGCACTTGGAGTGTGGGCATTGTTCGAAAGGCGGTTGTCCGAGACTGGATCGAGATTACTTGAGGATTGCTGACGATTTCTGACTTCGCGGGCCGCACAGATTAGCTACGATGCAATCGAAATCGACGAATACCGGCAGCATCCGCGTCCCAAAACAAAAAGCCGGCCATCAAGTGCCGGCTTCTCGTTCCGTCGACAAAGTAAAACCCTACCGCGCCGCCGGCACCGCCTGCCGCACCGGCGCTCCGAGCGCCCGCAACGTCTCCTTCACCGTCGCGATCCGCACCGACAGATCCGGGCTGCGCGTCTCGATCCTCAGCTTGTCCTGCCCGGCGAGCTTGATGTGCTTGTGCTTCTGCACCATCTCGATGATGCGCATCGCGTCGACGGGCGGATTCGGGATGAACTGGAGCCCGATCACCTGCTCGGCGGCATCGATCTTCGAAATTCCGAGCGGCTTCGCGGCCAGTCGCAAGCGGTGGGTTTCCACCAGCGCATGCGCCTGCGGCGGCAGTTTTCCGAAGCGGTCGACGAGTTCTTCAAGGATGCCGTCGATGGAATCGCTGGATTCGCAGTTCGCGAGCCGCTTGTAGAGCGAGAGCCGCTCCTGCACATCGCCGCAATAATCGGCGGGCAGGATCGCGGGCGCGTGCAGGTTGATCTCCGTCGTCGCCGCGAGCGGCGCGGTGAGATCGGGCTCGCGGCCTTCCTTCAGCGCCTTGACCGCGTCGTTCAACATGTCGGTGTAGAGCTGGAAGCCGATCTCCTGGATCTCGCCCGACTGCTTGTCGCCGAGCACTTCTCCCGTGCCGCGAATCTCCAGGTCGTGCATCGCGAGATAGAAACCCGAACCGAGTTCCTCCATCTGCTGGATCGCTTCGAGCCGCCGCTGCGCCTGCTTCGTGAGAGCGGACGGATCGTGCACGAGCAGGTACGCGTACGCCTGATGGTGCGAGCGCCCGACGCGACCGCGCAACTGATGCAACTGCGCAAGCCCGAACTTGTCGGCGCGATGCAAAAGGATCGTGTTGGCGCTCGGCACGTCGATGCCGGTTTCGATGATCGTCGTGCACAGCAGCACGTTCGCGCGCTGGCCGACGAAATCGCGCATCACGCGTTCGAGTTCGCGCTCGTGCATCTGTCCATGCGCGACCGCGATGCGCGCTTCGGGCACGAGCGCTTCGAGCATCGCGCGACGGTTCTCGATCGTCTCGACCTCGTTGTGCAGGAAGTACACCTGGCCGCCACGCTTGAGTTCGCGCAGCATCGCCTCGCGGATCACGCCGTCTTCCTCGCGCCGCACGAAGGTCTTGATCGCGAGGCGCTTCTGCGGCGCGGTCGCGATCACTGAGAAATCGCGCAGGCCTTCGAGCGCCATGCCGAGCGTGCGCGGAATCGGCGTCGCCGTGAGCGTGAGGACATCGACTTCCGCGCGCAAGGACTTGAGCGCTTCCTTCTGCCGCACGCCGAAGCGATGTTCCTCGTCGATGATCACGAGCCCGAGCCGCTTGAACTGCACATCCGACGAGAGCAGCTTGTGCGTGCCGATCACGATGTCGATCGTGCCTTCGTTGATCGCCGCGATCGACGCCCCGACTTCCTTCGTGCTCTTGAAACGCGACAGTTCCGCGATGCGCACGGGCCAGTCGGCAAAGCGGTCGGTGAAGGTCTGCGTGTGCTGTTCGGCGAGGAGGGTGGTCGGCGAGAGAATCGCGACCTGCTTGCCCGCCATCACCGCGATGAACGCTGCGCGCAGCGCGACTTCCGTCTTGCCGAAGCCGACGTCGCCGCACACGAGGCGGTCCATCGGCTTGCCGCTCGTCATGTCGCCGATGACCGCGGTGATCGCCGCGGCCTGGTCGGGCGTCTCCTCGAAGCCGAAGCTTTCCGCGAACTTCGTGTAGTCGCGTGGTTCGAGCTTGAACGCGTAGCCCGAGCGCGCGGCGCGGCGCGCGTAAAGATTGAGCAGTTCGGCGGCGGTATCGCGGATCTGCTGGGCCGCCTTCCTCTTTGCCTTGTCCCACTGGCCGGAGCCGAGCGCGTGCAAGGGCGCGCTGTCGGGGTCCGCGCCGCTGTAGCGCGAGATCACGTGCAGTTGCGCGACCGGCACGTAGAGCTTGCTTTCGTTCTGGTATTCGAGATGCAGGAATTCGGTCTCGCCTTCGCCGAGGTCCATCGAAACGAGCCCCATGTAGCGCCCGATGCCATGCTGCGTGTGCACGACCGGATCGCCGAGCTTCAGTTCCGACAGGTCGCGCACCATCGAATCGACGTTGCTCGCCTGTTCCTGACGGCGGCGTCCCGCGCGGCGCGCAAGCGGGCCGTACAGTTCCGTCTCGGTGACGATCGCCAGTTCCTCGCCCGGCAGCGCGAAGCCGTTCGCGAGGGGCGCCACGCCGAGCGAAAACTTCGCGTCGCCGGCTAGCCATTGCTGGAAGGTGTCGTCGGATGCGCCACGCAGGCCGTTGTCGGCGAGCAGCTGCTGGATCGTCTCGCGACGCCCGGCCGATTCGGCAACGAGCATCACGCGATTCGGCGTCTGTTCGAGATAGTGGCGCAACGCGGCGAGCGGCTCGTCGGCGTGGCGGTCGATCGCGAGCCCCGGCAGCGGCGCCGCCCAGCCGCCTTCGGGCGCGGGCGGGAACTTGAGCTGCGCGAAGGGCTTCGCGAACGCGAAGAAGTCGTCGTCGGTGAGAAAGAGGCGATGCGGTTCCAGGAGCGGCCGCTCGCGGTCATGCGACAGAAAGTTGTAGCGCTGCTTCGTGTCGTTCGTGAAGCGCTTGATCGACGCGTCCATGTCGCCGACGAACACCAGTTGCGCGCCCTCGGGCAGGTAATGGAAGAGGGTCGCAGTTTCGTCGAAAAAGAGCGGCAGGTAATACTCGATGCCCGCCGACGGCACGCCGTTGCCGATGTCCTTGTAGATCGACGAGCGGCTCGGATCGCCCTCGAACACCTCGCGCCAGCGGCTGCGAAACGCGGTGCGCGCGGCTTCATCGAACGGGAATTCGCGGCCCGGCAACAGGCGCACGTCGCGAACTGGATAAAGACTGCGCTGCGTGTCGGGATCGAACGCGCGGATCGAGTCGACCTGATCGTCGAAAAGGTCGATCCGGTACGGCAGCGGCGAGCCCATCGGAAAGAGGTCGAGCAGCGAGCCGCGCACGCAATATTCGCCCGGACGCACGACCTGGCTCACGTGCTCGTAGCCCGCGAGCGTCAGTTGCGCCTTCAGCTTCGCCTCGTTCAGCCGCTCGCCCTGCGTGAACGAGAACGTGTAGGCCGCGAGAAACGACGCCGGCGGCATCCGGTAGAGCGCGGTGGTCGCGGGCACGAGCAGGATGTCGCAGCGGCCCTCACCGAGATCGTGCAGCGTAGCCAGCCGTTCGGAGACGAGATCCTGGTGTGGCGAAAACGTGTCGTAAGGCAGCGTTTCCCAGTCGGGCAGGAGGCGCACGCGCGCGTCGGGCGCGAAATAGGGGATTTCGGCCGCGAGACGCTGCGCGTCGACGGCGCTCGCGCACAGAACCGTCAGAAGCGGCACCTGTTCGCGGTGAGACAAGTGATAGCGCGCAATGGCGAGCGCATCGGACGAGCCGACGGCGCCATTGAACACGAAGCGCTGGCCGGCCTTGACGAGGGCGACGGGAGAAGTGAACTGCGAGGTGACGGCTTTTGAAGACATAAGGTGTGCGGGGAACCGTTCGTGCGCGAAAGTGTGCACGGGACCGGCGTGGTCGCGAAGGACCTATTATAAAATCCGTGCTTCACTTTGACTCGGCAACATTTCCCACTCGTGACTGCACGCCTCTATGCCCTGATTCCGTGCGCCGGCACCGGCAGCCGCTCCGGCGCGCCGATGCCGAAGCAATACCAGACCGTGGGCGGCCGCCCGATGCTGGGTCATACGCTTGCTGCATTCGATGCGTGCTCCGAATTTTCGCAGACGCTCGTCGTTCTCGCTCCCGACGACACCCATTTCGATGCCCGCCGCTTTGCCGGCCTGCGTTTCGCGGTTCAGCGCTGCGGCGGGGCATCGCGGCAGGCGTCGGTGTTCAACGGGCTTCACGCGCTCGCCGAATTCGGCGCGAAGGACGACGACTGGGTGCTCGTCCACGACGCGGCGCGCCCCGGCATCACGCCGGAGTTGATCCGCAAGCTGGTCGGGGAGCTGCGGGACGACGCCGTCGGCGGCATTCTGGCGCTGCCGGTCGCGGATACGTTAAAGCGGATCGAGGCCGAAGGCGAGGCGCACTCAGCCGGGCGCATCGCCCGCACGGAGTCGCGCAACGGCCTGTGGCAGGCGCAGACGCCGCAGATGTTCCGGCTCGGCATGCTGCGCGACGCGATCCAGCGCGCGCAGCAGGACGGCCACGATCTCACCGACGAAGCGAGCGCGATCGAATGGCTCGGCCATGCGCCGAGGCTCATCCAGGGCAGCCTGCGCAACTTCAAGGTCACTTATCCGGAAGACTTCGCGCTCGCCGCGGCGATGCTCGGCGCCGCGTCCTAATCTCTTTACAGCAGGGTTTTATCGATGGATTTCAGAATCGGACAGGGCTACGACGTTCACCAACTGGTGGAAGGGCGCGCGCTCATCATCGGCGGCGTGACGATTCCCTACGAACGCGGCCTGCTCGGCCATTCCGACGCCGACGTGCTCCTGCACGCGATCACGGACGCGCTGTTCGGCGCGGCATCGATGGGCGACATCGGCCGGCATTTTCCGGACACCGCGAAGGAATTTGCCGGCGCCGACAGCCGCGTGCTGCTGCGCGAGGCGTTCCGGCGCGTATCGGAGGCGGGATTCGCGATTGCCAACGTCGATTCCACCGTGATCGCGCAGGCGCCCAAGCTCGCGCCCCATATCGAAGGCATGCGCGCGAACATCGCTGCCGACCTCGAACTGCCGCTCGATCGCGTGAACGTGAAGGCGAAAACCAACGAGAAGCTCGGCTATCTCGGACGAGGCGAGGGTATCGAAGCGCAGGCGGCCGTGTTGCTGCGAAGGACTTCGATCGATCACTGAAAAGCGCAAACGCCACGTCGAACCGACGTGGCGTTTTTGCATCTGGGCCGCCAAAGCGGCTTACTTCGCTTCGGCTTCGATGGCGAGCGCCGCGGCGTTGATTACCGCCGCGATGCGGCCGACGTCGCGCAACTGCGTCGTGCTCATGCCTTCCGCGACCAGGTTCTCGTAATGCGACTTCACGCAGAAGTGGCACTTTCCGATGATCGACGCGGCGAGCGCGTACATCTCGAAGCGCCGCTTGTCGACGCCGCCATGCGACGCGTACGCGTTCATGCGCAGGCCGGCGGGCTGGGTTTTCAGGTCGGCGTTGCCGGCCATCTCGAGATACGGATACCAGACGTTGTTCATGCCCATCAAGGCGGCGGCGGTCAGCGCGGCGTTCGTCTCTTCCGGCGACAGCACGCCCGCCGAGCGGATCGTGGTCACGATCTTCGTCGCTTTCGCGGCATAGGCCGCCGCCAGCGCGACGCCGACCGCATCGTTGCCTTCCAGCGACGAGCGCGCGATCGTGCCGTCGACGTTCAGGCGGATGTCCTTGGCGTAATCGGGAATAAGTTCTTTAATCGAAGACAGAAATTCCATTGATTTCTCCTATGCGAATGCCGATGAAAAAGCCCGCTGGCTCATCGACTGGACAAGCATAGCGGGCCTGGCGTCAAGCCGTCGAACGCGCGTGACGCGTGCGCGAATGCTTACAGCGTTGCGCCGCCGACAGCGCGGTTGCACGGGCAGAGTTCGTCCGTTTGCAGGCCGTCGAGGATACGCAGCACTTCTTCCGGACTGCGGCCGACGTTCAGGTTGTTCACCGAAACGTGCTGGATGACATTGTCCGGGTCGACGATGAACGTCGCGCGCAGGGCCACGCCGGCTTCCTTGTCGCGCACGCCGAGCTGGTCGATCAACTCGCCCTTCACGTCACCGAACGAGTAGTGGTTCAGCTTGTTCAGGTCCTTGTGCTCACGGCGCCATGCGAGCTTGACGAACTCGTTGTCGACGCTGCCGCCGAGCAGGATGGCGTCGCGGTCGGCGAAGTCGTTGGCGAGCTTGCCGAATTCCACGATTTCCGTCGGGCAGACGAACGTGAAGTCCTTCGGGTAGAAATAGATGATCTTCCACTTGCCCGGGAACGACTGCTCGGTGATCTCTTCGAACGCCGACTGGCCGTTTTCTTCGTGATTGTTGAAACCCGGCTTTGCAGCGGTGACGGTAAACGCTTCGACTTTATCGCCCACGGTCTTCATATGACTACTCCTGTGTTCGTTGGAAGGACAAACCAAATTACCTGATCGCCGTAACGCCAGCATGACATGACGCCCGAAGCGTTTGCCGCTGCCGTCACACGAATCCCACTATAACTCTATTAAACAATTTATTCAATAGATTTTAACTAACGCACCGGATAGCTTTTGGCGAACGGCGTGATAGTTTTTTGCCCCTGGATTGCGCATTTTGGCTAGTCCCGTTGAGCATCGAACTTGCCGCCCTTGACGACGGGAAAGTCGATGGTGACTTCGAAGCCGGGACCTGGCAAACGGTTCCGCAGCCGCAACGTGCCGCGCTGGCGCGTGACGAGCCGCTGCACGATCGCCATGCCGAGGCCCGTGCCGTTCGCCTGCGTGCGCGCGGTGTCGACGCGATAGAACGGGCGGGTGATCAACGCGACCTGATCGTCGGGGATGCCGCGGCCCTCGTCCATCACGGTCAGCTCGACGCGTCCATGTGTCACATGCGTCTCCAGCCTGATGCGCGCGATGTCGTCGTGCTCGCTGCGGCCGTACTTGCGCGCGTTCTCCAGCAAATTGCCGATCACGCGCCGCGCATCCGTCGGATCGCCTTCGATCATCGCACCCTGAGCGAAATCCGTCTTCATCACGACGCCTTCGTCCGCATGAAACCGCGCGGCCAGTTCACCGGCGATCATCGACAGGTCGACGGCTTCCGGCATGCGCTGCATTGGCCGTGCGTAATCTAGAAAGCGCCCGATGATCATGTCCATCTGCTCGATGTCGTCGATCATCGCGAGCTTGGTGGTTTCGTCGGAAGGGCTCATTTCGGTTTCGAGCCGCAGACGCGCGAGCGGCGTGCGCAGGTCGTGCGAGATGCCCGCGAGCATCAGCGCGCGGTCCGCTTCGAGCTGCTCAAGGTCCTGCACCATCTGGTTGAAGCTGCGATTGGTCTCCGCGGCGACGCCCATGCCGCGCTCAGGCAGCGGTTCGGGCGACTGCCCCGAGCCGACCTTGCGCGCGGCAAGCGCAAGCCGGGCGAACGGCCGGTTCACGAGACTCGTGATGAACGCCGCGCCGAAGAGCGAGAGGGCGAGCGCGAATATGCCCCAGCCGGCCCACTGCAGGCCGGTGACGGTATCGAGCTGATCGCGGTCGAGCGCGACCCAGTAGTCGTCGTCGTCGATCTTGAAGCTGATCCAGACGCCCGGAATGTCGTTCACCGACTGCGCGATGATCGTCTCGTTGCCGAGCCGGCCGCGCACGTCGCGCTCGATCAGCCGGTTCAGCGATTCGTCCGGCTGGAGTTTGTATTTGTCGCTGGTTTCGCGCGGGTACACGCGCACGCCTTCATTGCTTTCCAGATCCTGCAGCAAGGCGCGGCGCAGATCGGGATCGGAATAAAGGAGGGCGGTGCGGGTGAGTTTGACGACCGCGACGAGCTGCAGGGCCACGCGCTGCGCGCGCGGCTCCCGCTCGATAACGCGAAAGCTCTGGAACCAGGCGGCGAGACTGACCGCGATCAACAGCGCGATCAGCGCAAAAGTCCGCCAGAACAGGCCGCCGAACGCGAGCGTCAGTAGCCGCCTGTCGATGCGCATGAGTCTTTCTGGTCCTGCCCGGTGAAGGTCACCAAGCGTGATTCGGGACGCCTTATGCGGCGCCGTCTGGGATGAAGACGTAGCCGAGGCCCCACACGGTCTGGATGAAGCGCGGGCTGCTCGGATCGGGCTCGATCAGCTTTCTCAGACGGGAGATCTGCACGTCGAGACTGCGATCGAACACTTCGTATTCACGGCCGCGCGCGAGTTCCATCAGCTTTTCACGCGAGAGCGGCTGGCGCGGATGGCGCGCGAACACTTTGAGGACCGAGAATTCACCCGTGGTCAGCGGAATTTCCTGACCATTCTTCGTGAGCGTGCGCGTAGCGAGGTTCAGCGCGAATTCGCCGAACTCGAACACCTCGGTGGTTTCCGAAGGCGCGCCCGGCAGTTCCGACGGCGATTGGCGACGCAGCACCGCATGAATGCGCGCGACGAGTTCGCGCGGATTGAACGGCTTCGGCAGATAGTCGTCCGCGCCCATCTCCAGGCCGACGATGCGATCGACATCCTCGCCCTTCGCGGTGAGCATGATGATCGGCGTACGGTCGTTGCTGCCGCGCAGGCGCCGGCAGATCGACAGGCCGTCTTCCCCGGGAAGCATCAGGTCGAGCACGAGGAGGTCGAAACGCTCGCGCACCCATAGCTTGTTCATCGACGGCGCGTTCTCAGCCACATAGACGTTGAAGCCCTGTTCGCCGAGATAGCGCCGAAGCAGGTCGCGAAGGCGGGGATCGTCGTCGACTACGAGTATTTTTGAAGGATTCTTGGTTTCCATGGCGGCATCTTAGCGCGATTAGAAAGGGGCCGAGTTTGTAACAATTCCAGCGTAACAGTTGGTTACAAAATTTACGGGGGCTGTGGCACGCCATATAGGTTCTGTGCGTACACTCCTTTACCTAAGCCCGTCATTCGGTAGATACTTCATTAGACCAACGCTCTGCGTCGGCGCCGCACAGAGGCCGTGCCGCCCGCGCAAAAGAGACTGAGAACTGTCCGGTTGTCGAGCAACGAAGGGAACAACATGAAGGGAGCGCGTCAGCGCGTACCTGTGCGCCCCGAGCGCATCTTCAAGAAGACGCTACTTGCTAGCGCGCTTTACGGCGCACTGACCATGCCCCCCGTGGCGGCTCCCGCCTACGCGCAGACCTCGTGGAATTCGACCCGCGACGCCGCCGCGTCAGACCGCACCGTGACCACGCCGCCCAACCGCTACGACGGCCGTATCATCCGCGCGCACCAGAACATGGGCAAGAATCAGGCCGGTAGTCGCAACAGCGATCCGCCGAAGCCCGCGTCGATGCAAACCATCCAGCAGACCGACCAGCCGCCCGCGCGGCCGCCCCGTCATGCCGTCATGACCGCCGACGAAAGACGTTTGTTGCGGCAGCATATCGAGGAAGCGGTCCGCGATCTCTACAAGCGGTGAGCCTTCCCGGCGGTCCGCGATGAACCGGCGCCAGTTCCTGTCGATGAGCGGCGCTGCCATGTGCGCGCCGGGCGTACTTGTCGACACGTCACATGCGTCGACCAGAAAGAACCCCGGCAAGACCCTCGTCATCGTCGAACTGAAGGGCGGCAACGACGGGCTCAATACGGTGGTCCCGTTTGCCGATTCCTTATATCGCACGCTGCGCCCGACGGTCGGTCTCGAGCGCGACCGCCTGCTGCAACTCGACGAACGCATCGCGCTTCATCCCGCCATCGAGCCGCTCATGCCACTCTGGCGCGATGGCCGGCTGGCCGTCGTGCAGGGCGTCGGTTATGCGCAGCCGAATCTTTCGCACTTCCGGTCGACGGAAATCTGGGACACCGCATCGCACGCCGATCAGTACCTGCGCGACGGCTGGCTTGCACGTGCGCTCGGAAGCTCGCTGCGCGCCGAGACGATCGCGATCGGCAGTGCGGAGGCCGGGCCGTTCGCGAAGGGCACGATAGAAGGCCTCCCGATGCGGCACGTTGCCGCGCCGTCGTTCGCCGCATCGGTCGATACGGCGATGCGGATGCTCGCCACGGCCGATTCCAATCAGGACATTACCGTGCTGCGCCTGACGCTCAACGGCTTCGACACGCATCAGAATCAGGCGCTTCGGCATGCCGCGCTGCTGAAAGAGCTGTCGGACGGTTTCGTTGCGCTTCGCCGCGCACTCGTGTCCCTAAAGCGCTGGGACGACTCGCTCATCATGACGTGCTCGGAGTTCGGACGCAGCGCCCGCGAAAACCAGACCGGCGGAACGGACCACGGCAGTGCGGCGCCACATTTCGTCGCGGGCGGCAGCGTGCGCGGCGGGCTGTACGGCGCGACGCCGGCACTCGCGAGCATCGACGGCAACGGCAACCTGCCGGTCGCGATCGACTTTCGCCGGCTTTATGCCACCGTGCTCGGCTCATGGCTCGATCTCGATGCCAGCGCGATCCTGCGTCAGCGCTTCGAGCCGTTGCCGCTGCTCTTCGCGTGAACAGTCAGCGCGTGCGCCAGCTGATCCACAGCTTGCGAATTGGCGTGAGTGCGATGCGCTGATGCAGCACCTGAAAATTCTCCCGTTCGACTTCGTCGAGCGCCGCGAGCGCCAGCGCCGCCTGCGCGCGCAAAAGCCGCTGGCCTGTGCGCTCGCTCGCGGGAATCGCAGCGAGCGCGTCGTTCAGCGACTTGCGCGCCCGTTCGACCTGAAAGCGCATCAGCGCGGTGAAGTCGTCGCTGTACTTGCGGTTGATGAGGTCGGCGGCCGTCACGCCAAAGCGCTGCAACTCGTCGATCGGAATGTAGATGCGGCCGTGACGCGCATCATCACCGAGTTCCAGCACGCGTTCCGCCAGCATCAGTGCCGAGCCGAGCGACGCGGCCCAGACGGCGGCCTGCGCCGGGTCGCGGGCGTTCACACGCGCCACCGCGACGGCAAACGCGCCGCCCGTCTGGCCGAGATAGCGGGCGAGGCCGGGCCAGTCGAGGTAACGCGCCTGATCGAGATCCATGCCGAAGCCGTCGACGAGCGTCTGCAACGACGCGAGGCCTGCATCGTCCAGCGCCGCATTCGAGCGGCCGCCGTGCGCGGCGAGCGCCTTCGTCACCGGATGCGACGGCTCGCCGCCGAAGAGGCTCGCGAGTTCCTTCTGCCACCACGCGTGCTTCGTGCGGCCGATGGTGGGGTCGCTGGTTTCCTTGACGGTCTCCTCCAGCTCGCGACGCAGCGCGTAGAGCGCGGTCAGGAGCGGCTGGCTCGCGGCCGGCGCGCGACGCAGCGCGTAGTACGTGCTTGAGCCATCGGGAGCGGCCTTTTGCTGGCAGTAGTCGTCGAAGTTCACTGGAGTCGGCGTAGTGGGATGGCATGTTCTCTTTACATGCTTCTCTCCGGAGGCATGTCGGGAACTATCGGCCTGAGCAAAAAAAGCCATTGAACATCAATGGCTTTTTTCGTGGCGCCCGATGCTGCAGCACGATGGCGCCGAGTGTCACGGGGTTTTACTTTGCGGAGTCGTCACTGCTTTGGAACCGCAGTGATGGTGCGAGGAAGGGGACTCGAACCCCTACACCATTGCTGGCGTCAGGACCTAAACCTGGTGCGTCTACCAATTTCGCCATCCTCGCCGCCTGATGCGCGCGCCGCAATGAACGCGCGATCCGCTCTGTCGGGGCTTGCACGGACGTTTGAAAAAACCGCGCGCCCGCCGCGCCAAGCGCAAGATTCTAACCGATTCGACCTGTGATGTCTGCACCAGGGGAACCGTCCCGACAGACGCCCTGTCACGGCCGGCCGGTATCGCGACGAAGGCTTTCGCGCCCGATACACGGCATTCACCGCCGGCGATTGCGCGTGTCATGCGTCCTGCCTACAATTCCTGTCTCGATATTGCTCAGGCAATCCATGACCCGCACATCGCGCAATCGCATCGTTGCATGGCTCGGCATTGCCGCCATGTGGCTCGCTATTGTCGCGCCGGTCGTGAGCCAGACGATCGCGGCGCGCTCAGGCGTCGCCGATGCCGAAGCGCCGATGTGCTCGGCCGAATTCGTTTCGACGCTGGCGTCAGGCGCGCTCGCCGCGCAGGAGGACGAGGGCGGGCACCATCACGGCGGCTATCAACAGACCGCCCGAGCCGCCGCTCCGGATAGCCACCACGCGTCGGCTGCGGATCATTTCGACGCGTGCTCGTACTGCGGGCTGCTCGCCCATAGTCTCCCGCTGCTGCCCGGCGCGGCGCCGCGCGCAGAGCGGGTCGAGCGCGTTACCCGCGTCGCCGTCACGGCCGGGACGCCAGCCGTCCACGCCAAGTCCTTCAACGCGGCGCGTCCGCGCGCGCCTCCCATCGTTTCCTGAGGTCCGTCATTCGTCCGGATCGCCACGCCGGTGCGTCTTTGCGCCCGGCCGATCCCGCGTTCACCTCTTCAGGATTTTCCGATGCTCGACTTATTCAGGCGAGCGCGGCAGCCATCGGGCTGCCGCGCTCCCGTGCGCTCGCGCACGTTCGCCCGCGTGCGCCTGCCGTACGCCTGGCTTCCTCTCTCGCTGATGGCGCAGGCGGCGTACGCCGCAACCACTGCAGAAGCGCCACCAGCTCAGTCGGAGAACGAAGCCGCCGCGCTCGCTCCGGTCGTCGTGACGGCCGCGGCGTCGCGGCCGCCGCTCGATTCGAATCTCCCGGCGAGCGTCTCGACCGTCACGGCTGACCAGTTCCAGTACTGGAACGTCGTCACGCTCGAAGACGTGCTCAAGTACGCGCCGAACATGGCCGTGCGCAAGCGCTTTATCGGCGACGTCAATTCGACGATCGCCGTGCGCGGCACGAGCAACTCGCAGACGGCGCGCGGCCTCGTCTATGCAGACGGCCTCCTGCTTAGCAACTTCCTCGGCAACACGTTTACGTTCGCGCCTCGCTGGTCGATGGTCTTCGCCGACGACATCGATCGCACCGACGTGATCTACGGCCCGTATTCCGCGCTGTATCCGGGCAACTCGATGGGCGCGACGGTCGCGATCACGACGCGCATGCCGACGCAGTTCCAGGCCGACGCGAAAGTGCAGGGCTACACGCAGCACTTCGACCTGTTCGGCGTGAACAGCAGCTTCAACGGCACGAACAGTTCGGCGACGATCGGCGACAAGATCGGGCGGTTCTCGTACCTGATCGGCGTCGATCATCTGGAGAACACGAGCCAGCCGCTGCAGTTCGCGACGCTCCCGCAATCGACGACAGCGGCGAAGCCGACCGACCGGCCCGTCACCGGCGCGTATTTCTATAACGACCAGAACAACGCCCGCACGGCGGTGCTCGGCGTGTCGGCGGAAGGGATCGAGCGCACGTTTCAGGACCAGTTGAGGGCGAGGCTCGCCTACGACCTCACGCCGACGCTGCAGGCAGGGTTCACGCTCGGCTACTGGCACCAGAAGTACAACAGCGACACGCAAACCTTCCTGCGCGACGCGAACGGCAATCCGGTGTATAGCGGGCTCGTGAATATCGGCGGGTTCGAGTACAACGTGTCGGCGGCGGCGTTCGCGCCGAGCCAGGGATCGAGCGAAAACTTCCTCTACGGTCTGTCGCTCAGGACGCGCAATGAAACCGGCTGGAACGGCGAAGCAGTCGCATCCTATTTCGACGTGACGCAGAGCATCGCGCGCACGGCGAGTTCGGGCGTGCCGGGCGACGGCCCGGGCACGATCGCGTATGGCGACGGCGCCGGCTGGAAGTCGCTCGATCTGCGCGCGACGTGGACGCCGCCCTCGGCCGATGCGGGACTCGCCGCGCACTGGGTCTCGTTCGGCTACCACTACGACAACTACTTTCTCGACAACGAGACGTACAACACCGCCGCCTGGCGCGATGGCGGCAACGGGTCGTTCGCGAATGCATTTGGCGGCCGCACGCAGACCCAGGCCGCGTATGTGCAGGATTCGTGGCGCTTCTTGCCGCGCTGGCGGCTGACCTACGGCGCGCGCTACGAGAACTGGAACGCGTATGACGGCACGCGCTCGCTCGGCGCGACGTCGCTCGCTTATGGCGATGCCAGCGAAAGCCACTGGTCGCCGAAGGCATCGCTTTCGTTCGATGTCACTTCGAACCTGCTGCTGCGTGCGTCGATCGGCCGCGCCTATCGTTTTCCGACGGTCGGCGAGCTGTTTCAGGGGCAGGTCAACGGCATCTCGATCGTCAACAACAACCCGAACCTGCAGCCCGAGGACGATCTCTCGAAGGAACTCACCGCGGAGTGGCAGCACGGCAATGGCCTGTACCGCTTCACGCTGTTCCAGGACGACGTGAAGAACACCATCTTCAGCCAGACCAATACGACCGTCATTCCGAACGTCACGAACTTCCAGAACATCGACAAGGTGCGCTCGCGCGGCATCGAGACGAGCTACGAAGGGCAGGACGTGCTGCTGCGCGGGCTCGACCTCGCGGCGAACGTCGCCTACACGCAGTCGAAGATCATCGCGAACAGCAGCAATCCGGCGTCGGTCGGGAAGTACTTCTATCGCATACCGCTCTGGCGCGCGAACGTCGTCGCGACGTATCGCGCCACCGAGAAGGCCGCGGTGACGCTCGCCGCGCGCTATTCGGGCCGCCAGTACAACACGCTCACCAACACCGACACCAATCCGAACACGTACGGCGGCACGAGCACCTACGCGGTCGTCGACACGAAGTTCACCTACCGGCCGACCAGGAAAACCGAGATCGGCATCGGTGTCGACAATCTCTTCGACCATCGCTATTACGTGTTCCATCCGTATGCAGGGCGGACCTTCTATCTCGAAGGGCGCATCGGCATCTGAGCCGGGGCCGTCAGTCATTCATTCCTGGGGATACGCTCATGCAAGGAAGCAACACTTTGAACGTCGCGGCCGACCAGCATCGGACGCTGTGGCGCTGGCATTTCTACGCGGGACTCTTCGTGATGCCGCTCCTGATCGTGCTCGCGATCACCGGCACGCTGTACTGCTTCCAGCCGCAGATCGAGCCGCTGCTCTATCGCGACCGGATGATCGTCGAGGAGCAGGCCGCGCCTCGCCTGCCGCGCGACACGCTGCTCGCTAAAGCCGTCGCGAGCGAGCCGCGCAACGCCGTGCCGACCACGGCGCAGATCGACGCCGATCCGCGCCGCAGCGCGGAGTTCGTGTTCCGCCTGCCGTCCGGCGAGAGCGAAAGCGTATACGTGAATCCGTACACGGGCGCGGTGCTCGGCACGCTCTCCGTCGAGCATCGCCTGATGAAGCAGATCCGCAACCTGCATCGCGGACTGATGCTCGGCAAGACCGGCGAACTCGTGATGGAACTCGCGGGCTGCTGGACGCTCGTGATGATCGGAACCGGCATCGCGCTGTGGTGGCCGAAGGCGCGACAGAAAGGCGGCGTATGGACGCCGCGCCTGACACTTCGCGGGCGCGCGTGGTGGCGCGACATCCATGCGGTCGGCGGCATCTGGCTCGCGGCAGGCGCGCTGTTCTTCGTGCTGAGCGGGCTGCCGTGGTCCGGCTCGTGGGGCAAGCAGTTCAAGGCGCTCGCGACATCGGCGCAACTCGGCTATCCGAAGGGCGCCTGGGGCGAGGCTCACGTGCATTCGGAGAAACCGTCGGCACCCGCCGAAGCCGCTGCCGATGCCGACGCAAATGCGCACGCCGGCATGTCCGGCATGAAGATGGACGACTTGCCGCTCGCGCAGACGCCGTGGGCCGTGGGCCTCACGCCGGTGCCGGACGCCACCGCGCCCGAAGCGGGCGCCGCACGCATTTCGCTCGACTCGGTGGTCGCGCTGGCGTCGGCGCCAGGCGTGAGCGACGGCTACAGCATCGCGCTGCCGACGTCCGCGAATGGCGTCTATACGGTGTCGTCCTTTCCCGCCGATCCGCGCGACGAGCGCACGCTGCACGTCGACCAGTACAGCGGCAAGGTCCTGGCCGACATCGCCTACAACGATTACGGCCGCGTCGCGCAGTGGATTTCGTTTGGGACGTCGCTGCACATGGGGCGCTATTTCGGGCTCGCGAACCAGCTCGTCTGCGGGGCGATTTCGCTCGGGCTCGCCGCGATGGCGCTCACCGGTTTCGTGATGTGGTGGAAGCGCAGTCCGGAGCGCGCGCTCGGCGCGCCGGCGCGGCCCGCGCAGCGCCTCCCGATGCGCGCGTGGAAGAGCGGCCTGACGATGCTCGGCCTCGTGTTCCCGCTGATGGGATTGACGATGCTGATCGTGTGGGTATCGGACCGGCTGGTGTTCGGGCGGGTGCAGCGGGCGGAGTCGTGAGCGGGTCACGATGCAAGGCACGCGACGCCGACGCGGCGCCGCGCGCTCGCCAGGCAGCTCGCCGACGAGCGTCAGTCGCGCGAGCGCGTCAACCCGCCTTACCGCACGCCGAACTTCAACCGCGTGAGCTGCTCGGCTTCGTTCGCAAGCAGCGTCGCGGCATCGCGGATCGCGACTTCGAGCGTGATCGGGCCCGGCGCCGGTGAAAAGCATCCGCTGAAGAATTCGGACAGGCGCGGCAGCGCCGCCGGATCGATCCCGCCCGACATCAGCGTCGCTTCGATGTTCGCTGCCCGCGCATGCTTGCACGCGATGAACGGCGCCTTGCCGTGCAGCGTCTGCACATCCGAGCGCCCTTCGCCGGTGATGAGCCAGCTCGCGCCCTCGAGCGCCGCATCGAGCCCGATCTTGCGCGCGACGACCTCCGCGCCCGGCTCGAACTGCGCACCCAGCATGTGCAGCGCGAAGCCGAGGCCGCCCGCCGCGCCCGCGCCCGGATTGTCGCGGGTGTCGCGTCCGAGCGCCGGTTCGAGCAGATCGGCGAAATGGGCGAGGGCAGCATCGACGTCCTTCACCTGCGCGGGTTCGACACCTTTCTGCGGCCCGAAGATCGCGGTCGCGCCGTGCTCGCCGGTGAGCGGATTGTCGACATCCGACATGCCGATGAATTCCGCGTCCTTCAGTCGCGCATCGAGCCCGGAGGCGTCGATGCGGGCGATCTTCGGCAGCGACGACGGCGTCGGCGCGAGTTCGTTGCCGTCGGCATCGAAAAGCCTGAGGCCGAGGCCGACCAGGAGGCCCGCGCCGCCGTCATTGGTGCTGCTTCCGCCGAGCGCCACATAGAAGCGCCGCGCCCCCAGGTCGAGCAGCGCGCGGATCGCTTCGCCCATGCCGCGCGTATCGCGTTCGGTAACCGGAACGGCCATGCCGTCCGCGTCGGTGATGCCGACGACTTCCGCCGTCTCGAGAATCGCGCTGCCGTCGCCGAGCAGGCCCGTCGCCGCCTGGCGCCGGTCGCCCGCGGCGCCGCGCACGTCCAGCATGCGGCGCTCGCCTCCCGCCGCGAGCATGGCGTCGAGCGTGCCTTCGCCGCCATCGGCCATCGGGCAGATCCGCACGACGGCATCCGCGCGTGCGCGCCGCACGCCCGTCGCGATGGCGTTCGCCACCTGTTCGGCGCTGAGCGAGCCTTTGAAGGAATCAGGAGCGATGACGACGACAGGTGCGGACATGGCGTTTGGCATGGTGTCTCGGGTATTGGAATGGATTGAAATCGCGCGGCGAGGACTCATGTAACTCCCTTGCCGCATGCGCTCCCCGCGTGGCCGGACGGCCAAAAGCGGATGCGCGTCGCGCCGGCAAGCTTATCAGCGCGTCGCGCTGCGCAAAATAGCGTCGCTGCGATAGCCGGCATTGTGCGCGCGGATTCGGCCTTCAGAAACGCGGATTAACGCCGAAATCGGCCCGGAAATGCCCCGATTTATGCACCGGGCAGGCAAACGCGGCGAGGGCATCGAATTGTTTGCTAAAATGTTCGGCTCTGTTGACTCGTAACACGTCGACGGCAGCCCGGACATCGGAACATGCAGCGCGCGAGCGCTCCCGGTGCGCGGCGCCGGGCATGGCGCGGTACGAACCAGCCACAGACCAGACACACCCGTCAAACGAACCCGAATACCCGAATACTCTAGGACGATAGAAGCCATGGCTAACGTTGAAAACCTCGGCAAGCTCGAACGCCGCGTGACCATTTCCCTGCCGAAGGACACGGTGCAGAAGGAAGTGGATTCGCGTATCCGCCAACTGGCGAAGAACGTGCGCATGCCGGGTTTCCGCCCGGGCAAGGTGCCGCTCAAGATGGTCACGCAGCAGTACCAGGGCCAGGTCGAAGCCGAAGTGCTGAGCGACAAGGTCGGCAAGGAGTTCTTCGACGTGACGCGCGCCGAAAACCTGCGCGTCGCAGGCCAGCCGAGCTTTGCGCCGAAGGGTGACGAAGCGCCGGCCGACGCCTACGCGTTCGACGCGACCTTCGAGATCTATCCGGAAGTGAAGCTGGGCGACGTCGCGACGGCCGAAATCGAGCGCACGGTCACGACCATCTCGGAAGCCGAAATCGACCGGACGCTGGACATCCTGCGCAAGCAGCGCGTGCACTACCACGCGCGCGGCGAAGCGGGCGAGCATGGCGACGGCGGCGGCGAAACCGCGGCCAAGGACGGCGACCGCGTGACGATGGATTTCGTCGGCAAGATCGACGGCGAAGCGTTCCAGGGCGGCAGCGCGGAAGATTTCTCGTTCGTGCTCGGTGAAGGCCGCATGCTGCCGGAATTCGAAAAGGCGGCGCTCGGCCTCGCGGTCGGCGAATCGCGCGAATTCGACCTGAAGTTCCCCGAGGACTACCACGGCAAGGAAGTGGCGGGCAAGACGGCGCAATTCACGATCACGATGAAGAAGATCGAGTGGCCGCATCTGCCGGAAATCGACGGCGAATTCGCGAAGTCACTCGGGATCGAAGACGGCGATCTCTCGAAGATGCGCGCCGAAATCAAGGACAACCTCGAGCGCGAAGCGAAGCGCCGTACGCAGCAGATCGTGAAGAACCAGGTCATGGATGCGCTCCTCAAGATCTCCGAACTCGACGTGCCGAAGGCGCTGATCGAGCAGGATCAGGAGCGTCTCGTCGAGATGGCGCGCCAGGATCTGCAGCAGCGCGGTGTGCCGAACGCGGCTGACGCGCCGATCCCGGCCGAAATGTTCGCCGAGCAGGCCGAGCGCCGCGTGAAACTGGGCCTCGTTCTTGCAGAGCTGGTGAAGGCGAACGAGTTGCAGGCGAAGCCGGAACAGATCCGTGCGGAAGTAGACGAATTCGCCAAAAGCTACGAAGACCCGAAGGAAGTCGTCCGCTGGTATTATTCCAACCAGCAGCGCCTGTCCGAGATGGAAGCGTACGTTGTAGAGAGCAACGTCGTCGACTTCGTGCTCGGGAAGGCCAAGGTGACCGACAAGGAAGTCAGCTTCGAGGAACTGGCGAGCGCAACAGCGCAGCCTTAAGCGACGTCCAAGGGGCGTGCGGGTCGTCGGCGTGACGGCCCGCACGCCTTTTTGCATTAAAGTTTGTGCGAGCGGATGCCGTTGTTCCGCTGAATGTTCTTGTGTGGTCCAGTATCCCTATTCCGAACAAGGAAATTGCATGACCTTTCGCGCTCAATTGCTCGACACACTCGCCTCAAATGCGCCGCGGGACTTCGAAGCCCAGGCGCTCGGCCTCGTTCCGATGGTCGTGGAAACGAGTGGCCGCGGCGAACGTGCCTATGACATCTACTCGCGTCTGCTGAAAGAGCGCGTGGTGTTCCTCGTCGGCGAAGTGAACGACCAGACGGCGAATCTCGTCGTCGCGCAGTTGCTGTTCCTCGAAAGCGAGAATCCAGACAAGGACATCAGCCTCTATATCAACAGCCCGGGCGGTTCGGTTTCGGCGGGCATGGCGATTTACGACACGATGCAGTTCGTGAAGCCCGACGTCGCGACGCTGTGCATGGGTCTTGCTGCAAGCATGGGCGCGTTCCTGCTGGCGGCCGGTGCGAAGGGCAAGCGCGTTGCGCTGCCGAACGCCCGCGTGATGATCCACCAGCCGCTTGGCGGCGCACGCGGCCAAGCGTCCGACATCGAGATTCAGGCGCGCGAAATCCTGTACCTGAAGGAGCGCCTGAACCAGTTGCTGTCGCATCACACGGGTCAGCCGGTCGAGCGCATTGCGCGCGACACCGACCGCGACAACTTCATGTCCGGCGATGACGCGCAAGCCTACGGTCTCGTCGACCAGGTGCTGCACAAGCGTCCCTGATCGCATTTTCAAGCAACATCGCGCTGGCTTGCCGAACGAAGCCAGCCCGCCCGAAGCGCCTGCGGCAGAACGCCAGTGACCTTTCGTTGTCGCGCCGGCCGTATCTGCGTGACGAGATCGAAGGGCGTATTATGTAATCGAGTGTCCGGAGGCTTACACATCTATGGCGGACAAAAAAGGTTCAAACAGCGAAAAGCTGTTGTATTGCTCGTTTTGCGGCAAGAGCCAGCATGAGGTTAAAAAGCTCATCGCTGGCCCGTCGGTGTTCATCTGCGACGAATGTATCGATCTGTGCAACGAGATCATTCGCGACGAAGCAGCCGGCGCGGCGGAAGAAGCCGGACTCTCGAAGTCCGACCTGCCGAGCCCGCAGGAAATCAGCGATATTCTTAATCAGTACGTGATCGGCCAGGAACGCGCGAAGAAGATTCTCGCGGTGGCTGTGTACAACCATTACAAGCGTCTCAAACATCTCGACAAGAAAGACGAGATCGAGCTGTCCAAGAGCAACATTCTCCTGATCGGGCCGACCGGCTCGGGCAAGACCTTGCTCGCGCAGACGCTTGCACGAATGTTGAACGTCCCGTTCGTCATCGCCGATGCGACGACGCTGACGGAAGCCGGCTACGTCGGCGAAGACGTCGAGAACATCATTCAAAAGCTGCTGCAAAACTGCAACTACGAAGTCGACAAGGCGCAGCGCGGCATCGTTTATATCGACGAAATCGACAAGATCAGCCGCAAGTCGGATAACCCGTCCATCACGCGCGACGTGTCGGGCGAGGGCGTCCAGCAGGCGTTGCTCAAGCTGATCGAAGGCACGATGGCGTCGGTGCCGCCGCAAGGCGGGCGCAAGCACCCGAACCAGGATTTCATCCAGGTCGATACGACCAACATCCTGTTCGTCTGCGGCGGCGCGTTCGACGGGCTCGAAAAAGTCATTACCGATCGCACGGAAAAGACCGGCATCGGCTTTGGCGCGAGCGTGAAGAGCAAGCAGGAGCGCGATGCGGGCGAAGTGCTGCGCGACGTCGAACCGGAAGACCTGATCAAGTTCGGCCTGATTCCGGAACTGATCGGCCGTCTGCCGGTGGTCGCCACGCTCGGCAAGCTCGACGAAACCGCGCTCGTGAAGATCCTGATCGAGCCGAAGAACGCGCTCGTGAAGCAGTATCACAAGCTTTTCAACATGGAACGGGTCGAACTCGAAATCCGTCCGGCGGCGTTGCAGGCCATTGCGCAGAAGGCGATCCGCCGCAAGACCGGCGCGCGCGGACTGCGTTCGATTCTGGAACAGGCGTTGCTGGACGTAATGTACGAACTCCCGACGATGAAGGGCGTGAGCAAGGTCATTGTCGACGACAACACGATCGACGGCGACGGCAAGCCACTGCTCATCTATGAAGATGCACCGAAGGTAGCGGGCTCGAACTGAGATTGGGCTGTGTGTCGGCGAAAGGCCGTTCATGGCAACGTGAACGGCTTTTTGTTTATTTTTCGGATATCTTGTGGACGTTACTGACGCGATCTTTTCGAACTGAACTTTTCCCTCATGCGTAGGCTTGTATTTGATGTCCGCAGGCCTTACTTACGAACGAACTGATTCCACTACTGGGGAAATGAAATGTCAGGAACCCAACTCCTCCCGCAGGAACGCATCACGCTCCCGCTGCTTCCGCTGCGCGACGTAGTCGTTTTCCCGCATATGGTGATTCCGCTCTTCGTCGGGCGGCCCAAGTCGATCAAGGCGCTCGAAGCCGCGATGGAAGGCGGCAAGCACATCATGCTCGTCGCCCAGAAAACGGCGGCGAAGGACGAGCCGACCGAAAAGGACATGTACGAAGTTGGCTGTATCGCCAACATCCTGCAGATGCTGAAGCTGCCCGACGGCACCGTGAAAGTGCTCGTCGAAGGCCTGCAGCGCGCGAAGACGCTCTCCATCGAAGAGCAGGAAACCCAATTCTCGTGCGACGTGATGCCGCTCGAACCCGACCACGCCGACAGCGCCGAAACCGAAGCGCTGCGTCGCGCGATCGTGTCGCAGTTCGACCAGTACGTGAAGCTCAACAAGAAGATTCCGCCGGAGATCCTGACCTCGCTGTCGGGCATCGACGAAGCGGGTCGCCTTGCCGACACGATCGCCGCGCATCTGCCGCTCAAGCTCGACCAGAAGCAGCACATCCTCGAGATGTTCCCGGTCATCGAGCGCCTCGAGCATCTGCTCGCGCAACTCGAAGCCGAAATCGACATCCTGCAGGTCGAAAAGCGCATCCGTGGACGCGTGAAGCGTCAGATGGAAAAGAGCCAGCGCGAGTACTACCTGAACGAACAGGTCAAGGCCATCCAGAAGGAACTGGGCGAAGGCGAAGAGGGCGCGGATCTCGAGGAACTCGAGAAGCGCATCACCGCCGCACGCATGCCGAAGGAAGCCAAGAAGAAGGCCGACGCCGAACTGAAGAAGCTCAAGCTGATGTCGCCGATGTCGGCGGAAGCGACGGTCGTGCGCAATTACATCGACACGCTGATCGGCCTGCCGTGGCGCAAGAAGAGCAAGGTCAACAATGACCTCACGAATGCAGAACGCGTGCTCGACGAAGACCACTTCGGCCTCGAAAAGGTCAAGGAACGCATTCTGGAGTATCTCGCGGTCCAGCAACGCGTCGAGAAGGTGAAGGCGCCGATCCTGTGCCTGGTCGGGCCTCCGGGCGTCGGCAAGACCTCGCTCGGGCAGTCTATCGCACGCGCAACGAACCGGAAGTTCGTGCGCATGGCGCTGGGCGGCGTGCATGACGAGTCCGAAATTCGCGGTCACCGCCGCACGTATATCGGCTCGATGCCGGGCAAGATCCTGCAAAGCCTCGCGAAAGTCGGCGTGCGCAATCCGCTCTTCCTGCTCGACGAAGTCGACAAGATGGGCATGGATTTCCGCGGCGATCCGGCGTCGGCTCTGCTCGAAGTGCTCGATCCCGAACAGAACCATACGTTCGCCGATCACTACATCGAAGTCGACTTCGACCTGTCGGATGTGATGTTCGTCGCGACGTCGAACTCGCTGAACATTCCGCCGCCGCTGCTCGACCGGATGGAAGTCATCCGCCTCTCGGGTTACACCGAAGACGAGAAGGTCAGCATCGCGCAGCGTTACCTGCTGCCGAAGCAGAAGCGCAACAACGGCCTGAAGGACGGCGAAGTCGATGTGACCGAGCAGGCCATCCGCGACATCATTCGTTACTACACGCGTGAAGCGGGCGTGCGTTCGCTCGAACGTGAAATCTCGAAGATCTCGCGCAAGGTCGTGAAGATGCTGCTGCTGAAGAAGGCGGAAGGTGCGGTCAAGGTCGACGGCAGCAATCTCGACACCTTCCTCGGCGTGCGCAAGTACGACTTCGGTCTGGCTGCGAAGGAAAACCAGGTCGGCCAGGTAACGGGTCTCGCGTGGACGGAAGTCGGCGGCGATCTGCTGACGATCGAAGCGGCGTCCATGCCCGGCAAGGGCAACGTGATCCGCACGGGTTCGCTCGGCGACGTGATGAAGGAATCGGTCGAAGCGGCGCGCTCGGTGGTTCGCTCGCGTTCGCGGCGTCTGGGCGTGGCGGATGAAGCCTTCGAGAAGAAGGACATCCACATTCACGTGCCCGAAGGCGCGACACCGAAGGACGGTCCGTCCGCCGGTATCGCGATGACGACGGCGCTCGTGTCCGTGCTCACCGGCATCCCGGTGCGTGCCGACGTGGCGATGACCGGCGAAATCACGTTGCGCGGCGAAGTGCTGCCGATCGGCGGACTGAAGGAGAAGCTGCTGGCGGCGCATCGCGGCGGCATCAAGCTCGCGCTGATTCCCGAAGAGAACACGAAGGATCTCGCGGACATCCCGGACAACGTGAAGAACGCAATCGAGATCATTCCGGTTCGCTGGATCGACAAGGTGCTCGAACTCGCGCTCGAACGTGTGCCGGAGGCGCTGCCTGAAGAGGAAGCGAAGCCGGCACCGGTCGCCGCCGAAGCGCAAAAGGATTCGCCTGCAGCCGGCGAGTTCGTCAAGCACTAAGGCGTCGACATCGGTAACGCAACACTTGTTGCGTTACTGAGCACTAAAAACCCGCGGACTCGAATCCCCGCGGGTTTTTTCATTTTCGACGACGACTTCTAAAGCGCTGCACAACGGTCCAAATCAGGCGCAACCCTCGTTGACACGGCTCTTTCGGCTGCTTCTAATGAGCGCCGCGCCCGGCTTGGCCGGACGCCCGTCGAAGCGATCGGCTTCGATGAAGGACTACATCGACAACATCGTGCAACTAAAGACTCGGGGATCACAATGAACAAAACGGAACTGATCGACCATATTGCGCAGCAAGCCGATATCTCCAAAGCAGCAGCCGGCCGCGCACTCGACGCAGTGATCGGCGGCGTGCGCAGCACGCTCAAGAAGGGCGGCACGGTGACCCTCGTGGGCTTCGGTACGTTCGCGGTCGGCAAGCGCGTCGCGCGCACCGGACGCAACCCGCGCACGGGCGATGCGATCAAGATCAAGGCAGCCAAGGTGCCCAAATTCCGCCCTGGCAAAGCGCTGAAAGATGCGCTAAACTAGCGGACTCGCTGGATAGGGGGTGCTTCAAAAAAGCGTCTTCACAATCCGGTGGACGAATCGCGGAGCGGGTGCTTAGCTCAGTTGGTAGAGCGGCGCCCTTACAAGGCGTAGGTCGGGAGTTCGAGCCTCTCAGCACCCACCAGTTCCGAATTCGAAGAGCAATACCAAGAGCAGTAAGCAGCAACAAAAGGAGTGGTAGTTCAGTCGGTTAGAATACCGGCCTGTCACGCCGGGGGTCGCGGGTTCGAGTCCCGTCCACTCCGCCAGCATCTACGAGAAAGGCGAACTCCGGTTCGCCTTTTTTATTGCCCGCTGCTGTAATATCGGGCGTTTTGTCTTAAGGCAGCGTTACGCATGCTCGATTTTTTCCGCAATCACCAACGCCTGATGATGGCGCTCCTGATCCTCATCATTGTGCCGGGTCTGGGGATCGTCGGCATTCAGGGGTTCAGCAGTTTCTTCGACGAAAACGCGAATGTCGCGAGCGTGAACGGTCACAAGATCACACGCATCGAATACGACAACGCGTTGCGCCAGCAAGTCGATCGCGCGCGGCAGATGCTCGGCGCGCAGTTCGATCCGAAGATGTTCGAGACGCCCGCGATGCGCACGGCGCTCGTCGACAGCCTCGTGCAGCAGCGCGCGCTCGCCGACGAAACGCAGCGCCTGCATCTGACCGCATCCGACGAGGCCGTGCGCCGCGCGCTGCTCGCCGATCCGGTGATCTCGTCGCTGCGCAAGCCCGACGGCACGATCGACGTCGAACGCTACAAGCAACTGCTCGCGATGCAGGGCATGACGCCCGAGCAATACGACGAGCGCATCCGCTATGGCCTCGCCACCGACCAGATCCCGGGCAGCATCCAGGCGAGCGCGTTCACTTCGAAGGCGCTGGCGCAGAGTCTCACCGAGCTTGCCGAGCAGCGCCGCGACGTGCAGGGGCTCGCGTTCCGCACGGCGGACTACACGTCGAAGGTCCAGCCGACCGTCGCGCAGATCAAGTTCTACTACGACGCGCATCGCAATGAATTCGCGACGCCCGAGACGGCTTCGATCCAGTACCTGGTGTTGTCGCCGTCGACGTTGTCGGCTGTCATCAAACCAACTGATGCCGACCTGAAGAAGTACTACGACGACAATATCCAGCGCTATCGCACGGAAGGCGAAGTGCGGGCGAGCCACATCCTGATCAACGCCCCGAAGGACGGGAGCGCGGCCGACAAGGCGAAGGCGAAGGCAAAGGCCGACGAATTGCTCACGCAGGTGAAGGCACATCCGGACCAGTTCGCGCAGATCGCGGAGAAAAATTCGGAAGACCCTGGCTCGGCATCGAAGGGCGGCGATCTCGGCTACTTCAGCCGTGGCATGATCGCGGGCGGCAAGGCCTTCGACGACGCCGCGTTCGGCCTCAAGAAGGGCGAAGTGAGCGATGTCGTGCAATCCGACTTCGGCTATCACATCATCCAGGCCACCGACGTGAAGCCGGCGAGCACGAAGCCGTTCGACGAAGTGAAGGACGCCCTCACGAAGGACTACGTGGCGCAGCAGGCGTCGAAGAGTCTGGCCGACGATGCGCAGGGCTTCACCGACGCCGTGTACGAGAAGTCGAAGACGCTGCAGCCCGCCGCCGACAAGTACAAGCTCCAGATCCAGACGGCGACCGTCGCGCCGACGCCCAATCCGCAATTGCCGCAGGACAACCCGCTCAATAACGCGAAGTTCCTCGCAGCCGTGTTCGCGCCGGACTCGGTGAAGGACCACAATAACACGCAAGCCATCGACGTCGGCGGCAACACGCTGATCGCCGCCCGTGTGGCCGACTACAAGCCAGCCGCGGTGCCCGCGCTCGACACGGTGAAGGACACGGTGCGCGCGAAGGTCGTCGCTGAGGAAGCAGCTGCGATGGCCAGGAAGGATGGCGCGGCGAAGCTGGCCGAAGTGCAGAAATCGAATTCGACGGCGGGCTTCTCGTCGGTATCGACGGTGTCGCGCAACGACCCGCAAGGCATGCCGCCTGTTGCGCTCGGCGCGATCTTCAAGGCGGATGCGTCGAAGCTGCCGGCTTATGTCGGCGTCGATCTCGGCAACGACGGTTATGCGATCTACCGCGTGAACGGCATCCAGAAGGCCACGCCGGTCGCCGCGGACCGCCTGGCGGGCGCGCAGCAGCAGGTCGCGCAGGTCTATGCGCAAGCGGAGATGGAAGCGTATCTCGAGTCGCTGAAGGCGCGCTCCAAGGTGAAGATCACTCAAGCGCCGGCGACGGCTGGCCAGCAGTAAGCGATCAGGGCGAAATCAGGGCCAATGAAAAAAAGCCCCGCTGGTGAAAACCAGCGGGGCTTTTTGTCGCTTGAGCGTTTGAGCGTCAGCGGTCGCGTGGACGCGACTCGTGAATTACAGGCAAGTCTGGATATCGCCGGTTGCTTCGCTGCCGGCCGCGCCCGAGGCACGGAAGCCGACCCACGAGCCCGGACCCGTCCAGTTGGGACGCACGACCGCTGCGGCGCCCGCAGGCGGCTGCTGGCCCGGAACGTAGACATCGAGGGCCTGGTCATTGGCGAGCGTATTCTGCGACACGACCTGCTGCTGCGACTTGTCAGCCCATTTCTGCGAGATGCACTGCGCGACGACTTTCGGAGCCTTCTGGCTCGTGCCCACCTGCTGCACACCTGCGGGCGGCTGGGCGGCACACGCCGAGATCGCAACGGTCATGGCGAGAAGGGATAAATATTTCACGTTACCTCCTTGTTGGGGCGCTCACTGCGGAGCCGGGTTTTAAGAGTGACGCGAAAGTCTCAGATACCTGAATCATGGCCTTGTTCCGCGTTTTGTCTGAAATGTGCCCGGCGCCGTGGTCTCCCGACTCATGTCAACGAATCATCTGGAGGCCGTCGCGCCCAGCAGCGGTTTCAGGTTTGGCCAGACGTTTTCCAATAGCAAGGGCTGGGCCTGAACCGTTGGATGGATCTGGTCGGCCTGAAACATGGCGGGCTTGTCAGCTATCCCGGCCAGCAGGAACGGGACGAGCGGCACTTTTTTCTCTTTCGACAACTGCTCGTAGACGCCGTGGAACTTTTGCGAGTAGTCGGGGCCGTAATTGGGAGGAACGTACATGCCGATGAGTAAAACCTTCGCGTGCGCGGCCTCCGATCGTTCGACGATGGACCGAAGATTCGCCTCGGTCGTCGCGAGCGGCACGCCACGCAGCGCATCGTTCGCGCCCAGTTCGACCACGACGACCGCCGGCTTCAGGCGGCTCAGCACCGCCGGCAGCCGGGCTAGCCCGCCGCTCGTGGTGTCGCCGCTGATGCTCGAATTGGCGACGCTATAATCGAGACGCTCTTTGGCGAGGCGCTCGCGCAGCAGGTTGACCCAGCCCGTATCGCGCGGCAGGCCGTATTCAGCGGAGAGACTGTCGCCGAGCACGACGATCGTCGGCTTCGACTGAGCAGCCTGTGCGTCCGCCGCATGGGCGAGTGGCGATCCCGCAGTCAGCGCAAGCGCCGCCAGCGTCACGAGCACCGCAGCGCGTGCGTCCCAGTTCACCTTGAAGTTTTCCATGCAAAACAATATCGAACCAGTCATCGAAGTACGGGGATTGAGCAAGCGGGTCAAGGACGCAACAGGTGAACTGACGATCCTCGATCAGATCGACCTGGCGATTCCGAAGGGCAGCAGCGTGGCAATCGTCGGCGCATCGGGGTCGGGCAAGTCGACGCTGCTCGGCTTGCTCGCCGGTTTGGACAGCGCGAGCGAGGGCTCGGTTCGCCTGCTCGGCAAGGAACTCGGGGAACTCGACGAAGACGGGCGCGCCGCGCTCCGCAGCGGCTCGGTCGGTTTCGTGTTCCAGTCGTTCCAGTTGATGCCGCATCTCACGGCGCTCGAAAACGTGATGCTGCCGCTCGAGTTGCGCGCTGAGATGCCGCACCGCGAGATCGCGGCGCGTGCGCGGTCGCTGCTCGACCAGGTCGGGCTTGCACAACGCACGGGGCACTATCCGAAGCTGCTGTCGGGCGGCGAACAGCAGCGCGTCGCGCTTGCGCGCGCGTTCGTCACGCATCCGGCCATCCTCTTCGCCGACGAACCGACCGGCAGCCTCGACGCCGCGACCGGCTACGCGATCATCGACCTGATGTTCGAAATGAACCGCCGCAACGGCGCGACGCTCGTGCTCGTCACGCATGACACCGAACTCGCCGGGCGCTGCGATGCGACGGTGACGATCGAAGCAGGGCGGCTCGTGAACGGCCTCGGCGTGTAAACCACACGGGCGCCGTCCTGTACGAAAACGGCGCCCCTTGAAGCGCTCAGCGTTTCAATGCCTTGCGCGCACGAGCAATCAGCGTCGATGTCGACGAATCGTGCTTCGCGGGATCGGCGCTTGCCGCGGTGATGTCGGCCTCAACGACCTTGCCGAGAATCTTGCCCAGCTCGACGCCCCACTGGTCGAACGGATTGATGTCCCACACCGACGCCTGCACGAGCACCTTATGCTCGTAAAGCGCGATCAGCGCGCCGAGCGTCTGCGGCGTGAGCGCATCGAGCAGGATGGTCGTGGTCGGGCGATTGCCGGGGAAGCTAAGGTGCGTCGCGAGTTCTTCCTTGCCGGGACCTGCCACCTTCTTCGCTTCTTCCAGCGTACGGCCGAGCATCAGCGCCTCGCTCTGCGCGAAGCAGTTCGCGAGCAGCTTCGCGTGATGATCGACGAGCGGATGTTCGGGCGTCAGCACCGCGATGAAGTCGATCGGGATGATGGTCGGCCCCTGGTGCAGCATCTGGAAGAATGCGTGCTGGCCGTTCGTGCCCGGCTCGCCCCAGATGACGGCGGCAGTGGGGTAATCGACCATCGTGCCGTCGAGCCGCGCCGACTTGCCGTTGCTCTCCATTTCCAGCTGCTGCAGATACGCGGACAGGAAATGCAGCGCTTCCGAATACGGCGCGACCAGGTCGCTTTGCGAGCCGAAGAAGTTGCGATACCAGATGCCGATCATGCCCATCAGCACGGGCAGGTTCTTTTCGAGCGGCGCGGTGCGAAAATGCTCGTCCATCATGTGCGCGCCTTCGAGCAGTCCGTCGAAGTTCTTCGGACCCACCGCGATCATGATCGACAGGCCGACCGCCGACCACAGCGAATAGCGGCCGCCGACCCAGTCCCACATCTCGAACACGTTCTCTTTCGCGATCCCGAACTTGACCACTTCCTCCGGATTCGCCGACACGCCGACGAAGTGCTTCGACAACGCATTTTCCGGGCAGCCTTGCTGCGTGAACCAGTCGCGCATCGAGCGCGCGTTGGTCATCGTTTCGAGCGTCGTGAAGGTCTTCGACACGATGATCGCGAGCGTCTCTTCGGCGTCGATGGTCTGCAGCACGTTGTAGAGATCGGCGCCGTCGACATTCGACACGAAGTGCGTGTCCAGTTCCGGCGAGGCCAGATGATGCAGCGCATGCACGACCATCTTCGGCCCGAGGTCCGACCCGCCGATGCCGATGTTCACCACGTGCCGGATGCGCTTGCCGGTATAGCCCGTCCACGAGCCGTCGCGGACCTTGTCGGCGAACGCGGCCATCTTCGCCTTCTCGGCACGGACCTGCTGCTGGAACGGGGCGTCGTCGGCGGTGGCACGCAACGCCGTGTGCAGTGCCGCGCGATGCTCGGTCATGTTGACGATGTCGCCCGCGAACATCGCGTCGCGGCGTTCGGTGACCTTCGCCTGCCGCGCCAGGTCGACGAGCAGCTTGAGCGTCGCATCGGTGATGCGGTTCTTCGAGAAGTCGATGGCGAGGCCGCCGCCGTCGAACGTGAAGCGCTCGGCGCGCGTCGGCGCGGTGTCGTTTTGCGGCGCGAACCAGTCGCGCAGGCGCTCGCCGGAGATTTCGTCGTAATGGGACTGGAGCGCCGACCAGGCAGGGAGCGAATTGAGCGTCATAGCGGTCCGATTGGCTTGAGTTGGCTTGAGTTGCTTCGATGTGTCTTCATGGCCGTCAATGGCTGAAGGGAACGTTCCGTGCGAATGCCCGCGAGACGCGAAGCAGGTGCGCGGTCCACTGATGAGTATAGCGACGATGCATGAACGATGGCTTGCAACGTCGTTCGCCTCGATTCCTGCCGTTTCAGCTCGAATAGAAGCGGCGGTTCAACAAGCTGCGGACCTTGGGCGCGAGTTCGCCGGCCGTGAGGCCCGCCGGGCCTTCGCCCTCGTCGGTCAACACCTGTGCCGCGAGACCGTGCAGATAGACGCCCGCCAGCGCGGCTTCGTACGCGGGCAGCCGCTGTGCGAGCAATGCTCCGATCAATCCGCCGAGCACGTCGCCCGTGCCGCCCGTCGCGAGCGCGGCGTTGCCGGTCGGATTGATCGCGACGCGTCCGTCGGGTGACGCGATCACGGTGCCCGAGCCTTTCAGCACGGCGACGGCGGCAAACCGCGCCGCAAGCTGCCGCGCGGCGGCGATGCGGTCGCTCTGCACGTCCTTCACGTCGCGGCCGAGAAGGCGCGCCGCTTCAAGCGGATGCGGCGTCAGGGTGCACGGATCACCCTTCGCACCACACGCGGCGACGCGCGCGGCCAGTGCGTCGTCGCGGGAAATCAGGTTGAGCGCGTCGGCGTCGAGGAGCTTCGGCACGTCGAGCGCGAGTACGTCGGCGAGCACGCGTTTCGCGCGATCGTTCGACCCCATTCCGCAGCCGATCGCGAGCGCGTCCATCTTGTCGAGTGCGAAGCCGTCGACGTGATGCAGCATCAGTTCCGGATGAGGCGGGTCGTAGGGCGGGGCGCCCTCGCCCAGGAACGCGACGTTGACCTTGCCCGCACCCCCGTAGAGCGCCATGCGCGCGGCGAGTATCGGCGCGCCGCACATGCCGGTATCGCCGCCAATCACGGCAAGCGTGCCGAACGTGCCCTTGTTGCTCGCGTAGTCGCGCGGCGGCAGATGCGTCGCGAAAAGCGAAGGCGCGTTGAGCACGATCGACGGCTGCGCGGGCGGATCAACGTCGAGCGTCGCGACATACAGCTTGCCCGTCAGGTCGCGGCCATGCGCCGTGTAATGCCCCGGCTTCGCGCCGATGAAGCTGATCGTATGCGTCGCGCGCACGGCCGGGCCGCCGCTCACCGCTTCGCCGGTGTCGCTGTTCAGGCCGCTGGCGATATCGAGCGCGAGCACGCCGCCGTCCTCGCGCGAGCGGCGCGCGAGGCGCGTCGCGATCTCGGCGAACACGCCGTCGAGCGGTCGCGCCAGCCCGATGCCGAACATGCCGTCGACGACCCAGCTATAGCCCGCGAGCGACTCCGGCGGCCCGCTCGCGATCGGCACGCCGGCCGCGCGCGCGGAATCGAGCGCCCAGCGGGCGTCGTCCGGCTTGACTTCGACAGGCATGCACACTTCGACGGCCACGCCCGCTTTTCGCAGTTCGGCGGCGAGCACGAGCGCATCGCCGCCGTTGTTACCCGGGCCCGCGACGATCCACACGGGCAGCGACTGGCGCTCGGGCGAATGCTGGTCGGAGTCGAGGAGAAATTGCGCGGCGGCGGCGCCCGCGCGCGCCATCAGCGTGTGCGCGGGCAGCGCGCTGGCTGCGCGCGCTTCGAGCGAGCGCAGCTCGTCGAGCGTGAGGAGAGCGAGGGCGTCGTCGTTCGGGGTGTGGTAGGGCGATCGGGACGAGGTCATGGCGAAATGGCGTGATGAGCGGCATCGGCCGGACGCTCGCGCCCCGCATCGCCGTGCGGTCAGAACCGGTCGATGCGCAACGCCGCGAGGGTATCGGCGGGAATGTCGGGGGTGAGCCCGGAAACGAGATCCGCGACCACTTTAGCAGAGCCGCACGCGAGGCCCCAGCCCGCCGGGCCATGCGCGGCGTTGACGAAAAGCCGTGCGTGGCCCGTCGCGCCGACGACCGGCAGCCCGTCCGGCGACAACAGGCGCAAGCCTTCCCACGTCCGCGCCGCCGACACTTTCGCGGCGCCCGGCACCCAGTCATGCGTGCCTTGCCCGAGGAGCGCGAACACGCGGTCGGCGAGTCCGGCGCCAAGCGGCTTGAGCGTCTTCGCCTCGCTCTGCAGGACTCCCGCGCCCGCGACGCGCAGGCGCTGGTTGACGCGCGTCATCGCGATGCGCTTGACCGAATCGACGATCGTGATGTGCGGCGCGTGCTCCTCGTAGGCGATCGGCGCGGTGAGGCTGTGCAGGCGCAGCGGATGGAGCGGCAGTTTGCCGTTCACGCGCGACACGAGCGCCGGCGTGCCGATGCCCGCCGCCACGACGATCGCGTCGGCCGTGACGCGGTCGTACTGCACGCCGGCGATCGGCATCAGTTCGACGGCCACACCGCCGTTGTCGAGATGGATCGACGCGACCTCGCGGCCGAGCCGGAACTGCACGCCGCGTTCTTCCAGGATCTGCTTCAGTTGCTTCGTGAAGAGCGGACAGTTTGCGGTGCGCTCGTCGTCGAGCATGACGCCGCCGGCGAAGGGCGGATCTTCCGGCACGGACGGCTCGGCGGCGGCGCACTCGGCGGGACTCAGCACGCGATGCGGCACCTCGAAGCGCCGGAGCAGATCGATGGCCGCGGCCGCCTGTTCGAGCTCCCGCGGACGGCGAAACACGTGCAGTACGCCGCGACGCTGCTCGCAATCGAGGCCAAACGCCGCTTCGATCTCGCCGATCACGCGCCGCGACAACTCGACGAGAGGCCTGAGACGTGCGTACTGGGCGGTGAACGCCTCCGGTTCGCGCAGGAGCGCGAGTTTCTTCGCGAAATCGCGCGCGGCGGAGTCGAAACCCGGCCTGAAGACGATGCCCGTCTTCGCGGCGCTGCGGGAGCCCATGAAGGTCGGGCCGAACCAGACGTCGAGCGGCGTCGGCAGCATGGGACCGCCATGGCCGTAGGTCGCGCCCTGTGCAACGGTCGCGTGGCGCTCGATCACGCATACGCGGTGCCCGGCCGCATGCAACTGGTAAGCGGTGGCGATTCCGCCGATCCCGCCGCCGATGACGATTACATCCATGATTCTTTGTCGCCCGAGGGCGTGAGACTTGCGTGTTGTGTGGCGTGTAGTGCGCGGCTTCCTGCGAATGGACGCGAGCCGCGGCCAATGCCGTGAAATCGACGGGCCGGCGACGTTCGAAAGGCCCGCCCGCCCGGGGAAAGCGCGCCATGATAGCGCCAAACGACGGTCGCCGGGACGCCTCGGCAGCCGTCACGCACGGGCGGCGCCGCTTGCCGCAATCGTGCGAACCAGCGGTGGCCGGCGTTGCACGGGATTCGAAAAAAATACGCGAATTTTTCTCCCGGCGCTCATTTCGATACACCGTGCGGCGCGGCGGCGAAGCCCGGCGAGCGGCATCGGCGGGCGCTCCCGGCGGGGTGCCCGGCCGATTTCGAGACACTTCCGGTTATAATCCGGGTCTTCCCTTCGCCTCACGCCGCTTCGTCTGCAATGGACAAAACGGCCCATCGACGTCATCGACGCACCGTCACAATGGCCCACTTCTCGTGTTTCCCCGGCGCTTCGGCCCTCTCCGATTTCCGTCAGGCTCGTCTCCTCGAAACGCTTGCCCGCATCGACCCGAATATCGTCGGCGTGCGCGGCCAGTATCTGCACTTCGTGAACTCGGCCGAGCCGCTCACCGACGAAGACACCAACCGCATTCACGCGCTGATGCACTACGGCGCACCGTTCGAGGATCAGAAGGACCGCGGCAACGTCGCGACGTTCATGGTCGTGCCGCGCTTCGGCACCGTCTCGCCGTGGGCGAGCAAGGCCACCGACATCGCGCATCACTGCGGTCTCACGCAGGTGCGGCGCATCGAGCGCGGGATCGAATACACGGTGGTCCTGAAAAGCGGCCTGCTCGGCGGCAAGAAAACGCTCTCCGACGAAGCGCGCGCGCAGGTCGCGGCGGCGCTGCACGACCGCATGACCGAAAACGTGGCGCCTTCGCGCGATCACGCGCTGCATCTCTTCGACGAACTGCCGGCCAAGCCGCTGCAAACCGTCGACATCCTCGGCCACGGTCGCGGCGCGCTGGAAGCGGCGAACCTGGAACTCGGCCTCGCGCTCGCGGACGACGAAATCGACTATCTCGTCGATGCGTTCAAGTCGCTAGAGCGCAATCCGACCGACGTCGAACTGATGATGTTCGCGCAGGCGAACAGCGAGCACTGTCGCCACAAGATTTTCAACGGCGAGTGGACCATCGACGGCGAAAAGCAGGACATCTCGCTCTTCCAGATGATCCGCAATACCGAGAAGCTCAATCACGAAGGCACGATCGTCGCGTATTCGGACAACTCGGCGATCATGGCGGGCGGCATCGCCGAGCGCTGGTTCCCGCGCGGCGGCAGCGAGCACTATGAGCGCAACGTCGAACTGACGCATACGCTGATGAAGGTCGAAACGCACAATCACCCGACGGCGATCTCGCCGTTCGCGGGCGCGGCGACCGGCTCGGGCGGCGAAATCCGCGACGAAGGCGCGACCGGGCGCGGCGCGCGTCCGAAAGCGGGACTCGCGGGCTTCACGGTGTCGAACCTCGATCTTCCGGACGCGCGCCAGAAGTGGGAAAACGCCCGCGACAGCGCGACGCCCGTGCCGCAGCGCAATCCCGTCGACGCGAACGAGCCGTATGGCCGGCCGGACCGCATCGCGTCGCCGCTGCAGATCATGATCGACGGGCCGATCGGCGCCGCCGCCTTCAACAACGAATTCGGCCGCCCGAACCTCGGCGGCTACTTCCGCACCTACGAGCAGAACGTGGCGGGCCGCGTGCGCGGCTATCACAAGCCGATCATGATCGCGGGCGGCATCGGCAACATCTCCGACCAGCACACGCACAAGATGGACCTGCCGGCGGGCACGCTACTGATTCAGATCGGCGGTCCGGGCATGCGCATCGGCATGGGCGGCGGCGCGGCCAGCTCGATGGCGACTGGCGCGAACACCGCCGAACTCGACTTCGACTCGGTCCAGCGTGGCAATCCAGAAATCCAGCGCCGCGCGCAGGAAGTGATCAACGCGTGCTGGCAGCAGGGCGAGAAGAATCCGATCCTGTCGATTCACGACGTCGGCGCGGGCGGCATTTCGAATGCGTTCCCGGAACTCGTCGATGGTGCGGGCAAGGGCGCGCGCTTTGAGTTGCGCAAGGTGCAACTCGAAGAGACGGGGCTGTCGCCGCGCGAAATCTGGTCGAACGAGGCGCAGGAGCGATACGTTCTCGCGATCGCCCCGGCCGATCTGCCGGCCTTCGAAGCCATCTGCGAGCGCGAGCGCTGCCCGGTCGCGGTGGTGGGTGTCGCGACGGAAGAGCGCCAGCTGGAACTGATCGACGACGAAAGCGACGGTCAGGAACCCGTCGACATGCCGATGGACGTGCTCCTCGGCAAGCCGCCGAAGATGCATCGCGACGTGAAGCGCGAAGCGGCGAAGTTCGAGCCGGTCGACGTGACGGGCGTGACGTTCTCGGAAATTGCCGTCGACGTGCTGAAGCACCCGACGGTCGCGAGCAAGTCGTTTTTGATTACCATCGGCGATCGCTCGGTGGGCGGTACGACCGCGCGCGACCAGATGGTCGGTCCGTGGCAGGTGCCCGTCGCCGACTGCGCGATCACGACGATGGACTACGCGGGCTTTCGCGGCGAAGCGATGACGATTGCCGAGCGCACGCCGCTCGCCGTGATCGACGCGCCGGCGTCGGGCCGCATGGCGGTGGGCGAAGCGGTGACGAACATCGCCGCCGCGCCGATCGAGTCGCTCAACAAGCTGAAGCTTTCCGCGAACTGGATGGCGGCGTGCGGAAGCGCGGGCGAAGACGCCGCGCTCTTCGATACCGTGAAGGCCATCGGCATGGAACTGTGCCCGGCGCTCGGCATCAGCATTCCGGTCGGCAAGGATTCGCTGTCGATGCGCACCAAGTGGCAGGATGCGACGGGCGCGGCGAAGGAAGTGGTGTCGCCGGTGTCGCTGATCATCTCGGCGTTCGCGCCGGTCGAAGATGTGCGCCGCCAGTTGACGCCGCAACTGAGTCGCGACGCCGACACGGTCCTGATCGCGATCGATCTCGGCCGCGGACGCAATCGCCTCGGCGGCAGCATTTTTGCGCAGGTGACGCAGCAGGTCGGCGACACGGTGCCCGACGTCGATGACGCAGAGGATCTCAAGCGCTTCTTCACCGCGATCCAGTCGCTCAACGCCGACGGCAAGCTGCTCGCCTACCACGACCGCTCGGACGGCGGCCTGTGGGCGACCGTCTGCGAGATGGCGTTCGCGGGGCACGTGGGCGTGTCGCTGAACGTCGACATGCTGACGCTCGACGCGAACCACGAGTCGGACTACGGCGACGCGAAGGACTGGGCCAAGCAGACGAGCGGCCGCCGCGACGATCGCACGATCCGCGCGCTCTTCTCCGAAGAACTCGGAGCGGTCGTGCAGGTGCGCGCGGCCGACCGCGACGCGGTGCTCGTCGGATTGCGCGAACACGGTTTGTCGGCGTGCTCGCACGTGATCGGCAAGCCGAACGAGCGTGACACCATCGAAATCTATCGCGACGCGAAGAAGATCTATGAAGCGTCGCGCGTCGAGTTGCATCGTGCGTGGAGCGAGGTGAGCTGGCGCATCGCGCGTCTGCGCGACAACCCCGCCTGCGCCGATGCGGAATATGAAGCGCTGTCGGATGCGAGCGATCCGGGCATCACACCCGTGCTGAGCTTCGACCCGGCGCAGGACGTGGCGGCGCCGTTCATCAAGTCAGCGCGCCCGCGCGTGGCGATCCTGCGCGAGCAGGGCGTCAATTCGCATCTGGAGACGGCCTACGCGTTCGATCGCGCGGGTTTCGATGCGCACGATGTCCACATGAGCGACCTGCTCGAAGGACGCGCGACGCTCGCGGACTTCGCGGGTGCGGTGGCATGCGGCGGCTTCTCTTACGGCGACGTGCTCGGCGCGGGCGAAGGCTGGGCGAAGACGATCCGTTTCAATCCGCGTCTCGCCGACATGTTCGCCGCGTTCTTCGGCCGCACCGATACGTTCGCGCTCGGCATCTGCAACGGCTGCCAGATGATGAGCAGCCTGGCGTCGATCATCCCCGGCGCCGATGCGTGGCCGAAGTTCACGCGTAACAAGTCGGAGCAGTTCGAGGCGCGCTTCTCGCTCGTGGAAGTGCAAAGCTCGCCGTCGATCTTCTTCGCCGGCATGGAAGGCTCGCGCATTCCGGTGGCGGTCGCCCACGGCGAAGGTTTCGCGGACTTCTCGCAGCAAGGCGATGCGTCGAAGGCGCTGGTCGCGATGCGTTTCGTCGATCATCGCGGCAACGCGACGGAGCGCTATCCGTTCAATCCGAACGGGTCGCCGGAAGGCATCACGTCGGTGACGACGCCCGATGGCCGCTTCACGGTGCTGATGCCGCACATGGAGCGCGTGCATCGCAACGTGCAGATGAGCTGGACGCCCGAGGACTGGACCACCGACGGCAGCCCGTGGCTGCGCGTGTTCCAAAACGCGCGACGGTGGATCGGTTGATCCTCTGCGTTTGGCAGAAAGAAAAAAAGCCACGAACGAAGTTCGTGGCTTTTTTTTATGAGCGCTGCGGGCTTACTTGATCACCGCCTTCTTCTTCAGGCCTTCCTCGAACGCCTGCAGCTTCTCCTGCTGGATCTGCTGCGCGATCTGCGGCTTCACCTGCTCCAGCGGCGGCGGCGGGACATCGCGCGAATCGTCGAGGCGAATGATGTGCCAGCCGAATTGCGTCTTCACCGGCTCGGGCGTCACTTCACCCTTTTTCAGCTTTTCCGCGGCCGCGCCGAACTCAGGCACATAAGCCTGCGGGCTCGACCAGTCGAGATCGCCGCCGTTCTTGCCCGATCCCGGATCCTTCGAATACTGCTTCGCGAGGTCTTCGAAGCTCGCGCCGCCCTTGATCTTCGCGATCAGGTCCTTCGCCTGCGCTTCGTCCTCGACGAGAATGTGATGCAAATGCAGTTCCTTGCCGCCGCCCGCCTGCTTCACGAGCTCGTCGTAGCGCGCCTTGATTTCGGCGTCGGTCGGGGCGTTGTTCTTCACGAAGTCTTCGATCAGCGCGCGCAGCACCACGGTTTGTTGCGCGACGGCGAGCTGCGCCTTCACATCCGGACGGGTCGCGATACCGCGGCGCGCAGCCTCCTGGCTCAGGATCTCGCGATTGATCAGCTCTTCGCGAACGGCTGCCTGCAGTTGCGGCGAGTCCTTCTGACCCTGCTGGACGAGCTGGCTCACGAGCGCATTGGCGCGCGCGGTCGGGATCGGCGTGCCGTTCACGACGGCGATGTTTTGCGCGAATGCGGGCACCGCCGCGAACGCAGCCAGCAACACCCAGATACGGGGTTTTTTCAAAGTCATCGGAAGTTCCTAACGAGGCAACAGATGCCGTTGAGGCAGGTTAAAGAATGAAATAGGAGGCCAACGGAACGCCTGCAACGGCGGGGAAGATCATTCGAATTGTTCTGCAAATTCTTCGGGCGTGTACGCCTTGATCGCGAGCGCATGGACGCCGCGCCGCATCTCCTCGGCCAGCGCATCATACACTAGCCGGTGCCGCGCCACGCGGGGCTTGCCCGCGAACTGCGCCGACACGATCGTCACCGTGTAGTGGCTCCCCGACGCCGCGCCGGCATGTCCGGCGTGGGCTGCGCTGTCGTCCTCGATATGGAGCGACGTCGGTTCAAGCGCCGCGTTCAGGCGCGCTTCGAGATGCGCGATCTTGTCCGCCGCCGATGCGCTCATGAAATCGCCAAGATGATGAGTCATCGCTCGTCCTCCTTCATGTGTTTCGCGAGCCACAGGCTCTGCAGCACGATGAATACGAAAAGGCAGCCGGTCGCGCCGAAGAGCTTGAAGTTCACCCACTGATCGGTCGTGAAGTTGTACGCGACAAACAGATTCACGATGCCGAGAATCGCGAAGAACACCGCCCACGCGACGTTCAGCTGCCCCCACACGCGATGCGGCAGCACGATCTGCTTGCCCATCATCGCTTCGATCAGGTTCTTCCTGAACCCCAGCTGCGCGACGATCAGCGCCACCGCGAAAAGCCAGTAGAGCGCCGTCGGCTTCCACTTGATGAAGGTGTCGTTGTGCAGCACGAGCGTCGCGCCGCCGAACACGACGACGACACCCAGGCTCACCCACAGCATCGCGTCGACCTTGCGATGACGGAACGCGACCCACGCGATCTGCACGAGCGTCGCGACGATCGCCACGGCGGTTGCCGTGTAGATGCCCCAGATCTTGAATGCGACGAAAAAAAGGATGATCGGGAACAGATCGAACAGAAATTTCATGGACGTTCGGACGAGGAGAGCATGAGCATGTGAGCACGCGCCGTTCGCGTGCCGCTTTCAGGGCGGTGGCGAACGACGCGTGCAGATCAACCGGGGCGACAGGTGCGACCGGCTGCGGAAATTACTTGGGTTCGAATTGTAGCGCAGCCGAGTTGATGCAATAGCGCAGGCCGGTCGGCGCCGGGCCGTCTTCGAACACGTGGCCCAGATGCGCGCCGCAGTTCTTGCACTGCACCTCGATGCGCAGCATGCCGTGCGAGCGGTCCGTCTTCTCCGCGACCACTTCGCCGTTGATCGGCTTGAAGTAGCTCGGCCAGCCGCAGCCGGCGTCGAACTTCGCATCCGATTCGAAGAGCTGCGTGCCGCAGCACACGCAGTCGTAGATGCCCCGCTCGGTGTGATCCCAGTACTCGCCGCTGAACGGCCGCTCGGTCGCGGCGTGACGCGTGACCTGATATTGCATGCCGGAGAGTTCCCGGCGATAGGTGTCGTCGTCCTTTTGCAGCGGGTGCGCCGGTTCGCGGGTGATGTCGTCTCTGTTCATATCAATCCTCTGGTTGTCGGCCTGGGTCGGCTCATCTAGATAAGGGCGATTTCAGGAAGAACAACTCACTTCCAGATCGCTCGCCCAGTCGGGCGGCAGGCCCGCGTAGGCGTGGAATTCGGGTTGCTCGTCGAACGGGCGGGAAAGCACGTGCAAGAGGCGCTCTACTTCCGAGAAGTCCTTCTCCTTCGCCTGACGGATCGCCTGCTCGGCGAGGTGGTTGCGCAACACGTACTTCGGGTTCACGCGATTCATCGCGGCCGCGCGTTCCTCGTCACTGCGCGAATCGTCGGCGAGGCGCTTGCGGTAGTCGGCTGCCCATGTATCGAACGCCGCGCGGTCCACAAAGAGATCGCGCACCGGTGCATCGCTGGACGCGTCCGCCTTCGACATCTTCGCGAGATTGCGGAACGTGAGTGTGAAGTCGGCGCGGTTAGCGTGCATCACTTCAAGCAGCGCGTTCGCGAGTTTCTCGTCGCCCTCGCGCGGATCGGTCAGGCCCAGCTTCGCGCGAAAGCGCGCTTCGAGCGCCGGCGCGAAACGCGTCTTGAAGCCTTCGAGCACGCGCTGCGCGTCTTCGATCACGCGTTCGGCGCGCCCTTCCTCGGGATACTGCTGGCCGAACAGCGGCACGAGCGCCTGCGCAAGACAAAAGAGATTCCAGTAGCCGACCTGCGGCTGGCGGCTGTACGCATAGCGGCCCTGCGTGTCAGAGTGGTTGCAGACGTGATGCGCGTTGAAGCCGTCGATGAAACCGAACGGGCCGTAGTCGATCGTGAGGCCGAGGATCGACATGTTGTCCGTGTTCATCACGCCGTGGCAGAAGCCGACCGCCTGCCAGTCTGCCATCAGGTCGGCGGTGCGGTTCATGACTTCGCCGAGCAGCGCGAGGTAAGGATCGTCGGCTTCGCAGCATTGCGGATAGAAGCGGTCGATCACGTGATCGGCGAGCGCCTTCAGGTCGTCCACGCGGTCGTTCGAATAGAAATGCTCGAAATGACCGAAGCGCACGAAGCTCTCCGAGACACGCGTGACGATTGCCGACGTCTCGATGCTTTCGCGGCGCACCGGCAGGTCCGAGCCGATCACGGTGAGCGCGCGCGTCGTCGGGATGCCGAGGTGATGCATCGCTTCCGAACACAGAAATTCGCGGATCGACGAACGCAGCACCGCGCGGCCGTCGCCCATGCGCGAATAGGGCGTGCGGCCCGCGCCCTTCAGTTGCAGCTCGAAGCGCCTGCCTCCGGATTCGATTTCGCCGAGGCCGATCGCGCGGCCGTCGCCGAGTTGCCCTGCCCACACGCCGAACTGATGGCCCGAATAGACCGTCGCATAAGGCAGCTTCTGCGCGGGCCAGTCGCGAGTGGGATTGCCGGCGAAAAACTCGGCGAACGCGGGTTCGTGCGCAAGCGCCGGGTCGATGCCGAGTTGCCGCGCCGCATCCGCGGAAACGGCAACAAGATACGGATCGGGCACGGGCGCGGCGGGGAGGCGGGTCAGGAACCGCGTGCCCAGCTGGACGAATGCATCGGGGCGGTCGATATCGATGGCGGCGGTGACTTCGTCCATCGAGAGAGCGTCGCCTGGTTCAGCTTGCAAGGCATTGCTTGGGGAAAACGACATGTTGAGCGCCTCTGGGTTAAACGATATTGTAATTCCGCGCAGGCGGCGCTGCAGAAGCCGCTCCAATGCGCCAAAAGTACAAGACGCGGACCATTCGGAACCACTGAGGACCTAGCCCATGACGTCGCCGCTTTACGGCCAGATGATGGATGTACCGCTGCTCGCTTCGTCGCTGTTGTCTCACGCCGCACGCTATTTCGGCGATACCGAAATCGTCTCCCGCCGTATCGAAGGAGACATTCACCGCTACACGTACCGCGGCTGCGAGAAGCGCGCGAAGCAACTCGCGCAGGCGCTGATCGCGCTCGGCGTGCAACCCGGCGAGCGCATCGGCACGCTCGCATGGAACGGCTACCGGCATCTCGAGTGCTATTACGGCACGACCGGCATGGGCGCCGTCTGCCACACGATCAATCCGCGGCTCTTTCCCGACCAGATCGCGTTCATCATCGATCACGCCGAAGACGCCTACGTCTTTTTCGACATGACGTTCGCGCCGCTCGTCGACATCGTCGCGCCGCAATGTCCGAAGGTGAAAGGCTGGATCGCGCTCGGCGATGCGTCGTGCATCAGCGAGCATCTCGGCGACATGGAAGTGCCGCTCTTCTCCTACGAGACGCTCGTGACCGCGCAGGACGGCGACTACGCATGGCCGGTCTTCGACGAGCGCACGGCTTCGTTCCTCTGCTACACATCGGGCACGACCGGCCATCCGAAGGGCGCGCTCTATTCGCATCGCTCGACCGTGCTGCACGCGTACGGCGCGTCGCTGCCCGATGCAATGGGCGCCTCCGCTGGCGACGCGATCCTGCCCGTCGTGCCGATGTTCCATGTGAACGCGTGGGGCATTCCGCACGCGGCGCCGCTCGTCGGGGCGAAGCTCGTGTTTCCGGGCAAGGACCTCGACGGCAAGTCGCTCTACGAACTGATGGAAGCCGAGGGCGTCACCTACTCGGCCGGCGTGCCGACCGTCTGGCTCGGCCTGCTCAATTACATGAAGGAGGCGGACGTACGCTTTTCGACGCTCAGGCGCACGGTGATCGGCGGCTCGGCGTGTCCGCCCGCGATGCTGCGCGCATTCGAGGACCAGTACGGCGTCGAGGTGATTCACGCGTGGGGGATGACGGAGATGTCGCCGCTCGGCACGCTCGCGCGCCTGAACTTCAGGCAGAAGCAGCGCCCGCCCGAAGAGCAGCGCAAGTCGCGCGAGAAGCAGGGGCACGTGATCTTCGGCGTCGACATGAAAGTCGTCGGCGACGACGGCCGCGAACTGCCGTGGGACGGCCGCTCGTTCGGCGACCTGCACGTGCGCGGACCGTGGGTGATCGACAGCTACTTCCGCCGCGACGAGTCGCCGCTAGTCGACGGCTGGTTCCCGACCGGCGACGTCGCGACCATCGATCCCGACGGCTTCATGCAGATCACCGACCGCAGCAAGGACGTGATCAAGTCGGGCGGCGAGTGGATCAGCTCAATCGATCTGGAGAACATCGCTGTGTCGCATCCGCAGGTGGCGGAGGCGGCATGCATCGCGTGCTCGCATCCGAAGTGGACGGAGCGGCCGCTCATCGTGGCGGTGCTGCGTCCGGGCGCGACGGTGACGCGCGAGGAACTGCGCGGGTTCTACGAAGGCAAGGTCGCGAAATGGTGGGTACCCGACGACGTCGTCTTCGCCGACGAACTTCCGCACACCGCAACGGGCAAGCTGCTGAAGCTCCGTCTGCGCGAGCTGTATCGCGATTACGTGCTGCCGAGCGTCGCCGAAGACCCCGCCTGACGCCCCTTTCGCGGACACCGGGACGGGCAGGACCGGGTAATCCCCGACATTCGATTGCCATCACAAATTGAACGATCGTTCTTTTTTGTGTATTCTGGCGCGGTAACTCAGAATATCCCGAGACACCGTGACCGCTTCGCGTCAGCGCAGGCGGTATCGAATGGAGGCAGACGAAATGGCAGTGGACTACACCATCCGCGACGGCATCGCCGTCATCACGCTCGACAACCCGCCCGTCAACGGCCTTGGACACTCGACGCGGCTCGGGATCGTCGAAGGCATCGAGCGTGCGCGCGACGATGCAGCGGTGTCGGCCATCGTGATCACCGGCGCCGGCCGCGCGTTCTCCGGCGGGGCCGACATCACCGAATTCAACACGCCGAAAGCCACCCAGGAACCGACGCTGCACACCGTCATTCAGGCGGTCGAGGGCAGCGCGAAGCCAGTCGTCGCGGCGATCCACAGCGTCGCGATGGGCGGCGGGCTCGAACTGGCGCTCGGCGCCCATTACCGCGTGGCCGCGCCGGGTGCGCAGATCGCGCTGCCCGAAGTGAAGCTCGGCATCCTGCCGGGCGCAGGCGGCACGCAACGCCTGCCGCGCGCCGTCGGCCTCGAAACCGCGCTGAACATGATCGTGTCGGGGACGCCCGTGATGTCCGAAAAGCTCGCGGGCACGGCGCTCTTCGATGCGATTGCCGCGGGCGATCTGCTCGACGAAGCCATCCGCTTCGCGAAAGAAGCCGGCGCACGCAGCGGCCCGCATCCGAAAGTGCGCGACCGCAAGATCGAGCATCCGAATGCCGAGGGCTTCATCCAGTTCGCGCGCAACAGCGTCGCGGCCATCGCCAGGAATTTCCCGGCGCCGCACAAGTGCATCGACGCCGTCGAAGCGGGCGTGAAGCAAGGCTTCGACAAGGGTCTCGCCTTCGAGCGCGAGTGCTTTCTCGCGCTCGTGCAGACGCCCGAGAGCCGCGCGCTGCGACATGCGTTCTTCGGCGAACGCGCGGCGAGCAAGATTCCCGATGTGCCGTCGAACACGCCCGTGCGCGCGATCGATCGCGTCGGCGTGATCGGTGCGGGAACGATGGGCGGCGGCATCGCGATGAACTTCCTCAACGCGGGGCTGCCGGTCACGCTCTTGGAGACGAAGCAGGAAGCGCTCGACCGCGGCATCGCCACCATCCGCAAGAACTATGAAGCGCAGGTGAAGAAGGGCAAGCTCACGGCCGAGAAGCTCGAACAGCGCATGGCGCTCATCACACCGACGCTCGCTTATGAAGACCTCGGGCAGGCCGATCTCATCGTCGAAGCCGTGTTCGAGGAACTCGGCGTGAAGGAGCAGGTGTTCAGCAAGCTCGATGAAGTCGGGAAGCGCGGCGCGATCCTCGCATCGAACACCTCGACGCTCGACGTCGACAAGATCGCCGCCTTCACGAAGCGTCCGGAAGACGTGGTTGGCATGCATTTCTTCAGTCCCGCCAACGTGATGAAGCTGCTCGAAGTCGTGCGTGGCGAGAAGACCGCGAAGGACGTGCTCGCCACCGTGATGCAGCTCGCGAAGAAGATCAGGAAGACCGCGGTGGTCTCGGGCGTCTGCGACGGTTTCATCGGCAACCGGATGATCGAGCAGTACATCCGCCAGGCGCTCTTCATGCTCGAAGAAGGCGCGCTGCCCGCGCAGATCGATCGCGCGATCGAGAAATTCGGCTTTGCGATGGGACCGTTTCGCATGAGCGATCTCGCCGGCAACGATATCGGCTGGGCGATCCGCAAGCGCCGCTATCGCGAGCAGCCGGAGTTGCACTATTCGCGCATCGCGGATCGCCTGTGCGAGGCCGTCCGCTTCGGCCAGAAGACCGGCGCAGGCTGGTACGACTACAAGGCGGGCGAGCGCAACGCCCTGCCGTCGAAGCTCGTCGACGAGATGATCGTTGCGTATTCGAAGGAGCGGGGCATCGAGCGCCGCAAGATTTCCGACGACGAGATCGTCGAGCGGCTCGTGCTCGCGCTCGTCAACGAAGGCGCGACGATTCTCGATGAGGGGATTGCGTCGAAGGCGTCGGATATTGACATGGTCTATCTCACGGGCTACGGCTTCCCGCTCTATCGCGGCGGCCCGATGCTGTACGCCGATACGGTCGGCCTCTACAACGTCGAGCGCGCGATCCGCAAATACGCCGCGCAGCCGAACGGCGACGCCTGGGTGCCCGCGAAGCGCGTGACTGAACTCGCCGCGCAGGGCAAGGGTTTCAACAGCTAAGTTTTCACAGCCAACACGGAGCCGGCGATGAAAGGCGCAGACGAAGTCCTGCTCGCAGTCGACGTCCAGAACGATTTCATGCCGGGCGGTGCCCTCGCGGTCGCGCGCGGCGATGAAATCGTGCCCATCGTGAACCGCCTTGCCCGCGAGTTTTCGCATGTCGTGCTGACGCAGGACTGGCATCCGCGCGGGCACATTTCGTTCGCGGCCAATCACGCGGGCCGCGCGCCCTTCGAGATGACGACGCTCCCCTACGGCGAACAGGTTCTCTGGCCGACCCATTGCGTGCAGGACACCGAAGGCGCCGCGCTGCATCGCGATCTCGACGTGCCGCACGCGCGGCTCGTGATCCGCAAGGGCCATCACGCGGATGTCGACAGCTACTCGGCATTCGTCGAAGCCGACCGCAGGACACCGACGGGCCTCGCCGGCTATCTGCACGACGTGGGCGTCACGCACGTCTATCTGTGCGGACTCGCGACCGACTATTGCGTCGCGTGGTCTGCGCTCGATGCGCGCAGCGCGGGCTTCGCGGTGAGCGTGATCGAAGACGCGTGCCGCGCGATCGACCTCAACGGGTCGCTCGCGAAAGCCTGGGAAGACATGACGGCCGCGGGCGTCGGGCGCATCGATTCGAGCGCTTTGCTTGCGCGCTGAAATACACCGAACATCAATTGCAGGAGACAACATGACGGACGCAGTAATCGTATCGACAGCACGCACGGGCCTCGCCAAATCCTGGCGCGGCGCATTCAACATGACACACGGCGCGACGCTCGGCGGCCATGTGACGAAGGCCGCAGTCGAGCGCGCGGGGATCGACCCGGCGCGCGTCGAGGACGTGATCATGGGCTGCGCCAATCCCGAAGGCGCGACGGGCGCGAACATCGCGCTGCGCGCCGGCCTGCCGGTCACGGTGCCCGGCATGACGGTGAACCGCTTCTGCTCGTCGGGCCTGCAGACGATCGCTCTTGCGGCGCAGCGCGTGATCGCGGGCGAGGGCGATGTTTATGTGGCGGGCGGGGTCGAGTCGATTTCGTGCGTGCAGAACGAAATGAACCAGCACATGCTGACCGACGGCTGGCTGATGGAGCACAAGCCGGCGATCTACTGGTCGATGCTGCAGACAGCGGAAAACGTCGCGAAGCGCTACGAGATTTCGAGGGATCGCCAGGACGAATACGGCGTGCAGTCTCAGCAGCGCGCGGCGGCGGCGCAGGCGGCGGGTCGCTTCAACGACGAGATCGTGCCGATGACGGTGCTGGCCGGTGTCGCCGACAAGGCCTCGGGGCAACTCTTCACGAAGGAAGTGACGATCGCCGCGGACGAGGGCATTCGGGCGGATACAACGCTTGAAGGGGTATCGAAGATTCGTACTGCGCTGCCGGGCGGCGTCGTCACGGCGGGCAACGCGAGCCAGTTTTCCGATGGCGCTTCAGCTTGCGTCGTGATGAACGCGTCGGTTGCGGAGCGGGAAGGGCTGCAGCCGCTGGGGATTTTCCGCGGGTTCGCGGTGGCGGGGTGCGAGCCGGATGAGATGGGAATCGGACCGGTGTTTGCTGTTCCCAAATTGCTCAAGCGCGCCGGTCTCAAGGTCGAGGACATCGGTCTGTGGGAACTGAACGAGGCGTTTGCCGTGCAGGTTCTGTATTGCCGCGACACGCTCGGAATTCCGAACGGCAGGCTCAATGTGAACGGCGGTGCGATCGCGGTCGGGCATCCGTATGGGGTTTCGGGCGCAAGGCTGACCGGGCATGCGCTGATCGAAGGGAAACGGCGCGGGGCGAAGTTCGTCGTGGTGACGATGTGTATTGGGGGCGGCCAGGGGGCGGCAGGGTTGTTCGAGGTCGTTTGAAGTGAGGGAGCCCAAGCGCGTCGCTGCCGCATTTGATACGCTTGGGGCCCTCGATCAAATTCCCCGAAGGAGCCGCCCATGCTGCGTCACATCGTCATGTGGAAACTGAAGGCAACCGCCGAAGGCGCCGATCGCGCCGAGAACGCACAAAAACTGAAAGCCACGCTGGAAACCTGCCGCAGCATCGTCCAGGGGCAGGGGCATTTCGAAGTGGGCATCGGGCTCGGTCTTCCGGGCTCGACCTTCGACGTCGTCCTCGTCTCCGACTTCGACGACAGCGCCGCCCTCGATTCCTATCAAAAGCACCCGAAGCACGTCGCGATCAAGGATTTCGTCGGCGCCGTGACCGAAGGGCGCCAGTGCGTCGACTACGAAGTGTGAGCGCAACGATGTCCCAAGACCCGCGCGACCCCGTCATCGAGAGTCCCTTTGTAGACAACCTCGGCGTCCAGCTCATCAAAGCCGCCGACGGCGCGAGCGAAGTCGCGATGCCGCTCGCGAGCGGCCACCTGAACACGTGGGGCATCGCTCACGGCGGCGTAACGATGACCCTCGCCGACGTCGCGCTCGCCATGGCCGCGCGCAGTCTCGCGGGCGATGGCATCGGCGTCGTCACCGTCGAGATGAAAGTCAATTTTATGCAGCCCGGCCGGGGCGAGCTGCGCGCTTTCGGCCGCGTGCTGCACCGCTCGACCACGATGGCCTATTGCGAAGGCGAAATCCGCGACAGCGAAGGCCACTTCGTCGCGAAGGCGCTCGGCACGTTCAAATACATGAAGCGGCTCGCCGTCGGGCGCGACATCGTGAAACAGAAGCTCCGCTCCGATCCCGCCGCGAAGCCCGGTCCGAGCGATGCCTGAAGATCGGTCCCCGGCTTGGGCTGCGAAGATGAGCCGCGATAACGTCAGCAACCCTGTTGCAAGGGACTAGAGTAAGCGCTGAGAGGCCAACCCTGGTCGACAAAGGAGACACGCATGACCGAGCAAAACCGACAAATCCTGCTGGTCTCGCGCCCCGAAGGCGAGGCGCGCGCCGACAACTTCCGGCTCGTCGAAACGCCGCTCGCTCCGCTCGGCGACGGCCAGGTGCGCGTGCGCAATCACTACCTCTCGCTCGATCCGTACATGCGCGGCCGCATGAACGACACCAAGTCGTATGCGCCGCCGCAACCGCTTAACGAAGTGATGATCGGCGGGACGGTGGGCGAAGTGGTCGAGTCGAAACATCCGAAGTTCAAGGCGGGCGACAAGGTCGTCGGCATGTTCGGCTGGCAGGACTACGGCACGTCGGACGGCACGAACCTGAAAGTCGTCGACGACACCCACGTGCCACTCTCGGCCTATCTCGGCCCGGTCGGGATGCCGGGCGTAACAGGCTGGTACGGGCTCAACCGGATCATCGAGCCGAAAGCGGGCGAAACCGTCGTCGTGAGCGCGGCGAGCGGCGCGGTCGGCGGCGTCGTCGGGCAGCTGGCGAAGGCCGCGGGCTGCCGCGCGGTCGGCATCGCGGGCGGCGAGGACAAGTGCCGCTACGTGGTCGAATCGCTCGGCTTCGACGCCTGCGTGGACTACAAGGCCGGCAAGCTTCACGAAGACCTGAAGGCCGCCGTGCCGAACGGCATCGACGGCTACTTCGAGAACGTCGGCGGCGAAGTGCTCGACGCGGTGCTCCTGCGCATGAACGCGTTCGGCCGCATCGCTTTGTGCGGGATGATCGCGGGCTACGACGGCGCGCCGCTGCCGCTCAAGCGCCCCGCGCTCATCCTCACGCAGCGGCTGAAACTGCAGGGCTTCATCGTGAGCGAGCATATGGAGGACTGGCCGCAGGCGCTCGCGCAACTCGGCGGGCTGGTCGCGCAGAAAAAGCTGCATTATCGCGAGAGCATTGCGCTCGGCCTCGAAAACGCGCCGGAAGCGTTCCTCGGCCTGCTCAAGGGCCGCAACTTCGGCAAGCAGCTCGTGAAGCTGATCTGACCTCCCGACCCAGTCACAGCGAAAAAGGAACCGAGCGTGGATCAGTTCGAAGGCAAGGTCGCGGTGATCACCGGCGGCGGCAGCGGCTTCGGCCGCGAGTTCGCGATCAAGGGCGCGTCGCTCGGCATGAAGCTCGTGCTTGCCGATATCGACCCGAACGCGCTCGCCGAAACCGTCGAGATGCTGAGCGCATCGGGCGCCGAGGCGCTCGGCGTGCCGACCGACGTCGCCGATGCCACGCAGGTCGACGCCCTCGCCAAGACCACGCTCGACACCTTCGGCGCCGTGCATCTGCTCTTCAACAATGCGGGCGTCGGCGCGGGTGGCTTCGTCTGGGAAAACAGCGCGAACGACTGGCGATGGGTGTTCGGCGTCAACGTGATGGGCGTCGCGAACGGGTTGCGCGCCTTCACGCCGGTCATGCTCGCGCAGAACGAGCCGGCGCATATCGTCAACACGGCGTCGGTCGCGGGCCTGCTCGCGGCGCCCGCGATGGGCGTCTACAACGCGTCCAAGCACGCGGTCGTCGGAATGACGGAGACGCTCTATCACGACCTGAGGCTCGCGGGCGGCCAGGTCGACTGCTCGCTGCTGTGTCCGGCGTTCGTGCCGACCGGCATCGCGAACGCCGAGCGCGTGCGTCCCGGTGACCTGCGCAACGACGCGCCGTTGACCGCGTCGCAGAAACTCGCCGGCAGGCAATTGACGAAGGCGGTGCAGGGCGGACGGCTCTCGGCGCAGGAAGTCGCCGAGATCACGTTCGACGCCATCCGCGAGCGCCGTTTCTACGTGATCACGCATCCGATCATCATGGCGTCGGTGCAATTGCGCCTCGACGACATCGCGCAGTTGCGCAATCCCACCGATCCGCTTTCGTTGAAGCCTGGCGTGAAAGCGGGCAACTGACTCCGAACGCGTTTTCCTGATCCATGCCGCTCAATCCCAAGATCGCGCAGATTCTCGAAATGGTCGCGCGGGCCAATCGTCCGCCGTATCACACGCTGTCCCCGCAACAGGCGCGCGCGGCGTACGCGATGAGCGCGCAGATCCTCGACATTGCGCCGGCGCCGATGTACGACGTTCAGGACGTCGACGTCCCGACCCGCGATGGCGCCGCGATCCGCGCGCGCCTCTATTTTCCGTTCGAGCCAAGCTGGGCGCAGCCCGCGCCCGCGCTGGTGTTTTTCCATGGCGGCGGCTTCACCGTCGGCAGCGTCGACACGCACGACGCGCTGTGCCGCAAGTTCGCGAGCGATGCCTGCTGCGTCGTGGCATCGGTTGATTACCGGCTCGCGCCCGAGCACAAGTTTCCGGTCGCCATGAACGACGCATTCGACGCGCTTCAGTGGCTCCACGCGCAGGCCGGCACGTTCGGTATCGATGCGGCGCGCATGGCGGTCGGCGGCGACAGCGCGGGCGGCACGCTCGCGACCGTCTGCGCGGCGCTTGCGCGTGACGCGGGGCTCGCGCTGCGGCTGCAGTTGCTGATCTACCCGGGCGTGAGCGCGCGCCAGCAGACCGGCTCGCACACGCGCTATGCAGAAGGTTTTCTGCTGTCGGGCGAGACGATCCAGTGGTTCTTCGCGCAATATCTCAACGACGACTCGGAACGCGACGACTGGCGCTTTGCTCCGCTCGACGCCGCGCGCGGCCAGCCCGATTTCAAAGGCGTGGCGCCCGCGTGGATCGCGGCGGCGGACCACGATCCGTTATTCGACGAAGACGTCGCCTATGCGCGGAAACTCGATGACGCGGGTGTGACCGTGACGCTCGTGCGCTACGAAGGGATGATCCACGAATTCTTCAAGATGGGCGGCTTCGTGCCGGACGTCGCGCATGCGCACGCCGACGCGGTCCGCGCTTTGCGGGATGCGCTCGAATCGTAGGCGAGGCGCCTAGCGCTCCACGTCGAACGCGAAGCTGCGCTCGAACGCGCCCGGCCGCACGATGCGATGCGAGCCGTCGTCGTCGCTGCGTTCCTTGATCTCGACCTTCAGGCCGTCGTCGAATTCGAAAACTTGCAGCGCCGTCGTGCTGCGCGTGCCGTAGTCGGGCGATTCGATGAATGCCGCCGAGAGCACGCGCTCGCGTTCGATTGAGATGCCGGTTGCGGGCAGCAGGTCGTCGTTGGCGATGCGCGGATCGCGCAGCGTGTCAATCAGCAGGTCGAGCGAAGGCTGTCCGCTTTCATCGCTTTCGTGGATCAGGTCGCGCAACGCGTCGCGCTGGGCGACGAGCTTCGGCCAGGGCGTGTTCAGCAGGCTGTTCGACAGCCCGTGCACGCCCGGTTCGAGCAGCGACGGCGGCGTATCGGCCCGATTGCCGTACCAGCCGATCTCACGCCGCGTGAAATCGCCGACGAGCAGGTTGAAACCGTTATAGCGATCGCCTTCGCGGGCCACGCGGTGCAGATAGTCGAGCGGTGCAACCGGCGCATCGGCGAGAAAGTCGGAAACGAGCGCACCGCGCGTTGGCGCATCGGTGCGCACTTCGCTCGGCGCGCGATAGTTCGTGAGCGCGGCGAAACGTCCGTCGCGCGTCACGCCGAGCCACGTTCCGCCGCCCGACAAATCGCGGCCCGCGAGCACGTTCGGCGCATCCGCCCACCAGGAAAGCGGCTCGGTGTCGCGGCGAAAGAACTCGTCGCGGTTCGCGGCAAGCGTGAGAAGTGGACGAACGCTCCCCGAGCGATGCGCATCGGGCCGCCAGTCGAAAACGATCAGGCACATGGTTGCGCTCAGGCTCGGGTTATCAGGCGTCGGCGGGGAAAGCGTAGGGCAGCGGCAAAAACGCGAGCGCCGGTCCGTCGGACGAGCCGACGTGCACCGCGCCGTGATCGAGCGCCGCGAGCTTGATCTCGACGAGGCAATCGACGCCGCCATCTCGCGCCGGCGCCACGTTGATGACCATGCCGCACGGCTGGCCGGGGTCGTCGGAGTGAAAGACCTCGTCGCCGGGATTCGCAGATTCCGCGTGCGCGAGTGCCGTGCGCCGCTTGAGCGTGCCGCGATACTGGCTGCGCGCGACGATCTCCTGTCCCGGATAGCAGCCCTTCTTGAAGTTCACGCCGCCGAGCACGTCGAAATTGACCATCTGCGGGACGAACTGCTCCGACGTCGGCTGCGTGATGCGCGGTTCGCCCGCGTGAATGTCGAGCCAGTCCCACATCGACGCCGACGCGCGCGTGAGTTTCGCTTCGAGTTTTGGAAGTTGCGCCTCGATATCGGCTTTCGGTCCCACCCACAGGAACCGCGCGCGGTGCGCCGCGTCCGGCACGCGGATCAGCGCGCCGTGCGGACCTTCCACTTTCACGTGCACACCGTCAGGCAACGCGTCGAAGATGCCGGAGAGCGCCGCGCGGACGTCGCCCGCAAAGCCGATCGCGCCGACTTCCGGCGTCGCGTCGGACAGTTTCGCCTTCGCGCGCAGAACGAACATCGAGAGACGCTTCTGGACCGGCGCCTGCACGTCGTGCGAAATCAGGAGGCGCACGGCATCACCCGTGCGCCACATCAGGAATGATGCGAGCAAGCGCCCCTTCGGCGAGCAATAGCCGGCGAGGCGTGCGGTCGAGGCATCGAGATGCTGGACGTCGTTGGTCAGCTGGGTGTGAAGGAACGTGGCGGCGTCTTCGCCCTTGACGTCGATGACGCCGAACTGCGTGAGCGGCATGAACGCGCCCGCGTTCAGCACGGCGGTGAATTCGGTGATGTCGGGTGAGGCGGTCGGGGAATTCATGGAGTGTGCTGGAAGTCAATCCTGACTTTGGCGGAAGCGAACAAGTATTATATGGGGTCTATCTCAAGCGTGTTTCGCATGTCCCTCTTGAAGAAATGCTTCATCGCGGCGGCGGTGGCCGTCGCGATCGTGATCGCGCTCGCCGGCGGCGTGTATCACTGGGCGACGAGCCCCGTTACGCTCGCCTCGCCGCAACTCGACGTCACCATCAAGCCCCACAGCAGCCTGCGCAGCGTCAGCGCCCAGTTGAACCGCGGCGGCGTCTCGGTCGAGCCCGAGCTCTTCGTGCTGATGACGCGCGTGCTCGGCCTGCAATCGCAGCTGAAGTCGGGCAATTACGAGTTCAAGAGCGGCATCACACCTTACGAGGTGCTGCAGAAGATCGCGCGCGGCGACGTGAACGAATACGTGGCAACCGTCATCGAAGGCTGGACGCTGCAGAAAATGCGCGCCGAACTCGACGGTAATCCGGCGCTTGCGCACGACACCGCCGGCATGAGCGACACTGATTTGCTGAAGACGATCGGCGCGCCGGAAGTGGACAAGGCGTCGGCGGAAGGGCTCTTTTTCCCGGACACCTATCTCTTCGACAAGGGCACGAGCGATCTCGCCGTCTACAAGCGCGCGTACCGGCTGATGCAACTGCGGCTTACCGAAGCCTGGAACGCGCGCGCGCCGGATCTGCCTTACAAGACGCCTTACGAGGCGCTCATCATGGCGTCGATCGTCGAGAAGGAGACCGGGCGCGCGGCAGACCGGCCGCTCGTCGCGGCGGTATTCGCGAACCGGCTGAAGATCGGCATGCCGCTGCAGACCGACCCGACGGTGATTTACGGTCTCGGCCCGGCTTACGGCGGGCGGCTGAAGAAAAAGGACCTGCAAACGGACACTCCGTACAATACCTACACGCGCAACGGCCTCCCGCCGACGCCGATCGCGCTGCCCGGCGTCGCCGCGCTCGCCGCGACGATGAATCCGGCGTCGAGCACCGCGCTCTATTTCGTGTCGCGCGGCGACGGCAGCAGCATCTTTTCCGACAATCTCGGCGAGCACAACAAGGCCGTCGACAAGTACATCCGGGGTCAATGATGGCGCGCGGCAAATTCATCACGTTCGAAGGTATCGACGGCGCGGGCAAGACGACCCATCTCGACTGGTTCAGAAAGCGACTCGAAGCGCGCGTCGCACCGCTCGGGCGTTCGGTTGTCATGACGCGCGAGCCCGGCGGCACGGCGCTCGGCGAGACGCTGCGCGGCATCCTGCTGAACCAGCCGATGGACCTCGAAACCGAGGCGCTCCTGATGTTCGCGGCGCGCCGCGAACATCTCGCGCAGGTGATCGAGCCGGCGCTCGCGCTCGGCGACTGGGTGCTCTCCGACCGTTTTTCCGATGCAACATTCGCGTATCAGGGTGGCGGCCGCGGGCTGCCGCGCGACAAGCTGGAGGCGCTGGAGCGGTGGGTGCAGGGCGGTTTCCAGCCGGATCTGACCGTGCTCTTCGACGTGCCGACGGCGACCGCCAGTGAACGGCGCGGCGCGGCACGCGCGCCGGACAAGTTCGAGAGCGAGTCGGAGGCGTTTTTCAACCGCACGCGCGACGAATATCTGCGACGGGCTGCGGAATCGCCGGAACGCTTCGTGATCGTCGACGCAACACGGTCCATCGAAGATATTCAGCAAGAACTCGAAGAAGTCGTCGCAAGTATCTGATATAGAACATGATCTATCCCTGGCAAACCGATGACTGGTCCCGACTCCAGCAATTGCGCGCGCACTGGCCGCATGCGCTGTTGCTGCATGGCGAAGCGGGCATCGGCAAACTGAAGTTCGCGCAGCACCTCGCGCAGGGGCTGCTCTGCGAAGCGCAGCAGCCCAATGGCGAGCCCTGCGGGAAATGCGCGGCGTGCGTGTGGTTCAGCCAGGGCAATCACCCGGATTACCGCGCGTTGGTGCCCGAGGCGCTGGCGGCGCTCGTCGGCGCGCAGCAAGGCGAATCGGACGAAAAGTCCGACGGCGACGAAGGCAAGAAAACGCGCACGCCGAGCAAGGAAATCAAGATCGAACAGGTTCGCGCGCTGCTGGATTTCTGCAGTCTCGGCTCGCATCGCGGCGGCGCGCGCGTCGTGCTGCTGTATCCGGCCGAGGCGCTTAACGTCGCCGCGGCGAACGCGTTGCTGAAGACACTGGAAGAACCGCCTTCGGGCGTCGTGTTCCTGCTGGTTTCGGCGCGCGTCGACCGCCTGCTGCCGACGATCATCAGCCGCTGCCGCCAGTGGCCGATGTCCGTGCCGCAGCCCGACGCGGCAGTCGCTTGGCTCGCGGAGCAGGGCGTCGCCGATCCGGCGGCGCTTCTCTCGGAAGCCGGCGGCGCGCCGCTCGCAGCGCTCGCGCTCGCCGCCGACGAAAATCGGCCGCTGCGCGATTTCACCCTGGCGCAACTCGCAGCCGGCCCGAACTGCGACGCCTTCGCGTGCGGCGAAAATCTTCAAAAGCTGCCCGTGCCGCTGGTGCTCGGCTGGCTGCAGCGCTGGCTCTACGATCTGCTCGCGCAGCGCACGGCGGGCCGTCCGCGCTACTTTCCGAATGCCGCGAAGGCGCTCGATCGCTGCGCCCGCCAGGCAGACGGCGACGCGCTCGTCCGCTACATGAAGACGGTCACCCGCCAGCGCGCGGTGGAAAACCATCCGCTGAACGCGCGGCTCGTCTTCGAAGAGCTTTTCATCGGTTATCGCGACGTTTTCGCGAATTGAACACTGCCACTGTCATTCATGAGCCCGACCTACCGCGACGCCACTCTCGACGACCTTCCCGCGATCGTCGCCATCTACAACTCGACGGTGCCTTCCCGTCAGGTCACCGCCGACCTCGATCCGGTGACGGTCGAAAGCCGCGTCGCGTGGTTTCATGCGCACGGACCGCACGCACGGCCGCTGTGGGTGGTCGAAGAGGGCGGGAAGATCGTCGCGTGGCTGAGTTTTTCCGACTTCTACGGTCGCCCGGCCTATTCGCGCACGGCCGAAGTCAGCATTTATCTCGATGAAAGCGCGCGCGGTAAAGGCCTCGGCAAGAAACTTCTGCAAGCTGCGCTCGAAAAGGCGCCCGAGCTTCAGATCGATACCGTGCTCGGCTTCGTCTTCGGACACAACGTGCCGAGCGTCAGACTCTTCCAGGCCTTTGGCTTCGAAGCGTGGGGCACGCTGCCGCGCGTAGCGGCGCTCGATGGCGTCGAGCGCGATCTAGTGATCCTCGGCCGGCGTCTCGAAGCGCCGAGCACCGCCGGAACCGCCTGATCCGCCTGATCCGCACTGCCGTCGAGTCAACACAGGAACGCCACATGTTTGTCGATTCACATTGCCACATCAATTTCGAAGGCCTGGCCGACCGCATGCCTGAAGTGCTCGCCAAAATGCGCGAGCTTCAGGTCACGCACGCGCTGTGCGTATCGGTCGATCTGGAGACGCTGCCTTCGGTGCTCGAACTCGCGGAAAAGCACGAGAACATCTACGCGTCGGTGGGCGTGCATCCCGATCATGAAGACGCCGAAGAGCCGAGCGTCGCGCAACTGGTCGAACTGGCGTCGCATCCGAAGGTCGTCGCGATCGGCGAGACGGGGCTCGACTATTACCGCCTGGAAGGCCGCAGCATCGCCGACATGGAATGGCAGCGTGAACGCTTTCGCACACATATCCGCGCGGCGCACGCGACGGGCAAGCCGCTCATCGTGCATACGCGCTCGTCGTCGGAAGACACGCTGCGCATCATGGAAGAGGAGCGCGCGAGCGTGCCCGGCGGCGTGATGCACTGTTTCACCGAGCCATGGAGCGTCGCCGCACCCGCACTCGCGCAGAATTTTTACATCTCGCTGTCAGGCATCGTCACGTTCAAGAGCGCGAAGGACGTGCAGGATGTCGCGCAACGCGTGCCGCTCGAACGGCTTCTGATCGAAACCGATTCGCCGTATCTCGCGCCCGTGCCGTATCGCGGCAAGCCGAATGAACCTGCTTACGTCAGTTATGTCGGACGTTTCATCGCGCAACTGCGCGGCATGGCCGACGAAGCGCTCGCCGAGGCCACCACCGACAACTTCTTCCGGCTCTTCAAGATCGCGCGGCCGGGCGCATGATGCGACTCGATCAGCAGTTTCAACGAACGCAATCAGGCAATTCAAGGCTCACATGAACAACTACTCGATGCTCAACGCTTCTTCGTCCCGTTTCGACTCCGGTCGCCGGTTCAGTCACGCGCGCGCCGTGCTCGCGGGTGTCGTGCTTGCGGCCTGCGCGCTCGCGCAACCCGCGTTCGCCGCACCCGTCGATACGATGATCAAGGCCATCAAGTTCGACGATGTATCGGAGGTGAAGAAGCAGCTCGCTCAGGGCATGGACCCGAATCTCGTCGACAACACCGGAACGCCGCTCCTCGTGATCGCGGCGCGGGAGAAATCGGACAAGGTCGGCCAGATTCTCGCCGACAACCCGAAGACCGACCTCGAAAAGCAGGACCCGGCGGGCGAAAACGCGATGATGCTCGCGGCCCTCAACGGCGACGCGACGTTCGTGAACCTGCTGATCGCAAAGGAAGCCGAGGTGAACAAGAAGGGCTGGACGCCGCTGCATTACGCGGCGACCAACGGCCACGACGACATCGTGAAAATCCTGCTCGACCATTCGGCCTATATCGACGCCGGCTCGCCCAACGGCACGACGCCTTTGATGATGGCGGCGCGCGGCGGGCATTTGTCGACGGTGAAGCTGCTGCTCGACGAAGGCGCCGACCTGCGCGTGAAGAACCAGATCGGCATGACCGCGGTCGATTTCGCGTGGAAATACAACGAGAAGGACGTCGCGGAAGGGCTCGCGGCCCGTCTGCAGTCGATGCAGCAAGGCGGCGCGAGCGCTCCGCAAAGCGGCGCAAACAGTGCAAAATAATGCGGTTGCCGGGGTGCGATGACCCACGCCCGGCGTTCTGTGGAAACCCGGCGGCGAAACACGTTCAGCGAGGCGTCGGCGCGGGCAAAACGAAAACGAGAGTTGCGCGCGACCAATCGAATGGCCAGGACCCCGACTCAAACACCCGAATCGCAACCGCTCAACTAGAAAAGGAACATCATGCTGCGGTTTTTCGTGATGGCCAGTGTCCTTGCAGCGCCGCTTTCCGCGGCCGCGTTCACCGGCAACGATCTCAACAAGCTCTGCACCAAGACCGATCCGGTGTCGCGCAGCGCGTGCGCGTCCTATATCGAAGGCGCGTCGGACGGCATTTACAACACGATCGAGGCGATCGGGGGAACCTCTGGCCCGCAAGTCGGACAATACTTTTGTCTGCCCGCTGATGTGAAACCGCAACAACTCACCGACGCGGTGCGCAAGTACATCGCCGACAACCCCGACAAGGCGGGCTTCAACGCCACCACGATGGTTTCGCTCGGCCTCGGCAAGGCATTTCCGTGCAAGGCGGAGCGCTGAATATCGTGTGCTGACGCCGGATGCCGGGCATTGCCCCGCGTCCGGCGCAGAACCGGCGTGGCCGGTCCGCGTGACCGGCCGTTTGTTTTTTTGCCCGTGACTTGCGCCTTCTCCGCGCCGGGCCCGCGTCGTCACGCGTGGTATTCCGACCGTCGTCAACACCTTCCAGCGAGGCTGATTCCACGACGCTCATGATCTCCTTCGACGATTTCCTTCGCATTGCCGAAGCGCCGCTGCACACGTGGCCCGGCGCGCTCTGTGTCGCGGCGGTCGGCGTGGTGTTCGCGATCGGCGTGCATCGCGTGGGCTCGCGCATCCTTAAGCGCATCGCGCGGCCGTATCCGCTGATAAGCGTCGTGCTGCGCTATATCGACACGCCCGCGCTCGTCCTGCTTATCATCCTCGCGCTGGGCTTTGTGCTGTTCGAGGCGCCCGATACGCTGCCGTTCGCCGCCGTGCTGCGCGATCTCGCGACCGTGGCGCTGATCGTCGCGCTGACGTTTCTCGCGGCGCGTTCGGCGGGCGCGGTCGGCGAGGCGATCGTGCAGGCGCATCCGCTCGACACCGAGAACAACCTCCACGCGCGCCGCATCCACACGCAGGCGCGCGTGCTCGCGCGCTCGGTGATGGTCGTGATCGTGATCATCGGGTTCGGCGGCGCGCTGATGACCTTCCCGAGCGTGCGGCAGATCGGGGCGAGCCTGCTCGCGTCGGCGGGCGTCGCCGGACTGGTCGCCGGTATCGCGGCGCGGCCGGTGCTCGGCAACCTGATCGCGGGCCTTCAGATCGCGCTCTCGCAGCCGATCCGGCTCGACGATGTCGTCGTGATCCAGGGCGAATGGGGGCGCGTCGAGGAAATCACCGGCACCTATGTGTCGATCCGTATCTGGGACCAGCGGCGCCTGATCGTGCCGCTGCAATGGTTCATCGAGAACCCGTTCACGAACTGGACGCGCAACAGCTCGCAAATCATCGGAACGGTGTTCTTCTACGTCGATTACCGCATGCCGATCCTGCCATTGCGAGAGGAACTGGAACGCATTCTGGAGCACGCACCGGAGTGGGACGGCCGCGTGCAGGTGCTGCAGGTGACCGACGCCACCGAGCGCTCGATGCAGTTGCGTGTGCTCGTCAGCTCGTTCGATTCCGGCCTGAACTGGGACCTGCGATGCCGCGTGCGCGAGGGTCTGCTCAATTTCGTGCAGGCAGCGTACCCGCAGTATCTGCCGCGCACGCGGGCGGATTTGTCGTCGGACAAGGAGCACGTCCCGCACACCGAATTCGCGCCGCCGCTCGAACGCGCGGGGCCCGCGCCGAAGGCGGCGAGCACGGCCAACACGGCCGCCGACCCGGTGGCGAGCCGGGGCGAGCGCTCCGGTCCCGACCCGTCCGCGCATGCGATGGCCTCGACCACGCAGCAGCCGCCGGTCGACGGCGCCGGAAACCCTGCGCTTTCCCGCGAGTCGTAAAATCAGACGCGGTTCGACGTGTCGCCCGCCGGATGCCCGGCGCATGCGCATCGTCGAACCCGAGCCCATCCCAGATTCGAAGCAAGGAGAAGTACATGAGTCGCCTGGTTGTCGTATCCAATCGAGTTGCCTCGCCCACCGAAACCAAGGGTTCGGCGGGCGGCCTTGCCGTCGGCGTTTTCGGCGCGCTGAAGGACAGCGGGGGTGTCTGGTTCGGCTGGAGCGGCGACGTGGTGAGCGAGAGCGTGGCGAACTCCGGGCCGACGCTCGTCCAGGACGGTGCCGTGACCTTCGCGACGGTCGGCCTGCCGAAGAAGGACTACGACCAGTATTACCGCGGTTTTTCGAACGCGACGCTGTGGCCGGTCTTTCACTACCGCAACGATCTGGCCGTGTACGACCGCGAGGAATACGCGGGCTATCGTCGCGTGAATTCGTGGCTCGCGCACAAGGCGATCAAGCTGCTGCAACCCGACGACATCGTCTGGGTCCACGACTATCACCTGATCCCGTTCGGCGAAGCGCTGCGTTCCGAAGGCGTGACGAATCGCATGGGATTCTTCCTGCATATTCCGTTTCCGTCGCCGCAGATTCTGTTGAACATCCCGCCGCACGCGGAACTCGTGAAGTCGCTGTGCTGCTATGACGTCGTAGGATTTCAGACGGAAGGTGACCGGATCGCTTTTCACGACTACATCGTACGGCACGCGCACGGCACCGCCACGCCCGACGGGCAGGTCGAGGCCTTCGGGCGCAAGCTCAAGACGGGCGTCTACCGGATCGGCGTGTTCCCCGACGAAATCGCAGAGCAGGCGCGGCGTGGCGAAGCGCGGCAGGACGTGATGGACCTGAAGCAGAGCCTCGAAGGCCGCAAGCTGATCATGAGCGTCGACCGGCTCGATTATTCGAAGGGTCTCGTCGAGCGCTTTCGCGCGTTCGAGCAGTTCCTGGAGAAGTCGCCCGAGTGGCGCGGCAATGTCACGCTCGTGCAGATCGCGCCGCCGACGCGTTCGGACGTCGACACCTATCAGCAGATCCGCCAGAACCTCGAATACGAAGCGGGGCGGATCAACGGCCGCTATTCGGGCCTCGACTACACGCCGATCCGGTATCTCAACCAGCGATACGACCGCTGGAAACTGATGTCGCTGTTCCGGGAATCGCAGATCGGGCTTGTCACGCCGTTGCGCGACGGGATGAATCTCGTCGCGAAGGAATACGTCGCTGCGCAAAATCCGGACGATCCGGGCGTGCTCGTGCTGTCGCAATTCGCCGGCGCCGCCGACGAAATGACGGGTGCGCTGATGGTCAATCCGCACGACATCGTCGGCATGAGCGATGCGCTCGGACGCGCGCTCTCGATGCCGCTCGCCGAGCGCCAGGAGCGCTACAAGACGAACATGGTCGCGCTGCGCGAAAACGATCTGGGCGTGTGGCGCGACAATTTTCTGGCCGATTTGCGGGGCGCAGCTGTCAAATAGGCCCCCACGGGCCTGGTCGGGGGAATGTTTCCTGAATGTAACAGGGCAATGGAAATGAAAGAGTCGGACGAAGTTGCCCGGCTCGCGTCGATAATGGTCCTGCGCGCGTTACATGGCGCGAAGTGCATGCGCGGCCGGATCGAAACGCGATCCGCCACGCGCCGCCAGTTAGGGCAAACCTCGTTGTCCGGCGCACCGCGCGGCTGTCATACTCGTGCGCCCGGACGGCCGCGCGCGCCGAGCCGGAGCGACGGCGCGCGAGCGTGAACGCAAAACGCGAACGCAATCGAGCGCCCGACATCCGCAAGTGAAGACCCGTGGAGACGAATCAATGAGAATTGCCCAGATTGCCCCTCTGACCGAGTCGGTTCCGCCGAAGCTGTATGGCGGCACCGAGCGCGTCGTGTCCTATATCACCGAGGCGCTTGTCGAACTCGGCCACGACGTGACGCTGTTCGCAACCGGCGATTCGCAGACGAAAGCGACCCTCGAAGCCGTCTGGCCGCGCGCGCTGCGCCTCGATCCGGCAATCCGCGACCGGATCGCCCCGCACATGCTGCTGATGGAGATGGTCCGTCGCCGCGCCGACGAATTCGACGTGCTCCATTTCCATATGGACTATTACTCGTTCTCGCTCTTCAAGCGGCAGGACACGCCGTTCGTCACGACCCTGCATGGCCGGCTCGATCTGCCGGAACAGCAGCCCGTCTTCGATACGTTCAACACGGCGCCGGTGATTTCGATTTCGGATTCGCAGCGTCATCCGCTGCCGCAGGCCAAGTGGCTGACCACGGTCTATCACGGCCTGCCGGAGAAGCTCTACGAACCGCAGCCCGTCGAGCAGAAGTACCTCGCGTTTCTCGGCCGTATCTCGCCGGAAAAGCGTGTCGATACCGCGATCCGCATTGCGGGCCGCTGCGGGATGCAAATCAAGATCGCGGCCAAGGTCGATTCCGCCGATCACGAGTACTTCGAGCGCGAGATTGCGCCGCTGCTCAAGCTGCCTTACGTGGAATTCGTCGGCGAAATCAACGACAGCCAGAAGGCCGATTTTCTCTCCGGCGCGCATGCGCTGCTCTTTCCGATCGACTGGCCGGAGCCCTTTGGCCTCGTGATGATCGAGTCGATGGCGTGCGGCACGCCGGTGATCGCGTTCAACCGCGGCGCGGTGTCCGAAGTGATCGACGAGGGCGTTTCGGGCTTCATTGTCGAGGACGAGATCGGTGCGGTGGCTGCCGTCAACCGCCTGCATACGCTCTCGCGCGCACGCGTGCGGCAGCGCTTCGAAGAGCGCTTTACGTCGCACCGGATGGCGCAGCAATACGTCGATGCCTATCAGGCTGTCGTGCGCGCGCAAAAACGCGCACGCTTCAAGCTGATCGACCGCGCGACGACCTGAACTCCAGGCGAGCGTCCCGGTAAAAGACAAAACCGCCGCGCGGCACGCCCCGGAAGTCGTACCGCGCGGCGGTTTTGCTTTGCCGCGAGCAACGCGCCAGCCGAAGCCGGCGTGCGATGCGTCAGATCTTCAGCTTCGAGACCTTCGTGCCGGCCAGCGAAACGTCGGCCATCAGGCCGGCATTCGTCAGGATGAACGCTTCGACCGGTGCAGTGGCGGTGGTCGTGTCGACCGTGCCGTTCGCGCCCATCTTCACGAGCGCCACCGATGCGTCGACGCCCGCAGCCCAACCGTCGGAGTTGCGGAATTTGTCGAGCGCGTCCTGCGTCATGAACAGGAATATCAGCGACTTGGATTGCGCGCCGGCCTGCAGGCCGACCGATGCCGAGGTCGTGCTGTAATAGCCGACCGTGCCGCCGCCGACTCGCAGCGCGCCCTTGCCGTATTGCGCGCCAATCACGAAGCCCGCCTGGATAACCGACGGGAACACCAGCACGCCGCGCGACTTCCCGACGAGTTCGCGCGAGCCGCGGACGGTCGCGTACAGACGCTGCATGGTTGCGTCGACGTCGGCGTCGATGGAGCGCCGTTCGTCCGACTCACCGGCGGTCTTTTGCTCGCCCTTGTTCGAGGTCGTCGTGCAGCCGGCAAGCGCGAGGCCTCCCAGAGCGAGCGCAGCGGTCGACTTGAGCATGAAGTTTCGTCTTTGCATCATTTTCTCCATCGTGGTCTTGGGAAACCCCATTTAAGCGGGAGGGTGCAGCATGCGAAGTTATAGCACAGCAACCTGCGCACAACGTCTCGTGAGAATCGCGCCAAGCCTTGTCCAGCTTGGGTCGGCTGATCCCGCACGAATTCAGGCGGTAATTTTGACTTCAGAGCTTACTCCGTTTTACAACGTATTTGCGAGGTTTTAAACGGGTATTGCACTGAGCTTTGTCGCATCGGAACAACCCGTCGCGATGTCGCTCGCTGTACGTCCGGCGGGCGAAAGCGGTCAAAACTACCCGCGCGTTTGGTATGAGGATCGATCCGAAGGATCAGGGAAATCACCCCCGCCATGTTGCGCGAATGCCGCATTCTTCTTTCGGCGGGGAATGAACAGCAATGAGCGTGCCAGGGTGGCAGCGATTCAGGGACGCGGCGTCGATTCGACTTCGGGCCGGCTCGCGTGCGCCTGCTGCGAAGGGCGGCGGAGCGCCCGCCGGATCGCGCCGATCACGACGCCCAGTCCGAATAGGAACGCCGCCGGGACCACCCAATAACCGACGAACGCGTGCCACAGGTAGGCGGCGAGCGTGCTTTTGCGATGCTCGTATTCGTCGATGGCGTCCTGATGCTTCGCCGCGTTGGCGGAGAGCACGTCGGCCGGACAGCCTGCGGTGCGGGCCTCGTCGGGCGAGCCGTGGCAGCGCGCGGGCGCGCCTTGCGCGCGCTGGACGTCGGTGAATTGCCAGGTGGACAGCGCGCGTTCGAGATCGACCTTGTTATAGGCCATCTCTTCGCGGATCTCGTTGACCGCGACAATCATCACCGGGACCGCCCAGAAGACGATCACCAGCAGCCACCGCCGGAACCAGCGGTTCTTGTGTTTCCAGGCCATCCACTGTCTCCGTCCGATGCAATGCTGCAAGCCGGAAAACCCGCGGCGGCCGATGGCGCGTTTCTAGTTCGAATGTGGGGGCCGCCTTCGCGCCATCTTATGAGAAAAAGGCGGCGTCGCGTATCACCTTTATAGGTGCACTGCAATATGAGTGGGGCGAAATGCCGCGCACATCTCTTGGAGAAGATCGTGCGGGAAGATGAGCCGGGCTTTCCGGCCCGGCGCGGCGAGGTGCGGTGAGGTGTTTGAGAAAGTGCGCGCGCTCAGCCCTTGGCGCTCAAACAATCCTTCATGTACGCCTTGCGTTCGTCGCCTTTCTTGCCGTTCGCCGACTTGTTGCACGCGGTCATCTTCTCCTGCTGCGTCATCGGCGCCGAAGCCGCCACGGGCGCCGATGCCGAGAGGCAGGTTTGCATGAACGCCTTGCGCTCGTCGCCTTTCTTGTCGGCCGCCTGTTTGTTGCAGTCGGTCATCTTCGACTGCTGGCTGTTCGCGCCGAATGCGCCGGGTGCGGCGAGCGCCATGCCGAGCACGGCAACGGCGACGCTCGACTGGATGAATCGGTTGGATCGGATGTTCATATGACGCTCCCTTGAGTTGATTTTGACCTGCTTGGCGCTTCTTGTGGGAAGGACGGCGACGCGAGGAAGATCGATGCGCGGCATGCGGACCGGCGTTCGCCAGCGCATTATGGCAAACCGAATATCGCGATTGTGCGAGCTCAGGGGAAATCGGGACGCCACGGCGGGCGAACTGTCCACGACGCGGTTCGCGGAAACACTCCGCCGGTTGTAAGCTGCAATGGCGCGCGACCCGTGCATCTGGCGGATTCGCCTTACAGTTGCGCCGATGCCGGCTGGAACATCGCTTGCAGACCATCCCGCCAAGTCGTGCGTGTTCCGCACATTTGCGTTGCACGACCACAACAGCGCGCCTGCCGCATGCGTCGGAATGTCGTCGCGATGCCTTGTGCCTGCGCCACACTAAAACCGATCGAAGGAGTCGCTCATGTCTACCCCGCTGTCCGATCACTACAAAGGCTTCGAAATCAAGGTGCAGGCATTGCGGCGCGCGAAGGAACGCGACGAACCCGACGACGGCCCGCGACATTTCGACATCGTCGTGACCATTTCGCGCAGTTCGAGCGGCGAGAGCGGCCGCGCGGAAATGTTCGGCGTGCCCGACCAGGAGCCGTTCGAGAGCCCGATCGACGCGACGCGCGCCGGCATTGACTACGCGCGCGACATCATCGACAACAAGGTGGAAGGCCAGTCCGTCGACGAGTTGTAAGTCCGCGTTCAGGTCGGCCGCCACCACGGGGCGATGCCCGGTTGACCAGAGGCGCGCCGCAACCGAGAATCGACGGCGGGCGGAGCGGGCAAGTGCCGGAAAAGTCATGCGCTGCATGCAAACGCTGGCCGCATTGCGTCCAGCACGCTACAGGCCGCAACCGCCCGTCGAAGCTGCACGAACCAGACAACGCAAAACGATATAACTGGAGATACGCATGAACCGAAACATCCGCCGGCGCGTTCTGTCGGCTGCCGTCGCGCTCGCCGTTTGTACTGTCCTGCCGCTGCCGTTTTCCGTCGCCCAGGCGCAAACGCCGGCGAAGCCGAAAGTCGCGCTCGTGATGAAGTCGCTCGCGAACGAGTTCTTCCTCACGATGGAATCCGGCGCCAAGGACTACCAGAAACACAACGCCAGCCAGTTCGACCTGATCACGAACGGCATCAAGGACGAAACCGATACCGCCAACCAGATCCGCATCGTCGAGCAGATGATCGTCTCGAAGGTCGACGCGATCATCATCGCGCCGGCGGATTCGAAGGCGCTCGTGCCGGTCATCAAGAAAGCGGTCGATGCGGGCATCATCGTCGTCAATATCGACAACCGGCTCGACCCGGACGTGCTCAAGTCGAAGGACCTGAACGTGCCGTTTGTCGGCCCGGACAACCGCAAGGGCGCGAAGAAGGTCGGCGACTATCTCGCCAAGCGCCTGAAATCCGGCGACGACGTCGCGATCATCGAAGGCGTCTCGACTACGACCAACGCGCAGCAGCGCACCGCCGGCTTCAAGGACGCGATGGAAGCGGGCGGCATGAAGGTCGTCGCGCTCCAGTCGGGCGACTGGGAAATCGACAAGGCGAACGCGGTGGCCGGGCAGATTCTCAACGCCAATCCGACCGTCAAGGCGCTTCTCTGCGGCAACGACAACATGGCGCTCGGCGCCGTCTCGGCGATTCGCGCGGCGGGCAAGGCGGGCAAGGTGCAGGTGGTCGGCTACGACAACATCAACGCGATCAAGCCGATGCTCAAGGACGGCCGCGTGCTCGCCACCGCCGACCAGTACGCGGCGAAGCAGGCCGTGTTCGGCATCGACGTCGCATTGAAGGCGATCGCCGGCCACAAGAAGCAGTCGGAGCTGTCGGGCGTGGTGGAAACGCCGGTCGATCTGGTCACGAAGTAGCGGTCCGTCGCGAAGCCGCGCGCCGCGCGTGCCGGAAGGCCTAAAGTTTCCCCGAGCGGCGCCGATAAGCCGGTGAAGAGCGTGATTCCCGGTACGCCGGGCGCCGCCCGCTGGTCGCAGAAGCGCCGGGGGCGGGCGGCCGCCGCTACGTTGCGAGACACAGCGGCGCCATGTCTCACGCGCCCCGGAAGAAGCGAGCGTCGCTTTTTCCACTAGGAACAGGATGCCCAACCAAGCCCAACCTGCAGCCGCCATTGACGGACCGGGAGCGCCGGGAGCGCCCGCCGTGCTCAGCGTCGACGGGATCGGCAAGACTTATGTCGAGCCAGTTCTGTCCGACGTCTCGCTCGACCTGCATGCCGGCGAAGTGCTCGCGCTGACGGGCGAGAACGGCGCGGGCAAGAGCACGCTGTCGAAGATCGTCGGCGGGCTCGTGACGCCGACGACCGGCACGATGACGCTCGCAGGCGCGCCGTACGCGCCCGCGAGCCGCGGTGACGCCGAGGCGCTCGGTGTGCGCATGGTGATGCAGGAACTGAATCTCCTGCCGACGCTGTCGGTCGCGGAGAACCTCTTTCTGAACCGGCTGCCGACGAAAGGCGGCCGGCTCGGCTGGATCGACCGCCGCACGCTTGCCGAGAACGCGCGGCACGCGATGGCGCAGGTCGGGCTCGATGCGATCGATCCCGACACGCCGGTCGCCGCACTCGGCATCGGCCACCAGCAGATGGTGGAGATCGCGCGCAACCTGATCGGCGACTGCCGCGTGCTGATTCTCGACGAGCCCACGGCGATGCTGACCGCGCGCGAAGTCGACCTGCTGTTCGAGCAGGTCGAGCGCCTGAAGGCGCGCGGGGTGGCGCTTGTCTATATCTCGCACCGGCTGGAGGAACTGAAGCGCATCGCAGAGCGGGCGGCCGTGCTGCGCGACGGACGGCTCGTGCACGTCGGCCGGATGGCCGAACTGTCGAGCGAGCGGATCGTCACGCTGATGGTCGGGCGCGACATCGGCGAGCGGATCGATCTCGGCGAGCGCCGGATCGGCGAGGTGGCGCTGAAGGTCGAAGGAATGACGCGCGGGAAAGTCGTGCGCGACGTGTCGTTCGAGGTGCGCGCAGGCGAGATCTTCGGCGTGAGCGGGCTGATCGGCGCGGGACGCACGGAACTGATGCGCCTCATCTACGGCGCGGACGAAGCCGATGCGGGCGTCGTGAAGGTGGCCCACAAGGGACCGCTCGAGCCGGCGCGGATCGCTTCGCCTGCGGACGCCGTGAAGCACGGCATCGCGCTCATCACCGAGGATCGCAAGGGCGAGGGCCTCTTGCTGCCGCTGCCGATCGCCGCGAACATTTCGCTCGGCAACATCGGCGAGGTGGCGCGGCATGGCATCGTCGACGCGAAAAAGGAAGCCGCGCTCGCGCAGACTCAGATCGACGCGATGCGCATCCGCAGTTCGGGCCCGGCGCAGGCGGTGTCGGAACTGTCGGGCGGCAACCAGCAGAAGGTGGTGATCGGCCGCTGGCTCGCGCGCGACTGCACGGTGCTGCTCTTCGACGAACCGACGCGCGGCATCGACGTCGGTGCGAAGTTCGATATCTACGGGCTGATGGGCGCGCTCGGACGGCAGGGGCGCGCGCTCGTCGTGGTGTCGAGCGATTTGCGCGAACTGATGCTGATCTGCGACCGGATCGGCGTGATGTCTGCCGGGCGGATGACGGGCGTGTTCAGCCGCGAGAACTGGTCGCAGGATGCGCTGCTCGCCGCCGCGTTCGCGGGTTACGAGAACCGCGAGGCGATCATGCACGAGCCGCTCGAACCCGATGCGAAGGCGCCCGACCTGCCGGGCGCGAACGCGGCGGACAACAACACGTTGGAGCATTGAATGACGAGCCAGCCGAGCGGGACGGAGCCGGGGAGGACGGATGTGCAGGCCGAGCCGCCCAAGGCGGCGAAGGCAGTCGGCACGCGACTGGGGTTTTCGAACTATCTCGGCCTCGCGGGCGCGCTGATCGTGATGATCGCGCTGTTCTCGACGCTGAGTTCGCACTTTCTCACCTACGACACGTTCAGCACGATCGCGAACCAGATTCCCGATCTCGTCGTGATGTCGGTGGGCATGACGTTCGTGCTGATCATCGCGGGGATCGACCTGTCGGTGGGATCGGTGCTGGCGCTGGGCGCGTCGGTCGTGAGCGTGGCGGCCCTGCAGTGGCACTGGCCGGCGCTGCCCGCCGCGCTGCTAGGGCTTGCGGCCGCCGCGCTGACCGGCACGGTGACAGGCATGGTGACGGTCGCATGGCGGATTCCGTCGTTCATCGTGTCGCTCGGCGTGCTCGAAGCGGCGCGCGGACTCGCGTATCAGATGACGAATTCGCGGACGGCCTATATCGGCGACGCATTCGATTTTTTGTCGAATCCGATCGCTTTTGGAATTTCCCCTGCATTTTTGATCGCAGTTGCCGTAATGATAGTGGCGCACCTCATACTCACCCGGACGGTGTTCGGGCGCTATCTGGTCGGAATCGGCACCAACGAGGAAGCCGTGCGGCTCGCGGGCGTCAATCCGCGGCCCTACAAAGTGATCGTGTTCGCGCTGATGGGCGCGCTTTCGGGGCTCGCGGCGCTGTTTCAGATCTCCCGGCTCGAAGCCGCCGATCCGAACGCGGGCGCGGGGCTCGAACTGCAGGTGATCGCGGCGGTCGTGATCGGCGGGACGAGCCTGATGGGCGGACGCGGCTCCGTGATCAGTACTTTTTTTGGCGTGTTGATCATATCGGTGCTGGCGGCAGGACTTGCGCAGATCGGCGCGAACGAGCCAACCAAGCGCATCATCACGGGTGCGGTGATCGTGGTGGCGGTCGTGCTCGACACGTATCGCAGCAAGAAAAGGCGCGCGTGAACGCAGTGGAGAACAGAACCGGACACGAGCCTGCAAGGGCGGCGCAAGCCGCCGGCGGCGACAGACCAGCCACACTGGCAGACGAAACAGCAGGAACGCAGAAAGCAACACGACAGAGCGGGTGACCGGACGGGGAACATCGACCGTCAAGGCGGAATCGATGAAAGCGAGCGCGCGAAAGGGTTGCGCGTGCCGGTAGCCCTCCATCAAAAAAAGCAGCAAGTCGGACCAAAGTCGGAGAAGGACCAAGTATGGCGACGATCAAAGACGTGGCAGCCATTGCAGGGGTGTCGTTTACGACGGTATCCCACGTAGTGAACAATTCGAGGCCGGTGTCGGCCGATGTACGGGCGAAAGTCGAGCGCGCGATCCGCGAGCTGGACTACGTGCCGTCGGCGGTCGCGCGCTCGCTGAAGGCGCGCTCGACGGCGACGATCGGCCTGCTCGTGCCTAACGCGACCAATCCGTATTTCGCGGAACTGGCGCGCGGCGTCGAGGACGGCTGCGCGAAGAACGGCTACTGCGTGTTCTTCTGCAATTCCGACGACGACCCCGCCAAGCAGCGCAGCTACCTGCGCGTGCTGCAGGAAAAACGCATCGACGGGCTCGTGATCGCCTCGGCGGGCGAGGACGCGGTGCTCGCGCAGTCGCTCGCGGGTTCGCGCGAGCCGCTCGTGATCGTCGACCGCAACATTGAGGGCATCTCGGCCGATCTCGTGCAGATCGACCACGAAAAGGGCGCCTATCTCGCGACCCGGCACTTGCTGCAGCTCGGCCACGCGGAAATCGGCTGCATCACGGGGCCGGTGTCGACGGCGGTGAGCGCGATGCGCGTGCACGGCTTCATCCGCGCCATGGCAGAGCGCGGCATCGAGATCGAGCCGGGCGCGATCGTCGAAAGTGATTTTTCCGCGACGGGCGGTTACGCGGCGGCCTCGCAGCTGTTCGATTCGTTGAAACCGAGCGCAATCTTCGCGTGCAACGACATGATGGGCATCGGCGCATTGCGGGCGGCGGCGGAGCGCCAGATCAGCGTGCCGGGCGACTGCTCGATCATCGGTTTCGACGACGTCGAGCTGAGCCGCTACACGTATCCGGCGCTGTCGACGGTCGGCCAGTCGGTGCGCGCGCTGGGCGAAATGGCCGCGCTGACGCTGATCGACCGCATCACCGGCAAGCTCGCCGGCACGACGCGCCGGCGCGTGGTGCCGCCGCGCCTTTTGTGGCGCGAGTCGACGGCAGTAGTATCCGAAACGCGCGTACCGAGGCGCACGGCCGCACAGAAGGGCTGAGCGCCGGACGACGCGGCCCGAACTCAGAACGGAGACGAACTCGAAATGTCCGCCGCCCAGGCAACACCCTCGAATTCTTCCACGGACGATCGCCGTGGCCGCGTAGTGGTGGTCGGCAGCCTGAACATGGACCTCGTCGCGCGGGCGCCGCGGCAGCCGTTGCCGGGCGAAACGCTCGCCGGTCACGCGTTCGCGCAGGTGCCGGGCGGCAAGGGCGGCAACCAGGCGGTGGCGGCGGCACGGCTCGGCGCAAGGGTCGCGATGCTAGGCTGCATCGGCGACGATCCGAACGGCGCGACGCTCAGGCAGGGCCTGGAAGCCGAATCGGTCGATTGTGCAGCGCTCGGCACGAGCGCATCGCCGACGGGCGTTGCCCTGATCATCGTCGACGACAGCAGCCAGAACGCGATCGTCATCGTCGCGGGCAGCAACGCAGACGTCACGCCGCAGACCATCGCCCGAAACGAGGCGCTTCTCGCCACGGCGGACGTGATCGTCTGCCAGCTCGAAACGCCGCCGGACACCGTGCGCGCGGCGCTCGCCGCGGGCCGGCGCCTCGGCAAGACGACCATCCTCAATCCGGCCCCGGCCGCGAACGCACTGCCCGACGACTGGTTTCCGCTCGTCGACTATCTCATTCCGAACGAACTGGAAGCGGCGACGCTTTCCGGCATCGAAATCGCCAGTCCCGAAGACGCCCGTCGCGCCGCTCTCGCACTGCGGCAAAAAGGGGCTCGAAACGTCATTGTGACGCTCGGTTCGAAAGGCGTCTTCGCGCTCCTGGAAGACGGCGCGGGCGAGCACATCGGCGCACCGGAAGTGCAGGCCATCGACACCACCGCCGCCGGCGACACCTTTATCGGCGGGTTTGCCGCGGAACTGGCGCGTGGTAGCGCGGTGCCGGCAGCGATTGCTTTCGGCCAGCGCGCGGCGGCCGTCGCGGTCACGCGAGAGGGCGCCCAGCCGTCCATTCCGCACCGCAGCGAAATCGAGGAATAAAGCTCTTCAGTGGGCGCATAAAAAGAACGTTTGTTCGCGCACCGCTTTTCGTCAGACGAAAAATATTCCTCAAGTGCCCCGGGCGAACGCCGTAATCCGGAGATAAGCGGCGCGCACGGCGTTCCGCTTGCGGCGACGGCGCAGGGCTGTCGGCGATCCCAATGACCGTACTCGCTTCCGGCATCAAGACAACCGGGCATCAAGGACAATCATGACCAAGAGTTTGACGATCAAGGCGCGCCTCGGCATTTCGATGGCGTTTCTCGGCGCATTGCTCATCGCGATCGGCGCGCTCGGCCTGGTCGGCATGAGCCGTTCCAACGACGCATTTCTCGATACGTTCTCGAACCAGATGCCGAGCGCGATCGCGGTCGGCAACACCGAGCTGTACGCGGCGCGCGAGCGCCTCGTGTTCGACCGCGCGGCGCTCCTCGCGGGCACCACGGAAGCGGCTGCGACCATCGACCGTGCGCGCATGATGCGCGAGCGCGCCGACAAGTACTGGAAGGAATACACGTCGCTGCCGCAGTCGCCGTCCGAAAAGGCGCTCGCGGACACCGCGCAGGCCCGGCGGCTCGAACTGCAAAAGCGCGTGGACGCGGGCATCGCGGCCGTCGTGGCCAACGATCACGACCGCATCATCGCCGAAGCCAAGGCGATGCAGGCGAGCTACAACGACCTGTCGAATGCCAACGACGCGCTGCGCAAGGAACTCACGGAAGGCTCGCGCCAGTCCTACGACGAAGCACAACAGCGCTTCAGCCTGTTCCGCACGGTGAGCATCGCCGCGATCGTCGCGGGCCTGCTCGCGGCCGGTTTCGCATGGGTGTCGCTGCGCCGTGCAATCGCCCGTCCGCTCGACGAGGCACTCGGTCACTTCGACGCAATCGCCGCCGGCGACCTGCGCCACAAGGTCAACGTGCGCTCGAACGACGAGATGGGCCAGTTGCTGCGCGGCCTCGCGAAGATGCAGGCGAGTCTCGTCGGTACGGTCGAAACGATGCGCTCCGGCAGCGAATCCATCGCCTCGGCGACCAAGGAAATCGCAGCGGGCAATATCGACCTGTCGTCGCGGACGGAGGAACAGGCTTCCGCACTGCAGGAAACGGCGTCGAGCATGGAGCAGCTCACCGGCACCGTCAAACAGAACGCCGACAACGCCCGCCAGGCGAGCACGCTCGCCGCGAACGCGTCGGAGATCGCCAACAAGGGCAG
>NZ_FCOG02000063.1 GCF_001544975.2 Caballeronia arationis | reverse complement strand
CTTTGCAGCGCAGCTTCCGCACCGCTGAGAAGGCCGTTAACACCTGGTGCGATCAGGTCAAAATCGCCGCGTAGAAACTTGACTCGACTGCTACAAGATCAATTCAGTCAAGGAATCTAGATACAGGCGACTCCCTTGAAAATACCGCGTCTGTCGCGCCTGCGCGCGGTTCGCGGGATACTGCGTCTTATTCAGAACATGCCCGACTCGGCGGTCATCTTGCAGCGCGACTTTCTGGAAGCCGTCAGCCTATTGCCGAAATACAATCTTTCCTTCGACATATGCATTGACCCGCACCAGTCCGAACATACGATCGAGATGGTGAGCAGATGCCCCTCGGTGTCGTTCGTGCCAGACCAAATGGGCAAGCCCGAGGACAGGGAGAATTGGCTCGGCTCATGGCACGAGTCCATGAGCGAGCTATCGTCGCTGCCCAACGTAACCTGCAAACTCTCAGGCTCATTAACGCAGGCCGATCATGCGACATGGAGCGAAGACCAGGTGCCGCCGCTCATTGATCACACGATCGACCGCTTCGGCGTGGATCGGGCATTTCGGCGGCGACTGGCCTGTGCTGGAACTCGCGGCAAGCTACGGGCAATGGGTCGATATCGTCGACCGCGCCACGCAGCACCTGTTGCACGCTGACCGGCGCAAGATCTTTCGCGAGAACGCCATCAAGACTTATCGCCTGGATCAACCGGCCTGGCCTTATCTCAGTTCATGTGCGACGCGCGAAGCGCCCTCGTTCGGCGTTGCACTGCCAGATGTACGCAAACTCACGCCTCTCGTTTCCGGCACGAACTGCACGAGGACGAGACAAACGACTGCAACCAATGCCACGTAATAAGCGGGCGCGAGCGGTGAGCCGGACGCCTGAACGAGAAGTGTCGCGATGAATGGCGTCGTCCCGCCGAAGATTGCCACCGCGGCCTGGTAGGAGATCGCGTGCCCGGTGGCTCGAAAGGCAGTCGGAAAGAACTCCGGCGCGGCAACAAAGCAGGCGCCTCCATACAGCCCGACTCCCACGGCGAGCAGCAGTTGACCGGCAAGCGCGCCGGCAATCGTTCCGGTTGCCGCGAGATACACGCCGGGATACGCCGCGAACGCGAGCCAGGCAGCGCCGAAGGACAGGACGGGCTTGCGCCCGAGCCGGTCGCTTAATACGCCGCCGAGCGGAATCATGAACGACAGTACGACGATGGCCGCCGCGTTCGTGATGAGCGCCGATGTCGGGTCGAGCTTCGCCACCCGAACCAGGAACGTGTACATGAATCCCAGCAGCAAGTAGGATCCGACGGTCTGTATGGGCTGAATCATCGCCACATTCAGCATGCCCCTGAGGCCGCCTGTGCGGATTGCGGTGCGCAGCGGATTCCTCGAATCGGTTCTGCTAGTCGCCTGTTTGTATTCGTCCGGTTCGTCGAGATTGCGCCTCAGCCAGAACCCGACGATGCCGATAAGCCCGCCCGCCAGAAATGGAACGCGCCAGACCCAATCGGCATACGCGCTTGCACCGGCGGCAAACTGAAGGCCGATCAAGAGTCCCGCCACCAACGCGTTGGGCAGATGCGAGAAAATCAAGGTCAGACCGATCCAACCGCCTCTACGGTCATCCGGCGCCGATTCGAGGATGAAGCTGGTCGTGCCCGTCGTCTCGCCACCGAGTGCGAGACCTTGAGCAACGCGGCAAAAGACCAGCAGCGCGGGCGCTGCAATGCCGATGCTCGCATATGTGGGCAAGAGCCCGATTACGGCGGTGCCGAGCGCCATCAACCAGACGGTCATCGCCATGACTTTCACACGGCCGACCTTGTCCGCCATGACGCCGAACAACAGTCCGCCGAGCGGCCGTGCGAAGAATGCAACCGCATAGACGGCGAACGTACTGAGTAGCGCGGCGGTGCGATCGCTGCCGGGGAAGAAGTGAGCCGACAGAATCGGAACGGAGAATCCGAACACCGCGAAGTCGTAGATTTCGCCGAAGTTGCCGATGGAGCCGGCCGAGAGCGTCCGGATCGAGCTTTGCTTTGTCACCTTTCTTCTCCACAAGCGCTTCTATCAACAAACGCGCTCAACAATGGGTTCTGCTAGATTATTCGGCTGAGACGGAGGATGTCGGGCAGGCCAAAATCGCGCACGTCCGGTCGGGCGAGGCCGCGAGAAAGCGCGACGTCCACTGCGATCTCGTAGGCCACTGACCGTTCCCGCAAGAGCGCGGTCAACCCTTGCGAAATGATCTCCCGGTCGGCAGCCGTCAGCGCATCGGAACCGATGAAACGATCAGTCAGCATCAACGGCTTCGGACGCAACGTGCAATCCGCAACGTGTGCAGACGCGGCTTACCGCTTGCGACGCCGCGTACCGCCGACCGTATAGATGGCCGCTGCCGTCACGACCACCGTTCCTTCGATGACGCCCTGATAGTTCGCGCCCAGATTCAGTATGTTGAATCCGTTTGTCAGGGTGAAGAGCAGCAGCGCGCCCGCAAGCGTTTTGATGACGGAGCCTGCGCCGCCAAACAATGATGTGCCGCCAAGAATCGCCGAAGCGATGACAGTCAATTCCGCGCCTTGCATCGCAGTCGGATTGACTGCGCCAAGACGGCTACCGAATAGGATTCCGCCGAAGCCGGCCGCCGCGCTACAGAGAATGAATCCTGCCATCTTGTACCGCTTCACGTTGATGCCCGATAAACGGGCCGCCTCGGGATTGCCACCTACCGCGTACACCCGCCGGCCGACGTTCGTCATGCTCAGAACGAACCAGACGATCAGCGTGAAAACAGCCATGTACACGACGGGCTTCGGCATGGCGAGCGACATCCCGCCGGCCCCGACGAGAGCGAGGCAGCAGACTCCGGCTGCCAGCATGCCGAACGACGTCACCGGGACATTGCGCGATTCACGGCGCGCGCGAACCAGGAAATAGCATCCGGCCAACAGCAGCGTCGCGCCGATGACGATAAGCGGAACGGCTATCGGCAGTCGGCCAGATTCGAAGAGCCGCATCGCCTGCAACGCGTCGGGCGTGTCCACGGATAACGAGCGGCCATCGGTATAGATCTGGACCACTCCGCGAATCGCGGTCAAAGTGCCTAGCGTCACGATGAACGCGTTGATGCCGAGATACTGGACGATCGCGCCATTCAACAGGCCGGCCAAAACCGAGACCAGCATCGCGATGAGCGCAGCCGGCCAGAACCCGACGGTATCCGCGAGCCCGACGACCACTGCGGCAGAAAGCGCCGCCACCGAAGCGACCGAAAGATCGAAGTTGCCGGTGATCAGAATCACCGTCATTGCAACCGCGATGATCGCAACCAGCGACGCCTGATAAAGAACGTTGGAGATATTCGCCACACTGAGGTAACTGGGCCTGCCGGTATAAACCGTGACGCCAGAGATGACCAGTACCAGCAAGATGAGGGCATAGTAGACGCCCATTTCGCGCAGACCGAGTAAGCGCCGCCAGTCCGTCGCGTGTGTCTGCGTCGTCGCGGTCACGCCCTCGGTTGGGCCGCCCGAAGAACCGTTGCCGCCGTGAGACGGGCCGGAATGGGTGGAAGTCGTCAGGTTCATCATTACTCACTCTTTCAAGATTGCGCGGCTGCATGTGGCGTGCTCGCCGAGTTTGCACTCGTGCCGCCTGACAGCAGAATCAGTTCGTGCTCGGAGGTTTCGTGGCCCAGGCGCTCGGCGATGCAGCGTCCATCACGCATGACCAGGACCCGACTGCTCACCGCCAGGATTTCCTCGAACTCCGACGATACGACGATCACCGCCTTTCCCGCGGCCGCCAGTTCTCGCACGAGCAACAGAATGTCGGTCTTCGCACCGATGTCGATTCCGGCGGTCGGCTCGTCCAGCAGGAACACCTTTACATCGCTGAACAGCCACTTCGCAATGGTCACTTTTTGCGCGTTTCCACCGCTCAGTTCGGTTACGAGAATGTCCGGCGAGTTCGCCTTGATCGATAAGCGCCGGATGGCCTCTGCGCCTCGCTGCTGCTCTTGCATCCGGTCCGGCAGCCAGCCTCCGCGCGATACGCCATCGAGCGCGGGAAGCGTCGTGTTGCGCCAAATTTCGAAGCCGGGCACGAGACCCTGCGCCATACGGTCCTCAGGCACGAGCGCCAGCCCCGCCTTCACTGCGGACGCCGTCGACTGGCGGAGCAGCCGGCCTTCAACGCGTACTTCTCCCGTGGCGTCCGGGTCCGCGCCGAAAATCGCATGCAGCAGCTCGCTGCGACCCGAGCCGAGGAGCCCGGCAACGCCCACGACTTCGCCGGCCCTGACGCTCAAGGAGATCGGCTCGAGCTTGTCTCGAGACGCGAGGCCCTTCAGTTCCAGCAGCACAGGGGCCGCCGCATCGACGGGCCGCGACGTCGCCTGTTCGAGCGCGACGATCTGCCGGCCGACGATGGCTTCAGCGATACGCGATTCGTCGAGATCACGCGTCTGCGCGTCCACCACCGCCTGCCCATCTCTCAGAATCGTCACGCGGTCCGTGAGCGCGATCACTTCATCGAGAAAATGCGAGACAAATACAATCGCCTTCTTCTCAACTCTCGAAAGATGCCGCACGATGCGATACACCACCTCGCGTTCACTTGCGGCAAGGGACGCTGTCGGCTCGTCCATCACGATCATTTCGGCGCCCGTGCCAAGCGCTTGCAAAATCGCGACCATCTGACGCTGCCCGATGGACAGATCGCTTACCAGACCGTCCGGCTCGAGCCAGTATCCGACGCGCTCGCACAATTCCGAGAACCGCTGCCGTATCTTCGTGTTTCGTCGCCACCGGCCCTCTTCGCCCAGGAATACGTTCTCGAGCACTGAGAGCGTCGGCACGAGCGGAATGTGCTGGTGGATGGTCGCAATGCCCATGTCGTTCGCGGCTTTCGGACTCGAATATTCGACCGCGGCGCCCTTCCAGACGATTCGTCCGCCGGTGGCTGCAAGCGAGCCGGAGAGAATCTTGATGAGCGTCGATTTGCCAGCGCCGTTTGCGCCCAGTAATCCGTGCACCGTACCGCGCGACACTTCCAGATTGACTCCGCGAAGCGCGGTCAGCCCGTTCGGGAACGTCTTCGTCACACCCTCAAGCTGCAACAGCGGGACTTCGTTTGCCATTTGTCTCTCTCCTGCCACATCGGTTGTCGTCGCTCGTGCTTACCACTCGGGCACGCATTGCGCGAGGCTCGCCTTGGTGACCTGAGGCGTGTCGACATCGACGAACTGTGCCTTCGTCCCGCCGGGGTTCGTCACCGCTGCGTACAGCGCCTTGAACGCGAGCTGCCCCATCTTTCCTGGCTGGATGCAGACGGTTCCATCGACGTCGCCGACCTTGATCGCATTGATGCCAAGACGCGATCCACCGCGCCCGATGAGCTTGGCGTGTGAGCCTGCGGAACGCACAGCGCGAGCGCAGCCGATCACCATGTCATCGGCCTGATTGAAGAACAAATCGATGTCCGGGTGCGCCGTCAGCATGTTCTGGCAGACCGACTCGCCTTTCTCGGGCGTCCAGTCGGTAGGCTGCGAGGCCACGATGCGATACTTGATCCCCGCCTTGTCGAGCGCCTCCTTGAAACCCTGGGTGGTCTGCCATACGGTCGGATAACCGGGCGCACCCTCGACGATTGCGATATTCGCGGTGCGCCCCTTGGGGAGCAGCGTCACGGCGATTTGCCCGGCGTTGTATCCCGCATGCACTTCGTCGCTCGCAACCAGCGCGGTCAGCTTCGGATAAACATCCTTCACAGGATGCTTCTGCGGATCACCGACCTGCGTCGCCACGGCCACGATCGGTATGTTGTGAGACGCGGCCCGATCGACCCAGGCCTGCGCGACCACGGCGTCGATCGGCAGGACGGCGATGCCATCCACCTTTTGCGCGATGAGGTCATCGACCGAATTCCCCTGGCGCTCGACACTGGTTTTCGCATCGAGGACGATCGTCTTGACGCCGGCCGCCTTCGCCGCCGCCTCGAAGCCTTTTGCCGCCGCAACGTTGAACGGGTACTGCATGCCCGCAGCAACGTAGCCAAGCGTGATGTCCTTCGCCAGAGCGACGTCCGCCATGAACGCCAACGCGCTCGCCAGCCAAATCACGCACACTTTCCTGGATTGATTCTTCATTTACGTCTCCGTCGATTTGTTATGTTGTCTTGCTGCTTTCGTTACTTAGATCGTGTTGCGGCGGCGCTTACTACTGAAGCACGCAAACTGGATACGTTTTCTTTAGTGACGCCGGGCGTAGGAATTTCAATGAACGTACGTCTGCGCTCGTTTTTGAACGAATCTTCTGGTATTGAGCTTTTTGTTAAATGCGCACTGTCTTTTGCAGCACTGTCTTCGTGACCATATAGGCGTCGAGCGTCGATGGGCCGCCTTCACGCCCGATGCCGCTGTCCTTGACACCGCCAAAAGGCGTATCGGCGTCCGGCGTGCCGAAATGGTTGATGGAGAGGACCCCGCACTCCAGTTCGCGACCGATACGCTCCGCGTCCTCCAATGAGTTGGTAAAGGCATACGCGGCCAGTCCGACCGAGAGGCTGTTGGCCAGCGCAACGGCCTCGCTGAGATCGTCGACGCGCACGCAAGCAGCAAGCGGGCCGAAGGGCTCTATCGTCATCGCGTCCGCGTCGTTCGGGACGTCGGCAAGAACGGTCGGCGCGAAAAAGTAGCCGCGATCGCCAATACGCTCGCCTCCGGCAGCCACGCGCGCACCGCGTTGCCGGGCGTCCGCCACGAAAGATTGCATGGCCGCCAGCCGCCGTGCGCTTGCCACCGGCCCCATCTGCGCGGTCTTGCTGAAGCCGTCGCCGACGCGGACATCCTTCACCGCATCGGCGAAAGCGGCGACGAAGTCGTCATACACGCTGCTGTGAACGATGAACCGTGATGGCGACGCGCAGATCTGTCCGCTCGCGTTCGTCTTGCCGCGCGCCGCGAGCCGTCCGACTGCCGCGCCATTCACACCCTCGCAGACCAGTACCGGAGCGTGACCGCCGAGTTCCATCAAGACGGGCTTCATAGCCGCCGCGGCGAGTTGCGTGAGGTGCTTGCCGACCTGCACCGACCCCGTAAACGTGACGAGCCGAATGACAGGCGAAGCAATGAGGGCCGACGATATTTCCGCCGGATTGCCGAACACGAGATTCAGCACGCCAGGCGGCAACCCCGCCTCTTCGAAGGCCTTCACCACGAGACATGCGGTAGCGGGCGTTTCTTCGGCCGCCTTCAGAATGACTGAGCACCCCGCCGACAAAGCGGCACTGACTTTGCGGGCGGCCGAACTGATCGGTACGTTCCACGGCGTGAATGCGGCCACCGGTCCGATCGGCTGCCGCAAGATGAACTTCTGCATCTGCGGTTCGCCGGGCACGATCAACCCGTAGTCGCGTAGTGACTGCGCCGCATTCCATTCGAAGAAGTTCATCGAACGGTCGGCTTCCGCGTAGGCATCGGAGTAGAGCTTGCCGTTTTCCAGCGTGATCGTCGTGGCGATGAGCTCGAGCCGCTCGCGCATCAAAGCCGCTGCTTTCTGGATGATCTTGACGCGCTGCTGGGGCGGTGTGTCGCGCCAGATTGAGAATCCGCGTGCGGCTGCGTCCAGGGCACGCGAGAGATCGTCGCCTGTCGCCTTCGGCACCTGTCCCAGTACTTCTTCCGTAGCCGGGTTTCTTACTTCGACCGCTGTTTCGCGCTCGTAGATCCACTCGCCATCGATGAACAGGCCGACGCGCGGATAATGAGTTTGCACCTTGCTTTGATCGCTTTGAAGACTTGCGGTTGACATTGAAGAAATTCCTTTTGCTTAGCTGGTTCAGACCGCGGACACTCTCTCGATCTCGCGAATGTCTCGACGAGACGAAGCGTCCTTCGCAATCATGTCGGCCGCCTTCACGCCGATCATGATGGACGGCGCGTTGGTGTTACCCGACGTGAGATGCGGCATGATCGATGCATCCGCCACCCGCAAGCGCTCGACCCCTCTCACGCGCAGGCGCTCATCCACGACAGCGAGGCGGTCGCGGCCCATCTTGCAGGTGCCCGCCTGATGGTGTGCGGAGTTGCCGGTCATCGCCATCCATTGAAGAATCTGCTCGTCCGTCTCGACCATCGGACCGGGAATCTCTTCTTCGATGACGCGCGATGCGATCGGCGCCGTCGACATGATTCGACGAATCATCTTCACGCCCGCGATCATCGCCCTGTTGTCGTCGTCGTTGCTCAGGAAGTTGGGCTTGAACACGGCGGGATCGTCAGGCTTCGAAGAGCGCAAGGTCACGGTCCCAGTGGCGCGCGGACGCAGCAGGTACACCGATACGCCCATGCCTGGCTGACGATCCACTTCGCACTGGCCGCCAGGATGGTAGGTAAAGGTCATCGGCCGGAAGCTGATCTGCAAGTCCGCATACGCTTCTTCGGGACGGCTCTTCACGAAGGCGCCGACTTGCGAGGAGCCGAGCGCCAGATAGCCTTTGCGCGTCAGCAGATAGCGTGCGCCTTCGAGATACTTCCGGAAGCCGCCCAATTCGAGGTTGTAGGAACTATCCGGCGTCGAGTGATAGCTTCCATGCACATAAAAGTGGTCTTGGAGATTGAGCCCCACGCCCGGTATGTCAACGAGCGTTTTAATGCCGTGTCTTTGCAACTCTTCGTCCGGCCCGATGCCGGATAGCATGAGTATCTGCGGCGAGTTGAGCGATCCGGCCGACAGAATCACTTCCTTCGCTGCATCGAACGTCCTACGCTCTCCCTTAACAACGACTTCGACACCTGTCGCCACATTGCCCTTCAGCACGATGCGTTGCACAGCGGCCTCGGTCAGCACCGTCAGGTTGCGCCGGTGACGCACGGGTTCCACGAAGGCCGTGTAGGCGGAGTAGCGTCGTCCTCCGCGAATGGTGTGCTGCATGAAGCCGACGCCGTCGTGCACTGCACCGTTGAAGTCCTCCGTGGGAGGAACGCCCAAACGCGCCGCGGCCTCGATAAAATCACGTGAGCTACGGACCTTCAATACGGGATCGCTGACCCACAGCGGTCCGCCTGCGCCGCGATAGTCGTTCGCGCCGCGCTCGTTGTGCTCCATCTGTTTGAAGTACGTCAGGAGATCGTCGTAGCCCCACCCCGGATTTCCCAGGTCGCGCCAACTGTCGAAGTCGTTACGATGTCCACGAATAAAGATCATTCCGTTGATGGAACTCGAGCCCCCCAGTGTCTTACCGCGCGGCCAATACATCTTTCGGTTGTAAAGCGCCGGCATCGAATCGGTGTGGTAATTCCAGTTGAGCTCTTTATGAAAGTACAGCTTCGCCATGCCGGCCGGTGTGTTCACCCAGAACCTGTCGGCGGGAGGCCCGGCTTCCAGAAGCAAGACCTTGTTCTCTGGGTTATCGCTCAGGCCACGTGCAAGCGCGCAGCCCGCCGATCCCGCTCCGATGATGATGTAGTCGTAGATTTCCATGCCGTCCAACTGCTGGTTCATAAGTGGGCGTTGCTGTTTGATGAAGGTTATTTCCCAGTTGACGGTTAGGTCTAGTTGGTTTTTCTGGCGTTGAGGGTAAGCATTGCTGAACTGATCTTCGGTCGGCATGCAGACCGTCCGCAGACGCCCGTCACAGCGTCTTTCGCCTGTCGGCATTAGGGTGGCCGATCATTCAAAGCCCGCGCTTCCTAAGGGAAACACCTAGTCCGCGGCCTCGTCTGATTGCCTGCGACGTTGCGATTTGCACTGACCTATCGCAAGAGCGCGCTTTTGTTCTCCGAAGCTCGCGTATATCCTCGCCTTTCCTTTTTCCATGTCGACAGGAGAACACCATGTCCGAGGTATCCGCGATTGCCATCTCTTTTGCAAAGCCGGGCTACGAGGAGAAGTTGGCCGACGCGCTCGAAGGCTTGCTCGCGCCCGTTCACGAAGAAGACGGCGTGCTTCAGTACGAGATGTACCGCGATATGCAAGAGCCGCGCTGCTTCGTCTTTATCGAACGATGGGAAAGCCTGGAAACTTTCAACGCGCATTGCATATCGCCGCATGTCAAGGCTTACCTGACGAAAACCGAAGGCTGGGTCGAGAGCAACAAGATTCATGTGCTGAAGAAAGGGAAATAACCGGTTCAAGATGGGCCTTCAGCCTTGCTTACCGTCGAGCGAACAAAAACGAACTGGACCTGAGAGGCAACGAGGCAATAACCTGATTCGAAAGGAGACACCTCACCGCGTCATTTCCATTACAAGAGCATATCCATGAAAGAGCATCAGGCGACGCTTGTGGCCGACGGCTTCATCTTCCTGGAGGCGCCACGCTGGTTTGACAATCGCCTTTGGGTCTCAGACGTTTTCGATTCCAAGCTTTATGTCGTCGCTGAAGACGGTACGCGCAGCGTCGTTTGTGAGGTACCGGGACGCCCGGCGGGAATCGGCTTTCTGCCGGACAAGACGCCCATTGTCGTGTCATGCGCGCAAAGGAAACTAATGATGGTGTCGAACGGCGCCCTTTCGGTTTATGCGGACCTGAGCGATATAGCGAGTGGTGACCTCAACGATCTCGTCGTCGATGATGCCGGCCGCGTTTATGTCGGGAATTTCGGCTACGACCTGTTCGGCGGAGCGCCGATACGACCGACGGATATGCACGCGGTCGAGCCTGACGGTTCCATTCGCGTCGCAGCCGAGGGACTGGAATTCCCCAATGGAGCCGTGATCAAGGACGACGGCCGCACGCTCGTGGTAGCCGAGACCTGGTGCTGCAGGCTGACTGCGTACGACAGAGCGAATGACGGCAGGCTATCCAACAGGCGTCTCTTCGCGAACCTCAAGGGCAGACAGCCCGATGGGATCTGTGCAGACAAGCACGGCGCCATCTGGGCGGGTTGCTATAACACCGGCGAGTTCGTTCGTGTAGTGGAAGGTGGCGAGATCACGGACCGCATACGGTTCGAGGGTAACGCCGTGTCATGCACGCTAGGCGGCAGAGAGGGAAATACACTCTATTGTTGCGTGTACCTCGGATCGGATGAACAACTGCAAGCGCGACAGCCGCGCAGCGCCATATTCAAAACGGAGATATGAAGCAATGACGACTCATCGCAAGTGGAACTATGAAGGGAAAGTGGCTTTCGTGACCGGCGCGGCAAACGGCATCGGGCAGGCAACTGCCTTGGCTTTCGCGCAGGAAGGCGCGGATGTCGTCGTGGTCGATCTCTCGGAAGAAGGCGCACAGGCGACTGTGCGGATGGTCGAAGTGGAGGGGGTTCGCGCGCTCGCGGTGAAATGCGATGTCTCGAAGCCCGACGACGTGCAAGCGGCGCTCGCCGCAACCATCGATAAATTCGGCCGGCTCGACTTCGCGTTCAATAACGCAGGCATCGAGCAGGCGCTCGCCTACACGGCCGAGATTCCCGACGAAGCGTTCGAACGCATCCTGCGCGTGAATCTCGGCGGCGTCTTTTACTGCATGAAGTACCAGATCCCGATCATGCTCAAAAACGGCGGCGGTTCGATTGTCAATACATCGTCTGGCGCGGGCGTGGTTGGCATCCGTGGTCAAGGCGCCTATTGTGCGTCTAAGCACGGCGTCATTGGTCTCACAAAGTCGGCAGCGCTCGAGTACGGCAAAGATGGCGTGCGCATCAACGCTGTGTGTCCGGGCATCATCGATACGCCGATGATCGGCCGCTTCACGCAAGGCACCGAAGAGAACCGCAAGCGGATGATCGCGCAAGAGCCCATTGGCCGCCTTGGCCGCCCGGAGGAGATCGCCAATACGGTCCTCTGGCTGTGTTCTGATGTAGCGGGTTTCGCGATCGGTCATGCAGTCGTGGTCGACGGCGGGCAGACAGCAGGCCTCTGACCGACAAGTCGACGCCTAGGTTCGATGCGTTCGCGGGATCATGGAGACAGGTGCGTGAAGACATATCAGCTGTGGATCAATGGGAAGCACGAGGATCCCACAAAAGGCGAGTGGATCGACACAGTGAATCCCTACACCGGAGAGCCGTGGGCAAGGATCCCTCGCGGGACGGCTGAAGATTCGGCCCGTGCCGTAAAGGCCGCCAAGCGCGCGCTGGACGACAGCCCGTGGAGCCGGATGACAGCAACCGAGCGCGGCAAGGTGATGCGGCGCATAGGCGATCTGATCGTCCAGCATGCCACGCCACTCGCCGCAACAGAGACGCAGGACAACGGCAAAGTCTTCACGGAGATGCAGGGTCAGTTGAAGACCATTCCCGAATACTGGTACTACTACGGTGGGCTTGCTGACAAGATCGAAGGTGCGGTCATGCCGGTGGAGAAGGCCGACGTCTTCGCTTTTACCACGCATGAGCCAGTGGGCGTCGTCGCGGCGCTGACCGCATGGAATTCGCCGCTGCAATTTTTGTCGTTAAAGTGCGCTCCCGCGTTGGCCGCCGGCTGCACGGTCGTCGTCAAGCCTTCGGAATTTGCATCGGCGAGTTCACTGGAATTTGCTGCGCTCACCAAAGAAGCCGGACTGCCCGATGGCGTCTTTAATGTTATAACGGGCTTTGGCAACGAAGCTGGCGCTGCGCTCGTCGAGCACGAGGATGTTGCAAAGATCAGCTTCACCGGCTCGGACATCACAGGCAAGCGGATCTACGAGACTGCGGCCCGAGGCATGAAGCGCGTCGCGATGGAGCTGGGCGGGAAGTCGCCGAATATCGTTTTCGAGGATGCGGACCTCGATGCTGCCGCAGTCGGCGTCGTCTCAGGCATCTTTGGTGCGGCCGGCCAGATGTGCATCTCCGGTTCGCGGCTGCTCGTGCAGAATTCGATCAAGGAGCGTTTCACTGAGTGCCTGCTCGCTCTCGCGCGAGGTGTGAATCTCGGCGACCCGATGCAACCGGAAACGAACGTCGGGCCCATCGCAACGCCTCCTCAATATGCGAAGGTGCTTGACTACATCGAGATCGCAAGACGCGAGGGCGCCCGTTGCATTCTCGGCGGCAAGCCCGCGGCCGGTCCCGGTGTAACGGGCGGCCAGTTCGTCGAGCCGACCATCTTCACGAACGTCACTAACGACATGCGCATTGCGCAAGAGGAAGTCTTCGGTCCGGTGCTGTCCATCATCGGGTTCGATGACGAGCAACATGCCGTGGCGTTGGCGAACAGCGTGATTTACGGTCTGGTCGCGGGCGTGTGGACCGCGAACATCGGCCGAGCGATGCGCATGACAAAGGCACTGAAAGCCGGCACCGTCTGGGTCAATACATACCGGGCCTACAGTTTCATGATGCCGTTTGGCGGCATGAAGATGTCGGGCATCGGTCGCGAGAACGGAATCGAAGCGGTTCATGAGTTCCTTGAGACCAAGAGCGTCTTTCTGTCTACCTCCGAGAGGGCGCCCACGAATCCGTTCGTGCAGCGGTAGCAGCGGTCCTGGTCATACGCGGTAAGACGCACTTACCACCACGCCGAGAAAATGCGACTCGACGCACAACGTGCCGTGGCGCACCATCACTTTGCGCCGCATTGTTCCTGCGGCGGTCGGCCGGGGACGTCATCGGCAATGAAAGTCAGGAGGAGATAAATGCGCATCGGTTATATCGGGCTGGGCGCCATGGGTGGCGCGCTCGCGCGTCATCTGATCGGCAAGTTTCCGTTGAGCGTGTTCGATTTGAACGAGAAGACTGTGAGTGCTTTCGTCGAACTGGGCGCCACAGCGGCAGCAACGCCCGCGGAACTCGCGCGTAACAGCGACGTCGTGCTGCTTTGCTTGCCGAGGAGCTCGGACGTCCAGGCGGTGCTCTTCGGTGCTAACGGAGTGGCCGATGGGCTAGCGCCGGGAAAGATCGTCGTCGATCAGACCAGTGGCGTGCCGGCAGAAACCAACGGGTTTGCTCGTCAACTCGAAGAGATGGGCGTCACATTGTTCGACGCACCTGTCTCCGGTGCGATGGCTACGGCCATTGCCGGGACCATTTCGATCATCGCCTCGGGCCCGCACGACGCGTTTCAGAAGACGCTGCCGGTACTGCACGCGATCAGCCCGAACGTCTTTCATTGCGGCGAGCGCGTGGGTAACGGTCAGACCATGAAGACCGTGAACAATATGATGAACGTCAGTTGCCGCCTGGCGACTCTGGAGGTCGTGGCCATGGGGCGAAAGTTCGGCCTGCCCCTCGAACTCATGACCGAGGCGATCAACGCAACGACGGCTCGTAACTACACCTCGCAGGGCATGCTGCCTGCCATCGCGGAAGGGCGTCAGTCCACCAAGTTCTGGCTCGCGCTTCAAGTGAAAGACATCCATCAGGCGATCGGTTTGGCCGCAGAGCAGAAAGTCCCCATGCCCATAGGCGGCGCTGCGCGCTCGCTTCTGCAGATCGGCCTAAATTCGCTCGGCAAGGACGCCCAACTCGAACAGATGATCGGCGTCATCGAGTCGATGGCCGATACCAAGTTCGCTGATCTGCAGAAGAATGTCGCGAACCAGGAGGCAAAGTGACTACGATTGCAATGGCGGGAAGCGGTGATATAGCCGCGTTTGTCGCGCGCGCGTTGGCGAAGACGCATTCGGTTCGAATCTTCGACACAAACAATGGCTCTCTGCAATGCGAGGGCGCCGAACAAGCGAAGAGCCTTGTGGATCTGGCCAAGGGCGCAGACGTCGTCGTGCTATGCACCGATGCCGATGACGCGCGCGAGGCGCTGCTTCGCGACACGGACTGGCTAAAGGGCATCTCCGTTGTCATCGACGTGGGGCAAGGTGACCCGGACAATAGCCGGTCGCTTTCGAAGAACTTGAACGACATCGGCATCACGCTTGTCGATGCACCTCTTCACACCGAGAACACTGAAGCGATTGCCGACGCATCGGTGATTTTCTTTGGTGGCCCGGCCGACGTACTCGGTTCTGTGCGACCGATTCTTGAAGCGGTGTGCCCGAAGGTGATTCACTGCGGCGATGCCGGGAGCGGGCACGCCATGCGTCTGGTCGTCGCGGCAATTGCGGCATGCAACCGCCTCATCACCTATGAGTGCGCCGCCATGGGCGCCAAGAACGGACTCACAGTTGCAGATATGGCCACCGTGTTGAACAAAAGCTCGGGCTACAACAGTGCGTCCGCGCGTGTGCTTCCGGCTCTCGCCGCGAATGCGCAAACGGCTAATGCAACGGTGGGCAACTGCGCGAGCGACTTGAGAAAAGCATCGGCGCTAGGCATGCGTTACGGGGCACCGATGCTCATCGCGACCATGGTCCGGTCCACGCTCGATGCTGCGTCCCACCGACTCGGCGAATCGGCGAGTATCGACGCGTTGGCGAAGATCTGGGAGATCGATGCGGGGTTGCCAGCGTCAAGCTCACATTGATTCTCCGATGGACTCTGCGGACGGCGGTTCGCGCAACTCAGTCTAACCACCAATACGGGGCAACGGAATCCCCGAGGGAGCGAAGCAATGGCGCAGGCACTGCTCGGCTGCATCGCCGACGACTTCACCGGCGCGACCGATCTGGCCAATATGCTGGTGCGCGGCGGCATGCGCACGGTTCTAACTATCGGTGTACCGGATACAGATGTAAAAATCGAAGCCGATGCGCTCGTCGTCGCGCTAAAGTCGCGCACGATTCCCCGCAAACAAGCCGTGCGGCAATCGCTCGATGCGCTCGAGTGGTTGCGCGCACAGGGCTGCCGGCAGTTCTTCTTCAAATGTTGCTCGACGTTCGACTCTACGAATCGAGGCAATATCGGCCCGGTCGCGGATGCGTTGCTCGATGCGTTGAGGGGCGACTTCGCCATCGCCTGCCCGGCGTTTCCAGAAAACGGCCGAACGGTGTTTCGCGGCAATCTTTTCGTCGGCGACGTGTTGCTGAACGAATCGGGCATGGAGAATCACCCGCTCACGCCCATGTCCGATTCCAATCTCGTACGGGTGTTGCAGCGGCAGACCAAGTCCATAGTCGGACTCATTCGATACGACATCATCGCGAAAGGCGCAGAGGCCGTGCGTGCGCGCATCGAAGAGTTGAAGGAGGACGGCGCGCGGATGGCCATTGCCGACGCACTTTCGGATGCCGATCTGTACACAATCGGCCGGGCATGCCGCGACCTCTCATTGGTTACTGGCGGGTCGGGGATAGCGCTCGGGTTGCCACAGAACTTCCACTCGGCGGACCTGCTCGTGTACGCGGGCGATGCCGCCGATCTTCCGCGCATCGACGGCGGCTCGGTCGTGCTCGCCGGGAGCGCATCGAAGGCGACTAATGCGCAGGTGGCCGAGTGGCGTGCATCGCGGCCGAGCTTTCGCATCGACCCGATCGCGCTGTCTCGCGGCGAACCGGTGGTCGAGTGTGCTGTCGAATTCGTGCGCGGACACGATGAAACGGTGCTGATCTACGCCACGACATCGACGGACGAAGTGAAGCTTGCGCAGAAGGAATTGGGCGTTGAGAAGGCGGGGCATTTGGTCGAAGCTGCGCTGGCCTCCATCGCGTGCAAATTACGTGAAGTGGGTGTGCGCAAGTTCGTTGTTGCAGGCGGTGAAACGTCAGGTGCAGTAGTTCAGGCGCTCGATGTCCGCTCGCTGCGCATTGGACCGCAAATCGATCCTGGGATACCGGCGACGCAATCCATTAGTGCCAAGCCGCTGGGACTGGCTCTGAAGTCTGGCAATTTTGGGACGATCAACTTCTTCGCCAAAGCCCTGGAAGCGTTGAACGGCGCGCAAGTGGCCGCCTGATGAAGATGCACCTGATATGGCGAAACGCCTTCCATTTGAGACTCTGCAGGAAGACGCTCCAGGATGTGTGACTACTCGTGCATCCTGGAGCGTTCCTAGCGTCTATTCGCAACGCACCGCTCGTCAGTCGAAACCGATCATGGCTTTGGTCTCGAGATACTCCTCGAGCCCGAAGACACCCATCTCTCGTCCATTACCGGAACGCTTATAGCCGCCCATCGGCGCTTCGGTGTTGCTTGTCGCACCGTTGAGAAAGACACGGCCCGCCTGAAGTTGACGGCCGACGAAACCACCTCGTTCCCGATTAGATGAGAACACGTAAGCGCCTAAACCATACGGCGTTCCATTCGCGATCTCGATGGCTTCTTCCTCCGTCCGATAAGGAATGACGGCAAGCACAGGACCGAATATTTCTTCCTGCGCGATGCGCATCTGTGGCGTCACGCTGGAGAATATGGTGGGCTTCACAAAGTAACCGCGTTCAAGTCCGTCCGGACGACCGACGCCGCCAACGCGAACGGTGGCGCCCTCCTCGATTCCAATCCTGATGTAGTCCTGCACTCGCTCGAATTGCAGCTTGTTGACCACTGGGCCCATGGTCACCTGCGGGTCGAGCGGGTTCCCCACTTTCACTGCCTTCGCTTCTTCCTGAAGCAATGCCAACAGTTCATCTTCTTGGCTGGCGTGAACCAGGATGCGCGTGGGCGCATGGCATGACTGACCGGAATTCGAAAATGCGCGTGTGACGTTCCATTTGGCCGCGGCGCGTAAGTCAGCATCGTCGAGAATCACGTTCGCCGATTTTCCCCCTAGCTCCTGCGCAACCCGCTTGACCGAGGGCGCGGCCGCTTCCGCGATCAAGACCCCGGCTCTGGTGGACCCGGTGAACGACACCATGTCGATGTCCATGTGCTTGCTAATAGCATTGCCTACAATGGGGCCGTCGCCAAGCACGAGGTTGAAGACGCCCTTCGGGACGCCCGCTTCGTGAAGCACTTCCGTGAGGTGGATCGCACTCAACGGAGTGAACTCACTCGGCTTGAGAACCACCGTGCAGCCGACAGCCAGCGCATAGGCGAGCTTGGTTGCGAGAAGCTGAAGAGGCCAGTTCCATGCGGTGATCAGGCCGCACACGCCAATAGGTTCGCGACGAACCGTGTTGGGCCCCAGGCGGTACTCGAACTCGTAATCCCTGAGCGTTGCCAGTGCTTGCTTGAAAGAGCCGAGCGCGGCCGGTGCATGAATGTTCTGCGAAATCGGCGTACCCAGTTCAAGCGTGACAACTTCCGCGAGCTCATGCTCGCGGCGAACGAAGCGGTCGATGATGGCTTCGAGGAGTTCGATGCGCTCGCCCTTCGATGTCCTGCTGAACGAGGCTAGGGCAGCGCGCGCGGCCTTCACCGCCAGATTGACGTCTTGCGCGCCGGCCAACGTAACACTTGCGATCGGTTCCTCGGTGGCAGGGTTCACCAAGGTCCATTCGCTACGGCTAAGCGGAGAAACCCATTCGCCATTGATATAGCACTTCTCGTACGATCGCATATGCTCTCCTGTTTGATTTAGTCGGCCACGTCTCGCTTGGCGTCGCCTTGTAAAGTGTGTGCTTGGCTTGATTGCGGCCCGTGGACCAAGCGCTATTCGCGCCTAAGCGCCGAGATTCATGGCAGGCCGCCTGCGCTCTGGCGGAAAGACACACCAGCTCCCGTCTGCGTGGCGAAAGAAGATGAACGCTATGGGACGGTCGTCCGCTGGGCCTTCAACACGCACGAACCTGTATTGCTCGTTGCGACCGTGGCTGAACTGCGTGACGCGTATTCCGTTCGCCACTCCAATCCACTTATCGACGAGCGTGCGTAACGATGTTCCCGAAAGGCTCACTGCTGTCTCCTGCTCTACGTCGACGCCGAAGCGCCTGGCCATCAGCCGCATCCAAAGCGACGATGATAGAAGTTTGAAATCGCACAGACGTTGGGTCAAGTCAGCTATTATGGTGCCCTGGTAAGCGGCGCTAACCGACACGAAGAATCATGAGCGTCATGCTGAGACAACGCCCGCGCCCGTTGAAGCTCCAGTCTTCTGACAGGCCGAGTTGAAGGAGACACAATAGAGATGGAACTTCGGCATCTTCGATATTTCATTGCGGCCGCAGAAGAAGAGCACTTTGGACGGGCCGCCGTGCGATTACACATCACCCGACCCGCCGTCTCGCAGATCATCGCCGACCTAGAAGGCGAACTCGGAACACCACTTTTCGAACGGCTCGCGCACACGGTAAAGCTCACTGCGGCCGGGCGCACGCTGTTGCCCCAGCTCGTGCGGGTCATGGACGATTTGAACGAAGCGATCATCCTGACCAAACGTGTTGGACATGGCATGACAGGGACGCTGCGTATCGGATACGGATCGCTGACTCTGATGCATTCGATCTTTCGCGCCGCAGTCAAGCAATTCCGCGAGACGTATCCGGAGATCAGTCTTTCGCTGGTCGAACTCTCGACCTCACTACAACCTAAGGCTCTCGCAGCGGGTAAGATCGACGCCGGCTTCATGCACTTGGGGCCAAGTCCGCATCCAGGCAAGCGGCGCACCGAGATCAACATTGAGCGGGAAGGCATCGTTCTTGATTCGCTGTGCATCCAGACCGGCCACTTAGGTGTCGCGGTTTCAAACGACCATCGATTAGCGCGGAGGAAGTCGCTTACGCTCGCCGATCTCGCTGACGAAGGGTTCGTAGTCGACCCAAAGTCCAGCAGTAGTCTGAGCTATGGGCAGTTGCATGCTTTCTGCCAGGCAGCCGGGTTCGAGCCGAACATCGTCCAGGAGGTGAGCACGATCGCCTCGCAACTCAACCTTATTTCCGTCGGCATGGGCATCGGATTGGCGGTCATGGGCAAGAACTTCCAGTATCCGAGCGACCTGACGGTCATCCCACTGACGAACCTGGACTATTCAACTCGCTTTATCTTCGGATGGGTACGCAGGCAGAACGATCCGATTTTGGACAAAATGATCGAGATCGTGAATAACCTGTCGAAGTAGTCGGGTTGGCGTTGTAGGGCGCGACGCAGCTGGGGCCTTCAATCTCGCCCCAGCGCGCACGTTCTCTCAGCGTTGCAACACTTCCGGATTGATCATATTGGACTTTAACGTGCCGTTCAGCGCGCTGATGAGGTTCTCGGCAGCGTTCTTGTTCATTGCGCGTCGCGTCTCATGTGTGGCGGATCCGATATGCGGCAACGTCACCACGTTGTTCATCTTCAGGAGCGGCGACTCAACCGAGAGCGGCTCTTCCAGATAGACATCGAGCCCTGCGCCGGCAATGGTGCCGTCTTTGAGCGCCTCGACGAGCGCCGCTTCGTCGACGATCTGCCCGCGCGACGCATTGATCAAAAACGCGCTGCGCTTCATCGCCTTCAGTTGCGGCGTGCCGATCAGGTTGCGCGTCTCCGCGGTCAAGGGCGGCTGTAACAACACGAAGTCGGACGTGCTGAGAAGTTCCTCCAGTTCCACCTTTCTCGCTCCGTACTCGCGTTCAGCGCGCTCGTTGACGCCGTGGCCTACGTACAGAACCTTCATCTCGAAGCCCAAGGCAGCGCGCCGGGCGACCGACGTTCCTATACGGCCCAGTCCAACGATACCCAGCGTCTTGTGATGAACATCCACGCCAAACTTATCCTCCCCGATTTTCTTGGTCCACTTTCCAGCCTTCACGAACGCATCGAGTTCGGCGAGGCGCCGGGCCGTGAGCAGGACCAGCGAAAACGCAGTGTCGGCGGTCGACTCCGTAAGGACATCCGGCGTATTGGTCAGCAAGATGCCGCGTTGATTCAGATAGTCGATATCGAAGGCATCGAATCCCACCGATACGGTGGATAACACCTTCAGACGTGTCGCGCCCGCGAGCGTTTCCGCGTTCATCTTCACGCCGGTTCCGATGGCGCCGTCAGCGTCCTTGAGCGCGTCGATTAGCGCGTTTGGCTGCTTCGGATCGACGATTGCAACATCGGCGTGAGAACGCAGGTACTCAATCGTTTCCTCGGGCAGCGGCTTATAAACTACGATTTTGTTCATTAACAAGATCCTTGAAGGACAGCAGTCAGAGGTCGCGCATCATCGCGGCCTTGGCGCTTGCTCCGCTTACCAGAAACGAGATGTCGGTGCCAGTCGAGACATATCGCGCGCCCATTTCCACGAACTGCGCGACGAGGTTCGGATGAGCATTGAGGCCGCCGACACCGAGATGCTTTCCGTGCTTTCGACATGCGGCAATGCCCTTCGTGTAAGCATCGCGCACGCTCTCATGCTCGAACTGACCCGCAATGCCAAGCGATGCGCACAGGTCGTTGGTCCCGATGAAGAGCAGGTCCACGCCTTCGATCGCGGCAATCTCGTCAATCACGTCGAGCGCTTCCTTTGTCTCGATCATGATGACGACCATCGTCGCGTCGTTGACCGCCTCACCCACTTCGGAAGTCGGAAACGAGCGAAAGCCCATGTGCGGCAGCACGCCGCCGTGAGAGCGTTCGCCCAGCGGCGGAAACTTGGCCGCACGAACGACCTGCCTCGCCTGCTCGGCGGTCTCGACATGCGGCGCAATGACCCCCAGCGCGCCACCGTCCAGAATGCGGGCGATCACATCCGACGTGAGATTCGGCAGGCGAACGAATGGCGCGATACCTGCGTTCATGGCCGAGATACAGATTTGGCTCGTCGTTTCCATCGACAGCGTGCTGTGCTCAAGGTCAATGTAAAACGTATCGAAACCCGCAGTTTTGGCAATCGTTACGATCTCAGCCGTTCTGACCAGTCGAACCGTCATGGAGAGCGCCACTTCATCGCGCGCCAGTTTCTCCTTGACGACGTTTCTAACTAGTTCCCGCGCGGTTACTTTCATGTTGTCCCCTCGAGTACACAAGAAGCGCTTGCGCGCTTTCCGTTTAGCGCATGTTGGCGAGTGCTCGCTTGAGCGCTGCGACACCGCTTTGCGGGCTGGATAGCACAGGGATGCGCACGCCCTGCAACTGCGGAACGAGTCGCGCCATTGAAGCCTGCGCCAGCACGACCACGTCGACCTGCTCCGTCAGAGCCGAGATCGTGCCCTTCACGATCTCGTCATGTTTCGCGGCGTCGCCACTGAGCAGCGCCTCGAACGCGCCTTCCGCGATCCGCTCCGTCACGTCAATCGTGCGGCCTAGTTCGGCCGCCTTTTTCTTGATCAGTCGCACGGTCGGTTCGAGCGTCGTCGAAACAGTTGCGACGACGCCGATTCGGCGGCCAATCGAGCTCGCTTCCTCGGCCATCGCCTCATCGATTTTGACGATCGGGGTTGTAACGAAGTGGCGGACGTAGTCAACTGCTTCGCCAACCGAGGAGCATGCGTTCAAAATAATGTCGGCATGCATCGCTTGTGCATTGGACATGTATGAGTTGATTCGACTGGCAACTTCGGGCGTCAGATGCCCGGCAGTTCGTACATCGGCAAGCAAGCTGTCGTCAATAATATTTATGACGCGCGCCTCAGGAATTTGCTCGCTGATTTGCTCCTTGATTGGCTGAACTGTAACCGGCCCGGTGTGAATTACGGCAATCGTAGTCATAGCCTAAGAGGGTTCCGTATAAGAGCAACGTTAGACGATATGCTTTGTTCGACGCAGTAGCGTCAGAATGTTGGCATCACGATACGGAAGAATTCCGTTTCCTCTACCGCCCTGAGCGGCACAGGACCTTCGTTCGCGTCGAACTCAAACGCCGAGTGAAGACCGTACTCTTTGCCTTCAAAGCTGACCTTGCCCTTACTCAAAAAGAGCAACTCGATGGACGGTTGCAACCCTGCGGGAAACGACGCCCCGGCTTCCACCTTCACAAAACCGATTCGTGTATTGCGTTCCGTAAACGAGCCGAGCCATTTTGAAAAGACGCCATTCGTCGGTTCTGGAATCCAGGCATAATTCGCCGGGTTCATCAGTACAAGGTCGTTGTATCGCGGCTGAGCATATTCCAGCTTGCGACCCATCACTTGTTCGAAGCAGGCCTCAAATCCGTCTTGGTTATGCTTCTTGCCCGACTCGTCATACCAAGTGTAGATACCGTCCTTAAATTCGCCTTTGGTTTTGAGCAACTGATTCGCCGCCTCACGCTCTTCGACGCTGACGAATCCGTACCCTTGCGCGCCACCTAACTGGCAGACCATCATCTCCAAGCCTTCGGGACGGTCTTGCGGTCCGTAGTACACGCTTTCTGGGAAGTACCCAACCCAACCTTCGGGCATGCTCTTACCCTGTCCGTACGGGAAGCTGCCTTTGATGACGTAGCGAATCTGATCGAAGTTGTGACGGTGACTTGGCGCTGTCCAGCCGCCGGCGCCCGTCCGGCCAACATTAATCAAATAATTGTTGGGAGAGCCGGGCTTTCCTTGCAACAAGAACTTCTGCTCAAGGACCCCTTCCCGCATGTTGCTTCCAATCCTGCCGAAGTCTGTCGACGACGCTTCTGATACTCGCATTTGATCCTCCTTACGGTCATTACATGCCCGCGTTTCATTGCGGATGCGCCCGACGGCGCTAATTCAAATTCGTTGGAACCATTAGGATTCCTGCGTTCGATACACATTTCCCGTTGCGCTGACGAATAACACCGCTTCACGCGGTTCATTCCCTGCTATGACCTTTCGGCTACGGCTCGCAGTACGTCAGTAGCGTCACCGACAGCTTCGAGCCGACGGATCATTCGCTCAGCCTTTTCGATGCCGGCATCCGACGGAGCCACGGCCGCAACGGATGCGCAACTTGCAAACTTCTCGGAGAGATGCTTCCAGGTAAGTGGTGCTTCGGGGCTGCCAGGAACCTTGCTTCCGAGCCGCTCGAACACCTGGCCGTCTTTCGTCGCAATCTCGATTCGGCCGTCAGGCAGCTTGAACGTCCAGTTCTGGCTCGGGTCCTGTACTGGCGTCACCTTGGACGCCATCGCGAGCACATCGGGATCTTTCAGCGCTTTCACAGTGAAATCGGCTATGTCCATTTTTCCCCTGCTCGCCGCAATGCCCACGATGAACGGCAAGCTCATCTTTGCATCGACGAGCGTGGCCGGCGCGCGGCGGACGTCGAGCGGCGTGCACATGGTGTACGTGAAATCGCCAACATAGGTCCGAATCGTCTCGATGTCTTTCGCAGCGATCTGCTTCTCCTTCATCAACTCGATGACGGCGTGAATATAGGTATGGGAATTCCCGACTGCGGGCCATGCCTTATAGAGCGTCGTGCTTCCGAGAAACTGCTCCCCTAGCCCGTCAAGCATCTTCTCGCGATCGTACTTCCCGCCGAAATAAACGTTGAATATCCCGGCTTTTCCTTCGAACAACGTGTCTATGCCCGTAATGCCTTTCTGCGCGAGCAAGGCGGCAATGACGACACCCTTCGCAGTGAATCCGGCGTACATGCCACGCAAGTCACTGCCGGTTGCGAAGATCACTTCCATCGTCCCGCACGACTGCTGGCTCGCGATACCGAACGCATGTGAGGTCTGCCTGGCGGACAGTCCGAGTATATGAGCCGCGGACGCCGTTGCGGAGAATGCGCCGACCATCGACGACAGGTTCCAGTTCTGATTCCAGCCGACATTGCAACGCAGGCGTGCGAAAAGATCCTGCCCGATGGCGACGGCGGTGATGATCTTTTTGCCCGACACCCCACCCATGCGTTCGGCTAATGCAAAAACGGACGGCACGATCGAGCTCGCTGCGTGTGCGCCCCACGGAGTTTGGTCGTCGAAGTCCAGACAGTGAGCCATCGAACCGTTAGCAAATGCTGCGGAAATTGCCGGCAGTTTGCCGCCGAAACCGAGGACCGTGCTCTCTGCGCTTCCGCCGCTTTGTTCGAGCAGTTCTACCAACGCTTTCACCGCAGGCTCCATACCACTCGCAGCCAATGTCACGCCCAAGGTGTCGAGAATAGTCTTCTTCGCAGATTCGATTGCGTCGTCGGGCAGATCTTCGTAGCGTGTATTCGCTGCGAAGTCGGCAAAGTGATGGCAGAGGTCCAGTTCGTCTTTCATGAAGGAGTTGCTCGGTAACCAGGGCTTATCGTCGTTTTGATTCTGCGCGTCGCACTTGTTTAAGTACAGTTCGTTTTACCCGCCAGCTTGGTAAGTTTCGCTGACTTCAGCGCGCATCAAGTCATTGAAGCGTACTTGATGTTCTGAAACGCCCGAAGGCCTTCGATGCCGCCTTCTGAAAACATCCCGCTCTCTTTATGACCGCCGAATGGCGTTTCCGGATAAGTGACGCGCCAGCCGTTGCAGATAACATTGCCCGCTTCGAGGTCATGCACCGCGCGGTGGAGAGTTTCGAATTCGCGCGCATGCACGTAAGCGCCGAGGCCGTAGGGCAGTCGGTTCGACAAGGCTATTGCTTGATCATAGGTATCAAACGGCGTCAATGCCGCGATCGGGCCAAATGGCTCGGCGTTTGACAGCTTCGCTTCAACGGTCGCATCGGCAACAATAGTGGGTTCGTAGAAGAACCCCGGGCGATCGATCCTCTTACCGCCGGTGGTTATGCTCAGCCCGCGCTGCTTGGCATCGGCAACGAGATCCTCGATTGCTTTGAGACCTCTTTCGCTTTTCAGTGGCCCCATCTGCGTCGTTGAATCAAAGCCGCACCCCACGACGATCTGCTTCGCCTCCGCGGTCATAGCGTCCACAACATCCGCGTAGATTGAGCGTTGCACATAGAAGCGTGTCGGGGCGAAACAGACCTGTCCCGAGTTGGCGAACTTGGCGGCAACCGCGCGTTTGGCGAATGTTTGAACGTCAATACCCTCGAAAGCCAACACGGGTCCGTGACCGCCTAACTCCATGATCGGACGCTTCATGTGTGCGACGGCCTGTTGCGACAGCAACTTCCCAACGGCGGTCGAACCGGTAAACGTAACGGCACGCACCACAGGACTTCCGAGCAACTTGTTGGACATCATCACGGGTTCGCCTGCAAGCACCGACAGCACGCCAGTTGGCAGACCGCATTCGTACACAATCTGGCCTAGCGCGAACGCGCATGCCGGTACCTCTTCGGAAGCGCGAAGCACGATCGAACAGCCCGCGCCCAGAGCGCCTGACATCTTTCGTGAGGGCGTAACTAGCGGCCCATTCCAGGTGACGAAGGCGGCAACAGGACCCACAGGTTCAACAAGCGCCATCTGGCGCGCGTTTAATTCTCTTGACGGTATGACGCGTCCGTACGCGCGTCTACCCTCCTCAGCCGCCCACTCCCACATCCCAGCCGCCACTTCGACCTCTCCAAGCGCCTCATTCCACGGCTTACCTAACTCCAGGACCAAGAGTTCAGCGAGGGCTTCCGCTCGCTCGCGCATACGATCCGCAACGCGCCGCATAAGTTTGCTGCGCTCGAACGCAGATGTATTTCGCCAGGTGTCGAAACCCTTGCTCGTCGCAGCAAGCGCTTCATCAACGTCGCCTTCCGTCGCCATCGGCACAGGACCGAGAGCCAAGCCAGTCGTGGGATCAATGACATTCAAGGACGGTTGACCGCTTGCGTATCTCATCTTACCTGCGATGAGCTGGCCCAACTTCGGATACCGTCTGGCCGCTTCTGCTCTGGTAGTGCTCATTCGATTCCCTATTATCTATATTCCTGTGGAGCGACTGGCAATTACGACCGCCGGGACTACATCAAGAACACGCCTTTGCCGCCGCTTTGACGGTTAAAGACTTGATAAGCTTCTTGCGCTTGATCCAAGCGCCAACGGTCGGTGAACAATGCGTCGAGATTGAGTCCCCGGTCTACGACGAAGTCGGCACATGCCCGCTGTCCCTGGACCGACATCGTCCACGACGTCAGAATGCGAACTTGAGTGCGTAGATACTTGGCCAGCGACAGGCTGAATTCCGAGCCGATCCCGACCAGACACACGGTTCCCCAAGGGCTTACTGAGTCAAGTGCGTCCCGATTTGCCGCAGCAGCTCCCGATGTTTCCAACGCAACGCTTACGCCTTTACCACCGGTCAGCTCCCGAATTGCCTCGGCAACCGGTCCGTCGAGGGGATTGATCACCGCATCGGCGCCGAATTCTTTTGCCGTTTTGCGGCGACTTTCATCGATATCAAGTGCGATGACGCGAGCGCCTTGAGCCTTTGCAAGCATCGTTGCGGATAGACCCACGGGTCCCTGACCAAACACCGCAACGGTATCGCGGCCAGATAGGTCGATGCGCTCAAATGCGCCCCAGGCTGTACCGGTTCCACACGAGATGGCGGCGCCTGCCTCGAAGCTGAGCCGCTCATTCAGCGGAACGAGCGTATCGGCCCGAACTTTCATGTAGGGAGCGTGTGCGCCATGAGCGTCCGTTCCATACACCGTGATCGGTGCGGTACGGCACATCTGAGGCCATCCCGAACGGCAGTCCGGGCAACCCATGCATCCGCTGTAGTGATGCACCATCACACGTGCGCCAATCCGTGCATGAGGTCCAACCGCGCCCGGGCCGACTGCGACGACCACTCCACACGGCTCATGACCGGCAATGACCGGCGGAACTTCTCCAGCCGGACGACGATACCAGTGCAGGTCGCTTCCGCACATCCCGGAAGCCTTGATTTCGAGAACAACTTCGCCGACGCCCGGGGTTGGATCCGGAAAGGTTGCAAGTTCGAGAGTAGAGCCACCGCGAAAGACAATACCGCGCATGTCCGGATTTCCTCTTCAGTGTTTAGCCGTCAATTTAATGCAGACAACTCACTCTGTAGTTACTAGTAAGCCCTATGAGCGCCCTCGCCGGCGCGCCCAATGCATTGCCTGATACGTCGCAATCTCGTCGTTTGTTAGCGTCGAGTCGCGGTCGACGCGAGCGCAGTCTCCGCCTCAGGCAATTCCTCAGGCTCCAATGCCTCGAGAGATTGTTGATTGGTCTCGATACCAGCCACCATGATCAGAATCGCGATGAAGATATATGCTCCAGAGATGGCGAAAACAACGCCGGAGATTCCGAAGCGGTTGAATAACTCAAGCACGATGAAGGGCGAACCAATCAAACCAAGTCGTCCAAACATTTGAGCCACGCCGCCCCCACGGAATCTATATTCCGTCGGAAACATTTCTGGTGTCATACCCAGACCGAGGGTCAGGAATATTGCCACTGACGATACGAGCAGGAAGCCGCACGAGATGATCGCTGTTGCCGATGTGAGGAACGGGTAGATCGCTCCCAGGCAAGCACACACGCCCGCAAAGACCATGATCGCAGTACGTCGTCCCATCTTGTCCGAGACGTACGAAAGGAACAGCGGTCCCGCAATCCAGCCGCCCATCATTGCCGCCGTGAAGCCCAGCGAATGGGTCACGCTCATACCTTGCTTGACAAAGAACGTTGGCATCCATCCGGTGAGACTATACGATCCAAACAGACAGACAACGTTGACCACGATAGCAAGCAAGGTACGCCGGATGACGGTCCTCGAGAAAAGCGTGGAAAGTGGTACCCAATGCGGCTCTTTGGCCGGCGCTGTCGCTTGCGGAGCAGACGAAAGCGGCGTCGTGACGCCGGCGTCCTTTTCGATCGCCCGCATAATCTCCTCCGCCTCAGCATGGCGACCCACACGCTCCAACCAACGGGGTGACTCGGGGAGGTGACGACGCATCCACCAGACCCAAAGGGTACCGATACCGCCAATCACGAACATTGGGCGCCATCCGATCCAAGGAACAACCAATGTTGCGACCACTGCAGTAACGAAGACACCCGAGCCTCCAATTAGCGCGAGTTTGCCCAGGTATCTGCCGCGATGCGACGGAGGAACAAATTCAATGATGAGGCCGTACCCCATGACGTACTCAGCACCCATCCCAATGCCCATAATGAAGCGAGCAGCGATGAGCCACGGCATCGATGGGGCGAGTGCCGACACAAGCGCCATTCCACCGAAGATCGCAAGGTTGAACTGGTAAGCGAAGCGGCGTCCAAACTTGTCGCTCAACCAGCCTGCGAGTGCTGCACCAATTGTCAGGCCGACGAACGTTGAAGACATGAAAACGGAATTCAGCTGCAACGTTGACCAGCCGCTTTTGAGCATTGCGGCAAGGACCGAACTTGAAAGCGTATTATCGAATGAGTCAAAAAACATACCCATTCCGATTAGCCATAAGACGCGCGTATGGAAAGGGCCGATCGGAAGGCGATCAAGCCGCGCACCAGCATTCACTCTATTGCTCATCCGAAGTCCCCTGATAAGACACCACACTAGTCACTCGCATAGAAGCTCATCACTACGCCGCGCGGGAGAGTGTTACCGCAGTCGCCGGTGTTGAACGCCCACGCAGCGCACGGCTGCTTGCCGATAGCTGCTGTTGATGCGCACATCAGGACGAATAAAACTTCGCCTTCTGGCGAATGAGAGACTGCCTCGGTACAAACTCGTTGGTGGCACCGAGCCTCTTTGACATCTCGCTCCGCACGAGATAGCGCTTTGAGGCTTGACTGTTGTCCGGAAAGCGTCCCCGATCAACAGCAGATTGGCGCGGCACACGCCACCATTGCGGTGGACGGGCTCATAGAAAGTTGTCTCCGTGCCTATTCGGCTAATAGCCATCTTGTGAGGCTAGTTTGCGCTGTGAACTCCGCCGCGTACAGTTGATTATTCTTCTTAGTGGGTAAGCTAAGCTAACCGCCGACGCATCCAGTCTCCGATGCGCAGAATTCCATACGGTTTAAGTGCGGATCTACCGGTGGTCCCTCGGTGGGACTTGCTGTCCTTGTCCTGTTGTCGTTTGCTGAAGTACCAGGTTGAACTAGATCTGACAAATTGTGAGACGGTTGTCTTGCTCAACATCCTGCATTTCTGTGGCAAGTGAATCAGCTGCCTTTCCGGGCGTAGCTGGGCGAGGCGCAGTTTTCTCGCCACTCTGCGGCGCACGTCTTTGAAACACACGCCGAAGCCCCGAATTCCTTCACGCGCGTTCAGAGGTGGCCCCGTTCGTTCGGACAGTTTTTTCGATTATATTCATCCCGGGGATAGTGACCGCGCATACGACCCGCAGTCGGCAGGGTTCTGGCAGACTGGTCTGCTCGCGTGTGCATGCGATCCAACGTCAAGAGTTATGGAATGGACGCTTTCGGACCCGGCATCAGTGCGCTTAAGCACCCCAGCGGCAGCAAGAACGTGCTCCTTGGGATCAGCGCGGACGTACCTACCCGTACATTGCTGATCCACGGCCGCGCGCTAAGGTGCATCGGCATCTTCTATCCACTGCCTACCATTCTGCCATCGCTTTCCCGCGGGCCTCTGCTTAAATCAGACCGCTGCTTACTCCGTTGGCATCCATGGGTCAGCGGTTCACCCCCGTGTCAGAATACTTGTCGCTCCAATAGAATCAATGAACCGGGGGCGATGATGAGAAAACGAATTGGCAAAATACGGACAAGCATTCAAGGACAGAGCGGTTGCGCGGTTGCTGCCGCCGGAGAGCGCGGCGTTGGAGGACGTTGCACGTGAGGTTGGCGTGGGAGTGGGGACGCTGGAGCGCTGGCGCAGTGATGCGCTGTCCAGGCCCGCTCGCGAGCGGGCCTGGACGGCGGCGGCCCGATTTGACGCCGTGCTGACGGCCGCTGCGACGGACGAGGCTGCCAAGAGCGCATGGTGCCGCGCCAACGGTGTGTATCCGCACGAGCTGGCTTCCTGGCGGCAAAGCGCCACGCAGGCGCTGGCCGAGCCCGAGGAGGCGCGTGCCAGCCCGCAGCAGACGCAGCAGGACCGACGTCGCATCAAGGAACTCGAGCGCGAGCTGCGGCGCAAGGACCGTGCGTTGGCTGAGACGGCGGCGCTGCTGGTGCTATCAAAAAAAGTCGCGACGATCTTCAGCACGGGCGAGGACGAATGATCGACCTCGAAGATCGCCAGTCGATGGCCCGCGACATCCACACCGCGCACAAGGCCGGCGCACGGCTGCGCCTGGCCTCCCAGACGGCCGGCATCGACGTGCGCACCCTGCAGCGCTGGAATGCCGGCGAAGGCCTCGTATCGGGCGATGGAAGACCTCATGCGGTACGCCCGCAACCTTCCCATGCGCTAAGCGCCGACGAGCGTGCCGAGGTGCTGCGGGTGGCCAACGAGCCGCGCTTCGCCGATATGCCTCTTGCGCGCATCGTGCCAATGCTGGCCGACCAAGGCGTGTATATCGCCAGCGAATCCACCTTCGCCCGCGTGCTGCGCGAGCACGGACAAACTGCACATCGGGGCCGGGCGAAAGCGCCCAAGGCTGGCCGACCGCCGACCACGCACATCGCTTGCGCAACACGCGAAGTCTCGTGCTGGGATATGACGTACTTGCCCGCCGAGGTCGTCGGTCAATGGTTTTACCTGTACCTGATCCTGCACCTGTACAGCCGCAAGATCGTCGGATGGGAGGTGCACGAGGGCGACGATGCCACCGTCGATGCGGGGTTGACGGATATCGTCGAAGAACGTTATGACGCGGGCGTTCGGTTCGGCGATCAGATCGCGAAGAATATGGCGGCGGTTCCCATCTCGCCGGACATTCGCATGTCGATCGTCGGCACGCCTTCCTATCTGTCGAAACATTCGCCGCTGAAACTGCCTGCCGGCCTGAGCGAACATAGCTGCATCAATACGCGCTTTTCGAGTCGCGCTGGTGTGTACGCCTGGGAACTCAGCAAAGGCAAACGCAAGGTGCAGATTCGAGTGGACGGCCCGTGGACGTTCAATTCCACTTATCTCGTGCTCGACGCGGCGCTGAGCGGCGCCGGATTGGCTTACGTGCCGGAACAACTCGCCATTCCTCATCTGGCCAGCGGCCGGCTTGTATCCGTTCTGAAGGATTGGTGTCCCACCTTTCCCGGGCTCCATATCTACTATACGAGCCGTCAGGTGTCGCCTGCGCTCTCCCTAATTGTCGAGACGCTTCGGCATCGGCGTTAGATTGCTCACCCCTACTGCGGCACACCGAACTTTCATTTATTAACTCAGTTCGTGACGGCTTGCTGTTTAAAGGTCTTTATCGCTAGATCCTGTCCGCCTATCATCATCTCTATTTGGCAACAATCGCAGCCCGCTCAGGCGCCGCTGCCCCACATGGAGATAAGGATGGACTATAGATATTTGGGCCGCAGCGCCCTCAAAGTTTCGCCGCTGTGTCTGGGCGCGATGATGTTCGGCGGCGAAGCGGACGATACGACTTCGCGCCGGATCATCGACAAGGCTTTCGATCGGGGCGTGAATTTCATTGACACCGCCGACGTTTATCACGCGGGACGATCCGAAGAAACTGTCGGCCGCGCGATTGCCGCGCATCGCGATGACTGGGTCATTGCAACCAAGTTTGGCTATCCGGCGTCGGCCAGTGCGCGTCCCAACGAACAGGGCCAGTCGCGCAAATGGATCTACCAGACGGTCGATGCGAGCCTGAAGCGCCTAGGGACCGACTACATCGACGTTCTCTACTTCCATCGTTCGCTAAACGACGCGCCTCTGGAAGAAGGCGTGCGAGCCATCGGCGACCTCATTCGTCAGGGTAAGGTGCGCTATTTCGGTCTTTCCAACTTCCGCGCATGGCGCATTGCGGAAGTTGTGCGGCTGGCCGATCAACTCGGCATCGATCGCCCTGTTGCGATCGAGCCGGTCTACAACATGGTCGACCGCACGGCCGAGGTGGAGTTGATGCCCGCTGCCGGGCATTACGGGATTGGCGTCGTGCCCTACAGCCCGCTTGCTCGCGGTGTGCTGACCGGCAAATACGCACCCGACGAAGCACCGCCGGCCGACTCGCGTGCGGGCCGCGGTGACAAGCGCATCCAGCAGACCGAGTGGCGACCGGAATCGCTCGCCATCGCGCAGAAAGTCGCGGCGCACGCAGCCGAACGCGGGACGACTTCGATCGCCTTTGCCATTGCCTGGGTATTGCAGAACAGGCTTGTGAGTTCTGCAATCGCCGGTCCGCGCACGGAAGCGCATTGGGACAGCTATATGGACGCATTATCCCTGCAGCTCGGCCCGGACGACGAGAAGTTTATCGACAGTCTGGTTCCTCCGGGTCACGCTTCGACGCCGGGTTACACAGATCCCAACTATCCGGTCGAAGGACGGCGGGTGACTTAGCCGTGCTGGCAGCACAGAACTGGAGCCGTGCCGCGACGACGTGAATCCTCAGGGAGATCTGAAACCTGAATGCGTAACCTTTAGAGGCCCGGCCTGCGGAGGAGCACGCCGACAGAGAATCCCTGTGTTTAGCCGGCCCCGATTGCGGCTTAAGCCGTGAGCCAAAGCGACATGTCGCGGTCTTGCACTCCCCTTACATCGGCGTGCGCAGAGCCGAACGTGTCCTAGCCAACATAAAGATCAGACAATAACAGCTAGGCTTCGCTCTTCACCGCAAGCTACGCTGCCCGCATGGACCACTATTTCACGACGCAGCAAGGCGCCATCCGACGACTCATGGGGCTCATGCGCGGCGCGACGGGCACATCCGGTCCGTCGATCGTCGTCGGCAAAAGAAAGGACGGCGCCGAAGTCAATGGCATCTCCGAAGTCTTGTCCGGCGTCCGCGCAGGCCGGATCGCAAGCTTCTTTCATTCGAGTCCGACGGACAGGCATGTCGTCTTCGTCACCTGAGCCGTCGAAGGCGTTAGCGAATAGCCAGCCACACAGACACATCGCTCATCCTCGCGCTGGTGCCAACATGGTTCCCCGACAGTGAAGCGAGCCGCAGCAACATCGGTACAGCTTCTTCAGCGACGGCGTCCGACGCCCCTCGACGAAAGCCGATAGTCAATGAACAATTCTTCGCCCGGCTCGATATCGCGCAGCGCGTGAAAGAACACTCGGCTGCCCTGCTGCTCGGATTCACAGTTCGGCTCGCAACTGTGGTTCACCCAACGGGCCGAATTGCCTCCTTGTGCGCCGTCGATCACCCGGCCGTCATCGAGATCGAAGAAAAACGTGTGCCCGTCCTCCGCCGCTGAGCGCTCATAGCGACGTTGCGCCTCCTTCCAGGCGACGAGTTCGCCTTTGTACTCAAGGATGGTTTCGCCGGCAGACATTTGAGTGACCGCGAAAACACCGCGCCCATGAACCGGCGAGGTGCGAACAGTAAAGCGACGCATTGACATCTTTCCAACGTTGCACTGAAGGGACGCATCGACGACAGAAGCCGGCACTTGGCATAATGGCACAACGCAGCCAACTTCTACGCTATGCCTTCATCGACCGGCCGCCGTCGTTCGAAGCGAAAACCGTCTCGCGGGACGCTCGCCCGCTATCGAGATCGAATCGTCGAGATCCTGGGCGATGCCCGCGGACAGCGCGTCATGATTCGGTCGATTCACCCCGATGGGCGCGAGCGCTTGACGGCCGTGAAGCTGGCTAATCTGCTACCGCTCGAAAGCCAATTGTTCTGAGCCGGCCGTTGCGCCTTCGCCTCAGGACGCGTTGACCGCGTCCTTGAATGCCTTACCGGCCGTGAATTTGACTGTCTTTGCGGCGGCGATGTCGACTGCTTCGCCGGTTTGCGGGTTGCGGCCCGTGCGCGCCGCACGCTCGCCGCGCCCGAAGGTGCCGAAGCCGATCAACTGCACGGCATGGCCCGCGGACACCTCCGTCAAGACCGTCGCCAACACGGCGTTGATCGACTCTTCGGCGGCGCTCTTGCTGGTTCCGGTCTGCGACGCGACCGCTTCGAGCAGTTCTTGCTTGTTCATCGAGATTTCCTCTTTCTGGACCGACCGCCATCTTACCGAACCACGCCGGTCGGGGTGCGGTACCTGAATCAAGCCTATATGCGAGTGCGAGGCTGCGCCACTTCGTTCAAGTGAAAAAAAAGCCACCAGCTGGCGGCTTTCCAAACTCGCAAACGACCACGCGCCCGGATCGTACAACGGACGGGGTGAACGCGATCTCAATCCCGCGTAGTAGGCGGTGAGTTCGGGACCTCGATCGACAATCGCCAGCGTGGCGACGCCGATATCCAGCACATACGCGGCGGCGGTCGCAAAGATCGTCACAGCCGCTCGGCCGCTGAACACGGGAGTTTCACGCCGTGACTCAGCGTAGGTCGAACACAAGCGTCCAACGGGTTAGAAGGCGGGCGCAGGTGCACCGCCAAACGGTTAAAGTCGGAGAGCGGCATTAATCCAGAACTCTGGACGATCCATGGCGCACCACATGCGTGGGCGGGCGGCTGCCCGCGGGGAAGTTGCACTGATCCCGCCGGACCCGACGCCAGCACCGAGATGGTGCGCTTCTTTCTTGAGCATCCGCGACGCCATTGAGGCGCCCGCTTTTGTCTGTGGCCTGCCAGCGGGTCGCTCGTCTCGTCGCCTGACGATATGAAGCGCGACTAAGCTTGAACCCACCGCACAGCACTGCCGCGACGTCCGCCATCGATCACACGTCCATCGTAACGATCGGAAAAAACGTGTGCCGATATTCGTCGTCGGAGCATTGGCCGGACCGGAGACCACGGACAGTAGCAGGTAGCATATGTAGTGCCGGTCGCGAACCCGCTGCACGAATGTTATAAAGTGAGCCACCAGACATACGCGATAACCATTTCCCGGGCCGCGGATTGCGCACGTCGATCACCGCACGGCGGATTGCCACAAAAGCGCGCATGTCCCGCCCGTATAGGTTTCGGCGAATCAAACCGCAACACTGCCTCGTCTATAATCGAAGGACTACTGTTTCAATTACCGGGGAGCCCTAGTTCATGAGTCAAGCGCACGGGCGGTACTCGGGATCTCGAGACAACGGCCAGCGTCAAGCGCGCCACGTTAAGAAAACGCCGCCCAACCGACAAGCCCAAGGATACGTGAAAGGACCTCCTGCTCGAGACCCCGTTCAGACTGCTTCCATTTTTAAGACGCGATCGTTTCAGTTACTGGTCGATGCGGTGGGTGCAGAGAATATTGCGTTGGGACTGGATTCGAACCTGACGCGAGTGGCGGAACTGATTAAGGGCGAGCGTTTCACGCCCGAGACAGCCTTTCACATGGAAACCACGCTTGGGTTGCCGCGCGGATTTTTTGATCATCCCAATCCTGTGCTCGCACCCGAGACCATCGCTCGTTTGAAATCGCCATTGGACTTTGTTCAACCGGATGACGAACCAGAGGTAGTCTCCGAAACGTTCAGGCCGGCTTCCATCCCCGAGGTCAATCAACAGCCATTATTTGAAGATCGTTTGCCAGAGAAACCGGAAATGCCAAAGAAAGCAACTGACGGATCGCCAACGGTCGTCCAGAAGAGTAGAAATGCGGCTGTGCAGCCAGGCGCTCGCACCTCTCTAAAAGACGCGACTGCGAACGTCAAGACTTCTGCGAAGGCGAGCCCGCAGCAACCGCTGGCCTTAAATGACAGCGAAGCTGTTCGGAATATTCGGCGGGCCAACCTTCACGTTCTCACGACCCGCAAGGGATCCAAAGTGACCCTTGGCGTGGTCATGGGGCTTACGGGGTCCAATATGGCCCATCGGCTATACGGCAAGAAACGCATGGACGATGCGGAAGCGAATCGCTTCACGGAGCGCCTGGGTTTGCCAACCGGATGGCTGGACACTCAACGCTCGGAGGCAGAGATCCCAGAACCCGTGTCCCGTTTGCTTCTTCCTACTTCGCGCGGCAAGGCATCCGACGACGAACAACGACCGAGCACGCGTGCCGATGATAGCCCACCTGACTCAGGAGGTGTCTCGCACGAGGAAGAGGCGACTGTCGTTAGCCACCAAGATCATGCAAGCGCCCCCATCGCTGAGCTTGCCAGTCCCTCAGTTCGAGAAAGCGACGTTTCGCTCCCGGCAACGCTCGAGCAGAATCCAGGCGCTGCAGCCCCGCAGCTTCACCCGATGCAGCGCCCCTTCACTTCCGTGACCAGCCCGGAAAATCTCGACGGTATCGAACCGATAGCGGAGGCACTGATCAAGACGCTGGCAGGCAAAGCACGTATTGGCCGGCTGGACGAGTTGAAAGCCTTGGAGCTGTTGCAGCAACCGGTGTCGCTTTGAGTCGGTGAGTCGATGTCGGGTGTGAAAGCACAATAGCCCGCTACCACCGCGCGAGGAGAGTCGCGCTTCGAAAAACCACCGTTACGCGCGCACGAGAAAGTCGTCCCGATTCTTGTCGACAATCCAATGCGGCGCCCGTCCTCGACCGCTCCACGTGGCGCCGCTTTGCAAATCACGATACTTCGGCACAGCGGCCGCCGTGACGTTTT
>NZ_FCOG02000383.1 GCF_001544975.2 Caballeronia arationis | reverse complement strand
ATGGCCGAGGAGGCTTATCAGCGCTACGCGCTCGCTGCCAATCGGGCAGGGACCTACCTTGCGACCTTTCGGGCAATCGCAAAGAAGTATCCCGATCGTGCGCCGCAAAGCATTCTTGCCGACCTCATTGAATCGGAGCCTGGCTCGCTAGGCAAATGGTTCGCCGCAGCGAAAGACGCGGGTTTGCTGGATATTGCGCTTTCGCTTGCGAAGAATCACCCGACAGACCCGAAAACGCTCACGCGCGCGGCGCGCGAATTTGCAGTGAAGCAGCCGTCATTCGCAATGGCCTGCGGACTGTGCGCTTTGCGATGGATGGATGCCGGCTACGGTTACGAGATAGCGCCTATCGATGTGCTCGACGCTTACGACGCGACGGTCAAGGCCGCGGCGGCAGCGGGCGTTCCGGCGCCGGACGTGCAGGCTCGTGTGCGACAACTCGTCGGAGCGCCTTCCTCGATTATCGCGAAGGTGCTCGCAACAAAACTGGACTGACCTCCGCACTGCGGACGCGACGAACCGGGCGGCTGCATTGAAGCCGACGCGCGACCCAGTCAGAGCATTACTGCTTTGTGTAGTAGCTCGAGTGCCGTCAACTCGTCTAACCGACCGGTGCGCGCTTTGCCCGCCAGCGTCTTGAGCAGCGCTTCCGCTATTGGCGAGATACCGTCCAGACCCTGCAGACCTGTTGCCGAAGCCGGTGGAAACTCAGCGTTCGCGAGTGCGCGTGCCGGTACGCGGTCACCGTCGTCTTCGACGGCGTGTGCATCGGTTGTCGCGGATTGTTCGGTCTCGTTCGTCGCGAAGGCCCCCGCCATCTTTACACTACTGATCTGAGGCTCGGTTAGAATCGGGGCCTGTTCACTCTCCGGGGTAGCCGACGGCGTCTCGCTTGCCCGCTGAGTAGGAGCCGATACGTTCAGTGCGCCGGCGTCAACGGTGGCTGCGCGAGACGCTTGCTCTTGAGCGCTCGCGCGAGCGCGTGACGCGGGCGCGAGTAAAACTGAGACGGACTCGGGAATTTCCGCTTCGGAACGCGGCTGGTCCAACCAGCCAGTTGGCAAACCAAGCCGCTCCGTAAAGCGGTTCGCCTCTGCCTCGTCCATGCGCTTCTTGCCGTGCAGTCGATGCGCCATGTTGGATCCGGTCATACCCATGACGAGACCGAGCTTGGCTTTCGATCCGTTGCGCCCGGTGAGCACATGAAGGTTCGCGCGTCGGATGCTCTCGACCGTGGCGCCATCGTGGAGGCTCAATTGTTGGGGCGATGCTGCTTCGATTGTTGCGCGTCGACCGGAAGCGGTTTTTGCAGCGGCTTTGCCGGTTGTCTGCTTGCCCAGTTGAGCTTGACCGGTCTTCGCATTGCTATGCGGGTTCTTCGCTTTCTGAGATGGCATTTTTGCATCCTCGGACGCACCGTCCGCAACAAACAACTGTTCTTGTGTGACTGGAACGGCCGGCGCCGATGCCGTCAGCGTCTTGGCGTCGCCGTCCACGTCGTCGTCCGTTCGAACAAACTCGAGGGGCGATTTCAAGCGAGCAATGAGTTCCGGCGAAAGGGCAGGGTAGGGCTGATCGAAAAACCCATGAGGCAGACCGAGCGTGGTCTCCATGTGGAAGGCAGTCTCGGGCGTGAATCTTTCGCCCTTCGTAAGCTCCGCGACACGCGATAGAGTGGAATCCAGCGCCAACGCGATATTCTCAGCGCCGACCGCATTGACCAAAAACTGAAACGACCGCGTCTTGATGATGGAGGCCGTCGCAGCGGGCTCTTTAGAAGGCGGCTGAGAGGACGTACGGTTGCGGGAGGAGACATTGGGTTTAGACAGGTGATGAGGCTGCCGGCTGTTCGCCTTTTCTCGGTACCCCGCATTTCGCCCGCGGGTCTGACTCATAGCTTTAGCTCCAGTGCG
>NZ_FCOG02000223.1 GCF_001544975.2 Caballeronia arationis | reverse complement strand
AAGCGATGCAAGCCGTGGTAGAGGCGGCCGGCCACAGTAAAGCGCAAAAGGCCGGTGCTTACCTGTCGAGCTATTTCACCCAGCGGCAACTCACGTCACCGAAGGTCTCGGTCGACCAAGTTCGCGACGCCGTTGCTGTGGCGGAGGGCAATATTTCCGCCGCGGCAAAATCTCTTGGCATCTCCAGGCAGAAGGTGTATCGGATTTTAGAGGCAGCAACCTGAAAGGTCCTGCTTACGCCGATGACCCTAGCGGCAACGCGTGTGCGGAACGGCAACGTGGCTTACTGGAGTGAAAGGAAACCTGCCGTTTAAGAGGGTGGTGACTAAACGGCAGTTTTTGTAACACGCATTTTCGTCAACGAAAACATGTACTTGCCGAGCGGATGCAGCGCGCGTGACGCTATCCGGATAGCGTCTCTTGCGGTTTTAACCGAGTAGCCAGTCCAATTGACGGCTTGTTACCGCGTGATACGTGAGGATTGCAGCGAGCGCGAGCACCGTCGTGATCTGCGGTGCGAGCTTCCTCCGGAACCGATAGGCAGCAGCGATGTATTGGATGGGCGACATTTCTCTTTCCAGTTGAGCTCGGCCGAACGACCGAGTTACATTCAGTATGACCGGCGTTTCGCAGAGTCAAGTCACCAGCGGTTTCGATCGGGCAGATCGTCGACAGCGAGGTTGATGCTGTTCTCGAAGTTTCCTTCGTCACCGCCTGTGGCCGGGATGCGCGGAAACTGGATCGAGGCGATACCGTCGATGTAAATGCGTTTGGCCAACTGTTGAAGTTTTCGATAGCGGGCTGCATCGTTGAGCACGGTGTCTACAGGCCAAAAATCACTCAGGGTGATCTTGCTGTCAACGATCTTCCTGGCGAGCATAGCGAAAACGGGGCCGCGCTTCTCCCAGTCACCTTCGGTTCTGGCCAGCAGGTCAATTAGGAAAGGAGCGTCGACGGCGCTGAGCTCTTTCCTAATCAGTTTCAAGAGGTCGCCCTCTTTTGCGGCCGGACGCCTCGTGCGGGCGTTCCAGATAGTGCCGGCCTTTTCAAGAGCGGCGTGCCGGTCATTCCCGATTGCAATCCAGGGCGTCTGCATCCCGCAGTCTTCGCAGAAAATGCAGCAGACTTTTTCCTGCGGGATCGCATACAGCGAGCGCGCCTCGAGATCGTTCATCTCGGGGGAAATACTGTCGTCGGCACTCAGATAGTCACGTGCGGGTGCAGACGGGCGTTTGAGCAACCGGTGGGAATAGCCAAAGGCCCACTTACCGCCGCAATGGTCGCAGGGAAACAGTTCGTCAGTCATGGCGCTGGTCCTGTCGCCGGCAGTCCGGCGGTCTAATATTTGTAAGCCGCCATGGATTATAGCTACCTATCTGGCGCCGCCCGACGTGAATGCCGGAAGGCTCCTTTGCAGCCAGTGCACTGAAGCTTTCAGGAGGCTGCGACCGCGTTCACCGCGATGCACCCTCGCGAAATCGCAGCGCGAGGAGTTTAGCCAACGCAAGCTATGCGGCTACCCGATTCGCCGCGATCCCGTTGTAGTCTTCGTGACTGACGAGGCGCAGAGGTGCCAGTGACGGGGCGTCGAAGAGTAGGCGATAGGATCGGCCAACCGGCACGGATACCAGCTTGCCGGCCGAGGACTTGATGAACTTCCCGTCGAGCGAGAGTGGATGTACGCCACTACTGACCTTCGCGAGCAGGTCTCTTGCCTCTCGTTGTACGGCCGACAGGTGTCGAACCAAGGACAGGTCGATGGGATCGTCGGCGGTCGAAACTCGCTTCGCCGCGCGCTTCTCTTCACATGCAAGACGTTGTTGGGCTTTTTGTTTCTCTGCGGCTGCGCACTTGTGGCAGAACTTGCCCTTGCCGCTGTGACCGCATTCGAATGTTCGCTTCATGGTGCATTCCTAGTTCGTTGGTGACCCTATTGCACCACTGATTAACGTCCAGTCAAGTGTCGGTAGAAGGCGGATTCTGGCGTCTTTCCTCGCGGGAATTCGCGTCGAGTTCTTGCGATAACTCGAGGATTCGTGCGTCGGCGAGTTTGGTGCGGGTCGTGAGCCGTTCGATCTGGCTCATTGCAAGTGAGTACTGCTGCGACAACATGGTGAGCGCCCAGAAGGGACTGAGTACGGCGAGACAGTCCGAGCAGCTGACGATCTCACCGCGTTCCACGAGTCTTATATTGCGATGAGCGCAGTGCGTCTCGCCGTCGGCGGGCGTGTTACTAGCGACGGATCGCCTTATAAACGGGATCACCCTCGACATCGACAGCCTTATCCGTGGCGTCCGGCCGGATCGATCAGCGCGGGCTCGAATCCCGCGACAACGTTGCTCGGAAACAAGACGCGAGACACCATTGCGTCGCGTCGATAGTGTTGCTCAACGACATCTAGGTATTGGCGGAAAGCTGCGTTGTCACCCGGAATCGATGCGAAGTCCCGACTGGCGAGGTGCAGGTCGGTCGGCGCGAACGCGTGCTGCTCGAACCATTTCACATGGTCGGCATTGGGCAACCACCACCGGTTCCGACGGATGGTGAAAGCGAGCCATCCCTTCGCGGACGCATCGAGTTCGTTCCACGTCGCCTGGAAGTCGAGAATCGCACCCAGCGAGCTGAAGAACACTGCGCGCAGGTCGGTTTCGTTCGCGGCAGCAACGACTATCTGTTTGCGTCGCTCGTCGACCGGCTCAATCGTGCTTGCCATTGAGAGGGCGGGGTAACTTACCTGCCAGTTGGCATCGCGCGCGACAGCACGCTTCAGGAACAACGAGTTTGAGGTCATATGAGATGCGCGGCAGTGATAGACGCGCTCAAAGTATCTCAGAAAGGCCGGCCGTCAAGTGCCGGTCCGGCAGCGAAACGCCAGCCGCTCGCGCCGTCGTGGAGTGCTTCTAGTGCAAGATGAGCCCGTCAAACGAAGCGAGCACTGTGTTCTGCGGCTTCGCGTAGGGTGGAAGGCGCCTGTTCGCTGGGGACTTTGTGAACGTGTGCGCGGGTGCCGAGCAGGTTGGCCACTTGGCGCACGCTCAAGCAGAACTGCTCCGCGTGGAAGACGCTCGGAAACCGCACGCCAACCGTCGAGACTGCACCGGGCGCCGCGTAATATCGCGAAAATACCGAACCGGCGCCGATGAGGGCGTCCAGCCAGGAGTCTGGGCAGCCAGCAGCGGGCAAAGCGCCGGCCCGCGCGCCGGCAGGATCGCTCGTGAAGTCTTCGAAGCTAACAACAATCAAATTCATCGTTGGTTGGAGCGGCGGACGAGCCGCCTTAGAACGTGATGGACGCCGCCCGCTGCTTGCGCGTGGCCGTGATGTCGTAGGTAGCGAGTGCGCCCATTAACGCGGCGACGCCTGCAAAGGCGCACGCAGCCAGCAAGCTCGCCAAACGCTTGTCGTTTGCCCTGAGCGTGTCCGCCCGCACTTGCTGCGCTTCGCTGAGCTCGCGACGCCCATCTTGCAACGCCCGGTCGAAGGCAACGCGATCCGAATAGCCATATTTCTCAAGCAACGAATGTTGGTCCGTCGCTGACAGATATTCGACCGCGTCGGAAACGCCCTGCATGCGTTCAACCACCGCTGTGCTGGCAACGACTTGCACGGCGGTGGCTTGATCGTGAATTGGCGAGCGACCAAGCCGACCCCTGCCACTGAGCTAACAGCGGATGCGCACAGTATGGCGACGGTGATAATGTGACTGAGCTTCATAACGTCGGTGATTGTTTTTTATGCAATGCAGATTCGGTGCCCAATTTTCGTTGGACGCCGCCCGCGACGGTGTCCGAAAGACGCCCCGAATGAAGCGTCTTTTGCCAGCCGTATGGACTGTTTGATCGCTGAGCCGAAAGCGCGGCGTAATGCGCGCGGGCGAAAGCTATATGTTTTTATGCGTCATTCCCCAAAACGGCCGCTATCCGGATAGCGTTGGTCGGCGGCAGCACCAGGACGATCGTCGCAACCGATCATTGCGGCCGAGATAGTTATCCCCAGGCTTATCCAGAGAAACTGGGGATATCTTTCGGAAGCGTTTGACGAGAGGCACCATCAAATGCTCGTCTTTCTGCCTGTATGAGCAATCTCCAGCAGGTATCGTCTGTCGATCACCCGCGCATCTCGCGCATCGACGTTGCGGCGCCTTCACAAGCTCACCGCGCAATCATTTTCCTATCTCAACCCGCAGGGGCATGTCCCCTTCGCGGGCGTGCGCCTGCTCACCTTTTGGAGCAATCGCATGTACACACAGCTGATCGAGCAGTTCAAGACGGCGCAAACGGCAGCAGCATCAGCCTACGCCGCGGTAATTCAAGCGGAGCGCGACGTCTTTGCGGACGGAATGACCGAGTATTCGGCGATGGAAGCCCGAAGCGAATACAAAGTCGAGCGCGAGCTCAACACGTTCTGCCGACGGCTGCTCTCCCGGCTCGTGATGGAGGCAAGCCGCAAGTTCGCGCCCGTCGGCGGCAGAATCGAGATCGACCAGCATCGCGAACTTGACCGATGTGGCCTCGACGTTGAGGAAGATCTGAGGAAGGGCAACGTCCCTGACATGGACGGCTTCTGGCGACACCTCGAGCGAACGTTCGGCGGTGAAGCCGGCGAGCGCGTCGCGTTCGAGCAGGCAGCCAAGGCAATCATAGACGGCTTCTGGCTCAAGCCCGATACCGAGATCAAGCGCACCAGCAGCGCGGTCATCCTGGAAAAGCGCGTCACCTCTCAATCGTGCTTTCATTCGAAGGGCCAACGCGAGGTCTATTACTCCTCTCAGCAGGCGGTCGTCACAACCTTCGACGGCCTGGCGACCTTCGCGAAGAAGCATCAGTTCGGCGCGCTGGCCATGCAACTGCGCAACTTCAGCGTTCACCGCCTGACGTTTTCCACCCGCGAGAAGCTGTCGTTCCCTGGGCTGGAGATCGTGATGTTCAACGACAAGTGGCAGTTTAAGTTGGCGCACGACGTGGGCGATGCGCTGTCCCTATTCATTAGTGAGTTCGGAGCCAAGTACCTCGCCTCGCGCGACCGGTATTGAGGCGTCCACCTCCCATCTTTTGACCCGCTCCGGCGGGTCTTTTCACATCTAGAGGCAATTCATGCAGAGAGATCTGTTTTCGTTCGAGCCTGACTGGTATGAGCCGTTGCGTGCGATCAGAAGTTTGGGATCGCAGGCTCCGTCGATCGCCCATCAGGGCGAGCTGGCCGCGGCGCGGCGTCAGCACCTCGGGCAGTTCTTCACGCCCGACGCGATCGCCGCATTCATGTGGAGCTTCGTCAGTGGCTGGAACGTCAATCGGCTTATCCGCATCCTCGATAACTCGGTCGGATCGGGCAGGCTGCTTCAGTATGCAGACCCGGAACGCCATGCCGTGTACGGCGTCGACATCCACGCCGATGTCATCCAGCAGTGCCAGAAGGTGTTCGAGGACGCGGGGTTTCATTGCGAGTTCCGGCAGGCCGGCATGGAGCACATCCATCCGACACGCTTCGATATCGCGCTCATCAATCCGCCGTTCTCGATCCATCTCGAGTCACCGCATCTGCAGACGCTCGAATGCACGACGTGGGGCCGATATGGCGCGCACACCAGCGCGTTGAGCCACGACTACGCCGTGCATCAAGCGCTGGAGGCGGCAAACATCGTCGTAGCGCTGTTGCCGATCACAACCGCCGAGTCGATGGTTGCGGGCGAGCAGGGCGACCGTCTGAAGCGCCGCGCGGCGGGATTGTTCGAATTGCCGGCGGACGCGTTCAAGCTAGAGGGCGCGAACGTGCGCACGGCGGTTGTGGTGTTCGACCGCTACCGCGATCGTCCCTCCGACTTCGTGCGTGCGGTCGTCGACGATCTGGCGACGCCCGGCCCGGACCTCGGGCTTCACTTCGAAGATCGCTCCTTCGGGGAAGCGCGGCTGCGACTGCAGAAGCTCGATGACAGCGTGCCGTTCATCACGCGTGCGGTCACGGGCGACAAGTCGGTCAAGGTGTCGCACGATGGCCGGCGCATTCGCTTGTCCTTTGCCTGCGGCTTCAACGAAGCGATGGTGCTCAACGCGGTTCTTGTGAAGCGCATCTACTCGCGCGACGGCCACCGGCTGCCGCGCGGCTTCCGTTACTCGGGGCAAGGCTTGCTGGATATGGAAACGTATCTTGTGCAGGACGATCCGGTCGCGGCCTTTGATCAGTTGCTCGATCGAATCCGCAGCGTCGGTGGCAACCCGCAACTCGCGCCCGGCTTCATGGAGCACTTCGAGAGACGCATGCGACGAAGCGCACGCCAGGCGATACCGTTGCGGCATGTGGCCTGGACGACTGGTGCAGGGTCGCGGGATCAGGTGTCGGGCATCGCAAAGGAGACCCACAAGGTTGACGCGACGCGCTGGGCCAGTCCGCTCAT
>NZ_FCOG02000539.1 GCF_001544975.2 Caballeronia arationis | reverse complement strand
TCGTTGACCAGCATGGTTTTACGGCCAGCTATGAGAGCGTCAAACGTTTCGTCCGGGCGCTGCGCCACGTCGATCCCGAACAGTTCGACCGTCTTGAGTTTGCCGCCGGTGAATAATCACAAGCTTGTGATTATTCGGCGTGTACTAAACCGCTGAAGCGGTAGTGGGAGGGAAGCGAAGGCGAGTGGCTGGCGTTCCATGAGGACGGGCATCTGGAGCCGGACCGCAGCGAGGTGGTGAACCGGCCACCGGGAGCAGCATGGAGGTGCCCGACCGGGCACTCCATCCACTGTTCCCAGGAGGTCCACCATGACACTGCTCCGTGAACGCATGCAGCACGACATGCTGATCAGAAACCTGGCAGAGAACACCCAGACATCCTATCTGCTGCAGGTCTCCAGTTTCGCCAAACACTTTCATCGCTCGCCTGAACTGCTCGGCCCCGAGGAGATCCGCGCCTGGCTCGTCCATCTTCGCGAGGAACGCAAGCTGGCCCCCGGCAGTCTCGGCCCAACGATCGGCGCACTGCGCTTCCTCTACCGCGTGACGCTCAAACGCGACTGGAGCGACGAGGACTTTCCGTTGCCAAGAAAGCCGGTCCGACTGCCGGTCATTCTCAGCCTGGAGGAGATCACCACCTTCTTTGAGTCGATCGCCAGTCTCAAGCAGCGCACCATCCTGATGACCGCGTACGCGGCCGGGCTGCGCGTGTCTGAAGCCGTGCACCTGAAGGTCACCGATATCGATAGCCAACGCATGGTGATCCGCGTGAATCAGGG
>NZ_FCOG02000400.1 GCF_001544975.2 Caballeronia arationis | reverse complement strand
ATATCCGCCTCGTACGGCATTGGCAAGAACCCGGCGAACACCAACACCGCGGACTTCGAAATGGCATCCGGCGGCCTTGGCTACCAGTTCAGTCCGCGCTTCAAGGTCACGTCCGGCTTCTACTACCTGAAGGACCGGAACCATTCGGCGAATCATTCGAGCGAAGTCGCGGTGGGTGCCGAGTACAACCTGTCGCAGCGGACCAAGGCGTACGCGCAAGTCGGGTATGTCAACAACGATGGCACCATGAACCAGACAGTCGTCTATGGGGCTCCCGTCGCGCCGGGCAAGTCGACCACCGCGGCGATGGCCGGCATCCGACATGCCTTCTGATTCGGCCAACCTTTAACCCACAACTAATCACATGCATAGGCACGGCCGTGGCATCAAATAACCGGAACGATAAGTCATGAGTAAAGCGAATAACTCGTTGCGCGAGATTGTCGAGCACTGGCTGGCCCCGGATCCGGCCAACGGACTTCGGGTGACTGAGTTCCGCAACAGACGATCCAAACGCGAATGCTATGTGTGCGTCGAAAGATTAACGGCGGCAGGTCCGGTTGCGATGTTCTTTTTTCGACACCAAGACAGCGCGTGGCGCATATTCCCACCGAGTCGGGAACGGCCGGCAATGCGTGCCACCTAAATCGAACTTTTAACTTAACACACTAGCGTCGGGGAGTACTCAATGATGAGCATCAAGACATTCAGGCTGGCTGTCGGAGCCGTAATCGTTGCAACATCCATGACCGCATGGTCCCAGACCAGCGACACGGCCAGTGCACCGGGTGCATCCGCAATGGCGGCCTCGGGTTCAGCGGCACCGGCCACAGGAACAAAGGCGAATCGTACCCTGCGCCGGCAGGTCTATAGCGCCATCGCGAAGCACAAGGAGATCAGTGCGGGCAACATCAGCGTCATCGCGAAAGACGGCGCTGTGACGCTCAATGGCTCAGTCACGGACGCGTCCCAGGTGGGCACGGTCGCGGACATCGCGAAGGGCGTTCCCGAAGTCACTTCGGTCACCAACAAGCTGACTGTGCAAAAGCCATTTGGCGGCATGTAAGCTGCCGCAGTCCGCACGGCAAAGCGACGGGGCCGACGAATGAGGCGGTCCGCCGACCTCAACGTACCGCGAAAGCTGCACCATCAGCATTCGGTTCACGAGATGCTCAAGCCCGCTTCGCAATGCAACCCGATCACGTATCCGAAGCCGGATCAACCTTCGACCGGCTCTCGTGGGTGTTCATTTCGAACACGAATCACGAGGAGAACTGGCCGGCGCATCTGACGCTGAAAGACCCGTCGGTGCCGGTCAATGTGAACTGGCAGACCTATGCGGGTCCGGAATCGCGTTACTGCCCGGCGGCCGTGCATGAGTTCGTCAAGAACGACGACGGCGGCGAGCGTCTCGTGATCCATGCGCATAACTGCGTGCATGAGTCGTTTCTGTGAGTGGTGGACCGGCGCATCCCATCGACGCAACAGGCGCATTGATTACCGTCAAGGCTCTCCGAACTGAAGCGTGATCACGGCCGCTTCGCGATGAATTCGCACAGGCAGTCTCGGAGGACGACATCACGAATCACGTGCTCGCGTTCAGCCAGACGGGACAGATATCAAAGTACGCCGTGCCGCAGGTGGTGAAGATCGTCGATCGACTCGAAAAGACGAGCGTGGGCAAATTGAACAAGAAGCGGCTGCGCGAACAGTTCGCGTGATCGCACAAACGGAAAGCACCATCATGAGCATTATT
>NZ_FCOG02000531.1 GCF_001544975.2 Caballeronia arationis | reverse complement strand
GGTTCTGTCGCACTAACGCGGTCAAGTAGAATCGGACGAACCGCAACGCACGACGAAGATGATGGAAAAGACCAAGAAGCCACGCAAGACGCTGCCCACTGGCATTGACAACGTGCTGAAGCGACTGCACTATCCGCTGGATGTGATCCTGATGTGCGTGCGTTGGTATGTGGCCTATGGGCTGAGCCTGCGAAATCTGGAAGAAATGATGGCCGAGCGTGGCATCGATGTCGATCACTCAACCGTGCACCGGTGGGCGATCAAGCTGCTGCCCGTGCTTGAAAAGGCGTTCCGGCGTCGCAAGCGCCCGGTCGGCAAGAGCTGGCGCGTAGACGAGACGTACATCAAGGTCAAGGGGCAGTGGAAGTATTTGTACCGAGCCGTGGACAAGGCGGGCGACACGGTTGATTTCCTGCTGCGAGCCAGGCGGGACAAGGAAGCGGCCCGACGGTACTTCGAAAAGGCCATCGATCAGAATGGCGTGCCCGAAACCGTAACGATCGACAAGAGTGGCGCCAATCTGGCCGGGCTGCACGTCGTGAACGCTGGGCGTGAGACGCCCATCAAGATCCGCCAGGTAAAGTATCTCAACAACGTCGTGGAACAGGACCATCGGGCGATCAAGCGCCGTACCCGACCTATGTTGGGATTCAAGACATTTCGTTGTGCACGCATCTTGTTAAGCGGCATTGAGTTTATGCATATGATCGCCAAGGGACAGATGAAAGACCGCGGCATCGGACAGACTCCCGCGGAGCAGTTCTACTCGCTAGTGGCATAAGTATTCCTAAGCATGTCAGGCCTTGCTCAACACACGTTTCTTATCGCGACAGAACC
>NZ_FCOG02000186.1 GCF_001544975.2 Caballeronia arationis | reverse complement strand
CACACACTCTGTGATAACGTCATGATTGGCTCCGGTCGTCCACGGGTCTTCGGACCCATTGAGCTTCGAGCTCGTACATCGCTGGGCACGTCCCAGCCGGCTCGACCGGAGCCACCTTACACCGCCAGCGCTCCGCAGTCACCCGTACAACTCGTCGGTCTGAGGCGGAGCCTCGTTAGCATTCATCTGTGGGGTCAGCGCGGGCTGTTGCGTCAGCATCATTACGGTAACCTGCATCGCTGCCTGTACGAGCCCGTCGGCGACGTCGTCCTGGTCAAAGGACAAGGCGGTCGCTACAGTTCGACACAACCGACGTTTATCGCTGTTCCACCAACCACACAAGGTGCAGTATGAAACGTACGCCTTGTCCCTCGGGCGATATACGCGAGCAGGAAGGAATGACGTGCCGTAATGACGCGCAAAGTCCAGCACGGTGTCGCCGGCGCGAGGTTCGTATCGGTCTGGATCGGCAATCATTGCGCGCGGGTTGTCCGGCACGATCAGCTGCGGCACGCCCCCATAGAAGGTCAGCGCGCGTGCGATGCCGCCCAGCCAGTCCTCCATCGTTTCGGCCGGCGTCGCGCACGCGAACGTGTAGCTCGAGGCGCCCATAGCCGCCACGAAGATATGCGCGCGGCGTCCGGTGGTCAGCGGCAACGTAGGGCCGGCAAAGTCGACAAACAGCTTCTCGCCAGCGCGGTGGATCTGACGCATCGAGCGCTTCAGTCGTTTCGTGAACGCCTTGTAATGCTCGCAGAACTGCGTATAGCGGTAGGTTTGCCGGTCGGCGAATTCGGCCTGGTACTCCTCCCACAGCAACGTCAGTGTCACACCCTTGCGGCGCAGCTCCTGATGGATGCGTCCGTAGTCGGGCTGGGCGTAGGCTGCCGGTCCCGTAGGCTTGCCGAGAAGCCGCCGCTCGAGTTCGGCTTCATCCATGTCGCAGGCGCTCGCCCAGTCCAGCCCGGCGGCACCCGCCAGTCCGACGTACTTCGTGACCACGCCCTTGGAAATGCCCAGCGACGCGGCGATCCGGTCGTGCGAGAAGCCGCCGTCGAATTTAAGTCGTAAAACGTCCTTGATCATGCGCATGTTCATCCGGTGCGCGGGCATACTCTCTCCGGCAAAAGCCGGCGAGCATAGCTCGCGTGGTTGATGTCATGCGCAACGCCAATCCTGCCTTCCGGTCCGCTCGGTCACGTTTCCGGAATGCCCGGTCACCTTGCCGAAATCGCCGGTCACGATCCCGAAAAGGCCGGTCACGTTCGTCCGAAATACGCACGATTGCACATTGAGCCTTTATAGACCCGCGTATCTCTGGGCCGCTGAAGTATCCTCGGTCGGCCACCACCTTCAGACGCCAGACTGCTGACAGCGGTAATTCCGCCGAGCCTTCGGAGATGGCCCCGTACTTTGCGGTTTGGCGTCGCCGCGTGATGGGTTTGATTGCAAAGCCTGAAGATCGTTGACGTTAGCCCAACGGCGCTCGCTGCATTCGCCTATCGCCCTGAACTAAACCCTGTCCAGCGTACTATCGCAGGACCAAGGTGTGACCCAGACAACTAGTCAACCCGGTACCAGCGACCAGTTTCTGGGCACACTGCGGCTGGTGCGCCGTTCAACCAGACTTGCTCTTCATCCAGTTGCGGTGTGGTCGAACGGGCGATGTCGAAGACCACCTTGAGTGCTTGCCCAACGTGGGTGTCTTCGATGGGAAGCTCCCAGGTCAGGAATATCTGGATGCAATCCTGGTCCGGCGCAAAGTCGGCAACACTAAAACTGCCGCTGCCGCGCTGAATGACGCCATGCGGCTGGCCAGTATCGAATATCACGGCTGTTCCCCGGGTCAGGGGAATGCGATGGCCCGTAGAGGGAAAATGCAAGTCCAGACCCTTGTCCTCGCTCAGGAAGAGATTGCAAAAGGCCGCGCCGCCATATTGCGCACCGTCATGGTGGTACCTCGCGCCACGACACGCCATAAGCGCTACGTCACTGGAGGCAAGCACGGTGGGCAGTCCAAGGGGGCGCGTCCAGTCGGAAATTGCCTGCACGCAGCGCTTGTAATCAGGCCAGCGCGCTTGCGTTCGCGCCAAAGGCATCACCTCGACATCCCCGGGTTCCAGAACTAGCCGCGACGATGTCTCTCTTTGCCAATCCGCAAGCAGGCGTGCGGATGGCACAGGCACGTCGAGCGTGCCTGACAAAACGATGTCACTTACGCGTCGACTCCGGATGGCGTCGCCGCTCCAGAAAAAGGAGGTCAGCATGTCTCGCATCGATGCTGTCGAAGGGGAGTTCATCTGGGTCATTGTAACGATTCAGCCCGATCACCTTGGCGAAAATCGGCCATGAAGAGTCGTTCGTTGGTGTCGCGGACCTGACATTCAGGTGTCGGCTTTGTTCAGTTTCCGGCCGTTCGCGGGCCGACGATTCCTGCAGTTTGAGCATCGGCTTTTATAAGGCGGTTACACGCCCCCTTTCCCGACGTTCGCACCGCGCCGGTCGCGAGTGGCCGGTCTCACTGAAACTGTATACGCACTTACAACCCGGAGCCGTCTGAAAGCCGACATTTAGCGCCCAGATTTCATTGTGGCGATGGCGCCGGCACCAGCCAGTATCTGGACATGATCCCGATAAGCTTCGAGCGATCGTGACGTCCTTCGGCGGTTACGATTGTTCCGTGCAGGCACATGGTGGGTGAGTTTGTCACCTGAAGGAAGGGTGGTTCGATTTCGCTTCGTTCCGGCCAGCTTAAGCCGCTAATCCGAGAGAAATGAATTAGTTATGCTTCGGGATATTACGCTCACGATTCCGGGCCTGGTGTCAATGCTGTGGGTGCACTGACATGCAGGAGATTAACCATGTCCGCTATCCGGTTCCGTCACCAGCGACTCGACGATCGCACGTGCGCGCCTGACTCGAGCGTGGGTCGGGAGGAGCGCATCCGTTGAGCTGCCTACGACCTCGACGAGGCTTCGAGCAAGCTGAGCTGACGTCTCGCGGGCGCTTTGATCGAGAACCATCCCTGGGCGGGATCGCGTAGAGCGAGATGCAGGGCGGCTACGCCGCGCATGCCCTGCTTACCCGAGCGCAGCACGATGCGGCACTGCTCCACGCTAACAGGCGTTCCACAAAAATAGCGGACGCCCGGCCGCAAGCCGTTTTTGTGCCTGTGCCACCATTCGCCGACGCGTTGTGCGTCGGGCCAGGGAAGCTGTGAGTCGCGATCGAGATGGACTTTCTCGTCGTCAGCTGAGTCGGATGGCGAGTCGTCCGATGGTGCATCGGCAGCTTGCAATCCGCTGCGCCCGATGTCCATTCCAGTGATGCGCATCAGTGCTTCACCTGAAATACGCGCGAGTCGAATATCCGTCATTTTCGTAATGAGCCAGTCGATCAGTGCAGGATCGCCGATCAGGCCGACCGCCTCTATCTTGTCGCGCTCGCTCAGCGGCATCACGTTGGCCGCTCGCACGGCCGATCTTGCCTCGGCGACGGGAAGCGTCGCGCTCATCAACCGCAGTGCGCGGCCGCGCAGCGGACCTTCAGTGCGGCTCAAAGACAGGAGGACATCAAGCGCCGCGCTCTGTTCGCCGAACAGCAGACACGCGCAAGCCGCCCAGAACCGGCACAGGGGGTTTTCATCGCTCAGCGCGGCTATGCACGCCGGAAGACCGCTGCGCCAGCCAAGCTCGGCGATCGCCTTTAGCGCGCGGGCGCGCAGTCCTGCATTCTTATCGCGTGCGGCTTTGCGCAATGCGTCTCCCGGTACGACACGATGCATCGCGCATGCGGCGATTCCGGTAGCACGCAGCGCGGGAGAACTCGAACCCAACAAATGTTTCACGGGCTGTTGCAGGCAGGCCGGCGCGCTCCAGCCGAATGCCGAGACGATTTCTCGGCTCGGTGCGGCGCTGCTATCGGTCAATTCGAAGAGCGTGCAAAGACGCGCGGCGTCGCGTGACGCCAGCGCGACCCAGGCCAGTGCGAAAGCCGCGCCCACCTCTCTTTCATCGAGCTTGCCGCGCAAGGAGCGCCACGCGGCCCCGCCCGCTGCCAACAAGCCATCGAGATGTGCATCCAGGCGCGACTCCTCGATCAGCAGATCCTCGAGCGTGAAGTCGCGACGTTCAATTCCGTGCTCCCGCTGCGCCCAGAGAAACGCTGCGTCGTCGGCATGCCTCGTTACCACGTCGGGTAGTGTCGCGATATCGTCGCGCACACTGAGCGCCGATTCACGCGCATTAAGAGCGTCGGCGGACGCCGCCACCGCCTCCAAGACGCAGGCCGCCCGCACGCCTTCGTCCGACGATGCCTCGCACATTGTCAGCGGGCCCGGCGCCTTGCCGCCATACAGGTTGACCGCGGCGATCACCACGACGAGGGCGCCGGCGGCCGCGCCGAGATCGCCGGTCGCCGCAGCCGGGTAGATCTGATCGACGCGTTCGCGGCGTGTCCGATAGAAACGCGCGGTCGAGATCATGCTGTCCCAGGCGTGATAGCGCTCGCCATTCATGTCGGATACGCGCAGGCTAAGTTGCGGCTCGCGACGACCTGCATCGGCGAGCGCTGATTTGAGCGCCCGGCACATGCCTTCGCCAATGGCAAAGGAGCCGCCGAGCACCGTCTTCGATTCGTGCGCTTGGCCAAGGCCGATGATTCGGGCTAGCGCGCCGGACGTCGCCTCGCCGGCTCGGCGGACGAGAAGGCACGCCGCGCCTTCCCCCGGAATGATTCCCTGAGGATTGCCGGGCTCGTGGATCAGGCCGGCATCATGGAGGCGGTCGACATCCGTGCGGTTGAGCAGCGAGTCCACGCCCGCGATCAGGCAGGCGTCGACGCGATGCGCCGCGAGCATGACACGCGCTGCGGCGATTCCCTGCAGCGCGCCGGCGCTTCCCTCGAACGTACGCGAGGCCGCCGATGAGAAAGCGCATCCGAGCTTCGCCTCGATACCGGCAAGCACTCCGGCTGCACCGATCCGCTGCAGCGCCGGATGCCTGCGGTAGCCGTCCGGCAAGGCGAGCAGCAGCGCGATGCGTGCCGGCTCGATCTCGCAGCTTTCGAGGCATTGTCCGATCGCCCGCGCACCGAGGTTCACGAGCCAGTCGGCACCGGTTCCCCTTACATTTGATTTCGCCGGAATCGGCGCGCTGATGAACGGCTCGACCGGCGGCGGATGCCACTGGATGCATTTGAACGGGGTGACTGCTGCGCGCAGCGCGGTCCACGTTTGCAGTGCGGTCAGCCCAGCAGGCGTCACCGCCCCCACGGCGACCACGGCAAGAGGCTCGCTCATAGCGTGACGTACGGTTCAGCGTGCGGAGGCATTGAAACCGGGCGATGATCGAGATACGCCTTTCCCGACTTTCGCGCGAGCAACAGCGCGCGCGACGGCATGCCGACAAAAATCTCGACGAGCCGTCCGCGATCGCGCAGTGTCCGCAACGCCAAGCGCAGGGAAATGTCGACGCGTCGCGCATCGGTATCGATGACGATGGTGTCCATGCGCGGCCGCGTCCATTTCAGGCGATCGGTGAAAGTCAGCAAAACCGGTATGTCGAGCTTCGGAAGCCGGAATTGCCACAGTCCGTCGGGCGTGAGATTGCGCAGCGTGACGGTCTCGCCGGCGATCGAATCGCATTGCTGGTCAGGCGGCGAGCCCTGATAGTGCGCCTTGTCGAAGTTGGCGGGCATGAACGGCCAGCGCTCGTCGAGCCACTGGCCGTCGAAGGTTCCCGCTTGCTCGAGCCGCGGCGACCAGCCGCGCGACACGAAGCCGAAACCCGCAACCGAGCCGGCGAGAGACGCGTCGGCATACTCCACATTGGGCGCATCGGAGTCCACACTCGGGTCAGACGAACGCGCGGCGGCGTGTCCGGATAATTCGAGCCCGATGCCCGCTGGATTGCGCCTGTCGATGCCGACGAGCTTGCCAGCGTCATCGAAGACGCTGCCGCCGCGCGCGCGCTCGTACACGATGGGCATGCTCCGGAACGGGACGGGCATCGACAGGGCATGACCGCGCAGAGCGCTCGCTCGATGACGATCGCCGGTCACGGTGAGCACCTTGCGGATCGAACCCACGCTCAGCAGAACCGGTACGCGGGGAGTGGGCCGGCCTTCGGGCGCCCATGCATGGCCATTGAGCACGACATCCACCTTGGCTTTGGACAGCGCGAGATCGGCCTCGCGCAGAATGCTCGAGCGCGCTGGAGTCGCCGCCTGAAGGTATTGGTCGCCGGTCCTGACCGGCGTGTGTTCCTGCGCCACCAGAAGCATGCCGTCCGGTCCTGCCACGAAGCTCGCGCTGACGACGATCAGTATGACCTCCTGACCCTCTTCGTCAGGAAGCACGATGTTGAGCACCCTGAAAGGAGTCCGGTTTTCCAGCACGGCCTGATATGACATGGCGACCTCGCTAGATCCAGTTGCCCTGGTCGTCGAGACCCATGGGCCAGCACGGCATGCACGCCACGACGCGCAGGGCCTCAAGATCGCGCGGCTGACGCGGCGAAAACTGATTCAGCCATGCAAGCATGAAGCACTCGGGCGCCACGCGTTGTGACTCTGGAAGCTGATGGTTGAGGGCGTCGCACGCGAGCCAGTAACGACGTATGAGGGCTACCATCGGCGGGTGGGACGCGGGACCGGCGGGGAAGGCCGTCCATTGCTCCCTGTAGGCCTCCTCGCGATCACCCGTCATTTCAGCGCGCGCGTCGATCGATGCCGTCCACAATCCGACCGCCTCGGCAGTCATCTCGTGAAGGTCGGGCCGGTAGCGCGTGAAGAGTTCGGCATGCGCCGGCCCGGCGTCCGCCCAATCGGGGGCCGGCGCGGACAGGTCCCAGCGCTCGAGATCCCTAGGCGCGCTAAGCATGCGCTCGCGGTGACGGGCGAGCTTTTCATTGCTGATTTCGAACACGTTGATCAGTCTCCTAGACAGAAATGTCGTTTTCCGATCCGATTGGCGCGAAGACGAGCCACGCCATGAACTCGCCGAGCGCTTCATGACGCTCGTGGAGAACGTCGAACAGCAGAACGGGCGGATCGCAGGGGCCCATGCTTGCCCAGAATGCGTCTTCCGGATCTCGGTCCGCCCGGTCGGTGGTGACCGGTTCACTATCATCCGGGACGCCCCAGTCTTCCTCGGAAACCGGCGAGGCGTTGGCAATTGGGGGAAGGCGTGGGTATAACTTATTGTTGAGCCGTTCGCATTCGATGTAGTACTGCCGATAAACGGCCAGCACATACGGATGCAGCGTGGGCCCGAACGGCCAGCGTTGCCGGACGCGCTGCTCGGCGTGGGCCTTCGTTTCGCCGCTAGTCGTTTCTTCCTTGGTGATCAGCCCAGACCACCACTTCAGCGCGCGATCGCGGGCGACGGTGAGATCGGCCACATAGGCTTCGAAGATTGCTCGATATGGACTCATGGTTCGACCCGGTCAGGGAATAAAACTCGTGATGGCGGCCGTCGGGCCCTTCATCCCCCGCGAGACGGAGCTCATGTGGCCGCCCTGCGATCGCGAGTGGGTCAGACAATGTCCCCGGGGCGTAGCAGCCACCGACGCCGCCCACTGCCCGAACGCCGCGCGGTTACGACAGCCTCCGAGATACCAAACGACCACGAGCGGCGGCTGGTGATCGGGGACGGTTGCCACACCGGTGCACGGGGCCCACCAACACGCCGTGTTCGAGATGGCGGCGCGTTGCTGCGCATTGGGTGTCCCTTCGGGCGGACGCACATACGGCGGGCAACGCTGCCCGGACGGATTCCAGTTCATGGCATTGATGGCGGTGACCGCGCTCTGATCCACGCAGCCATACGGCATCGACGCGCAGTTCTGGCCCATCGGGTCGCCGTGGCGACAGACGCCCTTGCTCTCGATCTTGACCGTCGACGACCACAGACTGAAATAACCCTTGCCCTTCGTCTTGTGGGTGATGACGTTGCCGCCTTGCGTACCTGCTTCGTCTCCGGTGCTGGTCGTGACTTCGGACGCATCTTCCAGCGCCGTCTGCTCGCCGTCGATGAGCACCGACTTGCTTCCCTTGTCGAGATCGCCCGCCGACAGGTTGTTGATGTATGGCACGGGCGCCGGAGGCGCGGGCGGGGGCGGGGGACTCAGACAGACATCGCCCGGCGCGACCGCGAAGCCGCCGCTTCCCTTGTGGAAGAGGCCCATTCCTTCCGCGAACACCGTCAGAGCCATCGCGTTCGGGAAACGCTAGTTCAGTTCGACGACGGCGCCTCGAATGCGGTTCGCGCCGCTCGAGCGGGACAGCACGTAAGAGCCGGAAATCAGGACCTTGCCGGCGCGCGTCAGCGTGAGACTCGCGTCGCCGCATCGCAGGATGAGTTGACGCTCTGCACTCACTACGCGCGTGCCGTCCGGTCCAGGTTGCGCACCGGTGATATTCCCGGGACCCAGACACCCAACGATGATCGCGCGCCTAGTGGGACCGAATTCCCACAGCACGACGACTTGCGTTCCAGGTCCGGCGCCCGCCAGATCGACTGTGGTTAGCGCTTGGACCGCGGGATCGGCGGCGTCGATGCTCAGGAGCGGCCGACCAAACGTGTCGAAGCCGAGGAGCACGGCGACGATTGCACCTTGCTGCGCGCATGAGCGATGTGGCTGCGAAGCTAGCAACGATCCGGCGTGACCGGACCCCGCCTGCATAGCCACCGGGCCGGCGGCGCAGTCGAGTTCGGGCAATTCATCTCGAGCGGTCATTTGAAGCTCCTGCTGTCTTGTGCATCCGCTCGTGAACGCGAGCGGCGCCCTCGACCGATCATTCCCTCAGCAGCGAAAGCCCGAAGGTTTGCGCGGTCTCTAGGAAGACGATTGTGAAGAATGGAATTTCAAGTAATCGCGACGCTATTCAGTCGGACCTGCAAAATTGGGTTTTGTTCGTGGACGCCTCGGGGCGTTCATCAGGTGGCCTTGTACTTTTCGAACTCAGGCAGTTGTAGGAGGTGCGAGCAAGGTTCCT
>NZ_FCOG02000423.1 GCF_001544975.2 Caballeronia arationis | reverse complement strand
CTGACAAGCTCCAGCACCTCATCGAAGCGACCGGCCGCGTGTAATGCGCTCAAACACGGTATGGTCCCGACGAAAAATCCGTACTCGTCCGCCTGCACAACATGCCGGGTAAGCGGCAATAATTGGTCTGCCCATCGAGAAGCGAGCTCGGGCGTGACACATAATGTGCCCCAGTGTTCGCCCAGACTCTCGATGTACGGCATCTGATCCTCTTGTAACGCTTCGAACAGCCGTTCTAACCAGCGGTCCCGCACCGCTTGCGGCACGTCGGCCGCGGCGATCACCGGCACCAGCACATCGATTGCGCGATTGACGGCGCTGCCCAGAGCGCCCGAGGAACTGTCAACCTGCTCGAGTGCAGGCGACAATTTTTCGAGCAGCATGACTGCGCCCTTTGCGCCCAGCACTGGGTCGACGCGTGCGGCGGAACGGATTTCAGATATCGCTTCTTTGATACGCTGGACCGGCAGCGCCGATCTCCATCCGAACGCCGAGCGTCTGAAGCGAGGCGCGAAAGTCCATTTATGTGCTGGCATGCGACTTCACCATAGGCCTAGTTGTCGGTGTGCCGGTGTGCGTCGACGGATACGCGCGGCAGGCGAAAGCTTGGCATAATCGGAGCGACACATGCTACCGCTCGCTTATGCCCTCATCGACTCGCCTTCGCACGAAGCGAAAACCGTCACGCGGCACGCTGGCGCATTACCGCGATCGCATCGTCGAGATTTTAGGCGAAGCGCGCGGTCAGCGCGTCATGATCCGCTCGATTCATCCCGATGGGCGCGAGCGACTGACGGCCGTCAAACTGGCCAATCTGCTTCCGCTTGAGAGCCAGTTGTTCTGATCCGGCCGCGTGCATTCGCCCACGCCTGAAGTCTCGAGACGTCAAGACGCGTTGACCGCGCCTTGAAGGCCCTACCGGTGGAGAACTTGACCGTCATCGCGGCGGCGATCTCGACAGCCTCGCCGATCAAGGCCGCGAAGCGATCGCGAAGCAGCGAGCGAACTCGTCGGCAGGATCGGACCGATCGGTCGTCCGTCGATCACGCGTCGACAGCGGCAGTAACTTCCGGGGAAGACGCGAAGCTCAAGGCGATGCGCCTGGCGACGCCGGCTGCAAATATGCAATCAGCATCTCTTGACTTGCAACTCAGTCTCCGCCTCGATGACCGACGGTTCGTGTAGTCCCGTCCGACAAACGCTTTCAGGGTGAACCGATTGGAAACCGGGTAGTAACCCATTGCGGCCAGCGTGACGTGGAAATCCAGCGCGTCCACATCGGCCCGGAAATCCCCAGTGGCTGCCACGCGCGCCAAAGTCGCGCGCACCAAGTCGATCACGGGCGAAATCGCCTCGGTCAGTTTCGGCGACCGCTTGAGGTACCGCCCTTCATGCAGATTTCCGTTGTTGATGAGATTCAACCACCTCGGATTCGCCCGGAAGTAATCCCAGATGAAAGCGCAAGCGTTCGTATCGCGGCGGCAGGCT
>NZ_FCOG02000029.1 GCF_001544975.2 Caballeronia arationis | reverse complement strand
GTCGCAGGTCGGCCGGCTGCTGCGCTTCGATCAGGTAGGTGAGGTGGCTGGCAAGCATCGCTCCGAAAAGTTAACAGCTCGGCGCAACGTTTACAACCACTTCCCGTACCAAAATTAAAATGCCGTCCAGTGCTTAACTGAACGGCATTACCCCTCGCGGCCTGTTTGCGCGGCGTATTTCGTTTCGATCTCCGGCAGCAGTTCTTCGAAAAACGCGGTTTCGATCGGCTCCTTGCGATCGACGTACCAGTCGGTGCCGCCCTGCGGCATCACGATCAGGAGCGGCGGAATCTCATGTTGCGCGATCAGCCGGTCGACGATCGTCTGGAGACGGCCTTGAGTGATCCAGTCGTAGGCGTCGCCGTTGTTTCCGTGCAGGAGGTACAGCACGGGATAGCGCCCGTCCCGTGGCGCATAGCCGGGCGGCAGATAGAGCACGTAAGGCCAGTCGCGATCGAGCGCTTCAGAGTGCATCGTGCGCGCGACGACCTTGCTCCCCGCCGCCGACGTCAGCACACCGGGAATCGGCTTCGTCGAAGCAGTCGCCTGCCGTACGGCCTTCGCTCCATGCACCGACTCGCTCGCCGCTGCGGACGCAGCTTGCGGCGCCGCGTAAGCGGCGACGATGGCGCCGGCGGCGGCGAGGCTGACCGTTAGTCGCGTTTTGAGGCGCATCGCGCGGCGGTTGGCGAGGAGCATTCGGAATGCGTTATCGTGAAGCAGGACGCGCCGGCGTGCGGCGCGCTTTCGGGAAAATCGGCTAGCGGCTCAACGTGCGCTGCGGGCGCGGGTGCCCGTGTCGAGCGCGGGCTTGGGCGTGATCGCGTGAACGAGCGGCCGCCGCAATTGCGGCACGGCGAGCAGCAGCGAAATCGCGACGGCGTCGGCGGCAAATCCGAGCGGTACGTTGATATAGCCGCCCGTCAGCGTGAACAGCACCGAATCGACGACGAGCGAGATCACCGTGCCCGCGACGAAGCAGACCATGCCGTCGCGACCGACGGCGCCGACCCACGGCAGGCGCGGGGCAATCTGCTTCACGATGCCGTAGCGCACGAGATTCGCGGCGAGCCACGCGATCGCCAGGAAGTTCGCGACGCGCGCACCGGCCAGATTGCGCTTGAAGTCGCTGTCGATGGCGCCCGGCAGCACGAGCAGCTTGTAGTACGCCATGCCCGCGACGATCGCGAGCGCGGCCACGCTCACCACCCAGCCGAATCGATGCGAACTCACGCGCTGATAGATGGGCTGGCAACGGGCGAGCACGCCCAGCACGAACATCAGCTGCCAGGCGGCGGGGTTGAAGTCCCAGAGGTTGTCGTCGACGGAGGGCAGGTAGTCGCCCAGTTCCGGCGCGAGCGCCCACAACACCACGCTCCCGCCGAGCAGGAGCCACGGCTTCGAGCGCGCGAGCGGCAGCAGGAGCGGCACGGCCAGCGCGAAGAACGCGTACATCGGCAGGACCGCCGCGAGATACGGCTGGCGCTTGAAGAGCAGGATGTCCGCGATGGACGCGACCGGCGCGCTCATCAGGCTGTCGAGGTCGCTGGTCGCGAGGTTTGGCGCGCTGCCGTAGAACGGGCGCAACACGAAGCTCGCGAGCAGCATCAGCGCGGCGGTGACGAGAAAAGCGCGGTAAATCTCGAACGAGCGCCTGACGAAACGCCCGCGCGCGACGCTCTCCGACTGGCGCGATGCCAGCGACACATACGCCGTGGCCGTCGCGAAGCCGCCGAGGAAGACGAAGACTTCGGCGGCGTCGTTGAGCGCGAACGCGTGCAGCGTGAAGCGCGACACCATGCTGCCGCCGATGTGATCGACGACGATGATCAGCAGAACCAGACCGCGAAAGAAGTCGAGTTCGACGAAGCGTTGAGATTTTCCCTGCATGCGGCTTTCGGGTAGCGCCTGCGCGGTGCAGGCTGTGACCAAGGCAAAGCCGCCCGAAAGGCGGCTCAAACGGACTTGGAGTTTACCCTAATTGTTGCGGTGCAATGTGATCGGAGTTTGACTAGACGTATCGATTGTTTACGCAGCGATACGTCCCCGATTTCACGCGTTGGACGCCTCCGCCGCAGCAACCGCCGGCGAGACAATCGCCGCCTGCCCCGTCTGGCGACGCGAACGGCCGGAACTCAGGTAATCGGCGATCGAATCCTGGGTCACTTCTCCCACATAGAGACCATCGGAATCGATGACGGGCATCCACGACGAATTGAATTGATACATCTTCGACAGCACGATGCGCAGGTTGTCGTCGACGGAAACGGTGGTCGCGAACGGCTTCAGCGCGTCGGCGCACGGCCCCCGCCCGTTGCGCGCCACACGCCGCTGAACGTAGCCGAGCGCGCGGCGGTCGCCGTCGAGCACGGTCAGGTAGCGGTTGTCGCTCTCTTCCATCATCTGGTAGGCCGTGGCGAGCACCGTGTCCGGGCGCGCGGTGTCGGGCTGCGTCGCGGCGTCGCCGGCCTTCACCAGCAACAGGCGTTTGAGCGTGCTGTCCGCGCCCACGAACGCGCCGACGAATTCGTCCTTCGGATGCGCGAGCAGCGTGTCCGGATGGTCGTACTGCACGAGCTTGCCGCGTCGGAATACCGCCACGCGGTCGCCGAGCTTGATCGCCTCGTCGATGTCGTGGCTCACCATGATCACGGTCTTCTTCAGTTGCCGCTGCATCTGGAAGAACTCGTTCTGGATCGACTCCCGGTTGATCGGATCGACCGCGCCGAACGGCTCGTCCATCAGGAGCACGGGCGCGTCGGCGGCGAGCGCGCGGATCACGCCGATGCGCTGCTGCTGGCCGCCCGACAGTTCCTTCGGATAGCGCTTCAGATACAGCTTCGGATCGAGCGCGACCATCGACATGAGTTCCGTCGCGCGCTCGCGGCAGCGCTTCTTGTCCCAGCCCATCAGGCGCGGCACGATCGTGATGTTCTCCTCGATCGTCATGTTCGGGAACAGGCCGATCTGCTGGATCACGTAGCCGATGTGCCGGCGCAGTTCCACTTCGTTCAGCGACATCGTGTCTTCGCCGTTGATCAGCACGCGGCCGGAGGTCGGCGCGATCAGACGGTTGATCATCTTGAGCGTCGTCGTCTTGCCGCAGCCCGATGGCCCCAGGAAAACGCAGATTTCGCCCTCGCCGACGGAGAGGCTCACGGAATCGACGGCCGTCACTTTCTGGCCGTCCTTCTGTGTGAAGGTCTTGGTGAGTTGGTCGAGTTCGATCATGCTTTTTGTACTCCCTTCGGTGTCAGAAGGCGCTGGAGCGCCTGCAATGCCAGGTCGGCGACGATCGCGAGCAGGCTCACGAGCACCGCGCCGACGAGCAGCTTCATCATGTTGCTCTGGCCGATCGCGCGGATGATCAGGCTGCCGAGCCCGCCCGCGCCGATCACGGCCGCAATCGTCATCACGCCGATGTTCATCACGACCGCCGTGCGCACGCCGCCGAGAATCACCGGCACCGCGAGCGGCAGGTCGACGAGGCGCAATCGCTGCCAGTACGTCATGCCGATGCCGACGCCCGCTTCCCTGATGCCGGGATCGACGTTGCGCAAGGCCAGAAACGTGTTGCGCATGATCGGCAGGAGCGAATAGAGAAAGACGGCGACGATCGCCGGCACCGCGCCGATGCCCTGGCCAAACCGCGAGAAGACCGGGATCATCAGGCCGAAAAGCGCGATCGACGGCAGCGTGAGGATCACGGTCGCCACGCCGAGCATCGGCGCCGCGAGCCATTCGTGACGGCTGATGAAAACGCCGAGCGGCACGCCGACGAGAATCGCGCAGCCCACCGCGATGCCCACCAGATAGATGTGCTGCAGCGTGAGCTGGATGAGTTCGGGCCAGTTGGCCGAGAGGTAGTCGAATACGTTCATCGTGGCCCCCTTATGGCAGCTTGTGCGTGCGCAGGAACTCGGCGGCGACCGCCGGCACGGACTTGCCGTCGATGTCGATCTGCTTGTTCATTTCCAGCACGACCTCGTTGTTCAGCGCCGCCGACAGCGCGTTGAGCTGCGTCGCGAGCTGCGGATTCTGGTCGAGGACCGGCTTTCTCACGACGGGCGTCGCGTTATACGCCGGAAAATAGTGGCGGTCGTCTTCGAGCGGCACGATGTCGAAGCCCTTCACGCGGCCGTCGGTCGTGTAGATCAGGCCGATCGAAACCTGGTTGTTGTGCAGCGCCGTGTAGACGAGGCCCGGGTCCATCTGGCGCACTTCCGGACGGCTGAAGTCCATGCCGTAGGCGGCTTCGAGCGGCTTCAGACCGTCGGGGCGATTCGCGAACTCGGCGTCCATCGCGAAGACGTGTTTCTTGCCGGGCTCGCTCCTGATCTTCTCCGCGAGCTGCGAAATCGTGCGGATGCCGGTCTCTTTCGCCGCCTGCTGCGGCAGGCCGAGCGCATACGTATTGTTGAGCGGCGAGGCGTCGAGCCACACGAGATCGCGCTTCGCATCGAGTTCCTTCACGCGCTCGTACATCGTCTTCGGATCGAGCTTTTCCGTGATCTTGTTGTAGACGATCGCGGCCGTGCCCGTGTATTCCCAGGTCAGGTCGACCTGGCCGTTTTCCTGCGCGCTGCGCAGAAGCACGCTGCCGAGACCCGTGCGCGCATCGATCGTGTAGCCCTTCGCGCGAAGGTACTGCGTCGTGATCTCGACGAGCACGTATTGCTCGGTAAAGTTCTTGCCGCCGATCACGAGGTTCGCAGCGTTCGCCCGCAGCGTCGTTCCGATCATCGCGGCGAGCACGAGCCAGCGCTTGAGCATCGAAGCTCTCATCGTTGTTTTCTCCTTGGCGTGTTGTCGGGTTTCTGCTTCGCGCATCACGCCGCGAGCCCGCGCCGCGCGAGCGCGCGCCGGCTGCCCGCCGCGACGATGCCGTCGAGCAAGAGCGCGAGCACCGCCGTGGCGGCCGCGCCGAGCAGCATCTGCTGCTGGTTGTTGAGATAGATGCCGGGGAAGATCAGCGTCCCGAGGCTGTCGGCGCCGATCAGGTACGCGAGCGGCGCACTGCCGACGTTGATCGCGAGCGCCGTGCGGATGCCCCCGACGATGATCGGCAGCGCGTTCGGCAGTTCCACCCGCGTGAGCGACTGCCACGGCGTCATGCCGATGCCGCGCGCCGCCTCGCGCAGCGCGGGCGACACGTTCCTCATGCCTTCGTAAGTGTTCCGCGTGATCGGCAAGAGCGACGCGAGAAAGAGCGCGGTGATCGCGGGCCGGTCGCCGATGCCGAAGATGCCGAGCGCGATCGCGAGCACGGCGAGCGACGGAATCGTGTTGCCGATGTTGAAGATCTGCATGAAGCGCTCGGCGTGACGCGAGAGCGACGGACGCGACAGCAGCACGCCGGCCGGCACGCCGACGACGAGCGCGAGCGCCATCGAGTAGCCGACGAGCACGAGATGGCGCGCCGTGTAGTAGACGAGATCGGCGCGATACTGCGCGAACGCGTCGGCGCCGATCGCGCGGCCAAGCAGCACGACGACGATGCCGATCGCGACGACGGCGGCGGCAACCCTGACGGGACGTTGGATCATCAAGCTGGAAGTCTCCTTGTTCGATGCGCCGCTCGCCGTCGGCCGCAAAGAGCGCAAAGCGCTGTCCGCGAAAAACATGGCGACACGACACAGCGGCGCCGTTCGACGCCGTGCTGGAAAAAGTTCGACCGGACCGCGCGTGCGCGGGCGTGTGCCCGGCAGCTAGGTTTGGCCGGCTGATCGACCGGCGTGAGTCGGCGGGGACATTCGATGGCAAAAGACCGGGCCGAAAGCCCGCTAGCCGCGAAAGGAACCCTGGTTTTTCCCGTCGCCGATGGCTGGTTGCCGGAGCCTTCGATTTGGCGTTGGCGGACGGGACTGGTACCGTCACGAGGACGGCGATGAATCAGGCTGCGACTGGCGAGCCGTCACAGGCTGAATGGACGGACCAGACACAACTCCCTGCGGGGAGCAAATCTGGGGCCTGGTCGTGCGGGCACGGGTTCTCATCGCTGCAAACGAAAGGCGAAGCGCGCATTTGTTTGCTTTGCGCCGGGAACCCCGCGCAACTATCGCTGAACTGCATCGATTGTGTTGGCGAGGCGGCAGTATATAAAATTGAGACGGCCGCGTCTACCTTTGAAAAAAACGCGGTGGTCGCCGAAGCGTCATTCACCGCGCCGCGAACTTTTTTCAAGAACGCCGCTCTGATCTTTTCAATTACCTTTCATCGAGAGGCCGGCGTCGGGTATTATCGGCGGCCTCGACAGCGCGCCGCGCATAGCCGAACATAACCGCTCCCTCCACGACACTCGAACCACATGGACTATTTCCTGGCACTGGCAAGCGATCCCGCCGCCTGGGCTGCACTCGCGACACTCGTCGTCATGGAAGTCGTGCTCGGCATCGACAACCTGATCTTCATCTCGATTCTCACCAACAAGCTGCCGCCCGAGCATCGCGCCCGCACGCAGAAAATCGGCATCGGGCTCGCCCTGATCATGCGGCTCGGGCTGCTTGGCACGGTCGCGCTGATCGTGCGCCTGACGACACCGATCTTCGATGCGTTCGGCCACGGCTTCTCGTGGCGCGACCTGATCCTGGTCGCGGGCGGCGTGTTTCTCGTGTGGAAGGCGACCAAGGAGATCCATCATCACGTCGCGCACGACGACAATCTCGACGACAGCGGCGCCGGCAAGACGTCCGGACTTTCGCCGATGTCGGCGATCGGGCAGATTCTCGTGCTCGACCTGGTGTTCTCGATCGACAGCATCGTGACGGCCGTCGGCATGACCGAGCACATTCCGATCATGTTCATCGCGGTGATCGCGGCAGTGACGGTGATGCTGTTCGCAGCCGGCCCGTTGTCGCGGTTCATCGAGCGCAATCCGACCATCGTGATGCTCGCGCTCGGCTTCCTGCTCGTCATCGGGATGACGCTGATTGCCGAAGGGTTCGGATCGCATGTGCCGAAGGGCTACATCTACGCGGCGATGGCGTTCTCGGCGCTGGTCGAGGGGCTCAACATGCTGTCGCGGCGGGCGAAGTCGCGCAGGAGCGCGCAGCAGCCGCATTGACTCCACAGCATCGCGCGGCCGCCGCCGCGCGATGCTGTGTCAGAACGGAAACTCCGACTGCCGCGAGGCCTTCTCCGGCTTCACCTCCCGCTTCGCTTCTTCGCCGAGCCACCACGCGATCGCATCCACGGCGTGCCGCCGCTCCGTCTCATCGAGCGCCCTTCCCGCTTCGATCCCATGCCATTTCGCGAGACAACCGCGGCAGCAGGTCCCGGTCGCGTGCTGCGCGATGAATACCGGGTGGCCGCGAAACGGCGTCTGCTTGCCGTCGTTCGCAAGCGTCGCGGAGGCGAGCCGTTTATCGATCAGTTCGCGTGCGTGCGCAATCACTTCGTCGAGACCTTTCTCGTGCAGATAAGCAAGCTCGCGCGCGCCTAGCCTGAAGCGCCTCCGAAACGCGGACTTCGATAGCGCATCGAACAGCGAATCGAGATCGCGCATCGTCGCTCAAGCCTTGCGATAAAGCGACGAATCCGCGAAACCCTCGGCGTCGAGCACGCGACCGACGACGATCAGCGCCGTGCGCTCGATGCCCTTCGACTGCACCTTCAGTGCGATATCGGCAAGCGTGCCGAGCACTTTCTCCTCGTCCGGCCAGCTCGCGCGAAACACCACCGCGACCGGGCAATCCGCGCCGTAATGCGGGAGCAGCTCGGCGACGATGCGCTCGATGTGCCGCACGCCGAGATGGATCGCCAGCGTCGCGCGATGCCGCGCGAGATCGGCGAGCGCTTCGCCTTCGGGCATCGACGTCTTGGTCGCGTAGCGCGTGAGGATGACGGTTTGCGAGATGCCGGGCAGCGTTAATTCGCAGCCGAGGGTCGCCGCCGATGCCGCCGCCGCCGTCACGCCAGGCACGATCTCATAGGGAATCGACAGCGCGTTCAGCCGCCGGATCTGCTCGCCGATCGCGCCATAGAGCGAAGGATCGCCCGAGTGCACGCGCGCAACGTGCTGCCCTTTTTCATGCGCGTCCCGAAGCAGCGCGACGATTGCATCCAGATCCAGCTCCGCCGTGTTCACGACGGTGTGCGCGGCGTGCCCCGAGAGCACCGCTTCAGGCACGAGCGACCCGGCAAAGAGAATCACCGGGCACGAGCGGATCAGCCGCTGCCCTTTGACGGTGATGAGTTCGGGATCGCCGGGTCCCGCGCCGATGAAATAGACCGTCATCGTGAAGCCTGCAACAGAGGTTGATCGGAAGGAAGCCAGTGCGCGAGCGCTTCGAGGGCGCTGGCCGTGTCGTCGAATTCGCGGGTCGCCGGGGGAAGTTCGGGCCTCTTCAGCATCACCACGGGCACGCGCAAGTCGCGCGCCACCGCGAGCTTCGCTTCGGTCGCACCGCCGCCGCTGTTCTTGCTGACGACGATCTCGATGTCCCGTTCCTCGAAGAGCGCGCGTTCGCCTTCGATGGAAAACGGCCCGCGCGCGCCGATGACCGTCGCGCGCGCGTTGCCTTCGTGCGCGTCGAGACAGCGGATCGTCCAGTGCTGCGACGGCGGGATTGCATCGAGATGCGCGAGCGGCTCGCGCCCGAGCGTCCACAGCACCCGCCGATACGGCGCAATGCGCGCGACGATCTCGCTCCAGCCGGCGACATCGCGCCAGTCGTCGCCGGGTTGCGGCGTCCACGCGGGACGCCGGATCGCCCAGCACGGCACGCCCGTCGACGCGCTCGACTCGCAGACATTGCGGCTCATGCGGGCTGCATACGGATGCGTCGCGTCGATCAGCAATCCGATGCCCTGCTCTGCGACAAACGCCGCAAGTCCCTGCGCGCCGCCATATCCGCCGACACGCACTTCGCAGGCAAGATCGGCGGGCACGCGGCCGAGTCCCGCGAGACTGTAGATGTGCCCTGGGCCGAGACGGCGCGCGATGGCGAGCGCGTCTCCGGTTCCGCCAAGAAGCAGCACGCGCTTCACGGCGCCGCCCCGACGATGCGTCCTTGCCGGTCAATCGCGAACGCCTCCACGACGATGCCTTCCGGCACCACGCCGAGCGCCACGTCGCGAGCCCGCGCGCACACGATATTGCCGAGCGCGATGCCTTGCGCACGCGCGAACGCGAGCGCTTCCTGACTGGTATTGGCCGCGCGGATCGCGTTCTGCAGGATCTGGTTCGCGCCCGCGTCGGCGGCCCACACGGCGAGCTGCGGCAGGTCGATGCTCGAATTGCGGCTGTGCAGGTCCATGTGTCCCGAGGCGAGCTTGCTCATCTTGCCGAAGCCGCCGCAGATGCTGAGCTTCCCGACGGGCGCGCGCCGCAGATGCTTGAGCACCGCGCCGGCGAAGTCGCCCATTTCGACGAGCGCGATGTCTGGCAGCCCGTAGTAAGCGCGCATCGCGTCCTCGCTCTGGTTGCCGGTGCACGCGGCGATGTGCGTGTAGCCGTTGGCGCGCGCGACGTCGATGCCCTGATGGATCGACGCGATATACGCCGAGCACGAGAACGGCCGGACGATGCCGGTCGTGCCGAGAATCGACAATCCGCCGACGATGCCGAGCCGCGGATTCATCGTCTTCTGGGCGAGCGCCTCGCCGTTCTCCACGCCGATGGTCACGTCGAAGCCGCCGGTGAAGCCATGCTCGCGCGCGAGCGCTTCGATATGTTCCGTCATCATCCTGCGCGGCACCGGGTTGATCGCCGGCTCGCCGATAGCCAGTGCAAGGCCCGCGCGCGTGACCGTGCCGACGCCCGGCCCGGCGAAGAACCGCACGCCCGGCTTCGACGACAGACGCACGCGCGCAAACACGATCGCGCCGTGCGTGACGTCGGGATCGTCGCCGGCATCCTTCACCGTGGCCGCTTCGGCGATGTTGCTGTCGCCGATCCTGTGCCGGCAGTACACGAGCGGCATGATGATGACCTGCCCCTTGGGCAGGGTGATTTCCGCGCGCTCGCTCGCTTCGCCGCACAGGAGCAGACGCGCGGCCGCGAGACTCGTCGCGGTGGCGCAACTGCCGGTCGTGTAGCCGCTTCTGAGCGGCGCGGGTGGTTCGGGCGTCTCGTCACGCATGGCTGGGTGGTCTCATCCGATGTCAGCGCTTGAACGCATGCAGCAGCGTGATCGGCAAAGCCTGGCGCCAGGTATCGAAGGCGCCGAGCGGCTCGGCCTGCGCGACGCCGATGCGCGTCAACTCGCCGCCATGCTGCTCGCGCCACGCGAAGAGCGCGGCTTCGCTCTGCAGCGTCACCGCATTGGCGACGAGCCGGCCGCCTTCACGCAGACGCGACCAACATGCATCGAGCACACCGGGCAATGTCACGCCGCCGCCGATGAACACCGCGTCGGGCGCGGGCAGGCCTTCGAACGCGCCCGGTGCAACGCCTTCGACCAACTGCAATCCCGGCACGCCGAGAGCATCGCGATTGTGCTCGATCAGGCGCTGCCGTCCGTGATCGGCTTCGATCGCGATGGCGCGGCAGGACGGATGCGCGCGCATCCATTCGATGCCGATCGAGCCGCAGCCCGCGCCGACATCCCACAGCAGTTCGCCTGGGCGCGGTGCGAGCCGCGCGAGCGTGATCGCGCGGACATCGCGCTTCGTGAGCTGGCCGTCGTGACGATAGGCGTCGTCGGGAAGGCCGTGCGTGAGCGGCAGGCTCGCGCCGTCCGCGCTCGCGCGGCAGTCGATGGCCACCAGGTTCAACGCGGCGACCCTCGCGTGCGTCCAGTCGTCGGCGCGGGCGTCGATGCGCCGCTCGTTCGCGCCGCCGAGATGCTCGAACACGCTCATGCGGCTCGCGCCGAAACCGCGGGCGTCGAGCAACGCGGCAATCGCGGCCGGCGACGCACCGTCGCTGCTCAATACGCAGAGGCGCGCGCCACGATGAAGATGCGCATTGAGCGCCGCGAGCGGCCGTCCGACGAGCGACACGCTCGCCACTTCCTGCAGCGGCCACTGCAAGCGCGCCGCCGCGAGCGACAGCGAAGAAGGCGCGGGCAGCACGCGCCATTCGTCGGCGGCGAGAACCCGCGCGAGCGAACAGCATCGGATCGCCGCTCGCCAGCACGACGATCGGGCGGCTTTGTTCGCGCAGCAGCGGCTCGACGGAAAACGGTTTCGGCCACGCGACGCGCCGCGCCCGCAGGCGCGCGGGCAAGAGCGCGAGATGCCGCTCGCCGCCGTAGACCGCGACAGCCGCGAGCAATGCGCGGCGCGCATCGCGCCCGATACCGGCCCAGCCGTCTTCTCCGATTCCCACCACGGTCAGCCAGGGTGACATCCGCCGATCCTCGATTCCGGTTCGTCCATGTTCGATGAGCGCGCGGGCCTGAAAAGCTCGCACGCAATGGCGCCGCGGCAGGCTGGCGAGCGCCAAAAGCGGGCATAATACCGCGTTAGTCGGTGCCCGTTCGGGCCTAACAGGGAACACAGTGAAACTGTGGCTGCCCCCGCAATTGTACGCAGCGAGTCCGTGCTCCACTGCCACTGGTTTATACCGGGAAGGCCGGCGCGGATGGCGACCTGCCAGCCAAGAGACCTGCCGACATAGTGCTCGCGAGACGCCGATCGGGCGGGGTGTACCGATCCAGCCGTGACCGCGCGAGTCCACACGGGTTACGCTTTGAGCACACATTCACACGCACCGCACGCTCCGCCGGCACCGCGAGTTTCCGCCTGTCCGGGGCTCGCGCGCATCGTGCCCGCACGCGACGGCGGCCTGTGCCGCATTCGCCTGATGGGCGGCGAACTGAGTTCGGCGGCGGCGCATGCCATCGCCCATGCCGCCGCGCACTACGGTTCCGGCGTGATCGAAGCGACCAATCGCGCGAACCTGCAACTGCGCGGCATCCGCGACGACGCGCACGAGGCGCTCGTCGCGCTTCTGCTCGATGCCGGTCTCGGCCCGGCGACGCCCGGCGCCGACGACATCCGCAACCTGCTCCTGAGCCCTGTCGCGTATGACGGGACGCGCTCGCTTGCCGCGCGAATCGTCGCGGAGATGCAGCGCGACGTGCGGCTCCATGCGCTCTCGCCGAAGTTCGCGTTGCTGCTCGATGGCGGCGAGCATCTCGCGATGCTCGATCATCCGCATGACATCTGGCTCGCGGCGCTGGACGGCGGCGCGCGTTTTGCATTTGGGCTTGCCGGCTGTCCGCCAATCGCGCCCGACGATGCCCCGGCCATCGGCTCGGTCGAACGATCGCAGGCCGTGCCGCTCGTGCTCGCGCTGCTGCAGGCATTTCTCGATCTCGCCGCGCCCGAGGATGCGCGCATGCGCGATCTGCTCGACGCGGTTCCGGTCGAACGCGTTCTGGCTTCGCTCGACGTTCCCTTCATACGCGACGCTCAAGCGTGGCGCCGCACGCCCGCCGATCCGGCGTTGCGCCTCGGCGCGCATGCGCAAGCAGAGAACAGCCTGCTGCACGTGGGCGCGCAACCGCCGCTCGGACGGCTTTCGGTATCGTCGCTGCATGCGCTGGCGGAGCTTGCCGTGACCCAAGGCTCGTCCGTCCTTCGAATGACGCCGTGGCAAAGCGTGCTGCTGCCCGACGTCGAAGCGGCGCACGCGCAGTTTGTCCTCGACACTATGCACGCGCTCGGCTTCGCGACCGACCCGGATCAACCGCTCGCGCGCGTGATCGCATGCGCGGGTTCGCCCGGTTGCGCGCGCAGTCCCGCCGATACCAAAGCCGACGCGCTGCGCCTTGCCGAGCGCCTGCCATCGAACGCCGGCGAAGTCCACCTGAGCGGCTGCGCGCGTTCGTGTGCAGCGGCGCGGCCCATCGCGACGACGCTCGTCGCCGTTGCGCCCGGGCGTTACGACCTTTTCCAGCAAGCAGCCCAACCGGACACCGAAAGCCGCTGCATCGCCCGCAACATCACCATCGAAGAGGCGGCCGCGTGGCTCGCCCGGAGCACTGCCGATGCTTGACTACATCCGCGATGGACAGGAAATCTATCGCCAGTCGTTCGCGACGATCCGCGCCGAAGCGAACCTCGCCGCCATCCCCGCCGAACTCGAAAAGCTCGCGGTGCGCGTGATCCACGCGTGCGGCATGGTCGACGCAATCGACGACCTTCGTTTCTCGCCGGGCGCGGCCGCAGCGGGCCGCGAAGCGCTCGCGGCCGGCGCGCCCATTCTCTGCGACGCGCGCATGGTGGCCGAAGGCATCACGCGCGCGCGGCTGCCGGCGAACAACCGCGTGATCTGCACGCTCGCCGATGCCTCCGTGCCCGAACGCGCCCGCGCGCTCGGCAACACGCGCTCGGCGGCCGCCGTCGAACTGTGGCTGCCGGACCTGGCGGGCAGCGTCGTTGCCATCGGCAATGCGCCGACCGCGCTCTTCCATCTGCTCGATCTGATCGATGCCGGTGCGCCTAAACCAGCGCTGATTCTCGGCTTTCCGGTCGGTTTCATCGGCGCGGCGGAGTCGAAGGCAATGCTCGCCGCAGACAGCCGCGGCGTGCCATTCGTCGCGCTGCAGGGAAGGCGCGGCGGCAGCGCGATGGCCGCGGCGGCCGTCAACGCGCTCGCCACGGAGGCCGAATGATGAGCGGGCGTCTCTTTGGTCTCGGCGTCGGCCCGGGCGATCCGGAACTCATCACGGTGAAAGCGCTGCGGCTGCTGAAATCGGCGCCGGTGGTCGCGTACTTCGTCGCGAAGGGCAAGAAGGGCAACGCGTTCGGCATCATCGAGGCGCATCTCGACGAAGCTCAGACGCGCCTGCCGCTCGTCTATCCGGTGACGACCGAAGCGCTCGAACCGCCGCTCTGCTACGAGACGATCATCAGCGCGTTCTACGACGAATCGGCGCTCGCGATTGCCGATCATCTCGAAGCGGGACGCGACGTCGCGGTGATCTGCGAAGGCGATCCGTTTTTCTACGGCTCGTACATGTATCTGCACGACCGGCTCGCGGCGCGCTTCGAGGCAGAGGTCGTGCCGGGCGTGTGCTCGATGCTCGGCGGCGTGGCCGTGCTCGGCGCGCCGCTCGTGTATCGCAACCAGAGTCTGTCGGTGCTGTCGGGCGTGCTGCCCGAGGGCGAACTGCGGCGCCGTCTCGAAGCAGCGGATGCCGCGGTCATCATGAAGCTCGGCCGCAACTTCGAGAAAGTGCGGCGCGTGCTGGTCGAACTCGGGCTCGCCGGACGCGCGCTCTATGTCGAACGCGCGACGATGGCGAATCAGCGCATCGTGCCGCTCGATGAAGTCGATCCGATGGCGTCGCCGTATTTCTCGCTGCTCGTCGTGCCGGGGGAAAAATGGCAGGCGTGAACCGGGAAGTCGCGATCGTCGTGCTGGGGCCGGGCGCGCTCGATACCGCGCGGCGCATCCAGTCGATTTATTCGGGTGCGAAAGTACACGGGCTCGCAAGCCGTGTTCAGGCCGACGTGGCTTTCACGGAACTCGGCGCGCATTTGCGGGCGCTATATGCGGCAGGCACACCGGTCGTCGCGCTGTGCTCGGCGGGCATCGTGATCCGCGCGATCGCGCCGTGTCTCGCGAACAAGGGCGCCGAGCCGCCGGTGCTGGCGGTGGCCGAGGACGGCAGCGCGGTCGTGCCGCTCGTCGGCGGCCTGTCCGGCGTGAACGTGATGGCACGCCAGATCGCCAGGACGCTCGATATCGGGCCCGCGATCACGACGAGCGGCGAGCTGCGTTTCGGCACCTGCCTGCTGAACCCGCCGGAAGGCTACGCCCTCGCCGACATCGAGCATGGCAAGCGCTTCGTGTCCGACCTGCTCGCAGGCGCTCCGACGCGCATCGAAGGCGCCGCGCCCTGGCTCGACGATGCCGACCTGCCTCGCGCCCCGGACGCGCGGCTCGCGATCCGCGTGACCTCGCGGGTCGCGCGACCGGGCGAAGGCGACGATCTGATGATTCATCCGCGCTGTGTCGTCGCGTGGATAGGCGATGGTGCGCGCGGCGATATCGCCGAACGCGTGCGGCTCGCGTTGCGCGAGCATGGCATCGCGCCGCCTTCGCTCGCGGTGCTGCTGGCGCCATTGCGAGACGCGGCAGCGGAGCCGCTCGCCGAAGCCGCGCGAACGCTCGGCGTGCCGCTGCGTTTCAGCGCGAAACCTCCATCGGATGTCAGCGAGCGATTCACGTCGCAAGGCATCGTGCTCGCGGTGTCCGAACGTCCAGTCGATCCGTCGACCACCGGCCGCGCGCGCGGCAAGCTGACGGTGCTTGGCCTCGGCCCGGGCAGCGCGGACCTGATGGTCCCGGCGGCGACGCAGGCGCTCGCGCAAGCCGACGACATCCTCGGCTACGAAACCTATGTGCGCATGGCGGGCCCGTTTCGCGACGGCCAGCGCGTCCACGGCACCGACAACCGCGAGGAGATGCAGCGCGCACGCCACGCGTTCGAACTCGCGAGCGAAGGACGCAAGGTCGTGGTCGTGTCGTCGGGAGACCCCGGCGTGTTCGCGATGGCGGCGGCCGTCCTCGAAGCGCTCGACGAAGCGCACGCGCGCGAGCCGGCATGGACAACCGTCGAACTAGAGATCGTGCCCGGCGTCTCGGCCGCGCTCGCGACGGCCGCGCGCGCGGGTGCGCCGCTCGGCCATGACTTTTGCATGCTGTCGCTGTCGGACAATCTGAAGCCGTGGTCGATCATCGAAACGCGGCTCAGGCACGCGGCCGAGGCCGATCTCGTGATGGCGTTCTACAACCCGGTTTCACGTGCGCGGCCGTGGCAACTGGATCGCGCGCTCGATATCGTGCGCGAGTATCGCGCGGGCGCGACGAAGGTGGTGCTCGGACGCGACATCGGCAGGCCGGGCGAGACGCTCGTCACGACGACGCTCGAAGCCCTGCGCTCTGCTCAGGTGGACATGCGCACGATGGTGATCGTCGGTTCGTCGACGACGCGCGGGTTTCCGAACGGCGCGGGAAGCGAATGGGTCTATACGCCGCGCTGGTACGGCGAAAAACCGTAGGGGTGTTCAGCGAACCAGGTTCGCAGCGGTGCTGTACTGCGCGCCCCACGCCTCGGCGAGCGTCGCGCACCGGCCGAGCCGAACCGCATCGCGCTCGAAATCGACGATGACGACGCGGTCCGCATCCACGGGACGCGAAGGCGTGTCCGACGTGCGGCCGTCGGTCAGCAGCCACAGCCAGCGCTCCTGCGCAGGGTTCTTCCGCGACGCGCGCGCGAGCACGTTACCAGCGGAGCGCATGCCGAGCGCGAGCGGCGTGCCGCCCCCGCCGCCGATCGGCGCGATCGAGTGTTCGTTCCACCAGTGCGCCGCGCCCGGCTGCCGGCGCACTTCGGCACGGCCACCGCCAAAACACACGAGCGCGACCTCCGCGCGCTCGCGATACGCCCGGTCGAAGAGCGCGATGAGCAGCCCCTTCGCGAGCGCGAGCCGCTTGCCCGCGAGCATCGAACCCGAGCAGTCCAGCACGAAGCAATAGAGCGCCGCGCCCTCCGCGCCCTTGCGGCGAAACCGGACGTGCCGCGCTTCGAGCGGCGCATGCCGTTTCGCGCGCAAGGTCTGCATCCAGTCGATTGAACGGCTCGCGGGGCCTTCGCGCCTGTTCGTCCGTCCCGCCGAATGCGATTCGAGCCATCGAAGGCGCCCTGCTTCGGCGTCCGGGTTCGGCCTTCGATGGCTCAGACTTTTTTTGGCTGCAACGGCCTCACGTTCTTGACCGTCGCTGTCTCGGCGGGTTCGGGCGGCAGATAGCCCCAGTCCGCGTCGTTCGCTTGCGGGTTTGCATGCGCTTGCGACTGTGGCTGTTGCGGCCTCTCGCCCTCGCGGCGTCGATGCTTCAGCACCGCTTCCGCGATGCTCTCCACATGCTCCACGCCGATCGCGCGTGCTCCGTCGAATGCCGCGAGCGCACGCGCCGCGCGCAGCATCACGAGATCCGCGCGCAGTCCGTCGACCTGCGCCGCGATGCAAAGCTCGCTCACGCGCGCATGGACGGCATCGTCGAAATCGAGACTCGCGAGTTGCGCGCGTGCATCGTGGATGCGCTGCGCGAGCGCCGCCTGCTCGCGCGCATGACGTTCGCGGAATGCCAGGCTGTCGGTATCGAACGCAAGGCGCGCCTTGACGATTTGCTGCCGCACCGACGCATCGAAGCAATTGCCGAGTTCCACCGCGAGGCCGAAGCGGTCGAGCAATTGCGGACGCAGTTCGCCTTCCTCCGGATTCATCGTGCCGATCAGCACGAAGCGCGCTTCATGCCGATGCGAGATGCCATCGCGCTCGACGGTGTTCACGCCGCTCGCGGCCACGTCGAGTAGCTGATCGACGAGCGGATTCGGCAGAAGGTTCACTTCGTCGACATAGAGCACGCCGCGATGCGCCTTCGCGAGCAGACCGGGCGAGAACTTCACGCCGCCATCGCGCAGTGCGCTCTCGATATCGAGCGTGCCGATCAGTTGTTCTTCGCTCGCGCCGAGCGGCAGGGTGACGAACCGGCCTTCGGGCAGCAGTTCGGCAAGGGCGCGCGCCGCAGTGGACTTCGCCGTGCCGCGCGGACCGGTGACGAGCACGCCACCGAGCGCCGGATCGACCGCGGCGAGCAACAGCGCCTCTTGCAACGGCTTCTGGCCGATCAGCGCAGCAAAGGGAAAAACGGAAGATTCGTTCAAGATCATTGGCCTTCGAGTTGCTGTTCCGCTTCGAGCAGATGCCGCTCGACCTGCGCGCGATAGTCGCCGGGGTTTTGCCACAGGCCGCGCTGCATCGCTTCGGTCAGGCGCTCGCAGATCGAATGCAGCGCGTGCGGGTTGTGGCGCTGCATGAACGAACGCGTGTCGGCGTCGTTCACGTAGGCATCGGTGACGAGCGCGTACTGATGATCCGACACCACGCGCGCGGTCGCATCGTAGCCGAACAGATAGTCCACGGTGGCCGCAAGCTCCGACGCGCCCTTGTACCCGTGGCGCTTCACTCCGTCGATCCACTTCGGGTTCACCACGCGCGAGCGGATCACGCGCGCGATCTCCTCGTTCAGTGTGCGAATGCGCGGCGCGGCCGGGTTGCTGTGATCGGCGTTATAGGCCTGTGGCTGTGCGCCCGACAGATGCCGGACCGCCGTGACCATGCCGCCCTGAAACTGGTGATAGTCGTTCGAATCGAGCAGGTCGTGCTCGCGGTTGTCCTGGTTCTGCACGACGACATCGATCCCCGCGAGCCGCGCGCCGAACGTCTCGCGCGCGTCGATGCCGTCGCCGCCCTGCGAGTACGCGTAGCCGCCCGCGCTCTGGAACGCGCGCGACAGGTCGCCGTCGTCCTGCCATTGCTTCGCGTCGATCAGTTCCTGCAGGCCCGCCCCGTACGCGCCCGGCTTCGTGCTGAACACGCGCCAGCCGGCGCGCGCACGCGCCTCTTTCGCATCGATGCCGCGCGCGACCAGTTCGTCGCGCTCGCGCATGATGCGCGCGCGGATGGGGTTGAGGTCTTCGGGTTCGTCGTCGAGTTCGGCGATCGCCTGCACGGCGGCATCGAACAGATGCATGAGATTCGCGAACGCATCGCGGAAGAAACCCGACACGCGCAAGGTCACGTCGATACGCGGACGGTTGAAGATCGTGATCGGCAGGATCTCGAAGTCGGTCACGCGATGACTGCCCGCGGCCCACTTCGGACGAACGCCCATTAGCGCGAGCGCCTGCGCGATGTCGTCGCCGCCGGTGCGCATCGTGGCCGTGCCCCACACGGAGAGACCGACCGCGCGCGGATAGTCGCCGTGATCCTGCAGGTGCCGCTCGATCAGCAGGTTCGCCGACTTGAGGCCGATCGACCAGGCGGCCTGCGTCGGCAGCGCGCGCGTGTCGACGGAGTAGAAGTTGCGGCCGGTCGGCAGCACATCGGGGCGTCCGCGCGATGGTGAGCCGCTCGGGCCCGGTGGCACGAAACGTCCGTCGAGCCCACGACGAAGCTGCGTGAGTTCCTGCGGTCCGCATGCATCGAGACGCGCGAGCAGGTCGCCTTGCAGGCGCTGCAGAACGAGCGATGTCATCGGCCATGCGCCCGGCGCTTGCGAAGCGTCGAGCAGCTTCGTCGCAAGCAGTTCGAGGCGCTCGCGTGTATCGCCGTGATGACGCCACGCCGCCTCCGTCACGTCGAGCAACGCGGCGGGACGCGGCCCGGTCCACGGCGCGGCCCAGTCGGCGTCGAGCGGATCGAACGCGTCGCCGAGTTGCAGGTCGCGTGCGAGCGCGCTCAGGAGACTTGCGTTCGCGCCCTGTCCGTCGCCGACCGGAAAGCGGCCGAGCGCGAGCAGCGTGTCGCGCCGCTGCACACCCTGCGGCGACGCGCCGAACGTATGCAGGCCGTCGCGGATCTGCGCTTCCTTCAATTCGCAGAGATAGGCGTCGGCGCGCGTGAGAAGCGCGTCGTCGTCGGCGGCAGCGAGTCCGAGTTCTTCGTGCAGACGTTGCGCGACGATGCCTTCGAGGATCGTCTTGCGAAGGAGCTTCGCGCGGCGCGGATCGACCATCAGCGCTTCGTAGTATTCGTCGACTTGCCGTTCGAGGTCCTGCAACGGGCCGTAGCTCTCGGCCCGCGTGAGCGGCGGCATCAGATGATCGACGATCACCGCCTGCGCGCGGCGCTTTGCCTGGCTGCCTTCGCCCGGATCGTTGACGATGAACGGATACAGATGCGGCATGGCCCCGAGCGTGAGGTCCGGCCAGCATGAACCGGAGAGCGCCATGCTCTTACCAGGCAGCCATTCGAGATTGCCGTGCTTGCCGACGTGCACGATGGCGTCGGCGGAAAAACGCAGCCGCATCCAGAAATAGAACGCGAGATACGAATGCGGCGGAACGAGGTCGGCGTCGTGATAGCTGGCGTAGTCGCCGCGTTCGCGCGAGCGCGCGGGCTGGATGCCGACGAACACTTCGCCGCAACGCCTTCCCGCGATCATGAAGCGGCCGCGGCGAACGGTCGGGTCCGCTTCGGGCGGCCCCCAGCGTTCGTTCAACTCCTGCTGCACGCTGGCGGGCAGCTTGTGGAACGCATCGAGATAATCGTCGAGCGCAAGGCTTTGCAGCGCGGGACGCAGGTCGCGCACGACCGGATCGTTGGTCACGCCTTCGGTCAGCGAGCGCATGAGCGCATCGCCATCGGCGGGAAGCGGGCCGAGGCGGTAGCCCGCATCGCGCAGCATCGCGAGGATATTGACGACCGACGCCGGCGTATCGAGCCCGACACCGTTGCCGATGCGCCCTTCGGAGAGCGGATAGTTCGCGAGGATCAGCGCGACGCGCTTCTGCGCATTCGCCGTCGATCGCAGACGGCACCAGCGGCGGCTCAGTTCGGCGACGAAGCGCACGCGTTCGTGGTCGGGCTGATAGCGCACGACATCCACCTGCGTATGCTTGCAGTGGTACGCGAGCCCCTTGAAGCTGATCGCGCGCGTGATGATGCGGCCGTCGACTTCGGGCAGCGCGACGTGCATCGCGACATCGCGCGAGTTCAGGCCGTGGTTGTCCTTGAGCCAGTCATCGCGATTGCCGCCGCTCAGGATCACCTGAAGCACCGGCGCATCGCCTGCGAGTTCAAACGGCGCGGGATCGTCGATTACGCCGGCCGCGAACGCCGTCGTATTCAGCACGAGCGACGCGCGATGATCCGCGCACAACTGCTGCATGACTTCGCGGCTCACCGCATCTTTCAGCGATGACATCGCGATCGGCAACGGATTCATGCCCTCGGCTTCGAGCGCATCGACGAGCGCGTCGAACACGGCCGTATTGCCCGATTGCAGATGCGCGCGATAGAACAGTATCGCCACCACGGGCGCGCCTTCGGTCCAGCGCGCGCGCCAGTCGTCGATGGTCGCGACTTCGCGCTCCGGATGATAGAGCGCGACGGCCGGCAGCGCGCTCGGCGCACGCGCTTCGCGGCCCCAGCCGAATGCGCGATGACCGATCGCGCGCAGAAACTCTTCCGCGTTCTGCGCCCCGCCCTCGCGCAGATAGCGCCAGAGTTCGTGGCAGAACGCGGGATCGGCCGTGCTCTTCGCGACGAGGTTCGGGTCTTCCTGCAGGTCGCCGGAGAACATCACGAGCGTCTGCTTCTCACGCTTCGCGAGCGCGACGATGCGTTCGATGCCGTAGGGCCAGTAAGCCTCGCCGCCGAGGTGATCGACGATCACGACGCGCGCATGGCGCAGCACGTCGTCGACGTAAAAGTCCACCGACGCGGGCTGGCGCAGGAACGCCTGGTTCGCGAGCCGCACCGCCGGAAAGCCCGCTTCCAGCCGTGGTACGGCGCTCGCGAGCAGAGAGAGCGTCGTGTCGGCGGAACTCAGCACGACAATCGGCGCGGGCGTCTGCTCGATGCGCATGACGCCCGCCGCGTCATCGACGAATCCGCCCGGCGTCGTGCGCAGCAGATGCATGGCCTTACGCCTGCGCCGGAGCGCGGGACAGCGCAACCGTCAGCGCTTCCTGTAATGCGCGCTGGTCGAGGTCTTCGCCGATCAGCACGAACCGGCTCGCCGCTTCGCCCGCTTGCCAGCGGCGGTCGAAGTAACTGTCGAAGCGCTTGCCGACGCCCTGCACGACGAGCCGCATCGGCGCGCCCGGCAACGCGGCAAAACCCTTCACGCGATAGATCGTATGGGCTTCGACCAGCACCTGCAATGCCGCGACGATCTGTTCGCGCGACTCGACCTGCGCGCTCACGACGACCGAATCGAAGTCGTCGTGATGGTGGTCGGTGTGGCCTTCTTCATCGGGCGAACCGTGGTGATCGTGGCGCAGATGAATCGTGTCTTCCGACGCGGATTGCAGCCCGAGCAGCGCATGCAGGTCGAGCTGCGCCATTTGCGCGGGCACGATCTTCACTTCGGCCGGAATCTCGCCGCGAATCAGCGCTTCGACCTTGGCCTGCTGGGCTTCATCCATGAGATCGGTCTTGTTGAGAATCACGAGATCCGCCGAGGCCAGCTGGTCTTCGAACAACTCGTGCAGCGGCGACTCGTGATCGAGATTCGGATCGGCGCGGCGCTGCGCATCGACGGCTTCAGGGTTGGCCGCGAACTGGCCGCTCGCCGCAGCCGGGCCGTCGACGACCGTCACCACCGCATCGACCGTGAACGCGTTCTTGATCGACGGCCAGTTGAACGCCTGCACGAGCGGCTTCGGCAACGCGAGCCCGGACGTCTCGATCAGCACGTGATCGATCGCATCGCGCCGCTCGACGAGTTGCTCCATGACCGGATAGAACTCTTCCTGCACGGTGCAGCAGAGACACCCGTTCGCAAGCTCATAGAGATTGCGAACGGCCGACGACGCTTCGTCTTCGCACCCGATGCCGCAGCCCTTGAGGATCTCGCCATCGATCCCGAGCTCGCCGAACTCGTTGACGATCACGGCAATGCGCAGACCATTGGCGTGCGAGAGGATATGCCGCATGAGCGTGGTCTTGCCGCTGCCGAGGAAGCCGGTCACGACCGTCACCGGGATTTTGCGCGTTTGCATCCGTTGCTCCGTGAGTGTGCTGCTGCTTGCGCCATGGCGATTCGTGTGGTTCGCGAATCGCCAGGCGTCATGAGGGGTTGAACCGCGCGCCGCATCCCCGCGACGACGATCCGTTCTGTTGTCTGGCCGGTATCCGGGCTGACGAAAACGCCGCTTCACCTTCCCGCGCGCAATGGGCATGACAAACGCGCAGTGGAGCAATGCAGATGCGGCGAACGCACGTGCACCGAAGCCGGCATGGCCGCGCGCGAGGCATCGATACGATGCGCGACGTGCGGCTTTCGCTTACCGTTGCGGGGGCAGCGCAGGTTGGCGACGATCCGTGGCGGACCGGACGCTTCCTGCTTCCCGTTTAACCGCGCGCGAAGAGCAACGCGCGCGAGCACCAGAATGCGAGCAAGTCTAGGCTGCAAGCGCACGAGCGTCAAGAAAGGACGCCCCTTGCAGCGGCCTTCCTGTGTTATCTTTGGCCCGCGTCTGGTGCTCATGCGCGGCTCATCGAGGCCCGCATAGTCAAACGGGAAACAGGAGCACAATAGCTTTTGCCAAGTGCCAATCTGTGCTGTCCCCGCAACGGTACGCGACCGGCGGCTCAACCTGCCGCGCATTCTTTTCACGGCCACTGCGAGGCAACGAGCGGGAAGGCGAACGAAGTGAGGTCGCAAGCCCGGATACCGGCCAGCGCAAGTGGCAGGCAACGTGTGCATCGCACCGCTGCCTTGGCCGAACGCCCGCGTCCGCGAGGGACGGATCCGCGGTGCGCAGTGCATCCCAGACGCATCACATGAATCCAGCTATCGCGCGCGAACGTGCGGAACCTGCATGGCGCCATCGCCCGAACCGGCGAGGTGTCGCATGACCGCGCCGCAAGGCCGCGTCGACCTGATCGGCGCAGGCCCCGGCGACGTCGAACTGATGACGCTCAAGGCCGTCAGGGCACTGTCGGAGGCCGACGTCGTGCTCGTCGACGATCTCGTCAACCCCGACGTGCTCGCGTTCGCCCGCACCGATGCGCTCATCACCTACGTAGGCAAGCGCGGCGGCCAGCCTTCGACACCGCAGCCCGTGATCCTCGAACTCATGCTCGCACACGTGCATGCGGGACGCCGCGTCGCGCGGCTAAAAGGTGGCGATCCGTTCGTGTTCGGGCGCGGCGGCGAAGAGATGCAGGCGCTCGCCGCCGAGGGCGTGCAGGTCGGCGTGATCCACGGTATCACCGCGGGCATCGCCGCGCCGGCCGCCATCGGCATTCCGGTCACGCATCGCGATCATGCAATGGGCGTCGTGTTCGTCACGGGCCACGGTGCGAGCAAGGACGCGAGCGGCGACGGCAACCGGGAGCCTGACTGGGCCGCGCTCGCCGCAACAAAGATGACGCTCGTCATCTATATGGGCATGCGGCGACTCCCCGACATCGTTGCCGCGCTGATCGGCGCCGGCCTCGACCCGCGCACGCCCGCCGCCGCCATCGAAGCCGCCACGCGTCCCGAGCAGCGCCATCTGCTTGCACCGCTCGAGAGCCTGCCCGATGCCGTAAAAGCGGCCGCGCTCGGGGCGCCCGCCATCGTCGTGATCGGGTCCGTTGCGGGGCTTGGCATCGCAAGCGCGCTCGGTGCAATGGCAGGCACGTCATGACGACGCTTTCGATCGTGCTCGGCATCGGCTGCAGGCGCGGCGTGAGCGTCGAGGAAATCGAAGCCGCCGTGCAGAGCGCACTCAACGCACTCGATACGCCCGGCGCGCGTTCGCTCGCCCGCGTGCGCGTAGTCGCGAGCATCGAAGGCAAGTCGGACGAGGCCGCGCTGCTCGCGTTCTGCGAGCGCCATCACCTGACGCTGCAGCTTTTCACGGCGCAGCAGATCGAGGGCGTCGACACGCACGCACCGGCGTCCGCGCAGGTCCGCAAGCATCTGGGCGTCGGTGGTGTTTGCGAACCCTGCGCGCTGCTGGCGTCGCACGAGGGACGCATCGTCGTGCCGAAGACGATCGTCGACGATGTGACTGTCGCCATCGCCGCAGATCACTCAATTCATTATTCAAAGAGCCACGCATGAAAACCGATACCGAATCGCACCTGCGCATGACGCAGCGTCGCAAGGAAGGCCATGAGAAAAAGCAGGCCGCCGCCGATCACGAGAAGGGCCTGCTGATCGTCAACACCGGCAACGGCAAGGGCAAGACGACGGCCGCGTTCGGCATGGCCGTGCGCGTGCTCGGCCACGGCATGAAGCTCGGCGTCGTGCAGTTCATCAAGGGCGCGCTGCATACGTCCGAACGCGATTTCCTCGGTGCGATCGCGAACTGCGATTTCGTCACGATGGGCGACGGCTACACCTGGAACACGCAAAACCGCGAGGCGGACATCGCCACCGCGAGGAAGGGCTGGGACGCCGCGTGCAACATGATCAAGAGCGGCGAGTATCAGATGGTCGTCCTCGACGAACTCAACGCCGTGCTCAAGTACGAATACCTGCCGCTCGACGAAGTGCTCGGCGTGCTGAACGCGCGGCCCGCCACGCTCCATGTGGTCGTCACCGGCCGCCATGCGCCCGATGCGCTGATCGAAGCCGCCGATCTCGTCACCGAGATGCGGCTCGTCAAGCATCCGTATCGCGAGCAGGGCGTGAAGGCGCAACGCGGCGTCGAGTACTGAAGGCTATCGATCCGATGCACACCTGCCCCGCCCTTTTTATCAGCGCGCCCGCATCGCACCAGGGCAAGACGACGGTCACCGCAGCGCTCGCGCGGCATCACACGCGGCAAGGCCTGCGCGTGCGCGTGTTCAAGACGGGTCCCGACTTCCTCGACCCGATGATTCTCGAACGCGCGTCGGGGTCGCCCGTCTACTCGCTGCATCTCTGGATGGTGGGGATCGACGCGTGCCGTGCCCTGCTTGCCCGGGCCGCGCGCGATGCCGACCTGATCCTGATCGAAGGCGTGATGGGTCTCTTCGACGGCACGCCGAGCAGCGCGGATCTCGCCATCGCGTTCGGCGTGCCGGTGCTCGCCGTGATCGGCGCGCACGGCATGGCGCAGACCTTTGGCGCGGTCGCGTTCGGGCTCGCGCGCTATCGTCCCGAGTTGCCGTTTCATGGCGTGCTCGCGAACAAGGTGGCGTCCGCGCGGCATGCGCAGATGGTCGGCGAGGCGTTGCCCGAAGGCCTGCGCTATTGCGGGCATCTGTCGAATGCCGCCGACATCGCGCTGCCCGACCGCCATCTCGGTCTGACGCAGGCGGCGGAAATCGCCGATCTGGACGCGCGTCTCGATCGTGCAGCCGATGCCATCGGCGAGACAGCACTCCGCGAACTGCCGCCCGCGATCGCATTCGAGGACCAGGCGCTGGACGACCCACCGCGTCTTCTCGACGGCATGCGCATCGCCATCGCACGCGATGCCGCGTTCTCGTTCATCTATCCCGCGAACCTCGACCTGCTTCGCGCGATGGGCGCACGTATCGAAGCGTTCTCGCCGCTCGCCGACGAACCCGTGCCCGACGATGCCGACGCGCTCTATCTGCCCGGCGGCTATCCCGAACTGCACGCGGCGACGCTCGCGCGCAATACACGGACGGCGGCCTCGATCAGGATGCACACGCAGCGCGGAAGGAACGTTGTCGCCGAATGCGGCGGCATGCTTTATCTGCTCGACGCGCTGAAGACCATCGACGGCACGCAGCACGCGATGCTCGGCCTGCTTCCCGGCGAAGCCGCGATGCAGCCGCGCCTCTCAAGGCTCGCGATGCAGCGCATCGAAACATCGCACGGCACGCTGACCGGCCACACGTTCCACTACTCGAGCGTCGCCACGCCGATGCAGCCGCGTCTCACCGCGACGCACGCGACCACCGGCGCGGCAGGCGAAGCCCTGTACCGGCACGGACCGGTCACGGCGACCTACATGCACGCTTACTGGCCGTCGAATCCGGCTGCCGCTGCCGCGCTCTTTCGCGGCGAACCGCTATGACAATGACGACTGCAACGATCGCCGAAAAAGAACCGCCGCTCGAACTCGCCTTCACGATCGAGCGCGCGAAATCGCAGCAGCCCATCGGATCGCCGTGCACGAACGTGTGCCGCCTCGATCAGGCAACGGGCCTCTGCGAAGGCTGCTTCAGGGATCGCGCGGAAATCAAGGCGTGGAAGACGATGGACGATACGGCGAAGCTCGCGCTCTTCGATACGCTCGTAGCGCGGCATGAAAAAAGGCGGCTCGCAGAGGAGCCGCCTTTCGCCTCGGCCGAGCCGCAGAACGAGAGCTAGGCGTGCGCCACGCGCCGCACCGGGGCGCGTTCCAGCTCGCGCGCGGCAAGCGGGCCGAAGACGAGCCCGAGCGTGGTCCAGAGCAGCGCCTGAATGCCGACCGCCGCGATGCGGAAATTCCACAGCAGCGAAGCCGAGAAGTCCGCCGGGACTTCATCAATGGAAGGCAGCCCGAACTGCGCGATCGCGATCACGACGATATACGCGGCGCCCGCGATCAAAGTGGCGTTCCATTCGCCGTGCTGCCCGCGCATGCGCCTTTGCAGATACACCGCGAGCACCGTCGAAGCGATCGAGATCGCAACCATCCCGAAGAAGAGCGCCGTGCGCGGGCCGATCGTCTCCGGATTGCCGACCGCCGGCGGATTCGGCGGGTACTTGATGAACGGCACGATCGCGATGCTCACGAAGCCGAAGAGCGCAAGCAACGCCGACGTGCCGCGTGTGCGCAAGGCGCCGAGGCGTCCATACGCGAATGCAAAGACGAGCGAGAACAGCCCGCCGAGCGCCGTGCCGAACACCGCGACGCCCGTGAGCAGCCCGAGTCCTGCCTGCGTGCCGCGACTCACGAGTTCCTCTTCGTCGCCGTGGTCGTGGGATGCGGCCGCCTGCCCCGGCTGCGAGCCGGCTGCTGCATGATCGTGCGAATGTCCGGCGTTCTCCTCCGCGTGCTCATGCTGCGCCTCGAACGCGATTGCGCGTGCGACCGACGGCTCGCCGAACGTCCTCGCGAACCCGAAGCCGACGAGGCCCGCGACCAGTCCCGCGATCATGCCGCGTATCAACAGATTGCGAATCATCGTGCGTCCTCAGTGACAGGGAAAGCCGAGCAGATGGCGCCCGTCGTGGACGAATTCGTGGATGTAGGTGCCCGAGAAAATCGATGTCGCGCCCTGCTCCGCGCCGACGAAGTAGATCGCGATCAGCAGGATGAGGCCGATGAAGATGGCCCAGGGAAGCACTTCACGCACCGGAATGGGTATCGGTGCATCGTTTGCGGGCGAAACTGCGGCGCCGCCATGGGCGGAAGCTGCGAGAGGATTCATGTCGTTCTCCAGGGAATGCACGTCCCGACAGATGAAGATGAAGGAAGGATGCAGCGGGGGTCTGACTCGCGCGCGCGCCGCATCGGCACACACGCTCACAGTGGCGCGACCGTGCCGGGTTTTCACCGACTTCCTCGCACTGCAAGCTTGCCATTCTAGGAGGATCGACGGCAAAGTAAAGCATCTACCAAGGATTCACGCGATGAACACCGAATTGATCCTGCTATGCCACGCAGCGACACACGCGATGAAGGCAGGCATCTTCCCCTCGCGCGACGACCCGATCGATCCGGCCGATTGCGCCGGCCTAGCCGACCGGCTTGGGACGGGCGGACGGCGCGTCGTCACGAGCCCGGCGCGGGCGGCGCGGGAAACGGCGGCGTCGCTCGCAGTGGACGCGAAGGTTGATCCGTCATTCGACGATCTCGACTATGGCCGATGGCACGGTCGTTCGATTCGGGATGTGCACGAAGAAGATCCGCGGGGACTCGCGGCGTGGCTGTCCGATCCCGCGAGCGCGCCGCATGGCGGTGAAAGCATCGAGCATCTCGCGACACGCGTGATGGCCGGGCTCGATCGTTATGCGCGACGCGAGCCGCATGTAATCGTCACGCATGCGATCGTGATCAAGATCATGCTCGCGCGCGTGCTGGACGCGCCGCTCGCGTCGGTCTACGCGATGGACCTGGAGCCGCTCGCGCCGGTCACGATCGTCGGCGGGGACGCGCACTGGCGCCTGCGCGTACGGGCGTGCTGAGCGCGATTAGCCGAGCAAACCGCGCGTTTGTTACCAGCGCATGGAAAATAGCTACGCCTTGGCGCCGCGTGCCATGCGTTGCAGCGTCGACGAATCGATCGCGCCCGCGCAGATGCGCACCGCCTCGGACAGCGTGCGCGGCCGGCCCGAGCCGAATTGCGCTTCCAGCATTGCGACGGCGCGCAGGCGCTCGTCGTTGCCGAGCTTTTCTCCGGTCGCCAGTTCCAGCACTGAGATGAAGTAAGCGGCGGGCGGTGTCGCGCGGTCCGCGCTCGCCGTCGTGGCGTCCCATGAAGCGGCGCGCGACGGCGCCCAATTGTCTTGTCGACTGTTCATTGTCCAATCCGGTTTAAAGCAACTGGGTTCGGAAGTGAGCAAGGAGCATTCCAGGCGACGAATGTCTTAACGACCGTGACGGCGCTCACCGTTTCGACAACACGTCTCGCGCGACGCGGCATGCGGCGAGGTCCCACGCGGCGCAACCCACTGTCTTGAGCAACAGCGGCCGTGCGCCGCGCGCCGCTGCCCGAGCGTCGTCACGAAGCACGCTGGCGAGCGGCTGCACGAGGTCCCAGTCGATGCCCGCCTGGATCAGGTCGCCTGCTTCGTGGCGGGCGCCGGCGGGATCGTCGACGAAGACGTCGCTTGCCAGAACCGTCGACGCCGCGATTTCCGCCGCGTCGGGCGTGAACGCGCCTACGCCGATGACGAGCCGCCCCGGCCGCGCCGCGAGCGTGTAGACCGGCGTCTTGCTGGTCGTCGTCGTGATGACGACGTCGACGGAATCGGGAATGTCGCCCGCGAGCGGCGCCAGGTTCGCGGACAAATCCCCGTGCGCGGCGCAAAACGCCTCGGCGCGCCCAGGCTGCGAGCCCGCGATCGAGATGCGCGCCGCCGGAAAGAGGCGCGCCAGCGCTTCGACGTGATGGATCGCCTGCTTGCCGGTGCCGATCACCAGCACCTCGCCGGGGGCGGGGTCGAAAAGGCTGCGGATGCCGAGCATCGTCACCGCGGCGGTGCGGCGGCCGGTCACCGTGGGGCCGTCGAGCATGAATTGCGGCACACCCGTCGATGCGTCGAAGGCCGTGACCTGGCCGTGGATCGTCGGCAGGCCGAGCGCGCGGTTGCGCGGGCACACGTTCACGAGCTTGTGCATCGCAAGATCAAGCGCGCTTGCGGGCATCGAAAGCATCACCGCGCCCTCGGCGAGCGGCACCACCATGCGCTCGGGGCTCGCGATGCGGCCTTCGGCGTACTCGAGCATCGTGACTTCGAGCGTCGCGACGAGGTGGTCGAAGGGCAAAAGCCGGGCGGTTTCGGTTTCGTCGAATACGGGAATGGCGGTGGGCTTCGTGTCGGTCATCGTGAGGGTCGCTCGTGCTGGATACGGAACGGCCCATTCTACCGATCGACGCGGCGCCCGACGCCGCGGTGGCGCATCGGGAAGGTTCGCATGCGATGCTGCCTGCGTCGAAGTACGATGCTGCTTAGTCGCGCAGAGCGCGTCGAAATTGCATCGACCCCAATAGGGCGCGCGTCACACGCCTGACACCGTCGACCGGGATAATCGGCCGTCCCCGCGGGATCGCAAGCCGGATCGCGCCGCGCGCCAGCACATCAACGGAGCCCATCATGATTTCGCAAGACAGGCAGCGCCGCTTCGAAGCGGACCTGATCGACAGCTACGACGAAGAACTCGAGATGGAACTGGACGATCGCCTGCTCGACGGCGACAGCGCGCTCACCGAGGAATCGCGCGCATTGCGCAAGCTCTATTTCCGCGAGCTGTTCCGGCTGCAGGGTGAACTCGTCAAGTTGCAGGACTGGGTGGTGAATACGGGGCACCGGCTCGTCGTGATCTTCGAAGGGCGGGATGCCGCCGGCAAGGGCGGCGCGATCAAGCGCATCACGCAGCGGCTCAATCCGCGGGTGTGCCGCGTGGCCGCCCTGCCCGCGCCGAACAATCGCGAGCGCACTCAGTGGTATTTCCAGCGTTACGTGTCGCAACTGCCGGCGGGCGGCGAGATCGTGCTGTTCGACCGGAGCTGGTACAACCGCGCGGGCGTCGAGCGCGTGATGAATTTCTGCAGCGACGAAGAGTATGAGGAATTCTTCCGCTCGGTGCCCGAGTTCGAGAAGATGCTGGTGCGAAGCGGCATCCAGATCATCAAGTACTGGTTCTCGATCACCGACGACGAGCAGGAGGTGCGCTTTCAGGCGCGCATCGAGGATCCGCTGAAACAGTGGAAGTTGAGCCCGATGGATCTGGAGAGCCGTCGGCGCTGGGAGGCTTATACGGTGGCGAAGGAGATCATGCTGCAGCGCTCGCACATTCCGGAGGCGCCGTGGTGGGTGGTACAGGCGGTAGACAAGAAGCGCGCGCGGCTCAACTGCATGAGCCATCTGCTCGCCCAGGTGCCGTATCACGAGATCGAGCATCCCGCGATCGACCTGCCGGCACGCGTGTACAACGACGATTATCTGCGGCAGCCGGTGCCCGAGAGCATGATAGTGCCGGAAGTTTATTGATTGACCGGGCGCGTGCGCGGCTTCAGCAGTGGCAGTGACCGCAGATCGCGCGGGCTTCGCTGCGGCCCGCGCGCGGCCTGAAGACCGCCTTGAACACATACTGCGAACTCTTTGCGACGACGACCAGCGTGACCTGCGCGAGGTTGAAGTCGAGCGTCACCATCAGGCGCATGAGCACGAGCATCGGCAGGACGACGGCCGGTTGATACAGTTGTCTTTCGATCAAGGCTCTCATTGCAAGCTCCTATTCCATGATTTGAATTCTACGGAGCGTGCACTGCCGGATAAAGGTTCCGAAGGTGAAGACATATGTTCGTATTCGCGAACAATTCGGGCACTGGCGCGCGGAGCGAGGTTCGACACCCGCTCCGCGCGCCCGCCGATCACCGCTGGGCCAGCGAGGGCTCCACAACCGGCGTGGGCATCGCATCGCCCCACCCGCCGCCAAGCGCGCGAATGAGATTCACGGTGGCAATCGCCTGCGTTCCGGAAAGCTGCACGGCAATCCGCTGCGACTGCAAGACCGTCCGCTCCGCATCGATCACATCGAGATAATTCACCGCGCCTTCGTTGTACTGCGTGCGTGACAACTGCGCCGCGCGCGCCGACGACTTCACTGCATCCGCCTGCGTTCCCGTCTGCCCTTCGAGGATGCGCAGGTCCGACAGGTTGTCCTCGACCTCCTGGAACGCGACCAGCACCTGCTGCCGGTAATTCGCCACATCCTCCTCGTACACGGCGCGCGCGTTCGCCAGGTTGCCCTTGCGACGGCCGCCATCGAAGATGGGCATCGACAGTGCCGTGCCGACGAGCGGTCCGAGCAGGAACGTGCGGCTCGACCACTGGAACAGGTCGCCGAGCGTCGCCGACTCGAAACCGCCCGCACCCGTCAGCGTCAGCGACGGAAAGAACGCCGCCTTCGCCACGCCGATCCGCGAATTCGCCGCCGCCATCGCGCGCTCGGCCGCTGCGATATCCGGCCGGCGCTCCAGCAACGATGAAGGCAGCCCCGGCGGCACGCGAATCTCGACAGGCTTCAAAGGGTTCGCCGCCATCGAGAACTGCGCGGGCGCCTTGCCGAGCAGGACCGCGAGACCGTGCTCGGACGCCGCCCGCAACCGCTGGACCGTCATCGCATCGGAACGCGCTGTCGCGAGTTCGGACTTCGCACGCGCCACGTCGAGTTCGCTGATATCGCCTTCGGTGAAGCGCCGCTGCACCAGCTTCAGCGCCTCTTCACGCAAGGTCACCGTGCGCGTGAACACGTCCATCTCGGCATCGAGTTCGCGCAGGTTGAAGTAGTTCTGCGCGACGTCCGCCTGCAGCGCCAGTTGCACCGAGCGGAACAGCGCCTCGCTCTGCTGCGTGTCGGCCTTCGCGGCATCGACGGTCGATGCCACGCGGCCAAACAGATCCACTTCGTACGACGCGCTCGCCTGCGCGCGCCACAACGTCTGCGGGGACACGTTCACGTTTTGCGGCTGCAACTGCGATGCCGGCGAAAGCTTCTCGCGCGTCGGGCCGAAGCCCGCGTCGATGGTCGGGAAGAGTCCCGCGCGCGCCGTCTGGTTGATCGCACGCGCTTCCTTCACGCGCGCGGCCGCGGCCTTCAGGTTCTGGTTCGCGTCGGCAGCCTGGTGCTCCAGGTCGTTGAGCGTCGCGTCGCCGAAGATCGTCCACCATTCGCCGCGCATCACTTCTTCCGACGGCTCCGCGGTCTTCCACGTGCCGGCTTCGGCGGGCGAGATCTTGTCAGCGGACGCTGTCGTCTCGACCGGCGTTTCCTTGAACGCGGACGGCGCGTTCACATCGGGCTTCTCGTAGTTCGGCGCGAGCGAGCAGCCCGCGACCACCAGCAGCGACGCCAGAAGCCCCGACAACCCCAGCCATCGTCTGGATAACGACTTGTTCATCATGTCCCTCACTGCGCCTCATACGAGGCATTGATTCCGCGCATCTGCGGATGCGTGCCGTGCTTGTCGGTGATGTGTTCGGTGCGTGCGAGCTTGCGCAGCAGCACGTAGAACACCGGCGTGAGCATCAGGCCGAAGAGCGTGACGCCGAGCATGCCGAAGAACACCGCGATACCCATCGCATGACGCATCTCCGAACCGGCACCCGTCGACAACACGAGCGGCACCACGCCCATGATGAAAGCAATCGACGTCATCAGGATCGGGCGCAGACGCAGCCGGCTCGCCTCGATCGCGGCCTGCACGATCGAGCGTCCCTGCATCTCCAGCTCGCGTGCGAATTCGACGATCAGAATCGCGTTCTTCGCCGACAACCCGACCAGCACCATCAAGCCGATCTGCGTGAAGATGTTGTTGTCGCCATCGGTGAGCCACACGCCGAGCAGCGCCGACAGGATGCTCATCGGTACGATCATGATGATCGCGAACGGCAGCGTGAGACTCTCGTACATCGCCGCCAGCACCAGGAACACGAGCAGCACGCTGATCGGGAAGATCCAGAGCGCCGCATTGCCTGCGAGGATCTGCTGGTACGTGAGATCGGTCCATTCGAACTTGATCCCGCGCGGCAGCGTTTCCGCCGCGATGCGTTCGGCGGCAGCCTGCGCCTGGCCCGACGAATAACCCGGCGCCGGACCGCCGTTGATGTCTGCCGACGTGTAGCCGTTGTAGCGCACGACCATCTCGGGACCGTAAGTCGGCGTGACCTTCACGAGCGATGAAAGCGGCACCATTTCGCCATTGGCGTTGCGCGTCTTGAGCAAGCCGATGTCGTCGGCGCTGGCGCGGAACGGCGCATCCGCCTGCACGCGCACCTGATACACGCGGCCGAAGCGGTTGAAGTCGTTCACATACAGCGAGCCGAGATACACCTGCATCGTGTTGAACACGTCCGTCACGGAAACACCGAGCTGCTTCGCCTTCACGCGATCCAGATCGACATTCAGTTGCGGCACGTTGATCTGATAGCTGGAGAACGTCGGCCCGAGTTCAGGCGTCTGCGAGGCGCGCTTGATGAATGCCTGCGTCGCATCGTTGAGCGCCTCGTAGCCGAGCGCGCCGCGATCTTCCAGCTGCATCTTGAAGCCGCCGAGCGTGCCGAGACCGAGCACCGGCGGCGGCGGGAACACGGCAATGAACGAGCCCTTGATCGCGGCGTACTTCTGGTTCAGCACACCGGCGATCGCGCCTGCCGAGAGTTCCTTCGTCTTGCGGTCATGGAACGGCTTGAGCGTGACGAACACGATGCCCGCGCTCGACGAGTTCGTGAAGCCGTTCACCGACAGCCCCGGGAATTCCACGGCGCTTTCCACGCCCGGCTGCTTGCGTGCGATGTCCGTCATCTGGCGAACGACCTGCTCGGTGCGATCGAGCGAGGCGCCGTTGGGCAACTGCGCGAAGCTGATTAGGTATTCCTTGTCCTGCGCGGGCACGAAGCCGCCCGGCACGACCTTGCCCATCAGCACCGCGCCGCCGAGCAGCACTGCGTAGATCGCCATCATGATCGCCTTGCGGCTGATCACTTTGGACACACCCTTGCCATACGCTTCCGAACCGCGATGGAAGACCTTGTTGAAGCGCTTGAAGAAGCCGCCGAACACGCGGTCCATTGCGCGCGTCAACCAGTCCTTCGGCTCGTCGTGGCCCTTGAGCAGCATCGCGGCGAGCGCGGGCGACAGCGTCAGCGAGTTGAACGCGGAGATCACCGTCGAAATCGCAATGGTCATCGCGAACTGCTTGTAGAACTGGCCCGTGAGACCCGACATGAACGCGAGCGGCACGAACACGGCCACCAGCGTGAGCGCGATCGCGATGATCGGCCCGCTCACTTCGCGCATCGCCTGATAGGTCGCTTCACGTGCGGAGAGCCCGGACTCGATGTTCCGCTCCACGTTCTCCACGACAACGATCGCATCATCGACCACGATACCGATCGCGAGCACCATCCCGAAGAGCGAGAGCGCGTTGATCGAGAAGCCGAACGCGAGCAACAGCGAGAACGTCCCGATGATCGACACCGGCACCGCGAGAAGCGGAATGATCGACGCGCGCCATGTTTGCAGGAACACGATCACGACCAGCACGACGAGCGCAATCGCTTCGAGCAGCGTGTGAATCACGGCCTCGATACTGGAGCGCACGAACTGCGTCGGGTCATAGACGATCTGGTATTCGACGCCCGGCGGCATGTCGGCCTTCAGTTCCTTCATCGTCTCGCGGACCTGATCCGAAATCTGCAGCGAGTTCGCGCCCGGCTGCTGATTGATCGCGATGGCGACCGCCGACTTGTTGTCGAGCAACGAACGCAGTCCATACTCCGATGCTGCGAGTTCCACGCGTGCCACGTCGTGCAGACGCGTGACCGCGCCGTCGGGCGAGGTCTTCAGCACGATGTCCTTGAACTCGGCCTCGTTCTGCAGACGCCCCTGCGCATTCACGTTCAACTGCACGGGCACGTTCGGCAGCGTCGGCGACGAACCGATCACGCCGGCCGCGACCTGCACGTTCTGCTCGCGAATTGCGTTGACGACGTCGCCCGCGGTCATGCCGCGCTGCGCGACCTTCTGCGGATCGAGCCAGATGCGCATCGAATAGTCGCCGGAGCCCCACAGCTGCACCTGCCCCACGCCGCCGATCCGTTCGAGCCGGTCCTTCACGTTGATCAGCGCGTAGTTGCGCAGATACGTCATGTCGTAGCGGCCGTTCGGCGAGTTCAGGTGGACCACCATCGTGAGCGTCGGCGACGACTTGATCGTCGTGACGCCAAGGCGCTGAACATCCTCGGGCAGACGCGGCATCGCTTGCGATACACGGTTCTGCACGAGCTGCTGCGCCTTGTCCGGGTCGGTGCCGAGCTTGAACGTGACGGTGATGTTGAGATTGCCGTCGCTGTTCGCCTGCGACTGCATGTACAGCATGTTCTCGACGCCGTTGATCTGCTCTTCGAGCGGCGAGGCCACCGTTTCGGCGATCACCTTCGGGTTCGCGCCCGGATACTGTGCGTGCACGACGACCGACGGCGGCACCACTTCCGGATATTCGGAGATCGGCAGCTTGAACATCGCGATGACGCCCGCGAGCAGCACGACCACCGATAGCACGCCCGCAAAAATCGGGCGGTCGATGAAGAATTTGGATATGTTCATGACGGTTCTATTGCCTTTTTGAAGCGCCCTCGTGAGGCGCCCGATTAGGACGCGGATTTCGCCGGCGTCGGCGCGTTGTTCGCCATCGCGACGCCGTTCGCCTTCACGACATCGTTCGGACGCACGCGCTGCAGGCCGTTCACCACGATGCGCTCGCCAGGTTCCAGCCCCTTCGTGATGACGCGCAGGCCTTCGTGCTGGGTGCCGAGCGTGACTTCGCGATACTGCACGCGGTTGTCCTTGTCGACGACCATCACGTACTTCTTGTCCTGGTCGGTGCCGATCGCGGCATCGTCGACCATCACGGCCGCGTGCGGCGTGCCGCCGCCCACCTTGATGCGCGCGTAGAGACCGGGCAGCAGCGAGCCGTCGGCGTTGTCGAAGCACGCACGCACGCGGATCGTGCCCGAGCTCGTGTCAATGCGGTTGTCGACCGACGCCACCGCGCCTTCGCGCGAATAGCCTTCTTCGTTCGCGAGGCCGAGCGAAACCGGCACCGTCGCCTTCGAGTCGCGGCTCAGATAGCGCAGGTAGGTTTGCTCGTCGACGTCGAACGAGGCGTAGATCGGCGAGACGGACACGAGCGTCGTCAGGAGCGGCGCGTTCGCACCGGTCGAAACGATGTTGCCCACCGTCATCTCCGCACGCGACACGCGGCCCGACACGGGCGCGACGATGTTCGTGTAGGTCAGGTTGATCTTCGCGGCTTCGAGCGCGGCCTGCGCGGACTTCACGCCCGCGACGGCCTCGCGTGCGGCGTTCTGCTTCTCGTCGTAGTCGCGCTTGGCAATCGCGTTGTCGGTGAGCAGGCGCTCGGCGCGTGCCGCATCCGTCGACGTGTAGCCGTTGCGCGCCTGCGCAGCCGCGAGCTGCGCCGCCGCGCGATCGACTTCGGCCACGTACGGGCGCGGATCGATCGTGAAGAGCGGATCGCCCTTCTTCACGAGCGCGCCGTCCTTGAAATGCACCGCGACGATCGTCCCCGGCACGAGCGGACGGATGTCCACCTTGTCGACGGCTTCGAGACGGCCCGAGTAGCTTTGCCAGTCGGTGATGGTCTTCGAGACCACCGTCGCGACGTCCACTTCCGTCGCCGTCGCGCTGTGGGCCGCGGCCTGCGCGCTGTTCACGGGTGCGTCGCCGTGCCCGCGCCACGCCGTATAGCCACCGAGGCCCGCGACCACGAGCGTGGCGCCTAGCGCCGCGTAGATGCGTTTGCGAGTGAAGAACATGTCGAAAGCTCCAATAGAGTCGTTGAGATTTTTTTTGGCTCGCATGCAGTGCCGATCAAGCCGGCTTCGCAAGCGAGAGACGTTTTCTGAAGAAGGCGACGACGTCGGCCAGTGCGGCCGGATGCGTCGCGAGACCCTTGTGCGAGGCGCGGCAATGGCGCGTGACCTCGGTCGGGATGCCCGCGGCGATCAGTTCGCCCGCGTACTTTTCCGCTTCGATGTGCAGCAGGTCGTGCTCGGCGCTTGCGATCAGCGCCGGCGGCAGGCCCGCAAGACGGCGCGATTCGAGCGGCGCCGCATACGGGTGCAGCCGTTGCGATGCATTCGGCAGATACGCGCGATAGCAGCGGGCGCACTCGCTCATGCCGAGATCGGTGCCCGTCACCTTGCGCTCGTCGGCGAGACGCGTGAGGCTCGGATCGAGAAGCGGCGCAAGCAAGGCCTGCGCCGAAATCGCGATATCGCCGCGATCACGGGCGATTGCGGCAAGACAGGTCGCGAGATTGCCGCCTGCGTCATGCCCGGCCACACCAATCCGGTGCGGGTCCGCGCGCTGTGCGCGTGCATTCGCGACCGCCCACTGTGCGGCGCGATAGCCGTCTTCGGGCGCGGCGGGAAACGGAAACGCCGGCGCAAGCGAATAGCCGACCGACACGACCCACGCGGGCGTGTCGCGTGCGATGGTCGCGGCGGCGATCTCGGCGTCGTCGAGCGTGCCGTGGGTAAAGCCGCCGCCGTGAAAATAAAGGACAATCGGCAGGACGGTGCCGTCCGACGCGGGGCGATAACTGCGCAGCACGATCGGATGAGCGTGTCCCGCGATATGGACTTCCTCGATGCAAAGCCTCGAAGGTGTCGTTTGACTAAGCCCCTGATCCAGCGTTGTTGCCATGGTTTTTGCGGCGCGTTTGCGCCATCCCACCTGAGTTGCGATGGGACGAATTCTGGTACCCGCAGGTTTTTAGATAAATGCCTATAATCCGGCAACACAATTCGGTCGCACTGAACAATCGCGACTCGTCATCCTTAATCGTTTGTTAGCAGCGCGCTTAATTCCCGGCGCTGCAATGCTTTTGACGGTGAGAGAACATGGATCGGCTACAAGCTATGCAGGTGTTCACACGCGTCGTCGACACCAACAGCTTTTCGCGCGCAGCGGATACGCTCAATCTGCCGCGCGCGTCGGTGACGACGATCATCCAGAACCTCGAGGCGTTCCTCAACGTGCGGCTCCTGCAGCGCACGACGCGGCGTCTCAATCTCACGCCCGACGGGGCCGCGTACTACGAGCGGTGCGTGCGCATCCTCGCGGACATCGAGGAAGCCGAGGGCTCGTTCGCGACCAGCGCGAAGGGTCCGCGCGGCAAGCTGCGGGTGGACATGCCTGGGGCGATCGGGCGCAACATCGTGATGCCCGCGATGTGCGAATTCCACACGCGCTATCCGGATATCGAACTGATGGTGGGCTTCGGCGACAAGCCCGTCGATCTGATCCAGGAAGGCGTCGATTGCGTGATTCGCGTAGGCACGCTGCAGGACTCGAGTCTTGTCGCCCGGCGCATCGGCGTGTTTCAGGGCCTGACCGCCGCAGCCCCGCAGTACCTGGAGCGGCATGGCGTGCCGAAGACCATCGAGGACCTCGAACACCACACGGCCGTGAACTATTTTTCGAGCCGCACCGGCCGCGTGATCGACATGGATTTCGTCGTGGACGAAAAAACGGTCGAAGTGAAGATGCGCGGCATGATCGCAGTGAACGACGCCGAAGCCTATCTGAGCTGCGGCGTGAAGGGCGTCGGGCTCATTCAGGTGCCGCGCTTCATGGCGCTGCCGTTTCTGCAAACGGGTGAGCTGGTCGAAGTGCTGCCGCAGTGGAAGCCATTGCCGATGCCGATTTCGGCGGTCTATCCGCACAACCGGCATCTGTCGCAGAAGGTGCGCGTGTTCGTCGACTGGGCGGCCGAACTGTTCGAACGCTGCCCGCTGCTCTCCGGCCAGGAAGACGCCGAAGGCCGTTGCCTGCCGACGAGCACGTCGTCGTCGAAGATGGTCAGGTACGGCACGCCTGAAGTCGCCGGCACCGTCGATGTGGTTGCATAGCTAACGGTTGAGGTTTGGGTTTGGCACGGGCGTTCTTTCGAACGCCCTTTTTGTTTTTTGTCCCTTCGGATCCTGAGCCTATTACCTTCCCAGTCGTGTACTGACCCTCCGAATCCCCCGCCCCACAAGGCGCTGCGCGATTGTTCGTCGAACTCGATTAATCTTTTCGCACTTCGCACATTTATCCGCGGTCGCAGCTTGACTACATTTCGTCCTGTCGCAGCGGAGCCGGGTTCATCGAACCGACGCTGCTCATCGAATCATCGACAGGAGCGTCATCATGAAGAGCCAACTGATCGCAGGTTTAGCGCTTGCCGCCATTTCCGCAGTCGTTTCGACGACGGCGTTCGCCGACGGCGGTCAGGGCATCGGCCGCGCAGGCACGTATCAGGTGCAGACGACGACGGCGCAAAGCACCAAGACGCGCGCCGAAGTGCGTGCCGAACTCGCGGCGTCCTATTCGGACGGCACGCTGCCGGCACTCAACCGCAACACGTATCCGGACAAGAGCATGGCGGGCGAAGCGGTCGCCGCGCAGTCCGCACGCCGCGCTGCCCTCGCTGAGCAACGCAACCGCGAGATCGTGGAGTATGCGAACGGATCGGCAACGCAGAGTGGCGTCGCCGCTCATTGAGCAGGCATTTGCAGATCGGATTTGAGAGAAACATCATGAACGACAACACACCGCTTGAGCAGTTCTCGGCCCTTGACGACTGGGCGCCTTCCGCGCCCGTCTGGCGTCCTTATGTGCAGGAACGGGCCAGCGCGCCGCGCACGGCGGATTGCCAGGCTGCGGAGGCCGGAGGGTCCACGTGGGCGCGGTGATTGTCGCGGTGGTCTTCGTCATTGCGACAATAGCGGGACCGCAAGTCGTATCCGATGCGGCCCGCTCGCAGGTCGAGCAGGCGGTCGCGCAGGCTTCGCACCCGTCATCAGCTCAAACCGTCACGCCGCCACCCGCATCGGATACGCGAGGCTGAGCGCCTCGCGTGGCTCCTTCAACCGCACGCGCCTATTTCACCGCACGCCGTGCAGAAGTCGCAGCCGTCCTTGCGGATGACCGCATTGGCGCCGCACGTCGAGCACTTGCGGCCGTGCATGCGCATGAGCGAATGCGCATCGTTGGTCGATGAATCCAGCTGCGTCGGATCATCCTGGTCTGCTTCGTCGAACACAGGCTGCGCGGCCAGCGCACGCGCGTGAAGCTGCGCAAGCGCACGCGAGGGAACCTGATTGCCCTCTGCATCGAGAAAGCCGCGCCGGAAGAGAATCTGCTGGATCGCGTACGCGAGCGCCGCGACTTCCGAATCGTGCCAGCGCGGGCTGCGATGGCCGTCGAGCCGTTCGACATCCCCGAGACGCACCTGCCCGCGATCCCACGAGACCTTGCGCATGTCCTGCAGGTTGCGCGCGACGAAACCGCCGCGCGCAGCGAGCGACAGCGAACGCATGGTCGCCGTGATCCATTGCTGCGATTCGTCGCGCTGCCCGGTCGGGATAAAGAATTCGATCGGACGCTCGATGGTCACGTCCTCGCCGCCGAGCCGCCCCGTCACCTCGATGAACGACACCGCGACATAGAGCGACTTCTTCCCCGCCTGCGTCAGATACTCGACCTTCTCGATGATCGCGGGCAATTCGCCGCGCGGCCGATGGTCGATTGCTATGCGCAGCGGGTCCTGTTCCAGATCCGGGTCGGGCGAATCGGCGGGCGTCGTCTCGGGCGTGACCGACAGCACCGCGCCCAGCGTCTCGTTCGGCCGGTATGTCGCGAGCCCTTTCAGACCGCGCCGCCACGCCTCGAAATACAGATCCTGAAACTTGTCGAAGGGATAGTCGGCGGGAACATTGACGGTTTTCGAAATCGACGTGTCGACGAAAGGCTGTACCGCCGCCATCATCTCCAGATGGTCATGCGCGGACATCTCCAGCGCATTCACGAAGTAATCGGGCAACGCATTCACGTTGCCGCCCAGCTCGCGATACAGCCGGTACGCGTGATCTTCCACTGCGAACGACTGCCGCCCGCCATCGGCCATGCGTTTCGTGCGCTGATAGGTCCACGAGAAGGCGGGCTCGATGCCGTTCGATGCGTTGTCGGCAAACGCAAGGCTCACGGTGCCGGTCGGGGCGATGGACAGCAGATGGCTGTTGCGGATGCCGGTCTTGCGGATGTCTTCCTTGATGTCCTCGGGCAGGCGCGAAGCGAACGTGCCTTCCTCCAGATACTGCGTCGCATTGAAAAGCGGAAACGCACCGCGCCCGCTCGCGAGTTCGACCGAAGCACGATAGGCTTCGTCACGCATCGTGCGCGCGACGCGCGTCGCGAATTCGCGGCCTTCCGGCGCGTCGTAGCGGATGCCGAGCATCACGAGCGTGTCGCCGAGACCCGTGAAGCCCACGCCGATGCGCCGCTTCGCTTCCGCCTCGCGCGCCTGCTCCGCCAGGGGCCAGAGCGTGACGTCAAGCACATCGTCGAGAAAGCGCACCTGGATGCGCGTGGTCTTCGCGAGCGCGTCCCAGTCGAATGCCGGGGTGCCGCCGCGCTGCTGCGCGAACGCGTCGCGCACGAAGCGCGTGAGATTGAGCGGCCCCAGATTGCAGCAGCCATACGCGGGCAGAGGCTGTTCGCCGCACGGATTCGTCGCGCGGATCGTCTCGACGCCGCGCAGGTTGTTGTCGTCGTTCATGCGCGACATGAAGACCACGCCCGGTTCGGCCACGTCGTAGGTCGAACGCATGATGACGTCCCACACTTCGCGCGCCCGCACCTCGCGATAGACCCACATGCCGTCTTCGCGCCGCCGCAGGTCGCCCGATGCGCGCAGCGACGGCGCAGGCTCCGCGCGATGCACGAGTTCCCAGCCTGCATCGTCGGCGACGGCCTGCATGAATTCGTCCGACACCGCCACCGACACGTTGAAGTTGTTCCAGCGCCCTTTCTCATGCTTGGCCGCGATGAATTCGAGCAGGTCGGGATGCGTGCAGTCGAGGATGCCCATCTGCGCGCCGCGCCGCGAGCCCGCGCTCTCGACCGTGCGGCACGACGCGTCGAATACGTCCATGTAGCTGCACGGGCCCGACGCGGACGAGCCGGTCGAATGGACGCGCGCGCCCTTTGGCCGGATCGCGGAAAAGTTGTAGCCGACGCCGCCGCCGCGCCGCATCGTCTCGGCCGCCTGCAACAGCGCCACGTAGATGCCCGGCAGGCCGTTTTCATCGACACCCTGGATCGCATCGCCGACCGGCTGCACGAAGCAGTTGATGAGCGTTGCCTCGATGCCCGTCCCCGCCGCGCTCATGATGCGGCCCGCGCCGAGCGCGCCGCGCCGGAAGTTGTCGACGAAGTCTGCTTCGATCTTCTTGCGCAGTGCCTCCGGTTCTGCCAGCGCAACACCGCGCGCGACGCGCCGGTAGATGTCCTCGATGCGGCTCTCGTCGCCCTTCGCGTACTTCTCGATCATCACGTCGATCGAAAACTGCTGCGGTGCAACCGGAGTGTTGAGATTGTCTTCAGCCATGTCGGTCCTCGAATACGCGCGGGCACCGCATGTCATGCACGGCCGGATCCGCAAACGTGATTCAAGACGATAGCGCGATTGCGCGACGAGCGCCAAGTCTCTACGGCGGTGTTTTTCGCATTGCGCCTTTCGGAGCAGATCGAACGAACGAGTGGCGTCGCCCTGTCCCTTTGGCGAATGGTCAGGGCATTGTGCGCGAGGCAAGCTTTGGACCAGCCTGTCGTCTTTACCGATGACTGCCGTGCGCCGCATCGAAGCAGGGCGTTTTGCCGCTACACTGCAGGTCGCATCATTCACAGATAAAAAACATTGCCGCGGCCCGATCCGACGGACGCGGCAAAGAACCGAACGGACCACGCGCATGATTCCACCGAAGCCGCCGCTCTTCGGCATCTCCGGCCGCTCCGGCCAGGGCAAGACCACGCTGATCGAAGCGCTCCTGCCCTGGCTGCGCGCGCGCGGCCTCGTCGTCAACGTGATCAAGCACAGCCATCATTCGATCGAGCTCGAGCCCGCGCACAAGGACAGCGCGCGCTTTCGACGTGCCGGCGCGGGCGAGGTGCTGATCGCGTCGCCGCATCGCTATGCGATCGTGCGCGAACTACGCGGCGAGCCGGAGCCTTCACTCGATGAACTGGTGGCCCGCCTCTCGCCGGCGGACCTCACGATAGTCGAAGGCTTCACGCGCGAATCGCTTCCGCGGCTCGAAGTCGTGCGCGTGGCGCTCGCCACCGAGCCGCCCTACAAGACCGACGCGGCCATTCTCGCCATCGCGAGCGACGATCCCGCCGCGCTCGCGACCACGCTTCCGGTCCTGCCGCTGAACGACATCGACCGGATCGGAGAATTCATCTGCAAGACCGTCCATGTCAATTTCGAGATGCCGCGCACGCTGGGTAATTGAGGTTTCCAACCACACGCGTCCGGCATTGCCGCATCGCTGAAGGCGCACGACCGCATGGCTGCGCCTCTCCCCGTCCTGAGTGTGGCGGAGCGTTAGCGAATCGCTGGCATGTCCGTCAATTTCCCTGACACGACGAACGTCAAGCAGACCCCTAGCGTGCCTTCCCGGCGACGTCGTCCGCGACACTTTTCCTCGCCAGCGCGAGTGCCTCGATGAGCACCTCCGCATCGCCGATATGATTGGCGAGCAGCAGCACAAGCTTTGCGTTCACCATCTGGCTCTCTTCTTCCGAGAGTCCGTTGTGCGTATCGATCAGACGCTCGTAGAAGCCGTCGTAGTCCGCGATGTTCGTTTCGATATTCAGTTTCATGATCGTTCACCCGTTGCACGTCGCGCGTTGGATTGCCGCCGCAACCGAAGCGGCGTCGAAGGCGCGCCAGCGCGCGCACACATGCTGGTCCGGACGCAGCAGATAGAACGTGCCGGGCCGGGCGTCGAAGCGTTGCGCGACCACGCCGTCCACGTCCTCCAGCACGGTCATGCCCGCGAGCGGTGCGATCGCCGCGCCGCGCGGCACGACGATCAGCGTGCGCATCGGGATCGACTTGCCTTCGAGCGTCGCGAGCCGGCCCGCGCAGTCAGCGGCCGCATCGACCGACGCGCAGAAGTAGACACCCGTAAACGCGCCGCCGCCCGTCTGCCCGAGCAACCACGCCGCCTCGCCGTCGATCCGCACCGGCGCATCCGTGCACACCGCGCCCGTCACCATCGAGCCGAAGAAGACGTCACCTTCGCGGTCGGCGGTATTGAGCAGCGAATCGTGCAGCACGGCCGGCACCGAGAGCCGCCCGCTGTTCGCCATGCGGCGCGCGAACGGACAGTCCTTCGCGAGCCGTAGCGTCGCATCGCGGAAGAGCCGCGACACCGGGCTCTTCGGCGTGATGAAGTCGGTGGCGCGGGTCGAGTTGCGGATGTTTTCGTCGGCGGCGTACTCGCGCTCGGACGCATAGGTGTCGAGCAGCGTGTCGGGCGCGTCGCCGTTCAGCACGAGGCGCAGCTTCCACGCGAGATTGTCCGCGTCCTGCACGCCGCTGTTCGCGCCGCGCGCGCCGAACGGCGACACGCCATGCGCCGAGTCGCCCGCGAACAGCACGCGGCCGTGGCGGAACTTGTCCATGCGCAGGCAGGAGAACGTGTAGACGCTGACCCATTCGAGTTCGAATTCGACGTCCTCGCCGAGCAGCGCCTTCACGCGCGGAATCACGCGCTCGGGCGCCTTTTCCGCGACCGGATCGGCGTCCCAGCCGAGCTGGAAGTCGATGCGCCACACGTCGTCCGGCTGGCGATGCAAGAGCACCGACTGGTTGCGGTGAAACGGCGGATCGAACCAGAACCAGCGCTCGGCGGGAAACGGCGCCTTCATCTTCACATCGGCGATCAGGAAGCGGTCCTTGAACGTGCGGCCGCGGCTGTCGAGGCCGAGCGCGCGGCGCATCGGACTGCGCGAGCCGTCGGCGGCGACCATGTACTGCGCGCGCAGCGCATAGGTGCCATCGGGCGTCTCGATCTGCAGCTCGACGCAATCCGCGAGCTGCGTCACGCCGACGACATTGCTCTTCCAGCGCAACTGCAGGTGGTCCTCGCGCATCGCGCGCTCGGCGAGATAGCCCTCGACGTAGTACTGCTGCAGATTGATGAACGCGGGCCGCGCATGGCCGGTTTCGGGCAGCAGGTCGAACGTGTAGACGAGCTCGTCCTGCAGGAAGACCTTGCCGACGTTCCAGCTCACGCCCTTGTCGACCATCGGCTGGCCGCAGCCGAGGCGGTCGAAGATCTCCAGCGTGCGCTTCGCGAAACAGATGGCGCGCGAGCCGTCCGAGAGCTTGTCGTCGTTGTCGACGAGCACCGTGCGCACGCCCTGCTGCGCGAGGTCGATCGCGGTCGCAAGGCCCACCGGCCCCGCCCCGACGACAACCACCGGATAAGGCGCCGGCGACGCGGCATCGTGTTCGGCGGCTCGCGTGTACTCGAACCGAAGCGTTTGAAAATCAGTCTGCATGGCGTCTCCGTCTCTCCTGTCGATCGGGGCTGGCGCTTGCTCCGGCCCCATGCGCTCACTCCGATCCCATCCAACATGGCTGCTGCCCTGTCAGGCATAACCATCAAATGCGTTTGGCTTTGCCTGTTAATTACGCATTGTACAAAGCATTTCACATGGTTGAATCGCCGTTTACCCTAAGCGCGAGCGACAGGCGCGCGAAATCGCGCGACGGCGCGTCGTACGCGCTCGCGGATATCTGCGTTGCGAGGAAGGGACTTCAGGCGGCGGAAAAGCCCAGTCGTGCGGAAACGCGCGCGGCGCAAGCGCGCAATGGGCTCGCGACGGCGCCGTCCCATGCGCCGTCGAAGGAGCCGCTCGGGCCGATCGCCGTGATGGCGAGAACGATGTTGCGGGTGTGATCGAAGACGGGCGCGCTCATCGCGCTGATGCCCGCGACGGGTTCGTCGATGGTCCGCGCGATGCCGTGCCCGCGCACTTCGGCGAGTAGCGCATCGATCTGCGCGCGCGTAAAGTCGCGCCGGGCCGCGCCGATCTGCAGGCCGCCCGACGCCTCGATCGCGACGAGCGCATCGACTGTGAGCGGCGGCAGGTAGGCCGCGAACGCGCGGCCGGTGGCGGTTTGAAGGAGCGACATCACAGTGCCGGTGCGCATCGTGACGTGGATCGGCACGCTCGCCTCGTTGATATGGACGATCGTCGGGCCGAAGCTGCCGGCGGTCGCGAGCGCGACCGTATGCTGGATCTGAGCCGAGATTTCTCCGACTTCGGGAATCGCGAGCCGAACCGGGTCGACGCGCTGCAGGCTGATGAGCCCCATCTGCAACGCGAACGGCCCGAGCTCATAGCGCCCGGTGGCGCCGTCCTGCTGGATCAGGCCGAGATTGCCGTAGCTCACGAGATACGGATGCGCCTTCGCCGACGACATTCCCGCCTTCTTCGCGAGATCGCCCAGCAGCATCGGGCCGCCGTGGTCCACGAGCGCGCGCAGGAGCGCGCCGCCCACTTCGATCGACTGAATACCGCGCCGCGCTCCGCTCATCCCTGGCCTTTTTGTATCGTTTAACGAGATTGGGCGGGATGATAACCGCTAGGCGCCGCCGGCGGGACCGAGACGCGCGATCAGGTCGCGATGCGCCGGATGAGCGGCCGCGAGCGCCTTTACATCGGCGATCTCGAACTCGCTGAATTCGAATCCCGGCGCGACCGTGCAGCCGACGAGCGCATACCCCTCCGGCGACGCGCAAACGGCCGCGAACCAGTCGCCCGCCTTCACGACGGCCTGGAACACGGCGTCCGGATGCGTGAGCGCATTGCCGAGCCGGTGCGTGGCGAGTTCGCCTTGCGCGTCGAGCACGTGGATGTCGACGGGGACGCCCGCGTAGAAATGCCACAGTTCGTCGGAGCGGATGCGATGCCACGCCGAATGCGCGCCGTCGCAGAGCAGGAAGTAGATCGCCGTCGATGCCGAGCGCGATTCGCCCGTGCCCTCGCGCGTCACGCGCGAATCCGAGCGATACGTCTCGCGGAAACAGCCGCCTTCCGGATGCGGCTGCAGGCCGAAGCGGCGGATGAGTTCGTCTTTGTCGATGTCGGTGGCCGGCATGGGACGCGTCCGTCTGGAACGAAACGCTCATTCTGCATCGGTGGGCGCGCGACCGAGCGCTTTCCTGTTAAATAGCGGGCATGTTCCATCGACCCGGACCCGCCATGACCATCGATTCCACCCTGCTGAACGCGTTCGCGCCCACCGGCAAGCTGCGCGCGTCGATCAACCTCGGCAATCCGCTGCTCGCCAACCGCAACGCCGCGACAGGCGAGCCCGGCGGCATCTCCGTCGACCTCGCGCGCGAGTTCGCGGCGCGGCTCGGTATCGAAGCCGAACTGACCGCCTTCGATACCGCGTCGAAATCCGTCGAGGCCGTCACGACCGAGACCGCCGATATCGGCTTCTTCGCGATCGATCCGGTGCGCGGCGCGGGTATCGCGTTCACGGCGCCGTATGTGCTGATCGAAGGCTTCTATCTCGTGCGCGACGATTCACCGGTCACGACCAACGACGACGTCGACCGCGAAACGAATCGCGTGGTGGTCGGCAAGGGCAGCGCCTACGATCTCTTTCTCACGCGCGAGCTGAAGCACGCACAGATCGTGCGGGCGGAGTCGTCGCAGGCGGTCGTCGAGCAGTTCCTGCGCGATGGCGCCGAAGTCGCCGCGGGCGTGAAGCAGCAACTCGAAGCCGATTCGGCAGGCAAGCCCGGCTTGCGGCTGCTCGGCGAGCGCTTCATGGTCATCCAGCAGGCGATGGGCGTGCCGAAAAGCCGCGGCGAAGCGGCGGCGGCGCATCTGCGCGAATTCGTCGAGGAGATGAAGCGCTCGGGCTTCGTCGCGGATGCGCTCGCGCGGCATGCCGTGAAAGGCGCGTCGGTGGCGCCTGCGGCGGACGCGTAGGTTCCGGCCCGCGCGATGGACGTGAAAATCGAAGTCGCCGACTGGATCGACGCCGAATTCGAAGCGGACGTGAGCGGCGGCCTCGCTGCGTTCAATGCACGAGAACTCGGGCCGTCGGCGCAGCGCGATCTGGCGGTGTCGGTCTATCGCGGCGATGAGTTCGTTGGCGGACTGGCGGGCTTCACCGCGTGGGACTGGCTCTTCGTCAAATGGCTCTGGATTCGCGACGACGCGCGCGGCGAAGGACTCGCCACGCGCGTCGTGGAAGCGGCGGAGCGCGAAGCGATCCGGCGCGGCTGCCGCGCGGCGTGGCTCGACACGCTGAACCCCGCCGCGAAGCAGTTGTACGAGCGCTGCGGCTTCGCGGTCTTCGGCGAGTTGCCCGATTTCAGCGCGGGTCGCACCCGCTATTTCATGCAGAAACGGTTCGGCGGGGTGCGGGCCTGACGCGTGCGGCGCGCGTCGCCGCTTCGGCTCGTCAGCTTGCCGTGGCGAGCCGCGCCGCCACCCGCTCCACGATCTTCGCGCGCGCCGCGAGCGACGCCGCCGAGCGCTCGCGAACCGTCTCGACCACGCTACGCGGCGCGCGCTCCGGCGACCCCGCGTCGAACGGCGGCGCAGGCGCGTATTCGATTTCCAGCTGGATCGCCTGGGCTTCTTCATCGCCGACGAGTTCCGCCGCGAGAGTCAGCGCGAAATCGATCCCCGCCGTGATTCCGCCGCCCGTCAGCAGGTTGCCGTCGCGCACGACGCGCTCCTTGACCGGCACCGCGCCCAGTTCGGCGAGCAGCGAATGGAACGCCCAGTGCGTCGTCGCGCGCCGGCCGCGCAGCAAGCCCGCCGCGCCGAGCACGAGCGAGCCGGTGCACACCGAACTCACGTAGCGCGCGCCTTGCGCCTGACGCCGGATGAAACCGAGCGTTTCCTCGTCCTCCATCAGCGCGCCGACGCCCGAACCACCCGGGATGCAAAGCACGTCGAGCGGCGGGCAGTCGTCGAAGGTCGTGTCGGGCGTGAGCAGCATCCCGCTCGACGATTCGACGGCCGCGCGCGTCTTCCAGATCAGATGCACGACGGCGCCGGGAATCTGCGCGAAGACATCGTGTGGACCGGTCAGGTCGAGTTGCTGGACGCGCGGAAAAAGCAGCAAGCCGATATGGAGCGTCATTTCGATTCCTCTCGTTCTCGTGAATGGGGATGGACAGGGTAATCGTACGCCGCTAGGCTATGGCGAAATTGACACCAAGCCCACTTTTCACGCCAACATGACGACCCAACCCGACCCGCGCCGCATCGACGTGCTCGCCTTTCCGAACGCGCAATTGCTCGATGTCGCCGGGCCATTGCAGGCGTTCGCGTCGGCGAACGAACTGGCCTGCGCCGCGGGCGCCGCGCCGCCCTATCTGCCGCGCGTAGTGGCAACCGGCGGCGGCGCGATCACGACCTCCGCCGGGCTCGGCATCCTCACGCATCCGCTGCCGCCCGCCGACGATCCGCCCGACACGCTCGTCGTCTCCGGCGGCTGGGGCGTGTACGAAGCGGCGCGCGACCCGGCGCTCGTCGCGTGGGTGCGCGCGCAGGCGGCGCAGGCGCGGCGCACGGCGTCGGTGTGTACCGGCGCGTTCCTGCTGGCGGCGGCGGGCCTGCTCGACGACAAGCGCGCCGTCACGCACTGGACGCGCTGCGCCGAACTGCGCCAGTGCTATCCCGCCGTGCGCGTGGAGCCCGATCCGATCTTCATCCGCGACGGCGCCGTCTGGACTTCGGCGGGCGTGACGGCCGGCATCGACCTGGCGCTCGCCCTGATCGAAGACGATCTCGGCCGCGCCCTCGCGCTCGACGTGGCGCGTCATCTCGTCGTGTTTCTCAAGCGTCCGGGCGGGCAGGCGCAGTTCAGCGCCGCGCTGTCGCTGCAAAAAGCGGGCGACCGTTTCGGCGAACTGCATGCTTGGATCGCGGAAAACCTCGCGGCGGATCTCTCGCTCGCCGCGCTCGCGACGCGCGCCGGCATGAGCGAACGCAGCTTCGTGCGCCATTACCGGGCACAGACGGGCCTCACGCCCGCGCGTTCGATCGAGCAATTGCGGCTCGAAGCCGCGCGGCGCCTGCTCGGCGACACGCGGCTGCCGGTCAAGCGGATCGCCGCGCGCTGCGGCTTCGGCTCAGAGGAAACGATGCGGCGCGGCTTTCTGCGGGCGATCGGTGTGACGCCGCAGGCTTACCGGGAACGGTTCGCGTCGGGCGGCGCGTGAAAGTCGGGCGAAAGCATTTTGTTCTGGGACGCTGGCGCCTTATTCTTCATACGAAGCGCGGTATCCGATCGCGTACTGGTTTTCCACGATTCGGCTCAAGGCGCCCCCACCGCTGCCGTTAGCACGAATAGACCGATCCATTGAAACGGCCGAACGAGCGCCCTTTTGCCGAACCCGAACGCCGGCCGCCGACCGGATCACTCCGAGACTGGCTTTTGGCTCCAACCGCCGATGAGTGTTTTCCCCATGATTGACGCGCTGCCGGACTCGAACGATGCCATCAGCGCGGACGCCGGCGCAGATACCGGCGCGCCTTCGGTCGATGCGTTGCTCGGCTCCGCGCGCGGCTGCGGCCGGCCCGGCGCCTGGGCCTGGTATCGCGCGGGCGAGCAGTTGCACCTGGCGGGCCAGGGCAATGCGTCGTTCGACTGGCCGCAGAGCATGACCGAGGAACGGCTCGCGCAGCAGTGCGCGGAGCACGGCTGGCATCGCTGGGCCACGGGCCGCGGCGAAAGCGTGCTCGGCTGGCTCGTCGCGCCGAAGTCGCTCGCGGGCGAAGAGTGTCTGCGCGACCTCGCGCGGCGCCTCGGCGAACGCGTGCAGGCGGACGCCCTCGTGCGCGCGCAGAACACGCAGCGCGTGCTGTACGAAATCGCCTATCTGGCGAGTTCGGTGCCCGAGCGCGCGGCATTCCTGCAAGGCGTGCACGAGCGGCTCGGCACGCTCATCGACGCCGAAAACTTTTATCTCGCGCTCTACGACCGCAAGAGCGGCAGGATCACCTATCCGTACTACGTCGACGTGATCGACACGGAAGTCGTCGCGGCCGAGAACTACGACATCCTGAATCCCGCGCGCCTTTCGATGACGGCGCACGTCCTCACGACCGGCCAGCCGCTCCTCATCGACGCCGCGATGATCCGCACGGCCGAAGCCGAAGGCCGCTACTACTGCATCGGGGACCGGCCCGAGTTCTGGATGGGCGCGCCGCTCAAGAACGCGTCTGACGAAGTGTTCGGCATGCTCGCGATGCAGGTCTACGACGTCTCGCGCGTCTACAGCGCCGAGGATCGGGCGCTCTTTCTGGTGGTCGCGCGGCACGTGGCGATGGCGCTCGACCGGATCCTGCACCGCGCCGACCTCGAAGAGCAGGTCGCGCGGCGCACGTCGGAGCTTTCGCGGGTGAACGCCGCGCTGCGCGAAGGCATCGCCGAGCGCGAGCGCGCCGAGCACCTGCAGGCGGCGCTGTTCCAGATCGCCGAGTTGTCGAGCCGTCCCGGCGACATGGTCGAGTTCTTCCGGAGCCTGCACGGGATCGTCGGCGAGTTGCTGTATGCGCGCAATTTCTACATCGCGCTCTTCGATACCGACAGGCGCGAGGTGTCGTTCCCGTATTACGTCGATGAGATCGTCCAGGACCCGCCGCCGCCGCGACGCGGACAGCGCGGGCTGACCGAATACGTGATCCGCCAGCGCCGTCCGTGCCTGATCGACGCCGACGAGGCGCGCCGCCTGATCGCCGAGTGCACCATCGATACCGGCAACGAGAGCGTGCGGCTGCGCTCGTGGCTCGGCATCCCGCTCTTCGACGGCGACGACGTGCGCGGCGTGCTCGCCGTGCAGAGCTACGCGCCGCTCGTGCGCTATTCGCAGCGCGATCAGGAGCTGCTGACCTTCGTGTCGCGCCACATCGACACCGCGCTTTCGCGCCGTCGCGCCGCAGAGGCGCTGCACGTGGCGAATGCGGAACTGGAAGCGCGCGTGCAGATCCGCACGCGCGAACTCGACAACGCGAATGCACGCCTCCTGCACGAGAACTCGCACGACTCGCTGACCGGGCTGCCCAACCGCAGTTACCTGCTGCAGGAGTTGCAGGCGGCGTGGCGCGACTATCGCGCGCATGGCGATCAGGTGACCGTGATGTTCATCGATCTCGACCGCTTCAAGGTCGTGAACGACAGCCTCGGCCATCATTACGGCGACCTGCTGCTGATTCAGGCGGCCGGGCGCCTGCGGAACTGCCCGCGTTCAAGCGACCTGCTCGCACGTCTGGGTGGCGACGAGTTCGCGGTGCTCTCGCCGAACGCGTCGCAGGGCGATGCCGTCGCGATCGCAGAGCGCGTTCTCGCCGCGTTCGACCTGCCCTTCCACATCGACGACCATGTGGTGTTCTCGTCGTGCAGCATCGGCATCGTGAGTGCGGACAGCCAGTTCCACACCGAGCCCGCCGACCTCCTGCGCGACGCCGATACCGCGATGTACCGCGTGAAGAACGCGGGGCGCGACAGCTTCGTCGTGTTCAATCAGGAGTTGCGCCGCGAGGTATCGGACCAGGTGGAACGCGAAGGCGCGCTGCGCAACGCCCTCAAGCGCGACGACGAACTGCTGCCCTACTTCCAGCCGATCGTTGATGTGAGGAGCGGCGAGGTCGTCGCGATGGAGGCGCTCATTCGCTGGCGTCAGCCGGATGGGCGCATAGTCGGGCCGGGCGAGTTCCTGCCGGCTGTCGAAGGCCTGCGGCTGATCGGGCGGCTCGATCTCTACATGCTGACGCGCATTGCGGTGATTCTCTCGGAGCCGCAATTCGCGAACTGGCCGCCCGTGCATGTGAACTGTTCGAGCTACAGCATGACGCGCCCCGACTTCGCCGACGACGTCCTCGCGCTATTGCGCCGTCATGGCGTCGCGCCGTCGCGCGTGTGTCTGGAACTGACCGAGGGCGCGCTCGTCGCCGAGCCCGACCTCGCGCGGCGCACGATGCAGCAACTCGCGGATAACGGCATGTCGGTCGTGCTCGACGACTTCGGCGCGGGCTTCTCGTCGCTGAGTTACGTGCACCAGTACCGTTTCAGCGGCCTTAAGATCGACAAGTCGTTCATTCTCGAACTCACGGCGAGTCCGCGCAGCCGCGCGATCGTGCGGGCGATCGTGCGGATGGCGGAATCGCTCGACCTGACGCTTGTGGCCGAAGGCGTCGAGGATGCCGAGACGCTCGCCGTGCTGCGCGACATGGGCGCGGCGCAGGCGCAGGGCTACTTCTTCGACAAGCCGATGCCGCTCGACGCGCTCATGCGCTCGCCCGCGGCGGGCCGCCTCGCGCACGGCTACACGAGCGCGCCGACACCGCTTTTCAGGGCATCCCGCCGAGCGACGGGGAGATGATGCTGCCGGGCTCGCCTTCGGCGGGGCCGCCGTCGACGTCGGCGGCACGCGTCGCTATCGGCGGATGATGCGCCTTGCATGCATCGACGCTGTCGGGGCCGAGGCACTGCTGGAACGCATCGGCGACGCCTTTCGATTCGAATGTGTAGATGGCCTGATCGACCTTGACTTCGGTGTCGGAAATGCGGTCGGCGGTGATGGTCATGGTCCTTTCCTCGCGTGGTTCGTTGGGGGTTGACGTCTTTCGCTCAAGCATCAAGCGCGCCCGCACGGTGCGGCGCAGCGGGTACATGCGGTGCTGCACTAACGATGCTGTCCCTGCCAACTCACGACTCAAGCAAAGGAGAAGGACATGGCCCAGCATCCCGCTCACGCACAGAACCATCGTCATCCCGACGAACCGCGCGCGGAACAGATCACGAGTGTGCTCAAGGGCGCCGATTACCCGATGGGCAAGGAAAAGCTGCTCGCGCTGGCGAAAAGCAATGGTGCGGATGGCGAAGTGATGGCGGTGCTCAATCGCATGAGCGACCGCAAATTCGACAGCCCTTCGGCCGTCCTGCGCGAAGCGACGCGCGTGGAATGACAACGGTCTGAACAATCCGCGTGGCTCTTGTAAACCGCGGTAACGATTTCCAGTGATGCGTTCTGCGAAGAAGGTTTAGGATAGGGCTAGCGTCGGATAAAACGGACGCGCGGCTTGGCACGGCGCTTGCGGCACGAATTGCAGTCAACAGTCGCGCAACGGTTATGCGTGGGCATGACCGGCCATTGCAAAAGGAGGCTCTATGAAGTGGGAAACCCCTAGTTTCACCGACATGCGCTTTGGCTTTGAAATCACGATGTACATTGCCACGCGTTAAGTCCGATGCGGCCGCTTGAGCGGCCGCATTTTTTTGCGCTTTCGATTTCCTGGGGCGTTCGTTTTAATCGGCTTTCGCAGCCCGCGCATTCGGATCTTTCAGATCCGCGTTCTGCGCATCCAGCCCGCCCGCGCCCGCGGGTTCCGGCCTGTCGCCCGATCCATAGGGCACTTCCGCCGTCTGATGCGGATGCTGGTCGAGTCGTCTCGACTCCGGTTCGGTTTCCCCTGCATTCGGCTTGCGCACACCTTGCTTCGGATCGCCGCCCGTCGCCGAGCCCGGTCCCGGCTGATTGCCTATCGAGCCGCCTCCGCTCGCGCCGCTCCCCGGATCGCCGAGCGGCTTGTCGGTGCTGTCGTCGCGGCTGGTTTCATTGCGTTCGATGGTAGCCATCTCGTTCTCCGTCGTCAGTGTCACCAACGAACAGCAACGCGCGTACCCGTTGAAACGCAAAAAGGCCCGCGTACGCACGCGGGCCTTTCACAACGACTTGCTGCTACCGCCTCAATGCGCGGCAGCCGTTCCGATCACCTGATTCGCCACCTCGTCGACGGCCTGGCGCACGATGCCGACGATCTCGTCGACTTCCGCGCGCGTCGTGACGAGCGGCGGCGCAAAGCCGAGGATGTCGCCATGCGGCATCGCGCGCGCGATCACGCCGCGTTCGAGCGCCGCCGCCGACACCTTCGGCCCCACCTTCAGCGCGGCATCGAAAGGCTTGCAGCCTTCTTTGTCGGCCATGAATTCGAGCGCCGCCAGCATGCCGGCGCCGCGCACTTCGCCAACGAGCGGATGACTGTCGAACGCAGCGTGCAGTTGCGCCTGCAGATAGCCGCCGACCTCGGCCGCATTCTGCGTGAGGTTCTCGCGCTCCAGGATGTCCAGGTTTGCGAGCGCCGCCGCCGCGCAGATCGGATGGCCCGAATAGGTCCATCCATGACCCATCGCGTCGTATTCCTGCGAGCCCTTGTCGATCACATCCCACACGCGCTCGCCGACGATCACGCCCGATAGCGGCGCATAGGCGCTCGTCAGGCCCTTCGCGACGGTGATCAGGTCCGGCTTGATGCCGTAGTGCTGCGCGCCCATCTTCGAGCCGAGGCGCCCGAAGCCGCAGACGACCTCATCGGAGATCAGCAGGATGTCGTGCTTCCTGAGCACTTCCTGGATCGCGGGCCAGTAGCCTTCCGGCGGCGCGATGATGCCGCCCGTGCCCATCACCGGCTCGGCGATGAATGCGGCGATGGTGTCCGCCCCTTCGCGCGCGATCATCTTCTCCAGCTCGTCGACGCAATACGCGGTGAACTGCGCCTCGCTCATGTGGGCCGGCGCCTGACGGTACCAGTGCGGACACACCGTGTGCTTGATGCGATCGAGCGGCAGGTCGAAGTTCTGGTGGAAGCTCGGCAGGCCGGTGAGGCTGCCCGTCACGATGCCCGAGCCATGATAGCCGCGCTGGCGCGAGATGATCTTCTTCTTGTTCGGACGCCCGAGCACGTTGTTGTAGTACCAGACGATCTTGATCTGCGTTTCGTTCGCATCGGACCCCGACATGCCGTAGTACACCTTCTTCATGCCCTCCGGCGACCAGCCGATGATGCGCGACGACAGCTCGATGATCGTGTCGGTCGAGTGGCCCACGTACGTGTGGTAGTAGGCGAGCTTCTTCGCCTGCTCGTAGATCGCGTCCGCGACTTCGGTGCGGCCATAACCGATGTTCACGCAATAGAGACCCGCGAATGCGTCGATGTAGCTCTTGCCCTGATGGTCCTCGATGCGAATGCCTTTCGCGCCCGTCACGATCCTGCCCGGCAGCGCGCCGCTCGCGTGGTCGTGGGCGTGCGTCGACGGATGCATGAAGTGCGCGCGGTCTTCGTTGAAGAGTTGTTCGAGTTGGGTCATGTGCTTCTCCTTGTTTGTCCGGTTCGGTCAGGCAACGGCCGTGCAAAGCGGCAGGCCGAGATTGCCGAGGCAGAAATACTTGGTTTCGACGAACGGCTCGAACCCTTCCGAGCCGCCCTCACGGCCGAGGCCAGACGCCTTCATGCCGCCGAAGGGAATCGGCGCGCCGGTGAACTTCACGCCGTTCACCGACACCATCGCGAAGTCGAGCCGTCTCACCAGTTGGAAAATCGTGTCGATGCGCTGTGCGCAGACGTAAGCGGCAAGACCGTATTCCGTGTCGTTCGCGAGCGCCACTACTTCGTCGAGCGTTTCGAATGACGAAATGGCCGAGGTCGGCGCGAAGTTTTCCTCGTCGTAGATGCGCATGCCCGGTTGGGCATCGGCGATCACAGTAGGTTCGAAAAACCATCCGCCCAAGGCATGCGGCTTGCCGCCCGCCGTGATGCGCGCGCCCTTCGCCCGGGCATCCTCGACGCGCGAGACGGTCGCATCGAACGCCGCCTGATGCATGAGCGGGCCGACATCGACCTTGGCCTCGAACGCCGGACCGACTTTCAGCCGCTTCACCGCCTCGCTGTATTGCGCGACGAAGCGCTCGTAGAGCGGCGCTGCGACAAAGATGCGATTGGCCGCGCAGCAGTCCTGGCCCGAGGTCTGGAACTTCGCGCCCACCGCGACTTTCACGGCCTGATCGAGGTCCGCGTCCTCGGTCACGATGAACGGCGCGTTGCCGCCGAGTTCCAGCGCGAGCTTCTTGATACCCGATTCCGCCGCCGCGCGCGCGACGAGGCCCCCTACGCGCGTCGATCCGGTAAAGCTCACGGCGCGCACGCGGGTGTCGCGCACGAGCGTCTCCATTGCCATCTGCGGCTCGCCGAGCACGACGTTGAAGACGCCTGCCGGGAATCCCGCCTCTTCCGCTAGCTGCGCGAGCGCAAGCGCCGAGAACGGCGTCTCGTGCGCGGGCTTGACCACGGTCGTGCAGCCCGCAGCAATGGCCGCGGCGGCCTTGCGTGTGATCATCGCCACCGGGAAATTCCAGGGCGTGATCAACGCCGCGACGCCGACCGGCTCCATCACCGTGCCGAGATGCGCGCCCTCGATGTGGCTCGGAATCGTGCGGCCCGCAAGACGCTTTGCTTCGTTGGCGAACCACTCGACGAAACTCGCCGCATACGCAATTTCGCCGCGCGCCTCCGCGAGCGGCTTGCCTTGTTCGAGCGAGAGAATGCCCGCGAGATCGTGCTGATGACGCAGGATCAGTTCATGCCAGCGCAGCAGCACGGCGCTGCGCTTTTGCTGCGGCACCCAGCGCCACGTTTCGAACGCGCGCTGCGCGGCATCCACAGCAGCTTCGATCTGCGCTGCATCGAGCATCGGCACATGGCCGATCACGTTCTGGTCGGCGGGGTTCTGCACGGCGACGGTCGCGGCGCTGTTGCTGTGCACCCAGCGGCCATCGACATAGCAAAGCGACTTGAAGAGGATTGGATGACCCAGCATCATGAACGGCTCCTGTTTGTCCTGGTATGCATCCAATGTAAGGCTTCGGCGTGCTGCGAATTTTTGGTTGTGGACCGCTTTGCTTGAGGTTTTTTCTGTTCCAGCCGCGCCTGTCAGGAAGTTTTCAGGTCCAGTCGGGCACGTCGTCCGGCATGCTCTTCACGATCTTTGTCACGATGTAGGTGAAGTACTTCTCGATGCCGAGTTCGTCGACGAGCAGCGAATCGATGAAGCGCTGATAGTGGTCGATATCGCGCGATACGACGTGCAGCACGTAGTCCACGCCGCCTCCAGTCGCATAGCATTGCGCGACTTCCGGCGCCTCCGTCACGCGCTCTTCGAAGCGCCGCATGTCCTGCGCGGTGTGTCGCGCGAGCGTCACTTCCACGACGATGCGGCTGCCCCTGAACGCTGTCGCCCAGTCGATCTCCGCGCGATAGCCGCGAATCACGCCGCTCTCTTCGAGCTTCTTCACGCGCTCCCACGCGGGCGAGATCGAAAGGTTCACCTCTTCGGCAAGCTTCGACTTCGTGATGCGGCCATCCCGCGCAAGGATGCGCAGGATGGCGAGGTCGTAACGGTCGAGTTTGAGCAACTTAGATCGCCACAGGAATGTTGCGCTCGACGATATCCGCGACGACGGCCACCGTATCGCCGATCTGCACGAGGCCCGGAAAGTGGCGCGCAGCCAGCAGGCCGCCACGCTTCGCGCGGTACTCGACGGGCGCGGTGCCGGTGCGCGTCGCATCGTAGACGCGCGCGAGCACGTCGCCTTCCTCGACGATGTCCCCTAAATCACGGCACATTTCGAGCAGGCCGCTATGTTCGCTCGTCGTGTAGCAGGAGCCGTCCGGCATGTCGAGCAGCATCGTGGTGCGAGCCTTTTCGCCGTTGTCGAAGGTTTCCTTCGACAACACGCCCGTATGCGCGAGCAGGCCGTACACGCCGCGCTCGGCGACCGCCACGCTCGCCGCCGTCGCGGAGCCGCCGCCGCCCAGTTCCGTCGACACGAACACCTTGCCCGCTTCCTCCACCGCGCTGTCGAACAGGCCGACGCTGTCGAGTTCGAGCATGCGCATCGAATACGGCGCACCGAACGCGCGCATCGCGGCCTCGCAGCGCGCCTGTTGGGTCGAATCCGGCAGCAGGTGAATCGCCGCGAACGGCACGAAGTCGAGCGTCCTGCCGCCCGCGTGGATGTCGAGAACGTAGTCGGCAAGCGGCAGCAAATGGCGCTGGAAATAGTCCGCGATCTTCTCCGTCACGGTGCCGTCGGGCTTGCCTGGAAAGCTGCGGTTCAGGTTGCCCGCATCGATTGGCGACGTGCGCGTGCCCGCCTTGAAAGCCGGAAAGTTCATGAACGGCACGATAATCACGCGGCCGTTGATATCGCCGGCCTTGAGCGTCGAGGCGAGCTTCGACAGCGCGATCGGCCCCTCGTACTCGTCGCCGTGATTGCCGCCCGTGAGCAGCACGGTCGGCCCTTCGCCGCGCTTCACGACGGTGACCGGAATCATCACCGCGCCCCACGCGGAGTCGTCGCGTGAATACGGCAGCTTGAGAAAGCCGTGCTGCTCGCCGTCGGCGGAGAAATCGACCGTCGGCTGAATGGGGGACGCGCGCATTCGCTACTCCTTCACGAACAGTTTGCGAGGCGTGTTGCAGAAGGTCTCGACCCCGGTCTCGGTAATCAGGATGCTCTCCGTGATTTCGAGGCCCCAGTCGTCGAGCCACAGCCCCGGCATGAAGTGAAACGTCATGCCGGGTTCGAGGACCGTCTTGTCCCCGGGACGCAGGCTCATCGTGCGCTCGCCCCAGTCGGGCGGATAGCTCGCGCCGATGGGATAGCCGCAGCGGCTGTCCTTCTCGATGCCCGACTTGCGCAGCACCGCGAAGAACGCGTTGGCGATGTCCTCGCAGAGGTTGCCCGGCTTCGCCGCGGCCAGCCCCGCTTCGATGCCTTCGACGACCGCCTTCTCCGCTTCGATGAAATGTTGCGGCGGACGGCCGAGAAACACTGTGCGCGACTGCGGGCAGTGATAGCGCCTGAAGCATCCGGCGATTTCGAAGAACGTGCCGGCGTTCGCGGTGAACGGCGAATCGTCCCACGTGAGGTGCGGAGCGGCTGCGTCCGAACCGGTCGGCAACAAAGGCACGATGGCCGGATAGTCGCCACCATGACCTTCGACGCCGGTAATGCCCGCCGCGTAGATTTCCGCGACGAGATCGCTCTTCTTCATGCCCGGCTCGACCTTGTCGAGAATGCGCGCATGCATCTTCTCGACGATACGCGCCGCCACGCGCATGTACTCGATCTCGCGTGCCGACTTCACCGCGCGCTGCCAGTTGACGAGTGCGGTCGCATCGACGAACTGCGCCTTCGGCAAGTGCTGCGTGAGCGACGCGTACGCCTTCGCGCTGAAGTAATAGTTGTCCATCTCCACGCCGATGCGGCAGGTGTCCCAGCCGCGCGCCGCGATCACTTCCTGCGACAGGAAGTCCATCGGATGGCGCACTTGCGATTGCACGTAATGATCGGGGTAGCCGACGATATTGTCGTGCTGCATGAACACGGTGCGCTTCGCGCCGTTCGCGTCCTGGCCGCGGCCGAACCACACGGGCTCGTCTTCCATCGAAAGCAGCACGCACTGATGCACGTAGAACGACCAGCCGTCGTAGCCGGTGAGCCACGCCATGTTGGTCGGGTCGGTCACGATCATGAGATCGACGCCGGCCTTCTGCATCGCGCGCCGCGTCTTCGCGATGCGTGCCTCGTACTCGCTGCGCTCGAACGCCAGTCGGACGTTCGGCCGTTCCTGTTGCGTTGTTTCTGACATCGTCCCCTCTTCAGAGCGTCACGTCGTTGGTGAAAATGGTGCCTGCGCCCACCGCCTTCGCGCGCGCAATCGCGAGCGCGGCGATGGCCGTGTCCTGTGCGCCGGTGCCGGTCAGGTCGCAGACGGTGATGTCCGCGTCGTCGGTGCGCCCCGGCGCTTGTCCCGCGATCACTTGCCCGAGTTCCGCGAACGCCTGGTCCGCCGTGACCACGCCGGCTTCGATCGCGTGATGCAGTTCGCCGAGCACGCGCGTCTGCTGCACGCGGTCGCAGATGTAGCGCGCGGCCGTGAAGATGTCGGGCGCGAGTTCGTTCTTGTGTTCCGCATCCGAGCCCATCGCCGTGATGTGCAGGCCCGGGTGCAGGTCGCGTGCATGGATCAGCGGCTCGCGGCTCGGCGTTGTCGTGATGGCGATGTCGGCGTGCCTGAGCGCCTGACTCACGCTGTCGGCGACTTCGCACTGCACGCCTTCGGTCTCTTTGGCGAAGCGCGCCGCGCGTTGCGGATCGCGCGCCCAGACGCTCACATGATCGATCTTGCGCACGAGCATCAGCGCGCTCAGTTGCAGTCGCGCCTGCTCGCCCGCGCCGATGATCGCGACACGCGTCGCCGTTTTCTTCGCAAGCCAGCGCGCGGCCACCGCGCCTGCGGCGGCGGTGCGCACGGCGGTGAGATAACCGTTGTCGAGCAACACCGCTTCGGTCAGTCCGGTACGCGCCGACAGCACGAGCATCAGTCCGTTCAGGCTCGGCAGCCCGAGCGACGGATTGTTGAAGAAGCCCGGGCTCACCTTGATCGCGAAGCTCTCGAAGCGCGGCAGATAAGCGGTCTTCACGTCGACCTCGCCCGCGTGTTCGGGAATGTCGAGGCGAAGGATCGGCGGCATCGCGACGGCTTCGGTCGCGAGCGAACGAAACGCGGCCTCGACCTGATCGATGGCGGCGAGATCGAGCGGCACCAGCGCACGCAGTTGCGCTTCGCCGAGGATGGATATGTCGGCCATGTCACAAGGCTCCAATGATGCGGCGATGCGTTTCGATATCGATATTGCAGCCGCTGACGACGATCACGAGCGGTCCGCGCGACTCTTTCAGCACGCCATCCAGCACCGCCGACATGCCCACCGCCGCCGCGCCTTCGACGACGAGCCGCTCCTCGCGATACGCATGCACGATGCCCCGCGCAATCGATGCTTCGTCGAGCAGGACGACGCGATCGATCAATTCGCGCGTCATCTGGAACGTGTGCCGGTTGTCGAGCCCGATGCCGCCGCCGAGCGAATCGGCGAGCGTTTCGAGTTCGTCGACGAGCACGGGCTTGCCCGCCGCGAGGCTCGCGTGCATCGCGGCACCGCGCTCCATCGTCACGCCGATCATCTGCACATCGCGATTGATGTTCCTGGCCGCGAACGCGACGCCGCTAAAGAGTCCGCCGCCCGAGAGCGGCACGAGGATCGTCGCGGTATCGGGCAGCGCTTCGAGAATTTCGAGGCCGATGGTGGCCTGCCCGGCGATCACGCGCGCATCGTCGAAAGGCGGCACGAATGCAAAGCCTTCCTCGCGCACGAGGCGCAGCGCCTCGACCTGCGCGTCGTCCTGGCTCTTGCCGGCGATCACGACGCGAGCGCCGAGCGCCGCAACTGCATCGACCTTGTTCTTTGGCACGAGCGACGACATGCACACGGCCGCTTCGATGCCGAGCGCGCGCGCCGCATGGGCGACGGCGCGTCCGTGATTGCCCGTCGATGCGGTCACGACGCGCGTCGCGCCTTCCTCCGTGAGTTGGGCGAGCGCATTGGTCGCGCCGCGCAACTTGAAGCTGCCGGTCGGCTGGAAGGTTTCGAGCTTGAGATGGACCGGCACGCCGGCAATGCGCGAGAGCGCCGGCGACTGAACGAGCGGAGTGCGGCAGACGCGCCCTTCGATGCGCTGGCGCGCGCGATATACATCGGCAAGCGAGATGGCGGACATGTGAGCGCGGCTGCGTTGAGTTCCAGTGCAACCGAGTCTAATGTCCTAAAAAATCGATTTGGAATGTCCTAGATCATTTCAATTGAAGTCGTGCACATGCGGGTATTGCTCGAACACGGCGCGGATCGTTTCGACGGCGTTGCGGAATGTCGCGTCGGTCACTTCTGCGCCCACGCACAGGCGCACCGCGTTCGGCCGTTCGGCGCCACGCACGAGGAACGGATCGGGCGAGGTGACCGCAATGTCGCGATTGCGCAGTTCGCGCGTGATCCGGTCGGCCTGCCAGTAGTCGGGCACACGCAGCCACACGGAAAGCGCGTGCGGATGACTGCCGAGCACATACGCGCCGAGCGCTTCGCGCACGATGGCCTGGCGCTTGGCGAGCCGCTCGCGCTGAATCTTGACGAGGCGCTGCGCGGTGCCGTCGAAGATCCAGCGCGTCGCCACTTCTGCGATCGGCGAGGTCGCCATCCAGCTGCTCACGCGCAGCACGCTTTCGGCGCGCAGCGCGAGGCGCGGCGGCATCGTCAGGTAGCCGGTGCGCAGGCCGCTCAATACCGACTTCGTCATGCTCGTGCAATAGAACGCGCGCTCGGGGATCACGCTCGCGATGGGCGTCTGCGCTTTCGCGGGCAACGCACCATAGACATCGTCCTCGATCACGTACACGCCATAGCGATCGGCGATGCGAGCGATCGAGCGGCGCCTCGAATCGGGCATCATCGCGACGGTCGGATTGTTCAGCGTCGGCGTGCAGACGAGCGCGGAGACGCGCTCGCTGTCGCACATCTCCTCGAAGTGCTCGGGACGGATGCCGTGCTCGTCGATCTCCAACCCCTTCAGCGTAAACCCCAGCACGTTAGCTGAACCTATCACGCCGTGATCCGTCAGGCTTTCGCACAGCACGGTGTCTCCCGGCCCGACGATGGAGGCGAGCGCGAGAAAGATGCCGTGCGCCGCGCCGTTCGTAACGAGCAGCGTGTCGACGTTCGCCGGCATGTTGAGCGACGCAAGCCATTCGACGCCCGCTTGCCGGTGATGCTCGAAGCCCGCGATGGGCCGGAATGCGCGTATCCACGGCTGGTCGTCGATGGTCGCGAGCGTCGCGCAGACCTTGCGCCACATCGCGTCGTGTTCGGCGGTGTGAACGATGCGCGCAATCGAGAAATCGACGACGGAGCGCTCGGCGGTATCGAGCATGTAGTTCGACATGGTCTCGGTGACGCGTTCCGCGACGAAGCTGCCGCGCCCCACCTCGCAGCGGATCAGGCCTTGCCGCTCCAGTTCCTTGTAGGCATTGGTGACGGTCTGCACGCTGATTCCGAGGTCCGCCGCGACATCGCGCTGCGGCGGCAGGCGCGCGCCGGAAGCGAGCGCGGCGTTCTCGATGTCGTTCGCTATCGCCTTCACGAGGCGCTTGTATTTGGACTGCGCGCCTTGCACGGTTTTCACCGCCTCGCGCCATCGGTCGTTCACTTTTGCTCCTTCGTTCATGTGCTCGTTTCTTTGGTGGTTCTGTGCTCCTGTGGAACTTGTTTTCTTTGTGGTCCATTAGCTCTGCCCCTGTCCGGGGCGGGAGTTACTTTCTTTGCTGCTGCAAAGAAAGTAAGCAAAGAAAGTAACTCCCGCCCCGGACAGGGGCAGTGCCAATCGACCAAAACCAAAACAAGTTCCATGGAAACGCAGGCGCATCAAACGGTGTTGAACGACGCCCCGTCCGATCCGTCCGGCCCCTCCATAGTGGCACCAATACCGGGCGTAAAATAATTGTCCTAGAGCAATCGGAACAAATATATGGCTTTGTATGCTGCGTTCATGGCTGTGTTACGCGACACCCGCAATGCCTTGCCAGTCAAGGATCGGCTTAGGGTTTTCGAGCATCCGGCCTTGAGCGCCGGAAGAGTGTGCGGCGCAACCCACCACGCTGAACAACGAACCATCAAACGGGATCAACATGCAAATGAAGCGAGTGTCTGGAATGTTGGGGGCGCTGTGTGTCGTGGCAGCCGCGGGGCTGGCCGCACATGCGCCGGCCGCGAGCGCGGAAACCACCTTGCAGCGCATCCAGCGCACGGGCGAGGTGCGCATCGGTTACGCAAATGAAAACCCGTTCGCCTACACGACGCCCGATGGCACCGTGACGGGCGAGTCGCCGGAGATCGCCAAAAAGATCTTCGCAAAGCTCGGCGTGAAGAAAGTGGATGCCGTGCTGACCGAATGGGGTGCGCTGATTCCGGGCCTGCGCGCAGGCCGCTTCGACGTGATCGCGGCCGGCATGTATGTAACGCCCGAGCGCTGCAAGCAGGTTGCATTTGCCGATCCGCAGTACGAGATTCCGGACACGCTGCTCGTGCTGAAGGGCAATCCGAAGGGCCTGAAGAGTTACGGCGACGTCGCGAAGGCACCGGACACGAAACTTGCGGTGATGGCCGGTACGGCCGAGCTTGGCTATTCGCGTGAAGCCGGCATCAAGGACGACCAGATCCTCCAGGTGCCCGACACGACCGCGCAACTGCAGGCCGTGCGCGCGCGCCGCGCCGACGCAGCGGTCGGCACCGCGCTGACGATGAAGGGTCTCGCCGCGAAGGGCGGCCCGCAGTTGGAGGCCATCGCCGACTTCAAGGACGACCCGAAGCACACCGGTTACGGCGCTCTGGCCTTCCGTCCCGAAGACAGGGACCTGCGCGATGCAGTGAACAAGCAGTTGCACAGCTGGCTCGGCACCGAAGACCATCTGAAGACGGTCGCGCCGTTCGGCTTCGACAAGAGCAATCTGCCGAAGAAGACCACCGCCGAGTTGTGCGGCGGCTGAAGTGAAGCAGTAAGGCGCGGGCACGTCCCATCGATGTGCCCCGCCATGTGATTCACGGCGCGCCGGACGTCCCGAAGCGCGCCAGCAAGTTCAAGCGAGGAACCGCCATGCGTGAACTCATGCCCCTGCTGATGAAGGGCACCCTCGTCACCATCGAACTCGCGTTCTACAGCATCCTGCTCGCGATCGTGATGGCAGGCGTCGCGACCGTGTTGCGCACGGCACCGTGGCGACCGGTGCGATGGCTAGGCAATGCCTATGTCGAAGTCTTCCGCGGCACGTCGCTGCTCGTGCAGCTCTTCTGGTTCTTCTTCGTGCTGCCGCTGCCGCCGTTCAATCTCGCACTGACGCCATTCACGGTAGCCATCGTCGGACTCGGGCTGCACTATGGCGCGTATGGCTCCGAGATCCTGCGCGGCGCGCTGCGCTCGGTGCCGGGCGGCCAGTATGAAGCCGCCATCGCGCTCAACATGCCTGCGGCGACCCGCATGCGCCGAATCGTGCTGCCTCAGGCGATGATCAACGCGCTGCCGCCCGCCACCAACCTGATGATCGAACTGCTCAAGGGCACGTCGCTCGTCTCGCTGATCACGCTCTCTGACCTCACGTTCCGCGCGCGCCAGCTCGACGAATCGACGTTCAAGACGGCCGAGATCTTCGCGCTCACGCTCTTGATCTACTTCGTGCTCGCACAGGTCATCTCGCTCGTGATGCGTCACTTCGAACGGCGCTTCAGCAGCCACATCGCCCGCCGCACGCCGAGGACCGCGCCATGACCCATTTCTTCGACATGAAATATGCGCTTCACATCCTGCCGGATCTGTTGCGCGCGTCGATGTACACCATCGGCATCACGCTCGTCGGCTTTGCGATTGCGCTCGTGCTTGGCTTGCTTCTCGCGATCCTGCGTCGCAGCGAAATTCACGCGATCTCGAAGCCGACAGCCTTCTTCGTCGAATTCATCCGCAGCACGCCGCTCCTGATACAGGTCTATGTGCTCTTCTATGTCGCGCCGCTCTACGGAATCACGATGTCCGCATTGATGGCGGGCACCATCGGCATTGCGGTGCACTATGCGTGCTATGTGTCGGAGGTGTATCGCGCGGGACTCAACGGCGTTGCGCGCGGCCAGTGGGAAGCGGCCTGCGCGCTCTCGCTCTCGCCGTGGCGCACGTATGGCGGCGTGATCCTGCCGCAGGCGATCCGTCCGATCATTCCCGCGCTCGGCAACTACCTCGTCGCGATGTTCAAGGACACGCCGGTGCTCTCCGCGATCACGGTCGTCGAACTGATGCAGCAGGCGAAGAACATTGGCTCCGAGACGTTCCGCTATCTCGAACCGATCACGATGACGGGACTGTTCTTTCTTTTGATCAGCGTGACGTTCGCCTCGGGCGTGCGCCACCTCGAACGACGCGTGAGGCTGCCATGATCTTCAATCCGCAAGTCCATATCGATCACGCAACCCAGACCCGGCCCGGCGGTGCACGCTGATGGAACTCCAGGAGAAGCAGATGAAACGAGATCTCGACCCTGCGCTCGGCGCAGCCGCCGACGCAGCAGCCACCACGCCGATGGTCCGCTTCAGGGGCGTGACGAAACGCTACGGATCGCTGACCGTGCTCGACGCACTCGACCTCGACGTCGCGCGCAACGAGAAGGTCGCGATCATCGGGCCGAGCGGCTCGGGCAAATCCACGCTGCTGCGCGTACTGATGACGCTCGATCCGCTGACCGATGGCGTGATCGAAGTCGAAGGCGAACCGCTCACGCACCAGATGAAGAACGGGGCACTCGTGCCCGCGTCCGATCGTCATGTGCGTCAGGTGCGCAGCAAGATCGGCATGGTGTTCCAGAGCTTCAACCTCTTTCCGCACATGAGCGCGCTGCAGAACACGATCGAAGCGCCCTTGAGCGTGCTCGGCATGTCAGAGAAGGAAGCGACCGAGCGCGGCCGCGAACTGCTCTCGATGGTCGGTCTTGCAGACAAGTGCGATCACTATCCGTCGCAACTGTCGGGCGGGCAGCAGCAGCGCGTGGCGATCGCACGTGCGCTCGCGATGCGCCCGAAAGTCATGCTGTTCGACGAGGTGACGTCCGCACTCGATCCCGAACTGTGCGGCGAAGTGCTCAACGTGATCCGCAAGCTCGGCCACGAGCACAATCTGACGATGCTGATGGTCACGCACCAGATGGGCTTCGCCAAGGAATTCGCCGACCGCGTGTGCTTCTTCTCGCAAGGGAAGATCGTCGAACAGGCGCCGCCGCAGCAGTTCTTCTCCGCGCCGCAGCATGAGCGCACGAAGCAGTTCTTGCGGGCGGTGACCGAAGCCATGTAAAGCAGCGGACGCTGCGGTCCGCGAATTGCTGCGGCGTGCTCATGTGATCCACACGCGATCCCTGGGAGAACGCCATGCAGCCGTCGATGCAAAAGGTCGCCCGCCTCGCCGATTTGCCGGCGGAACGCGGCACGCGCGTGAAAATCGGCGAAACGCCGGTCCTGCTGGTGCGCGAAGGCGACACCGTCCATGCATACACTGCCGATTGTCCGCATGCCGGTGCGCCGCTCGAAAAGGGCGCGCTTTGCAATGGACGGATCGTATGTCCGTGGCACAAGGGGACGTTCGAGATCAGCGACGGCTCGCTTGTCGAACCGCCCGCGCTGCAGGGACTGACGCGCTACGCATCCACCATCGAAGACGGCGATGTGTACGTATCGCCCGAGCCGCTCGAATCGGAAGTGCGCACGTCTGCCGGCGGGACGGCCACGATGCTGGTCGCTGGCGCGGGAGCCGCCGGCGCTGCGGCCTGCGTGACCCTCCGCGAGGCCGGATTCGATGGACGCGTCGTACTCGCGGGCGCCGACGCATCGGTCCCGTATGACCGCACCGCGCTCTCCAAATTCGTTCTCGCAGGCGACATGCCGCCCGAGGACGTGCCTCCCCTCTTTGATCCCTCGCTTTTCTCCACGCACCGGATCGAGCGTATCGAATCCGATGTGGTCGCGCTCGATGCTTCTAAGAAGCGCGCCGAACTGGCGAACGGCACAGCCGTCGATTACGACGCCGCGCTCGTCTGCACCGGCGGCACGCCGCAACCGCTGGACGTGCCCGGCGCGACGCTCGCGAACATTTACCTCCTGCGCAACCGCGATGACGCGAGCGCCATCGTCGATGCCTTGAAGGGCTGCAAGCGCGCCGTGATCGTCGGCGCGAGCTTCATCGGGCTCGAAGCGGCTTCGTGCCTCCGCAAGCGCAGCATCGAGACGATTGTCGTGGCTCCGCAAAAGGTGCCCTTCGCGAAGCAGTTCGGCGAGCGCATCGGCGCGATGTTCAGGCGACTGCACGAGCGCCATGGCGTATCGTTTCGCATGGAGCGAAACGTCAGCACATTCGAAGGCGACAGCGCCGTGCAGACGGTCGTGCTCGACGACGGCGAGCGCATCGCCGCCGATGTCGTGATCGCCGGCACCGGCGTGAAGCCCGCGACGTCGTTCATATCAGGCATCGCGCTTACGGACGATGGCGGCATTGACGTCGATTCCGGCATGCGAGCGGCGCCCGGACTTTTCGCGGCAGGCGACGTCGCGCGCTTTGCGCTGCCGCGCGCGCAAACCCGATTGCGTATCGAACACTGGCGCGTCGCACAGCAGCACGCGCGCGTCGCCGCGTACAACATGGCCGGCGCGAACCGCGTGTATGAAGGCGTCCCGTACTTCTGGACCTATCACTTCGGCAAGCGATTCGACTATCTCGGGCATATCACCGAACCGGATGACGTGGTCATCGACGGCGACCTCGACACGCAGCAGTTCATCGCGTATCTGCTGAAGGATGGCAAGGTCGGCGCGGTTATCGCGTGCGAGCGCGAGGACCAGACCGCGCGCCTTGCCGAAGCGATGCGCGAAACGCTGAGCCTCGATGCCGCCCGCGAAGCCGTGAAGGCCTGAATCATGGCAACCAGGACGCTTCCCGGCTTCGAACCGGATCAGGAACCGGCATCGCTCGATGCATGCCGCCGTTGCCAGCTATGGAAGGACGCGACGCAGGCGGTGCCCGGTGCGGGGCCGCGACAGGCGCCGCTGATGATCGTCGGCGAGCAGCCCGGCGATCAGGAAGACCTGCAGGGCAAGCCCTTTGTCGGACCGGCGGGTGCGATGCTGGATCGCGCGCTCGAAGAAGCGGGCGTCGACCGCAAGAAGGTCTATGTGACCAATGCGGTCAAGCATTTCAAATGGGAGCCGCGCGGCAAGCGGCGCATGCACAAGACGCCCGCACAGCGCGAAATCGACGCCTGCCACTACTGGATCGATATGGAGACAGGCAAGGTCGGTCCGAAGGTGATCGTAGCGCTGGGAGCTACGGCGCTGAAGTCCGTGCTGCAAAGCTCTGGCGCCAAACTGCAGGCGTCGATTGGACATGCAATCGAGCATGACGGACGCCTGGTCGTCGCGACCTATCATCCTTCGTTCGTGTTGCGAGCGCCCGATCCCGAGTCGCGCGAGAAGGCCTATCGCGCGATTGTCGAGGCGTTGCGTGAGGCGCACAAGCTGATCGCGTAATGCCATTCGATAACACCAGGAGGTCCGCACATGCCAGCAAGCCGTAAAGCATCCAGGACGACGCGCGGCACTCGCCAGCGTCATGCGTTAGTCAGCGCGAAAAAGAAGACATCGACTGCAAAGAAGAACGGCAAGAGCACGAGCCGATGGTCGCATCACGTGATGGAGACAAGCGACGCGATGGACATCGAAGGCGATATCTTCAAGAAAGGCAATGCGCAGGAAATCGCGGACTCGCTCAAGCGATCGTCGGAACGAAGCAAGCGGCGCAAGGGCACGCCGTTTCAATCCGCGATGTCGATGCTTAATTTCTATATCAATCGCGCAGGACGCAACCTGCCTAAGACGCGCCGCAACACGCTCGATCAGGCAAAGAAGCGATTAAGGGAAGCGTTCGGACGCAAGCCCTGACGCGACCCATGCATTACGCGCGCGGCCTCGCCATGCGGCGAAACCGCGCGCTGTCAGCTACTCATACCGAAAGCGGAATCACGGCTGACGTTGACCGCCCTTATGCTGCGGCTGCGCCTGGTTCTGCTGCTTCTGGCCGGATTGCTGCCCTTGTTGCTGTTGCCCCGGTTGCCTGTCCGATTGATTCGGATTCGATGGCTGGTTGCCCGACTGCTGCTGTTGCTTGTTGTCGCCCATAGTGCCTCCTGTGTCAGCCAGTGCCTCACAAACGAACCGTGCGATACCGGCAATGGATGGAGCGTTATCGCGGCTTTCACCGCACCTTCTCAGAAGCATCAGACGTTCCCGGCCACCGCTCGGGTTGCAGATGCGCGTCCAGCGGATGTGGAATGCGTTTTGCTGTCTTGCCCTGACAAGACGAGCCAATGCGCAAGGAGCGAACCATGACACAAACTCCCCTCAATCCCGGCGACGAAGCCGAGCCCGGCACACCCGGCAGCGGCGAGGACCTGTGTTCCGTCTGCAACGGCTCCGGTAACAAGGACGGCGCGAAGTGCGAAGCGTGCGGCGGCACCGGCAAGGTGGTTCAGGGCGTCGGCGGAGGCTGAGCAGATGCGTCCACCCACTTCGTTGGCGCGGCGCCCGTGCGCCGTAGTTGCTGCGTCGTTGATCACCCTGACGCTCGCCACGAGCGGCCACTCGGCGGCAGATCAGGACACGATCGGCTTCGGCTTCGGCCCCGATCCCGAGTTGCCGGCGCCCCAAAAGAAGTCGCTGATGCCGACCGTCAACATCGCGCCTGCGTCGCCGTGGACGGAAGGCGAAAAGCCGACCGCATCCGCCGGCTTCAATGTGACTGCATACGCGACCGGCCTCGATCATCCGCGCTGGCTCGCGACGCTGCCGAACGGCGATGTGCTCGTCGCCGAAAGCAACGCACCCGCCCAGCACGACTCGAACGCCGGCATCAAGGGCTGGGTGATGAAGAAGGTGATGAAGCGTGCAGGCGCGGGCGTGCCGAGTCCCGACCGCATCGTGCTCCTGCGCGATTCGAATGGCGACGGTATCGCCGAAACCAAGACCGTCTTCATCGACAAGCTGCATTCGCCCTTCGGTATGGCGCTCGTCGGCGACGACCTTTATGTGGCCGACACCGACGCCATCCTGCGTTTCAGGTACCACGCCGGCGATACGCGCATCGCGGCGCCCGGCGAGAAGTTCATCGATCTGCCGGCCGGTCCGATCAATCATCACTGGACCAAGAACCTGATCGCGAGCCGCGACGGCAAGCATCTCTACGTGACGGTCGGCTCGAACAGCAACGCTGCGGAAAACGGCATCGATGCGGAGCGCGGACGTGCCGCGATCATGGAAGTCGATATCGCAAGTGGCCAGTCGCGGCTCTTCGCGACAGGGCTTCGCAATCCCAACGGCATGTCGTGGCAGCCACAAAGCGGCGCGCTGTGGACGGTGGTCAACGAACGCGACGAACTCGGCAACGATCTCGTACCCGACTACATGACTTCCGTGAAAGACGGTGCATTCTATGGATGGCCGTACAGCTACTACGGCCAGCATGTCGACGATCGCGTGAAGCCGCAGCGCGCCGATCTCGTGCAGTCCGCGATACCGCCGGACTACGCGCTCGGCTCGCACACCGCGTCGCTCGGCCTCGCGTTCTACGATGCCCAGGCCTTCCCGGAGCACTACTGGAACGGCGCGTTCATCGGCCAGCACGGATCGTGGAATCGCAAGCCTCGTAGCGGCTACAAGGTGGTCTTCGTGCCGTTTCGGGACGGCAAGCCATCGGGGCCGCCCGAAGACATCCTGACGGGTTTCCTCTCGCCCGACGGTCACGCGCATGGCAGGCCGGTGGGCGTCGCAGTCGATCATGGCGGCGCGCTGCTCGTCGCGGACGATGTCGGCAACGCGGTCTGGCGGGTGGTGCCCGCCAGCAAATAGATGGCCGCGCGCGCCGCAAAGAAGGCGACGAACGCCGCCGCGCGCAGCGCCGGGCTCTTTGCGCTCGTCGAGCGGCAGGTGCTCGGTCTATACGATGCTGGCGTGCTGTCGCCCGCGGTGCTGCATCATGTGATCGCCGCTTACAGCGATCGCGATATCGACTGGCACGAAGAGCCGCAGGCTCGCAGCGTCGACGATCATTCGCTGCATGAAGTCGTCGTGCTCACGATGATGCCGGGTCGCGCGCTTCGCAATGCCCGCAAGGACTTTGTGACCGTGATCGGGCATCTCGCGGGCGCGCAGCCGCCTGGCGTCAGTGAGAGCGAGCCCACGCAGGAAAACGACGACGAGTTGCTGAACCAGCTCTCCGGTGCCGCGACTCGACGCGTCAAGACGCGCCCAGAAGAACCGAAGCAATCCACGCGCAAGAGCACGGGTTTCAATCCGCTCGTCAAGGCGCGTGCGTTTCGCCAGGACTCGAAGGGCTGAAGGCGAAGCAAGACCTTACGCCACCCCGACGGGCATACCCATTGCTCCTGCGACAGACATCGAGTCTGCGTCTGTCATCGGAGCCGGTTCATGCCATCGCCCAGCCATCGCAACGCGGACGTGCTCGTCGCAGTTATTTTTCGCCCCGGCGATGCAACGCCCTGAACTCGCGCGGACCAGGAAACTCGTCAGTGTCATCGCATCGATGGCACCCCTCGCAGCGCGCGCCGACGATACCGCCCCGCTCAACTATTTCCTGCACGCGGCAGGACCGGCCGCCGCTCCCACGCTTGCGCTCGACTGGATTTTCACGGCGATCTGCACGGCCGTCTGCATGATCGTCGCGGTGCTGCTGGTCGCGGGCATCGTGCGCAGGCGGCCCGAATTGCCGGCGCGCGGACTGATCCATACGAGCGGCATGCGATGGATCGTGATCGGCACCGGCGTCTCGACGCTCGTGCTCACCGCGATGCTCGCGCATGCGCTCGTGACGCTCGAGCGCGTCGCGACGCCGCCCGCCACGCCCGCATTGACCATCACGGTGACGGCCTACGACTGGTGGTGGAAAGTCGCCTACGACGATTCGCCCGATCCCACGCGCCGCTTCGTTACCGCCAACGAGATCCATATCCCGACGGGCGAGCCTGTGCGCATCGTGCTGCGTAGCGCGGACGTCATTCATGCGTTCTGGGTCCCAAGGCTCGCGGGCAAGACCCAGACGATTCCCGGCCAGACCAACGAGCAGTGGATCCAGGCCGACGCACCGGGCGTCTATCGCGGACAGTGCACGCAGTTCTGCGGCGCCCAGCACGCGCACATGGCATTCGAAGTCGTCGCGCAAGACCGCGCGGCGTTCGCCGCATGGCGCGACCGGCAGGCACGGCCCGCCGCACTCGACACGTCTTCGCTCAGCGGGCACAAGCTATTCCTCGACAAATGCGCGGGCTGTCACGCGATACGCGGTTCGGATGCGACCGGCATGCAGGCGCCCGACCTGACGCATCTGAACTCGCGCCGCCTCATCGCGGCGGGCGCGTTGAAGAACACCGCGCAGAACCAGCTCGACTGGATCGCACATGCGCAGTCGATCAAACCCGAATCGCTGATGCCGTCCATCGCGCTTACGAGCGACGAAGCCGCGAAGCTGTCGGCGTATCTCGCGACACTGAACTGACGATGAGGAGCCGTTGCCCGTCATGAGCCGCAGCAACCCGAACATGCGCGTGCCGGAGCACGGCCGCGCGCCATTCGCAAGCGAGACGCAAAAGCGCCTTCAGCGGCTCTGGGAAACCGAGCCCGGTTGGCGCGGCTGGCTCTCGACAGTCGATCACAAGGCGATCGGCCTGCGCTATCTGGTGACCGCGTTCGTGTTCCTGCTGATGGGCGGCGTCGAGGCGCTCATCATGCGCGTGCAGCTCGCACGACCGGAAGCGACCGTGCTCACCCCCGCGCAGTACAGCCAGCTCTTCACGATGCACGGCGTCACGATGATCTTCCTCTACGCTCTGCCGGTGCTCTCGGGTTTCTCGAACTATGTCTGGCCGCTCGTCCTCGGCGCTCGCGACATGGCGTTCCCGCGCCTGAACGCGCTGTCGTACTGGCTCTTTCTGTTCGCGGGCGTGTTCCTCTATTCGAGCTTTCCGTTCGGTCAGGCGCCCAACGCGGGCTGGTTCAACTATGTGCCGCTCGCGGGCCTCGAATACAACGCCGGCCCCAACGTCGACATCTACGCGCTCGGCATGGTCCTGCTCGGCATTTCTACGACGGTCGGTTCCGCGAACTTCGTCGTCACGCTGTTGCGCATGCGCGCGCCCGGCATGTCGATCGATCGCGTGCCGGTGCTCGTCTGGGGCACGCTCACTGCATCGGGCGGCAACCTGCTCGCCGTGCCCGCTGTGAGTCTCGCGTTCATGTTGCTGTGGTTCGACCGCCAGTTCGGCACGCATTTCTTCGATGTGTTGAACGGCGGCCGGCCGCTCCTCTGGCAGCATCTCTTCTGGATGTTCGCGCATCCCTGGGTCTACGCGATCGTGCTGCCCGCGATGGGCATCGTCTCCGATGCGCTGCCGGTCTTTTGCCGGCGGCCGCTCGTGGGCTACACGCCGGTCGCGCTCTCGACGGTCGCGACGATGGTGATCGGCTTCATCGTGTGGATCCATCACATGTTCGCGACGGGCATTCCCGCGCTCGCGCTCGCGTTCTTCGGTTCGGCGAGCATGGTGATCGCGATCCCGAGCGCGGTCGCGACCTTCGCCTGGCTCGCGACCATCTGGACTGGACGCCCGGTCTTCAAGACGCCGTTCTATTTCTTCGCGGGCTTCATCCTGCTGTTCGTGATCGGCGGCGTATCGGGCGTGATGACGGCAGCCGTGCCGCTCGACTGGCAACTGAACGAAACATACTTCGTCGTCGCGCACCTGCATTACGTGCTGCTCGGCATCAACGTGTTTCCGGTGATCGGCGGGGTCTACTACTGGTTTCCGAAGTTCACCGGCCGCATGATGAGCGAGCGGCTCGGCAAGCTCGGCTTCTGGACGATGTTCGTCGGCTTCAATCTCGGCTTCTTCCCGATGCACATCGCGGGGCTGCTCGGCATGCCGCGCCGCGTCTATACCTATGCGCCGGACATGGGCTGGAACACGGTCAACCTGCTGACCTCGATCGGCTCGTTCGTCTTTGCGCTGGGCGTGCTCGTCTTCATCGTCGATGTCGTCTGGAGCTATCGGCGCGGACCGGTAGCCGGGGCGAATCCGTGGGACGCACCGACGCTCGAATGGTCCGTCGCCTCGCCTCCGCCGCCGTACAACTTCGCGACGCTGCCTTTCGTCGCGAGCCGTCATCCGCTGTGGGAAGACCGGCTCGACACGCCGTCCGGCGCAGAGCGCTCGCAACTCGACGAAGGCTATATCCTCGACCACGGCCGGGAAGCGCTCGCGACCACGCCGCTCGAAGCCCTGCCCGACGCGATCCTGCGCATGCCTTCTGACTCCTTTGCGCCGTTCCTGCTCGGGCTCTTCGCTGCGAGCCTGTTCGGCGGCATGGCCTTGCATGCGTGGACGTGGTGTGCGCTGTCGGTCGTCGGCTGCGCGGCGTCGCTGATCGCCTGGCTGTGGCCCGAACGCGCGCTGCATCAACGCGAACCGGACGGCGCGCAAGTGCACGGAGGCGCCCATGGCTGAACCGCTCGGCGCATTCGATACTTCGCGCGCGCTGCCCGTCGGAAGCGTGGGCCGACGCCCGGGCGGCTACTGGGGCATGTGGACGCTGATCGGCACCGAAGCCGCGCTGTTCGGCTATCTGATCTTCTCGTACCTGTATCTCTATTCACAAAGCGGCACTCACTGGCCGCCCGAAGGCCTGCCGAAGATCGCGCCTGCCGCGTGGAATACGGTCGTTCTGCTGTCGAGCAGCGGCTTCGTCTGGCTGTGCGAGCGCCTCGTCGTGCGCGGCAGACCGAAGCGCGCCGCCTGCGCGATGCTAGTTGCGATCGTGCTCGGCATCGTGTTCGTCGGCGTGCAACTGAAGGAGTGGCGTGACCATCCGTACGGTCCGTCTACGCACCTCTACGGTTCGCTTTACTTCACGATCACCGGCTTCCACATGGCGCACGTTATCGTCGGGCTCGTGGTGCTGATGCTGCTCCTCGTCTGGACCGCGCTCGCCTACTTCGACAAAGCGCGCCACGCGCCGCTCACGATAGGCGGCATGTACTGGCATTTCGTCGACATCGTCTGGTTGTTCATTTTCTCGACGCTGTATCTGAGCCCGTTCGTTCTTTGAGGAAACCGCCCGTGAATCCGCCATCCGCCCGGCCGCCGCGCGCGCCGGGCTCCCGATCCGCGAACCGGCGCGCGTCCTCGCACTGGCTGAGCCTGCTGTACGGTCTGCTCGGTGCGCCGCTCGCGTGGATCGTGCAGATCTGCGTGTGCGAGGCGCTCGCCGCACAGACGTGCTACCCGCTGCAGACACCGCTCGCGCGGCCTGTCGTTCCGTCGCTCGCTCCGCTGATCGGCGGCGTCAGCGCGGTGTGCCTCGCCGTCGCGTTCGGTGGATTCGCGGCCGCGTGGCGCAGCCTGCGCGACGTCCGCCGCGAGGACGCGCTCGGGGCAGCGAGGCTCGCGGGCGCACGGATCGCGCACCCGATCCAGGGACCGGTGCGCTTTCTGTCGCTCGTCGGCGTGATCGCGAGTTCGATTTTCGTGCTCGGCGTGCTCGCCACGGCGACCGCGGCGCTAATCGTCTCGCCGTGCAAGCCGTGGTGATCGCGATGAAGCGCGCCGTGCTCCCCATTCTGTGCTTGATCGCCCTCGTCATGCCGCTCGTTGCTCGTGCCGAAGACGCGGCGCTCGTCGCGCGCGGCGCCTATCTCGCGAAAGCCGCCGACTGCGCCGGCTGCCACACGGCGCCCAAAGGCGGCGCGCCGTTCGCGGGCGGACTCGGCATGGGCTCGCCGTTCGGCACGATCATGACGAGCAACATCACGCCGGACCCGGTCGCGGGCATCGGCAAGTATCGCTACGAGGATTTCGCGCGGGCGTTGCGTGAGGGCGTGGCACCCGGCGGCAAGCATCTCTATCCCGCGATGCCCTACCCGTCGTTTTCCAGGATCGATGACGACGACATGCGCGCGCTCTACGCGTATTTCATGCACGGCGTGACGCCCGTTCCGGTCGCCGCGCCGCCGACACGCCTGCCTTTTCCGTTCGATCAGCGCTGGGCGCTCGCTTTTTGGAACCTGGCGTTCGCGCCGGCCGGCCACTACGCGCCGCGCACCGACCGCGACGCGCAATGGAACCGCGGCGCGTATCTCGTGCAATCGCTCGGGCATTGCGGCGCGTGCCACACGCCGCGCGGCCCCGCGTACGAGGAGCGCGGCTACACGGAGTCGTCGCCGAAATATCTCACGGGCGGAACGAACGATCACTGGTTCGCGCCCAATCTCACGGGCGACCCCGGCGCGGGCCTGGGAAGGCTAGGCGCGGCCGATATCGCGTCGTTCCTGAAGAGCGGCCACGGCGGCGGACAGGTCGCATTCGGCAGCATGGTGCAGGTGGTAGAGGACAGCACGCAGTACCTCGACGACGACGACCTCAACGCGATCGCCGTCTATCTGAAGAGCCTGCCCGCGCGCGAAAGCTCCGGAGCGTATGCGTCGCGTTCGCTCGCGGCGAAAGTCAGCGCGGAGTCGATCCGCACCGGCGAGCCGGCGCGTCCCGGCGCGGGCATCTATCTCGCCTATTGCGCGAAATGCCACCAGGCGGACGGCGGCGGCGAGCCGCGCAAGTATCCGCGTCTCGCGGGCAATCCGGCCGTGCTTTCCCCCGATACGGCATCGCTCTTGCGCCTCGTCGTCGAAGGCGGGAACAGCGCGGACACCCGAAGCGGGCCGAAGCGCGAAAAAATGCCGTCGTTCGCCGGCCAGTTGACCGACTTGCAGATCGCGCAGGTCGTCACGTTCGTGCGCACGTCGTGGGGAAACGACGCGCGCCCCGTCACCGCACGCGACGTGACGACACTCCGCCACGCGCTGCACAAGTGACCGCCGACAGCCGCGCTGGCGTCAGCCGGCCGCCGGCCTCTTCAGCATCACCTGCTCCACGGCTCCGATCAGCGCTGCGAGCGAAACCGGCTTGGTCAGATGCGCATCGAAGCCCGCCTGCAAGGTCTTCTGCTCCTGCGCCGCGCCGCTGTATCCGGTCAGGGCGACTGCCGGAAGTGCCGCGAGCACGGAGATCGAGCGGACTTCGCGCATCAGCTGATAGCCGTCCATCACCGGCATTCCGACGTCGCAGACTAGCAGGTCGTAGCGCTCGCGCTCGAGCTCCGCCAGCGCTTCGGCGCCGTTCGTGGCCGTCGCAACCCGCGCGCCTTCCAGCGTCAGCAGCGAGCCGAGCGCGTGGCCGGTTTCGACATCGTCGTCGACGACGAGAAGCGACAATCCCGCGAGCACGCTCGATTCGCCCGGCAGCGCGCCGGGCAGCGCGGCGTCGTCGCCCGCGGGCGGCAGCCACACCGTGATGCACGTGCCCTTGCCGTGCCCGTCCGAGCGCACCGCGACGCGCCCCGCATGCATCTCGACCAGCTGCTTCACGAGCGCGAGCCCGATGCCTAGCCCGACGCCCGACTTGCGGCGCGCCTCGTTCGCCTGCGAAAACATGTCGAAGATGTGCGGCAGGAATTGCGGCTCGATGCCCTCGCCCGTGTCCGCCACTTCGATGCACAGGTTCGCGCCGTCGCGCGTCAGGCCGATGTTCACCTTGCCGCCCGCCGGCGTGAACTTCAGCGCATTGCTGACCAGGTTCCACACGATCTGTTCGAAGCGCACCGGATCGACTTTCGCGAGCGCCGGTTTGGCTGCCGTCGTAAGCGAAAGCGTGACGCCGCGCGCGGCGGCGTCGCCCTCCATCGCATCGCAGATCGACGCCATGGTCGGCGCCAGATCGGTCAGTGCGAGCTTCAGTGCGAGCTTGCCGGTGCGCACGCGCGACAGGTCGAGCAGGTCGTCGATGATCTGCGCCTGGCTCAGCACCGCGCGCTGGATCGCGTCGGCGGCCTCGACGATCGCCGGCACCCCGCGCGACTCGGGCAGGCGCGGCAGCAATTCCGCCTTCACGTTGATGAGATTGAGCGGATGTTTCAGTTCGTGCGAGAGCACGGCGAGGAAATCGTCCTTCAGGCGGTTCGCGGCCTCGGCGCGCTCGCGCACGAGGCGCTCCTGAGAAAGCTGCACCTGGCGCATGTCCTCGACCGACTTGCGGTCCGTGAGATCGCGCGCGATCTTCGCGTAGCCGGCGAATTCCGGGTCCGACAACGGCGTCACCACGCCGCTGCAGAACACCCGGCGCCCGCTTTTCGCGACGTGCCAGCGTTCGTCGTCGGCGCGGCCGTCGGCGGCGGCCGTCTCGCGCTCGCGCGCGGGCACGCCCTCCGCGCGGTCCTCGGGCGTGAAGATCATCTCGATGTTCCTGCCGAGCGCCTCGCTCTCCAAATAGCCGAACACGCGCACGGCGCCCGCGTTCCAGCTCCGGATCACGCCCTCCGGGTCCTGCACGATGATCGCGTAGTCGTTGGTGGTCTGCGCCGCGAGCCGCAGCCGCTCCGCGCCTTCTCGCGCTTCTTCCTCGGCGCGCCGGCGCGCGGTGATGTCGATCAGCGTCAGCACTGCGCCGTCGATGCGATCGTCGCCCGTGCGGTACGGCAGGAGCCGCGCGAGGAACCAGCGCTCGTCGCTGCTCGAGACCTGGCGTTCGATCAAGCGCAGCGACTGGAAGGTCGCGGCGACATCGTCCGCGAGTTCGGGGTAATGCAGCCGGTGCGTGATGTCGAAGAGCGAGCGGCCCACGTCCGCGCCGATCAGGTTGAAGACGCCCGTCGCGCTCGGCGTATAGCGTTTCACGCGCATCGCGCGGTCGACGAAGATGGTCGCGATGTCGCTCGACGCAATCAGGTTCTGGAGATCGTCGTTGGCCTTGCCGGTTTCCTCGATCTTCGACTGCAGCTCGCTATTGACGGTGATGAGCTCCTCGTTGACCGACTGCAGTTCTTCCTTGCTGGTTTCGAGTTCTTCGGTGGCCGAACGCAGTTCCTCGTTGATCGCCTGCAATTCCTCGTTCGACGCCTTCAGTTCTTCGGTCGACGTCTCGTACTGTTCGATCGTGCGCTGCAACTGCTCCTTGCTGCGCTGGACCTCGCGTTCGAGCTGCATCAGCACGGAATCGGTACTGGCCTCGGCAGTGGCCGGGAGCCCGTCGGTCATGGCCTCCTGCACTTCGTCGAACAGCACGAGCACGAAATCGGCGTCGGCGTCGGCGTCGTGGAAGGGGCGCACCGTCATCGTCACATAGCACGGGCGCGCGTCCCGCACGAGGCGCACGCGCCGCGCCTCGACGCTGTTGCCCGTCTGCAGCGCCTGGAAGAGCGCCGTACGCAGGTCGAGCCGCAATTCCGGCAGCACCAGCGCAATCACGTTGCTCGACGGCTCGCCGCCCACGTAGCGCAAAAAGCGTCCGACGTTCTCGGACATGTGCACGATCTTCGAATCGCGGTTCACGATGATGCTGGGCGGCGCGTACTGCTCCAGCACGCGCTGGTGCAGCGCGCTGAACGAGAAGTTGCGGCGCGCCGGAATCAGCGCGGACGCGGGATCGGCGACGGCGGGCCCGGGCGTCTGGCCGGTCACGGCGGGCGTCATCATCGACGGCCGGCGCGGCTGCGCGATCGCCTTCGCGCGATAGATGCGGTGTTTCTTGTCGACGACGCTGAAGAGGTCCTCCACCGAATCCGCCGATTCCGAGCTGCCGAGGAACAGATACCCGTTCGGATAGAGCGCGAAGTGGAACATCTCCAGCACCTGGCGCTGCACCGTGCGGTCGAGATAGATCAGCAGATTGCGGCACGACACGACGTCGAGCCGCGAAAACGGCGGATCGCGCAGCACGTTGTGGAGCGCGAACAGGATTTTCTCGCGCACCGGCTTCAGCACCTCGTAGCGGCTCGCGCTCTTCGCGAAGAACTGCCGCAGGATGTCCGGCGGGACGTCGGTGACGATCGAATCCGGGTAGACGCCGGTACGCGCCCTCGCGACCGCGCTCTCGTCGATGTCGGTGGCGAAAAGCTGCAGCGCGGCCGGCGAGCGCGCCGCGTTCTGGTGCTCGGTGAAGAGCATCGCGAGCGTGTACGCCTCTTCGCCCGACGAACACCCCGCCACCCAGACCCGCACCTGGTCGTGATCACGCTTGCGCTCGTAGATTTCGGGCAGCACGTCGCGCGCGAACGCCTCGAACGCTTCGCGGTCACGGAAGAAATTGGTCACGCCGATCAGCATGTCGGCGAGGAGCGCGCCCGTTTCGCGCGGATTGCCTTGCAGGAAATCGCGATACGTGACGAGATCGGGCAGCGCGTTCACCTGCAGCCGCCGTTCGATCCGGCGCAGCATCGTGGCGCGCTTGTAGTGGCGAAAGTCGTGGCCGGTACGCGCGCGCAGGCTCGTGAGAATGTCCTGCAGCGCTTCCTCGGCACGCGAGCCGGCGTCCGGGCCGGGTGCCACCTTGCTCGTGCGCGGTGCGAGCGCGGGCAGGCTGATGCGCTTCGCGTTGGCCCAGAGTTCGAGCAGCTTCTGCGGCATCTCGACGACCGGCAGCACGAGGTCGACCTGGCCCGTCGCGATGGCGCTCTGCGGCATCTCGCCGTATTCGGCGTCGTTGGGCTCCTGCGCAAACGTGACGCCGCCCACTTCCTTCACCCGCGCGAGGCCTACGGCGCCGTCGCTGCCGGTGCCCGAAAGGACGATGCTCATCGCGTGCTGGCCGTGTGCTTCGGCGAGACTGCGGAAAAACGTGTCGATGGTGACCGGACGCCCGCCCGACGGCGCCGCGTCGCGCACGCGCAGATGGCCGTCGATCATCGTCAGGCTCTTGGCCGGCGCGATGACATAGACGTGATTGCGCTCGATCGGAACCGGCTCGCTCACCTGGACGACGCGCATGCGCGTCGCGCGGCGCAGCACTTCGTGGGCTGTGCTGACGTGATTCGGCGACAGATGCAGTACCGCGACGAACGCCATTCCCATGTCGGTGGGCGCGTTTTCGAAGAAGCGAATCAGGGCTTGCAGACCGCCCGCCGAGCCGCCCAGCCCCACAACGGGGAAATTGAGCGCGCTTTTGGCGAACATGGTGCCGGCATCGGCGGCGGCGGTTTCGGATGGGTCGAGCGATGGCTCCGGCGTTGTAGTGCTATCGGTCACTACGAATCCTGTTTTGCTCGTGAGTATTTGGAATGAAGCAGCGGGAATTACCCTGGCCGCTGCCGAAGATACCATTTGCGCGCATATTTCGGGCCTATCGAACGTTCGCCCGGCCAAGGCCCATATTGCGGAGCGTCAGGCGGCGATTCGCGACCGTATTTCTGAACATGCGCGCCCGGATTCTCGCCTTCCGGCGAAACATCCTTATTGCAGCCCGCGTTTAATTCATGCGCCTTTCCCTTCCCGCCTGCGATTTACACGCTTAATCGGTCGTTAGAAGGCGCCGCGGCGAGTCGTCGTACCTCGCTTACTCCGGCCCCGCTTATTCTGTTTTGCGCACTGTCAACGAGTGGGCCAATTCCTTCGTTTCTGTCTTGAAATTACCGGTTTGCACCTTGTTACAGATACTCGGTAATCACGTGTCGGAATGCCCAAAAAGATAAAAGGGATCGGTTACTTTTTCCTGTTACAAACTCCCGGAAAAAGACTGAAAAACTTACCGAATCAACGTGTTGTTTTCCTGAAAATTATTATTGAGATGTTCTTGATTTCCCACCGGACGGTACTTACAATCCGTTTCACAGTGTTGTTACAAGTTGTAACACGCTGTATCAAAGATTATGTAGCCGGGCGGATCTAAGTCCGGTGAGGCACAAAAAAAGATATCGGCAAAAAATGCCGGCCAGGTTCGGGGAATTACTGGAAGCAGCAAAATCATGAACGGTCGTGAAACGCTGGAATCGATTCGCGAAATCAACCTGTCGTACATCATGCTCGCACAGCGGATGTTGCGCGAGGATCGTGCCATCGGCATGTTCCGGCTTGGCCTGTCGGCCGAACTCGCTGACCTGCTGGCCGGTCTCACGCTGCCGCAGGTCGTGAAGCTTGCGGGATCGGATCAGCTGCTGTGCTTTTTCCGCTTCAACGATCACACGATGCTGTCGGCACTGACGCAACCCGCGAAGAACGCGGACATTGCGCCGACGCACGCAGCCATCCTGCTCGCCGGCCAGCCGGCCGAACAGTTCGCTTGAGACGGGGCCAGCCATGACCACAATGCTGAAAAAAAGCCTGACCGAAGACGCACAGGAAGTATTCCGCGCAATCGCACTGATCGAACTCGGCGCGCGGATGCAGGTCCTGGAAAGCGAACTGACGCTTTCGCGCGACCGCATGATCCGTCTTTATCGCGAAGTGAAGGGCGTATCGCCGCCGAAGGGGATGCTGCCCTTCTCGGCAGACTGGTACATGACGTGGCTCGCGAACATCCACGCATCGCTGTTCTACAACACCTACGTGTTTCTGAAGAACGAAGCGGGCTGCTCGCACCTGGACGCATTGACCAAGGGTTATCGGCTGTATCTCGAGCACTGCAACCATAGCGGCGCCGAGGCTGTACTGGATTTGACGCGGGCCTGGACTCTCGTGCGCTTCTTCGACGCCGACATGCTGCAGCTCACGCGCTGCTGCCGCTGCACCGGCAAGTTCGTTGCGCACAAACATGATTTGCAGAACAACGTGGTGTGCGGGGCCTGCCAGCCGCCGTCACGCGCGGGGAAGACCAAGAAAGCGGCGGCCGCCCGTCAGGCGACCGAAGAAGCCGCTCTGGAGGTGGTGAGCCAGAATGAAGTGCCGGGCGAATCATCGGTGCTCGACAATGCGGCGCTCTTTGCGCCGCGCACACAAGGCCTGGTCGCACAGGCTGCTTGAACGGTAGCGGCGCCAGCCGTCCTCGAGGACCGCCCTCGGGCGGTGGACAGCCGGCAATGCCGCTACCGTTTTCC
>NZ_FCOG02000048.1 GCF_001544975.2 Caballeronia arationis | reverse complement strand
AGGAACCTTGCTCGCACCTCCTACAACTGCCTGAGTTCGAAAAGTACAAGGCCACCTGATGAACGCCCCGAGGCGTCCACGAACAAAACCCAATTTTGCAGGTCCGACTATCTAGGGATGTAGGGGCGGTTTTCTGGAAAACCTGGTCTCGAGCGGGTACGCGGCCCATTCCGCAGTACGCTCCGGCGCAATCAGTCAGATGGCTGGATGGGCGGTCTTGGAAAGTTGACGACATTTGATATAACCTTATGACCGAGTGTAAACAGCGATTCGCATGCGCCAAACCAAGTTTTGGTGCTATCGATTTTTAACCCGGCTCGCGACGCATAAATGCTTCACCGTGGCAACCGACATCAAGGTCAGCTGCTGCTAGAGCCTGCTAGCGCCGCCCGCTGCGGCCCCATACGTATCTCACCCACCGCTGCCATCGGCTCTTCTGCGTGGGCGAGTTGTGCACGGCCTGCGCCTCGCAGTCTCGCTGGACGGACTTCTGCACCTGTTCGTGAATCTGCCGCAACGTCATGCCACCAGGGCCCTTTAGCTTGTCGGGATCGGAATCAGGATCGCGATCGGAATTGTCGGTCATTGGAGTTGCCTGGCGAGGGTAACGGTAAGTGCGCGTCTCGAAGGGAGTTCTCAGCTTCTCGCAAAATCAGGTACCGCCAGGTCACTGCGCGACGCCGGATACGTGCGTCACGGTTGCTGTGGCGTCACTTGCTGTCGACAGTCGCTGCACCAGATCTGTAGCGCAGCAGATGGTCCGTACCGGATTCGGACAACCAGACCTCTCCCGGCCGGCCCATCATCTGACGCACGTTCGCGTGTGGCCGCTGCAGCGCAAACGTCTCGAATCGTTCGGTTCGTGGGTCGAAGCGTACTAACGCGTTGGCGCTCCATTCGCTGAGCCAGACGATGTCCTGGTCGTCGACGAATATCGCATACACATGCGGATCAGAGCCCGGCAGCTTCCATTCGCGCCACCGATGCGTCGCCGGGTCGAACATGCCCACCTTTCCCGCGTTCCACTCGCTGATCCAGACGCGTCCTTTCGAGTCCGACCATACCCGGCGTGCTCCCTGTTCCGGTGTTGGCGGCTCGATGACCTGCGCCGCACCGCTCACCGGATCGATGCGGCCGAGGTAGCTGCCAGCCAGTGAAGCGAAGTACAGGCTACCGTCAGGGGTGACACAGATGCCGTAGGCGCCGGGCCCGCGCGGCGCATCGAACACGCGCATGCTGGCGCTCGCCGGGTCAAGCTCACCGTAGATTCCGACTTGGCCGGTAAACCACAGGTGCCCTCGTTTGTCGAAGACGGCCGTGTTCAGGTTGGCGTTCTTTCGGTCCTTGGGCAACGGAAAGTGCGTGACGGCGAGTGTCTTGGGATCCACGCGAACGATTGCATTCAGCCCGCCATCCGTGATCCATGCGGCCCGATCCGGACCGATGATCACGCCGTGCGGTGCCGACCCGTTGCCGAGCGGGACCCGGTCGATCTTGCCGCTGCGCGGGTCCAGCCGTCCGACTGCACCTTGCGCCTGCGCGGTGTACCAGACGGTGCCGTCAGGCGCTGGCGCGACATCGTGCGGTGCGCTGCCGGAGGGCACGGCGAATGAGTCGAACGATGCAGGCTGGGCCTGCGCGGAACCTATTGCGACCATTGCGCCAGCAAGAACCGGCGCAAAATACCGGAAGAGCCGGGATGCGAGAATTCCGTTCACCGTCGCCGAAACCGCTGCAATTGCGATGTGAATCACGTCCGCCTCCGTGACAGGAACAGGCCTGCATTTGTGACAGCAGCCTATTGTGGCACTTGCTGCGGAATGGAGCATCGAGGGGTCCGCTTCGATGTGTAAATCGAGGTACGGCGCGACCCGCAACCTGTCGCTCTAATTCGACACCCGCGGAAAGGATGAAATCACCGAACTGTTCGCGACACTGAAGCAAATGCAGACGAGTCTCGCGCGAGTCGTACGTCGGAGGCGAAGAGACCTTCTGCACTCGCGAATGGACCGTCGGCAGAGTGGAAGACTTCGGATACCTTGATCGAAATGCACTACTCGGCGCCGGAGTAAAGATTGTCTTCGCGCCAACGCCGTCTGCCGTGGCGGACCACGCCTTCACCGCTGGCACAATTCCGACCATATCGTTCGAGAAAGTACTGGCGCCAACCCGCATGACAGTCGGCGTCAGAGACGGCATCGGTTGCTATCCCGACAAACTTCCAGCAGAAAAGCAAACCGCCAAGGTCGTGCCCGACGACTTTCAACATGAACTGGCGACCTGCTTCAACGTCAAGAATCGCGGCTTGATCGTGATCACGTCATGCAGCCATCGCGGTGTCGTGAATTCGGTCAGGCGCGCTGTCGAGGTGTCGGGAATCGACAGAGTGCATGCGGTGATTGGTGGATTCCATCTGGCGCCCCAAAAGGCCGACTACGTACGCGAAACTGTTGCAGCACTTAAGGAAATCAATCCCGATGTCGTCATTCCAATGCATTGCACCGGGGAGACATTCATCGAGGTGACGCAAAAGGAATGCCCGAGAAATTCATTCGATCTTATGCGGGCAGTCGGTACGTCTTGGAACCTGGCGCCACGCGCACTATATTCCGATGCGTTCTGCGTCTTAGCGGTTCGTCTCGGATCGATAGCGTGTGAAGCACTGCGTGTTTGGCCGGCCAGTACCCCTGCACGAAGTGGCCTCGAACGGCGAGGTGAAAGTGCCGTTTGTTGCTGGCGGCTGCCCACGGGAACCCGCTCCCGCAAAAGGGGCCTTCACCAAATGCGCGGTTTGTCCTTCGGCTGCCATCGTCCGATGCGCGTGGTGCAGCGCAACCTGAGTGCGGCAGCGACGTCGGTCGGCCTGGAAGTCGTCATTCCGGTGTGGATCATACGCGCAAGACGGCCCATACTTCCGGTGTGCCGTCCTCCCACCTCCTGACTGGAGAGCCGCCATGAAGCTATTTACCATCTCTGCGCTGCTTGCTGCCGTGCTCACCGGATGCGCCGCGAATCAAGGCATGTCAAACAATGCGCCGGCGTCGCGCACCGAAACTTGTAAGGTCGCATCAGATCAAGAGATTGCGGCGTTGTTTGAGCGATGGAATCAGTCACTGCAAACCGGTGATCCGCACCAGGTAGTCGCCAATTATGCGGCGCGTTCAATTCTTCTCCCAACGGTATCCAACGCTCCACGTTTGACGGTCGCCGAAAAGGAGGATTACTTCCGTCATTTTCTGCAAGATCGTCCGTCCGGAAAGATTAATTTCAGCTATATCGAACAGGGTTGCAATACTGCTGTGGACGCCGGGCTTTACACATTCACCTTCGCAAGAACTGGAGCGGTTGTTAAGGCCCGTTATACCTATACCTATCACTGGGATGGGGCGCAATGGCTAATTACAAGTCATCACTCATCGGCCATGCCGGAGAAGCCGTGACAGGGGTATGAGCTGCTGAAATCTGTTCAATGACGGCAGTCTCGTCGTTGATTCTCCGGCCAGGCGTTCGAGGCGCCCGAAGGAACAGGTGTCGCCAACGTGGCAGATAGGCACGTCGGCCTATTCAACGGATAGAACCAACTACTGCCGGAATATGCGTTGTCGAGTGCGGGTTCCGCGGGCGGTTTTATTTGGCTGATTTCTATCCGCAGTGACCGATATAAGCCGCAGGTCTTGCAGGTGACAGCATCAATCGAAAGGAAGGCATGAAAATGACACGCGTCCGAGTTGAGGGCTTTACCATCTCGCTTGACGGATACGGAGCTGGTCCGGATCAGGACATCAGGAATCCGCTCGGCGTGGGCGGGACAGATTTGCACCAGTGGTTAGTCCCGACACGCACGTTCCAACGGACCCTGTTTGGCGCCGACGGTGGCACAACTGGGATCGATGACGACTTCGCTGCGCGGGGCTTCAAGAATGTTGGCGCATGGATTCTCGGAAGAAACATGTTCGGACCGGTTCGCGGTTCCTGGCCGGACATGAACTGGAAAGGCTGGTGGGGGGACAACCCGCCCTATCACCGAGGCGCTTGACCGGGCGCGCGACGCAGCCAACGGAATGGATGTACGCATTGGCGGCGGACCTAGCACGATCCAGCAATATCTTCGTACGGGCCTCATCGATGAGTTGCACGTCGCTCTCTCGCCGGTCCTGCTGGGCGGGGGAGAGCGATTGTTCGAGGGGATTGACGCACGCGCTCTGGGATACAAATGCGTTCAGTTCGTTGCGTCGGAGAAAGCCACCCATGTTGTACTCCGGCGCCAAGGGCACAGCGACGCCTAACTGACAACCGGTTGCAGCGGACGGCGCCCCCGCTGAACCGGAACGTTGTGGGTTTTTCTTTGATTGAGGCGCCAATGTTCAATGAGAAACCGCGCGCGCGGTGCGTGGCGCAAGCGTCCGACTACAGCATAGTATGTATCAATACCGGCCTGATCTCTTACGGCCTCCCGGAAGATGGCGTCGCACGACGCATGGTGCGTGTCGAATCAAAGATCCGTTCGTACCAACGTCACGACACCGGCAAGCCGTTGCGCCTGCGCAGTTCCCGAATTAGCGCGCTGTGGTCCAACTCGCCGTCGCCGTGTTCGACCATGTCGATGAAGAGGCCATCGACGAGCCCCAGTACCGGCAACTCCAGCCCCAAGCTCTGCGCAAAACCGAGGGCGGTCTTCGTATCCTTGATCTGATATTTGGCCGGGCCGCCCGGCACGAAGTCTCGCGCGATCATGCGTGCCGCGTGCTGGCGGAGGATCGTCGAGTCGGCGAATCCGCCGAGCAGCGCCGCGCGGACTTGCGCGGGATCGGCGCCACCACGTTCCGCGAGCAGCATCGCTTCGGCGACGGTGGCGATCGTGCTTGCTACCATCATCTGGTTGACGAGCTTCGCGAGCTGGCCCGTGCCCGCTGGGCCGATGCGCGTGGGACGGCCCATTGTCTGCAGGACGGCGCGCACGCGTTCGAAGACCTCCGCCTCGCCGCCGGCCATGATCGCGAGCGTGCCGTCCTGCGCGCCTTTCTCGCCGCCGGAAACGGGCGCGTCGAGATAGCCGATTTCGCGCGCCGCCGCGGCCCCGGCGTGGCATTGCGCCGTCTCGACAGGAATCGAGCTCATCACGATCAGCACGCTGCCCGCACGCATCTTGGCGATGATCCCGTCCTCGCCCAGCAGAAGGTCGTCGCATGCGGGGCCCGAACTGAGCATGCAGATGACGACATCCGCGTCGCGCGCGGCTTCGCTTGCATGACCGACCACCTCGATTCCCGCCGAGACGAGCGGCGCCGCCTTGTCCCGGGTGCGGTTCCACGCCGCGACCCGGTAGCCGGCGCCGGCCACGCGCCGGGCCATCGGCAAGCCCATGATGCCGGTGCCGATAAAGCCCACAGCAAGACTCGCGCGCATCATGCAGGCTCGCGGCGGCCGAAGCGCACCGGGCGCTCCGCCACGATCAGCGCCGGAAAGCCGGCACGAAAGCGATCGAGGTGCGCCGTCTGCAAGTGCGCGTCGAACGCGGCGCGATCGTCGTATACCTCGTAGAACATGACGCGCGCCGGCGTCTCGTCGAGCTGGACGATATCGAACTGCCGGCAGCCGGGCTCGTCGGCGAGCGAGTGCCGTGCGTCGTCGCGTGCGAGCGCGAGGAAGTCGCGAACGCAGTCGGGCTTCACTTCGAACTCGGCAACGACCACGAATGCTTCGGTTCCGCTATCCATGCTGGACTCCCCTATCGATGCCATGATGTGCACGCCTCACGCTGCCTTCGCCGGCTTGCCGAGCGCACTTTGCTCCATCTCGCGACGCAGCGCGACGACATCGAGATCGCGCTCGAGTTCGACGTCCTCGAAGCGCACGATGGTGTCCTTGGCGACCGGACGCTTCAGCCTGACGTTGTGCGCAAGCCCGATCGGCAGACCGCCGATAGCAAGGCTCTTCGATGCCGGGATCGCATTAGCCCAGACCGCGTATCCGCCTTCGCCGTCGAGCATCTCGCCCGGCTTCAGGTCGCGCTTGGCGGTAGCGACGGCATCGCCGCGGAACTCCTTCGACGAGCCTGTCGCCTCGCCGCGCAATACGGCCGACAACACGCTCACGCTGGTTTCGAGGCCGATCATGTGGAACGGGCGCCACATCGAGCCGTACCAGCCGGTCGGATCGACGAGCAGGCCGTACTGCTTGAAGCACGCACGCGCGTATTCGTTCGGCGCCTTGAACGTGACGAAGACGCCATAACGAATGTTGTTGAATACTTCGCGGCCGTCCGGTTCCTGGCTGGCGGCGATGTCAACGAGGCCGCTGCGCGACAAGCGTCCGCCATCTTCCGCTGGCCGGAAGACGCGCGCGAGATCATGCAGGCCTGCGGGAGGAAACGCGAGACCGTTGTCCGGGCAATCGAGGCCCGTGCCGTTCGCGACCGCCGCCATTTCGATTGCGGCCTTGGTGCCGTCGGTGAACGAGTTGTACATCTTCGGGTTGAAATCGCCCTTGGCGACTTCTTCGTCGGTCCAGCCGAAGAAGCTCCAGACCGTGTCCGGGGTCGAATAGCGGTAGCGCGGCTCGAAGTTCATGCCCTTGCCAGCCGAGGTCAGTTCGAAGCCGCAAGAGCGCACCCAGTCCACGAGTTCGCAGATGATTGCGGGCTGGTCGCCGTACGCCATGCTGTAGACGAGACCGCGCTCGCGGGCGCGCGCGGCGAGCAGCGGGCCGCACATCGCGTCGGCCTCGACGTTGACCATCACCACATGCTTGTTGCCTTCGATCGCGGCCAAAGCGTGACGCACGCCGGCGATCGGGTGGCCCGTCGCTTCGATGATGCACTCGATTTCATCGCAGGCGGCGAGCGCGGCTGCATCGTCGAGCACGCAGGTTGCGCCGGTCTTCACGGCATCGGAGAGCGAGCGTGCGCCATATTGCTCGGCCGACCAGCCGACTCGTGCAAGCGATGCGCGCGCCTTGCCGACGTCGAGATCGGCAACGCCCACGACGTGCAGCCCTTCGATATGGCGGGCCTGTGACAGCACCATCGAGCCGAACTTGCCGGCACCGATCAGGCCGACGCGAACGGGACGTCCAGAGGCGTTGCGTGCCTGGAGCAGACTGGAGAGATTCATGTGCAATCCTTTGTGGTCGAGACTATGGATCGTGGCCGCGAGAGCGGCGCGCGGTAAGTGGCCGGGGTGGCGTGATCGAAGGCATAGCAGCGGTGCGCCTTACTTGCGAGCAAGTGTAGTCAGGGGTTTCTGCCAGAACAATTAACATTTCCGAGGCGATTTGTTAGCCAGGCTTCACCATCAGCGGGCGGCGGGTTGTTGGGATACGGATAGCCAGGCGGCACGCTCGGCGCGCAGCCAATCGAGGAACAGGATCACCTTCTTCTTGTGCAGATGCTCGAACGGGCAGACGATCCACTGCGTCGTCAGGCGGATCGCGGGAGGCTCGCGCACGGGGCAGATCAATGTGCCGTCGCGCAGCTCGCGCCACATCATGAGCGTACTTTCGAGCGCGATGCCCATGCCATCGACGGCCGCATCGATCGCCATATGGCTGCGGTCGAACAGCACTCGCTGCCCCGGATCGAGCGGCGCCGCACGCGCCACCGAGAACCAGTGCGGCCACTGGACTTGCGACTTTATCGAGTAGATGAGGCGATGCCGCTGCAGATCGGCGGCATCGAGACTCGCTGGCGCGCAGTACGCGGGCGAGCAGACCGGCAGGAACGATTCCTCGGTCAGCGCCTCCACATACACGCCCGGCCATTGTCCGGTGCCGTGACGGATCTCTATATCAACGGCTTCCTGCGCAAAGTCGGTCATTTCGTTGGTGCCGTTCAGGCGCACTTCGAGATCGGGATGACCGTCGAGGAACGAGCGTAACCGAGGCAAGAGAAACTTGGTTGAGAGCGTCGGCGTCGCGCGCACGGTCAGGAGCGTGACGGACCGCAACCCGCGTATACGCTGAGTCGCGTCCGCGATGCGGTCGATCTCCTCTGCAATCATCGCGAAGTAGCGCTCGCCTGCTTCGGTCAATGCCACGCCTCGTCCGACCTTCGTCATCAACGCCGTGCCCAAGTGCGTCTCGAGCGACTGGATTTGCTGGCTGACGGCTGATGGCGTCACGTTCAATTCTGCTGCTGCGCGAGAAATGCTCCCCGAACTCGCGGCAGCATGAAAAACACTGATGGCCCGCAATGGCAGATACATGATCACCCTTTAGATTGGCTACACCTTTGCGCAAAATAATTGAATTGTCCTTCACCAACAAGCCTCTTATATTTTGCACACGCAGGACCGGCGGCGCCTCGACAAGAGTCGAACAAGCGCCGCAACGTGCCCCGACGCCATACCGACAAAGTGGCGCGCCACGGTAAGTTCATATAACAGGAGACAGCATCATGAGCACGTCGAACTTGCCGCGCCGCATCTCGCGACGCGCGGTGTTGAAGGCTGCGGCCGCCCTTCCGTTGGTAACGATATGGACCCGGCCAGCACGCGCTGCCGAGTTCACCTACAAGCTCGCCACTGGGCAATCCCTCAATCAGCCGATCAATACACGACTCAAGGAAGCCATCGACCGCATTCGCGAGGCAAGCAGCGGCAGGCTCGAGATCCGCTTCTTCCCCGCATCGCAACTGGGCTCGGACACTGACCTGCTGTCGCAGACGCGCTCGGGCGCCGTCGAGTTCCTCAACATCTCTGGCTCGGTGATGTCGACCGTGATTCCGCTCGCGGCAATCACCAATCTCGGCTTTGCGTTCTCGGACTATGACCAGGTCTGGCGCGGCGTCGATGGCGAGCTCGGCAAGATCATCCGCGCGCAGATCGACAAGAGCGGGTACGTCTCCGTGTCGAAGGCGGCGGACAACGGCTTTAGGCAGATCACGTCCGCGACGAAACCGATCAAGGCGCCCGACGACTTGCGCGGTTACCGGATCCGCGTGCCGGTCTCGCCGATGTTCACGTCGCTCTTTCAGACGCTAGGGGCGAACCCTACGTCGATCAACTTCAACGAGCTCTACACCGCGTTGCAGACCCATCTCGTGGACGGTCAGGAAAACGGCCTCGTCACGATCGAGGCGGGCAAGCTGTATGAAGTGCAGAAGTACGTCGCCGAGACCAATCACATCTGGGACCCGTTCTGGCTGCTCGGTAACCCGCGCGCCTTCAATGCACTCCCGGACGATCTCAAGGCTATCGTGCGGCGCGAATTCGACCGGGCGAGCGTCGAGCAGCGCGCGGACGTCGCGCGTTTGAATACATCGCTGAAGTCCCAGTTGTCCGGCAAGGGGTTGACGTTCGTCCCCGCGGACAGGGAGGCGTTTCGCACTGCGCTATCGAAAGCCGGCTTCTATACGCAGTGGCGGGACAAGTTCGGTGCCGGTCCGTGGAGTGCCCTCGAAGCGGTGACGGGGAAAATATCATGAGCGCGGCACACAATCTGGAGGTGCCGGGGCCGACATTCGTACGCAATGCGCATGGCGAGAGCGGCATCGAACGCTGGTTGAGACGCGGGATCGAGGTGCTCGCCGCGGCGGCAGTCGTGGGAGAGGTTGCGCTGCTGTTCGTCGGCATCGTTGCGCGTGCAGTGTTTCACCAACCGCTGATCTGGTCGGACGAACTCGCGTCGATCCTGTTCCTCTGGCTTGCAATGCTGGGCAGCGCGCTCGCGGTGCAGCGTTCGTGTCACATGCGGTTGACCTTCTTCGTATCGCACATGACACCGCGCGCGCAGGCATGGGCCGAGACGCTGGCGGTCGCCGCTGCGGCCGCGTTCTTCGCGCTGGTCATGCATCCCGCGTTCGACTACGTGCAGGACCAGGCGTTCGTGGAGACGCCTGCACTCGGCTGGTCGGGCTCGGTCAGAGCACTGGCGATTCCGTTCGGCTGCGCGGCGGCGCTGGTCAGTTGCGGGCTGCGGCTCGCGCGGCATGACCGGCGGCATATCGTTGGTGCGCTGGCGCTCATGCTGCTGATCGCCTTCGGCTGCTATCTCGCCAAGGCGCCATTGACGCACATGGGGCAGGGCGCGCTGCTGGTGTTCTTCGTCGGCATGCTTGGCACGGCGGTGATGGCGGGCGTGCCAATCGCCTTCGCGTTTTCGCTTGCGACCAGCGCCTATCTGCTGACGACCACGTCGACGCCGCTCAGCGTCGTAGTCGGACGTATGGACGAGGGCATGAGCACGCTGATCCTGCTCGCCGTGCCGATGTTCGTGCTGCTCGGACAGCTCGTGCACGTCACGGGCGTGGCGCGCGTGATGGTCGCGTTTCTCGCGTCGCTGCTCGGTCACGTTCGGGGCGGCATGTCGTATGTGCTGCTCGGCGCGATGCTGCTGATCTCGGGTATCTCGGGCTCCAAGACGGCCGACATGGCGGCCGTGGCGCCGGTGCTCTTCCCCGAGATGCGCAAGCGCGGAATGAAGGACGGCGAGCTGGTGTCGCTGCTCGCCGCTTCCGGCGCGATGAGCGAAACGATTCCGCCGTCGTTGGTGCTGATCGCGATCGCGTCGGTGACCGGCATATCGATCGCTGCGCTCTTTACCGCGGGCATTCTGCCGGCGATCGTGCTTGCTTTCGTGCTCGGCGTCGTTGCGTGGTGGCGTGCGGGACGCGAGGATGAGACGGACGAGAGCCGCGCGGGAGCGGTGAGGGCACCCTGGTCCCAGGTGCGCCGCACCTTCGTGATTGCCTTGCCCGCGCTGCTGCTGCCGTTCCTGATCCGCAGTGCCGTGGTGGAGGGAATTGCGACCGCGACGGAGGTCTCGACGATCGGGATCGCCTACTCGCTCGTAATCGGCCTATTGATCTATCGCGGCGGCCTGAAGTGGAAAGCCATCATGCCGATGCTGCTGCAGACGGCGGCGTTGTCCGGTGCGATTCTGTTCATTGTCGGGGCGGCGAGCGCGATGGGCTGGGCGTTGACGCAGTCGGGTTTCTCGCACGATCTCGCGAACATGATGACGAGAGTCCCGGGCGGTGCCGCGGGCTTCATGCTGGTATCGATCGTTGCGTTCATCGTCCTCGGTAGCGTGCTGGAGGGCATTCCGGCCATCGTGCTGTTTGGGCCGCTGTTGTTCCCGGTTGCACATCAGCTCGGGATACACGAAGTGCACTACGCGATGGTCGTCGTGCTAGCAATGGGGCTCGGGGTGTTCGCGCCGCCGTTCGGCCTGTGTTACTACGCGGCGTGCATCATCGGTGAGGTATCGCCGGAAGCGGGACTCAAGCGCATCTGGATTTATCTGGGCATGCTGCTTCTCGGGCTGATCGCGATAGCCTTCGTTCCTTGGATCTCGATCTGCTTTCTTTGAACTTATGGAGTAGATGTGCCGTTTAGGGCTGAGCACACTTGCTGATTGCGGCGGTGTGGTTTCGCCCTTGTGCGAGCAGCGATCTGTGTCATTTCTCAAGCGATCGTTGGAATCGCACAGCGCGATAAGTTAGGTCGCTTCGAAATCGCCCAGATAAGCCGAAGTCGCAACGTTCGGAGCGGACGCCATGGTTCCGATGCGCAGCGATCGTCGGAGCGGGTTCGGCCAAGAGCGGCCATTCGTCGAGCACAGTCTCAGTGCCGTTGGAACGACCGCATCACTTCGGAAATGGCCGGACGAACCATGCGCAAAGGTCATAACCAGAGTTTGAAATGCACGTCTACGGTTTTCGAGCCTGCGCAGAAAGCGCTCGCGCACGGCTGATTTAAAGCCACGTGCCTCCCTGACGTTCGGTTGGCTCTTGTTCAAGGGCGTCGAAATCGTGAATCCAGTCGAGGTGATGCAGCAGGCTGTCGCGCGCGCCAAGCCGAGCGTTGCGCGACTGCGCCTCGGGCCCGTCGGGCAAATGCAACACGTCGGCTGTCGAAATCGATGCATATTGCACCTTGCGCGTGCGGCCCCGGCGCAGCCTCTCGTAGGCCTCTTGCGCCTCGCGCCAACGGCCCGGGCCCGCCTTGACCAATTGCGCGGCCAGCACCACGGCGTCCTCGATCGACTGATTGGCGCCCTGGCCATGGTGCGGTACGAGCGCATGCGCGGCATCACCGATGAGCGTCACGCGGCCCTTGCTCCAGCGCCCGAGCGGCGGGCGATGGAAGAGACCCCAGCGTTGACTGATGGGCATCGCCGTGATCATCTGCACCACGGCAGGGTGCCAATGCCCGAACATGCGCAGCTGCTCCCCCTCACTAGCCGGCGTGACCCACTCGCGTGAAGGCCACGGCGAGGGATGACGTTCGACGAGCAAAAAGTTCTGGTCGCCTTTGTCGCCGATCGGATAGTGAAGCAGATGGCCCTGCGGTCCAACCCAGAACTGAATGGCTTCGGGATCGGGCAGCAGGTCCATGCGCTCCGCCGGCACTACACCGCGAAAGCCTGAGCAGCCCGAATACAAGGCGTCGTCATAGCCAAGCATCCAGCGCCGGGTGATCGAGCGTGCCCCGTCTGCTCCGATCACGAGGTCGGCCTCGATCTGCTTGCCATTGGCGAAGCTCAAGCTCACACGATCCTGATGCTGCACGAGATCGATAAGCCGATGGCTGAGATTGATGCGCTCAAGCCCGACCGCTTTCGACAACACGGCTTGCAGATCCGCACGATGGATGCCCCAGTACGACCCGCCGAACTGCTCGCGATAGCTCGGCGCCCCGCGATGTTGCCCGATGACCTCCCCGCTGCGCCCGTCCCGATAGATCAGCGCCGGTATTTCTGCGCATACGGCATCGAAGGCTGAGCGCAGACCCATGCGCTCATAAAACCGCGTCGCGTTCGCTGACAGCGCGACGGCCGCTCCCACCTCGCGCAGTTCGTCGGTCTGCTCATAGAGTTGCACGTCGATTCCTTGGTCTCGCAGCGCAAGCGCGAGCGTAAGTCCACCGATGCCAGCACCGACGATGGCGATCCTCAGATCCAGCTGTTCCATGGTGTGTCTCCGATCTTTAATTGATGTGTGTCGAGTCGGCGCGGCATGCGTACTGTTCGCAAGTCGAATGCGTGCGTCGTGTCTTTATTCTCAGCAATGGAGAGTCATTCCGCAATAAAATGACGGGAATATGCTTCATCACTGGGTTGAATGATCAGAGAGGCCAGCGTCATGGAACTGAGCGACATCGACCTTAATTTACTGCTGCTTTTTCAGCGATTGATGCAGGAGCGGCGTGTCTCGACCGTCGCCGAGCAAATGAACATGAGTCAGCCTGGCGTCAGCAATGCGCTCGCCAAACTGCGTCGTCGGCTCGGTGACCCGCTGTTCGTACGTGGGCCGGGGGGTGTCGTGCCCACGCCGTTTGCGTTGCGTCTTGCAGAGCCAGTATCGCAGGCGCTCGCGACCCTCCACGCTGCACTTAACCCTGCGGCCGGTTTCGATCCACTGCTTGCCGCGCGCACGGTGACGATCGGAATGACCGATATCGGCGAGGTCGTCTTCCTGCCCTCGCTGGTCGAACGACTGTCGCGTGAGGCACCAGGCATCGCTCTGAATACTGTTCGCAACACGAGCATCAATTTAGGCGACGAGATGGCCGACGGCCGGGTCGATCTCGCTATCGGCTTGCTGCCGCAGCTCAAAGGCGGCTTCTATCAGCGCCGCTTGTTCGATCAGCGCTATGTCTGCTTATTCAGGCGTGGCCATGCACTGGAGGAAGCGCCGCTTACGCTCGCTGCCTGGCGTGAGGCCGAACATCTGGTGGTGGTGTCCGCCGGCACAGGACACGGCCAAGTCGATGACTGGCTTAAACGACAGGGCGTGCGGCGCCAGGTGCGCCTGACGGTGCCGCATTTCATGAGTGTCGGCTACATCCTGCAACGCACCGATCTAATCGCCACGGTACCGGAACGACTCGCTTTGCAATTGGCTCTACCGTTCTCGCTTAGCCTGTGCGCGTTGCCGATGACGTTGCCCGCCGCGCCGATTCATTTGCTCTGGCACGCGCGAGTCCAGCAGGACGAAGGCAATCGCTGGCTGCGCGAAGTGGTGATCGATCTGTTCGCGGACACGGCGATGCAAATGCGAAAAACGCGGTCCGTGAAGAAAAGGTCGTGACTGAAACGACTGAAGGTCGATAGACCTGATCCGCTTCGGTGTGGCGGATGGAGGCCGATAGCGAGAACCAGATGACTGAATTCCGGTCAGAACAAACCGGCGGGTTCAGCTATACAGACGTCGGCTCCTCAAGGGCCTTCCGATGCCTGCGCCAGACTGCCTCCTTCGGGCGGGGCGAAGACCGTTGTGTCGCCGCTCGCCATGCGCAGATATGCCGCCGCAAGCCGCCGCAACTCGTCCTCGCTCGCGTCCTCGATGCCGATCAGCTTATCGCTCGCCGCGCGATGCGAAGCGATCAGCTCGTTGAGCTTCAGATGTAAGGCAACGCTGTCCTTGTTCTGGCTCTGCTGGATCAGGAAAACCATCACGAACGTGACGATCGTCGTGCCGGTGTTGATCACGAGTTGCCAGTTCTCGGAGTAGTGAAAGAACGGACCTGTGAAGGCCCAGACAACGACCGACGTCACCGCTAGCGCGAACGCAATCGGCGAGCCGGCCCAGCGAGTAACGGCGCTCGCAAACGCATCGAAGGCGCGTGTGAGCGGATGGCCCGCAGCGTAGGCGGGACTCGACGTGTCGGGTACCGTGTCGAGTTCGTCAGTGGACATGGGCGGATTGTTGCGCACGGCTCTGCTCCTTCATGGTTTAACGAGCCGAAGAGCAATACGCGTTCCCTTACGTCGACATTTCATGGACGTTACCTTCGTCGATGCCGTCATCGGGTAGAAACACAAATGAACGGTGGCGCGAGAGACAAAGGTGCTTCGTCGCTTACACACCGAGCTGACCTGACATTGCTGGAAAGGTTGAACGTTACCGGTAGCGCGCTTTCCTCGCAAATTGAATGAAGGTCCAAAAAATATCGTCTGCACTTTTGCTGAAGCCGCAGCCGAGTCGGCTGGGGCCTCGTCACTGCCGTCCGACGTTTCAGCGGGTCGTTGCTGACTCGAAGTCGCTTTCGACGGAGCGCTCGCGAGCCGCTAAGAGGCAGCAAAGAGCGTGGCGCCAAATCTCCAGGGTGCGCGCGAATCGGTGCGTGCGCTCGTTTTCATACGGAGCTTATTGGTCCGCGAAACCGTTGCGCCTGTCGCGACGAGCGCGTCAATCAACCCAACGTCTTCGTTGACGGTCAGTGGCTGAAAAGCCTCGATAATCGAGCAAAGGGCGATTTCCGCTTTTTTAAGCGACTACAACATTAGCTTTATTAGTGGAAAGATTTAGCTTCGGAAGCCGACTCGTGCAAACCAAGGGCCATTCGCCGCGAAGGGGTTAGCGACTCACGAAACTGCCAAACTCGCATCAGTTCGTTGACCTCGTGTGGCGGTCTACGCCACCATCGGGGAAATTTACGAGGAGCCGAATGTATGATCCCTAGAATCCACGCAGCGGCTACCCTCAAAACCAAGCAGCAGTTGTGAACCTTATGGGCGAGGCTCGGATGGACACGATCGTGGTTGAAGACGGCAGGGTAGCCGACAGCGAGCTCGGCCTATTGATCAAAGCGGTCGCCGCCTTGCGCTGCGGCGAGATGACCGAAAGATTGCCCACTGACTGGAAGGGCGACAAGGGGCGGCTCGCGGCGGAACTGAACATGCTAGCGGACCGATGCCTACGGCAGACGGAAGCCGTGGAGCAGGCGACAAGCGGTCTGAGGGGACGCTCGGGCGCCGTCGAACGCGTCGACCTCGACGGTCTGAGCGGTTTCTGGCTGCAGCAGGCGCTTCAGATCAATAGACACGTTGAGACTTTCGAAACGGCGCACGACTGCAGCAAGGCGATACACACCGCGCTGACGGCCCTCAAAAAGGGCGAGGGCACCACTCTGCCTGCCGATTGGACCGGGTTGCACGGCAAAGTCGCGGATGTCTTCAATGACGTTGTCGACCAGAACATACGGATGTCCGACGAGCTAGCGCGCCTCAGCCAGGCGGTAGGCAAGGAAGGACGCATCAACGAGCGCGCGGTGATACCGCATCCGCGAGGCTTCTGGCGCCAGTCGATCGACTCGGTCAATTCGCTGATCGCCGATCTGGTCCATCCGACGAGCGAGGTCGCACGCGTCATAGGTGCGGTCGCACAGGGCGATCTCAGCAAGAGCATGGCGCTCGAAGCGGACGGCCGTGCCCTCGAAGGCGAATTTCTACGCACGGCGAAGATCATCAATCGCATGGTCGAGCAACTGGGTACCTTTGCCGCGGAGGTTACGCGCGTGGCGCGCGAGGTTGGCACAGAAGGCAAGCTGGGCGGCCAGGCGGACGTTCAAGGCGTTGCGGGCACCTGGAAGGACCTCACCGATTCCGTCAACTTCATGGCGGGCAACCTCACGAGTCAGGTGCGCAATATCGCCGAAGTGACGAAGGCAGTGGCCGCTGGCGACCTGTCGAAGAAGATCACGGTTGATGTAAAAGGCGAGATCCTCGAACTGAAAAATACAATCAACACGATGGTGGACCAGTTGCGTTCGTTCGCCTCCGAAGTGACACGCGTCGCTCGCGAGGTGGGCACCGAGGGAAAGCTCGGCGGACAGGCGGATGTGCAGGGCGTGGCGGGTACATGGAAGGACCTGACCGACAACGTCAACTTCATGGCTGGAAACCTGACCAGCCAGGTGCGCAATATCGCGGAGGTGACAAAAGCTGTCGCCGCGGGCGACTTGTCGAAGAAGATCACCGTTGACGTGAAGGGCGAAATTCTCGAACTTAAAAACACCATCAATACGATGGTTGATCAGTTGCGCTCGTTTGCCTCTGAAGTGACGCGCGTGGCGAGAGAGGTCGGTACCGAAGGGAAGCTCGGCGGCCAAGCCGACGTGCAGGGTGTCGCGGGAACGTGGAAGGACCTCACCGATTCCGTCAATTCGATGGGCAGCAACCTCACTGCGCAGGTTCGCAACATTGCCGATGTCACCACTGCGGTGGCCGCGGGCGACCTGTCAAAGAAGATCACGGTCGATGTGAAGGGCGAAATTCTGGAGCTCAAGAACACCATAAATACGATGGTCGACCAGTTGAGCTCGTTCGCTTCCGAGGTGACGCGCGTGGCGAGAGAGGTCGGTACCGAAGGCAAGCTCGGCGGGCAGGCCGAGGTGCAGGGTGTCGCCGGTACGTGGAAGGATCTCACCGATTCCGTCAATTCGATGGGCAGCAATCTGACAGGGCAGGTCCGCAACATCGCTGAAGTGACCACTGCGGTGGCGGCGGGTGACCTGTCGAAGAAGATCACTGTCGACGTGAAGGGGGAAATCCTCGAACTCAAGAACACCATCAACACCATGGTTGATCAGTTACGCTCGTTCGCCTCCGAGGTGACGCGCGTGGCGAGAGAGGTCGGTACCGAAGGCAAGCTCGGCGGGCAGGCCGATGTGCAGGGCGTCGCCGGTACATGGAAGGACCTCACCGATTCGGTCAATTCAATGGGCAGCAACCTCACTGCACAGGTTCGCAACATCGCCGAGGTAACGACGGCTGTTGCTGCCGGCGACCTCTCTAAAAAGATTACGGTCGACGTGAAGGGCGAAATTCTAGAGCTCAAGAACACCATAAATACGATGGTCGATCAGTTGCGCTCGTTCGCATCCGAAGTTACGCGCGTCGCCCGTGAAGTCGGCACCGAGGGGAAGCTGGGCGGGCAGGCGGACGTGCAAGGCGTGGCAGGCACCTGGAAAGATTTGACCGACAACGTCAACTTCATGGCCGGCAATTTGACAAGCCAGGTGCGCAACATCGCGGACGTGACGAAGGCCGTGGCTGCGGGCGACCTGTCCAAGAAGATTACGGTGGACGTGAAAGGCGAGATCCTGGAGCTCAAGAACACGATCAACACGATGGTCGACCAGTTGAGCTCGTTCGCATCCGAAGTGACGCGGGTTGCACGCGAAGTCGGCACGCTTGGCAAGCTTGGCGGTCAGGCCGATGTGCAGGGTGTCGCCGGCACCTGGAAGGACCTGACTGATTCTGTGAACTTCATGGCGGGCAATCTGACGAGCCAGGTGCGCAACATCGCGGACGTGACCAAAGCCGTCGCCGCCGGCGACCTGTCGAAGAAGATTACCGTCGACGTCAAGGGTGAAATCCTCGAACTGAAGAACACGATCAATACGATGGTTGATCAGCTACGCTCGTTTGCGTCGGAGGTGACCCGCGTCGCGCGTGAAGTCGGCACGGAAGGGAAGCTCGGTGGGCAGGCCGATGTTCAGGGCGTCGCCGGCACCTGGAAGGACTTGACCGATAACGTCAACTTCATGGCGGGCAATCTGACCAGTCAGGTGCGGGGCATCGCGCGAGTTGTAACCGCCGTGGCGAACGGTGATCTCGCGCGCAAGCTCACAGTGGAAGCAAAGGGCGAGATCGCGGCGCTCGCAGACACGATCAACAGCATGACGGACACGCTCGCGACCTTCGCCGATCAGGTCACCACGGTGGCGCGCGAAGTGGGCGTCGAAGGAAAACTCGGCGGACAGGCGAAGGTGCCGGGCGCGGCGGGAACCTGGAAAGGACTGACCGAGAATGTCAATCAGCTCGCTGCAAATCTCACCACGCAAGTACGCGCGATCGCGGAGGTGGCGACCGCCGTCACACAAGGCGATCTGACACGCTCGATCACTGTCGAGGCACTAGGCGAGGTGGCCGCGCTTAAGGACACAATCAACGAGATGATCCGCAACCTCAAGGACACGACTGAACTCAACACTGAACAGGACTGGCTCAAGACCAATCTGGCGAAGTTCAGCCGCATGCTGCAGGGCCAGAAGGATCTGGTGGCGGTAGGCCATCTAATTCTCTCGGAGCTAGCCCCGGTCGTCGGTGTTCAACAGGCGGAGTTCTTCGTGTTCGATGCGAGCGCGCAGGCAGCGTCGTTGAGGCTTGTCGCAAGTTATGCGTCCGATGGCCACCGCTCGCATGGCAAGCTCGTGCAGCTCGGCGAGGGGCTCATCGGCCAGTGCGCTGTGGAGAAGCGCAAAATACTGCTCGCGCCGTCCGCATCGAGTGACTACCGAATCGTTTCCGGGCTGCTCAGCGTCGTGCCGCACAACGTGTTGGTGTTGCCGATCGTATTCGAAGGGCAAGTCAAGGGCGTGATCGAACTAGCGTCGATCGAACGATTTAATCCGACCCACCAGGCGTTTCTCGACCAGCTCACCGAAAGCATCGGCATTGTCATCAACACGATTGAAGCGAACATGCGCACGGAGGATCTGCTCAAGCAGTCCCAATCGCTTGCGCAGGAGCTTCAGAGCCGTCAGGAAGAACTGCAGCAGACGAACCAGGAACTCCAGGAAAAGGCGCGCCTGCTCGCGCACCAGAACCAGGAAGTCGAGCGCAAAAACGCGGAGGTCGAACAGGCTCGGCAGGCGCTCGAAGAAAAAGCCAAGCAGCTTGCGCTGACGTCGAAGTACAAGTCCGAGTTCCTCGCCAATATGTCGCACGAATTGCGCACGCCGCTTAACAGCCTGCTCATTCTGTCCGACCAGCTTTGCAAGAATCCGGAAGGCAACCTGTCAACAAGGCAGATAGAGTTTTCAAGAACGATCCATTCCTCGGGCAACGATCTGCTTATGCTGATCAATGACATTCTCGACCTATCAAAGATCGAATCCGGGACCGTCGTCGTAGATGTGGCCGAACACCGGCTTGCCGATCTCACGACTTATGTGGAGCGCACATTCCGGCATGTGGCCGAGGCTCGTAGCGTCGAGTTCCTTATCCACCTCCGTGCCGAATTGCCCGCATCCATTCATACGGACCTCAAGCGCCTGCAGCAGATCCTGAAAAATCTCCTTTCCAACGCGTTCAAGTTCACGCATCAAGGACATGTCACGCTATCTATCGACGAAGCGCTGGGTGGCTGGAGTGCGGACAACGAGGCACTCAACCGCGCCGTGCAGGTCATCGCGTTCTCGGTCCAGGATACGGGCATTGGAATCTCGGCCGACAAGCAACAGATCGTGTTTGAAGCCTTCCAGCAGGCCGATGGGAGCACGAGCCGGAAATATGGCGGCACAGGGCTCGGCCTAGCAATTAGCCGCGAGCTCTCGAAGCTGTTGGGCGGCGAAATGCGTCTGATGAGTACGCCAAACGAGGGAAGCACCTTCACACTTTATCTGCCGCGCAAGAACGATCTCGCCCGAGCGAGCCGCAGGTCGACGGCCAGGCAGGACGGCGCGGCTAACGCGCTCTCGGATACTGCGTCGCGCACAACCCCTGTGATCGACGCTCCCGTAGTTGACCCGGAATTCGCGGACCCGGTCGCGCACGAAGTCGCGTATCCGCTAATCATGGACGACCGGGATAGCATCCAGCCCGGCGACCGAGTGCTTCTGATCGTGGAGAACGATCCCGCGTTTGCGCGCGTAATGGTCGAGGCAGCGCGCCAGCAGGGATTCAAGACGCTAGCCACCGCGCTCGGCGCTGCCGCCTTGACGCTGGCTGATCAGTTCAAGCCAGACATGCTGACGCTCGACCTGTTCCTGCCAGACATGGAGGGTTGGCGTGTGCTTGCACGGGTGAAGCACGATATGGCGACGCGGCATATCCCGGTGTGCGTGATCTCGACCGATGAATCGCGTGAGCGTGCACTGCGCTCACGCGCTTTCGCGTTCCTTCCGAAGCCGATAAAGTCGCGCGAGATCCTCGATCACGCGGTCGCCTCGATGGCGAAATATATCGAAGCCCCGCGTCGCGTGCTCGTCGCGGTGTTGCCTCCAGGAAACGAACGCGAAATGCTAACGAGCGCTTTGCAGGGCGATCTCGTCGCGCTCGTATTTGCGAATTCCCGTGATGAACTGGTGACGCATCTTGCGTCTCCCGCCGTACATGCGCTGGTGCTGGATGACAGCGTGCCGTGGATCGGGCCGGAAGACATCGAGGCAGCGCTCGTGTCACGCAGTCCGTTTGCGCCGCTTCCGGTGATCGTGAGCGCGACAGGCGAAGTGGCGCCCGAGCGTTGGCAATCTAGACGCGAAGAATACGTCGTGCAGCATGCGGGGCGTCCGGACTGTTTGCTCGATCTGGTCGTGGCCGCACTTCACATCGACGCTAAGCGGCTGCCTCCCGAACCGCAGGCGATGCTCCAAGCACTGCATGCTCCGGAGCGCGCATTGCAGGGCAGGAAAGCGCTCATTGTCGACGACGACATGCGCAATATTTTCGCGCTCGCGACGATCATGGAAGACCTCGGCATGCGTCATGTATGGGCAGACAACGGACGTGATGCCATCCGTCAGGTCGAAGCGGACGCCGACATCGAAATCGTCCTGATGGACATCATGATGCCCGAGATGGACGGGCTTACAACGATGCGCGAAATTCGGCGGCGGCCGGTCGGTCAAGCGCTGCCGATCATCGCGGTCACTGCAAAGGCGATGAAAGGCGATCGCGAGAAGTGCATCGAGGCCGGCGCGTGGGACTACCTGTCGAAGCCTGTTAACCGCGACGACTTGCTCGCCGTGCTGCACGCGTGGCTGCATCGCTAGGAGCAGCCAATGCCTTCACAGGACACGCGTTTTGAAGACCAGGTGAGCATTTTGATCGTCGACGATCTGCCCAGCCAGCAGGTCGTACTGCGCACGGTACTCGAAGCACCAGGTCATGACGTGATTACCGTTTCGTCGGGGCGAGAGGCGCTGAAGGCGGTTCTCGAGCAGGACTTCGCCGTGATCCTTCTTGACGTGAACATGCCCCATATGGATGGCTTTGAAACGGCCAGCATGCTGCGTTCGTACCGTCGAACCGCTGCGACTCCAATTATCTTTGTAACCGCTTATGTAGACGATGCAGAAATGGCGAGAGGGTACTCACTGGGCGCTGTCGATTACATCTCGTCGCCCGTCGTGCCCGAAATCCTGCGCGCGAAGGTCGGCGTATTTGTGCAGATGCACCGGATGAATCGCGAGCTGCTTGCGAGGGCGGTACAACGCGAGGAAGTCGCGAGAGCGGAGGCGCGAAGGGCCGCTGCCGATCAGGCGCGTGAGCGTGCCGATTTTCTCGCGCATGTCAGTCATGTGCTGACGCGTTCGCTCGACGTGGAAGCGACCGTGGAACGTATTCTCGATACTGCAGTGCCCGCATTGGCCGACGTGGCATGTGTAGTTTTGGTCGCAGACGGTGAATCGGCTTCCCGCACGGCGATTCGCTGCGCGCCTGCGGCCCTCGGGGGCGCAACTTCGCCGGGCGTGGCCTCCGTAGTGCCGCTCGACAGGTTCTTCGAGTTAGCAGACCGGGCGATGCAAGCGGCCGAACGAGTGATCTGCCGCGACGATACCTCGGGAATCTTTGCCCCTTCCGCTAGCGAAGACCTCGCTGCTCCGCAATTGCTCAAGCTCGAGGAGGTCAGCTTTCACTCGTTGCTGAGCGGCGCGCAGCGGAAGGCGGCGTTAGCCTTGGGCGTAATTAGCCACGATGACAGCCGTCAGCCGGCTCCCGTCGTCACCGAGTTCGTCAGCCGCGCATCAATCGCGCTGGAGAACGCGTTCCTGTATTCCGCCGTGCGCGACGAGGATCTGCGAAAAAACCAGTTCCTCGCGATGCTGGCACACGAACTTCGCAATCCTCTCGCCCCGATCGCCAATGCGGTGAGCGTGATGAAGGCGGCGCCGCCGGGCGATGCAGCCGTTTCCGCGTGGGCGGGCGAGATCATTGGCACGCAGATCGAGCACATGGTGCGCATCGTCGACGATCTGCTGGACGTTTCCCGGATCGCGCGAAACACGGTGTCGTTGCGGCGCGAGCCGACGCTCCTGCGCACGGTCGTCGAGCGCGCCGTGGAAACGAGCCGACCGCATTTTGCCGCGCGCTCGCAGATCTTCCAATGCGAGCTCGGTGCTCGCGACGTGATAGTCGATGGCGACGTCGTTCGACTAACACAGATCGTTGCCAACCTGCTCAACAATGCGTCAAAGTTCACGCCGCCGGGCGGACACATTTCGCTTGCGACCGACTTCGCGGACGGCACCGCCGTAATGACGGTGACCGATGACGGTGAGGGGATCGACGCGCACCTGATGCCGCACGTGTTCGATTTGTTCGCGCAAGGCGACAGTTCCCTCGACCGCGCGCAGGGGGGCTTGGGCATTGGGCTTACCCTCGCGCGCCACCTCGCTGAACTGCACGGTGGCTCGATACAGTGCTGGAGTGCCGGCCGAGGCCGTGGCGCAAGGTTCATAGTTGAGCTACCAGCACGGGTCGCAAGTGAGAAAATTGCACATGTCGCGGATGTTGTTCCCCTCCATTGCAAGAGTGCGGTACGAGTGCTTGTTGTCGATGATTCCGTGGCCTCGGCCGAGAGCCTTAAGCTATTTCTCGAGATGCAGGGCTACGAGGTGCGATGTGCATTCGACGGCGCGGCAGCACTTACTCTGGCACATACCTTCTTGCCACACGTAACGCTTTTGGATATTGGCCTTCCAGGCATGAATGGGTACGAGGTGGCGAAGGCGATGCGAAAGGATCCAGTTCTAACCCATTGTTTGCTCGTGGCTCTTAGCGGCTATGGCCAGGAAGAAGATCGCCGCAGATCGGCTACCGCGGGCATCGATCATCATCTTATCAAGCCGGCTAATCTGAATTCACTAATCGAACTGATAGGACGACACGCGATGCCGCACGACGCGAACAAAGCGATGGAAGGACGGCAAGGGGCCTGAGTTTCGATATGCAGGGTACGCTTGGGATGAACGCTGCAAGGGGCAGGTGGAAGTAACGCCAGAAACGACGGTTTACTCAGGATTGCAATTGGCGCGCAAACAACGCGAACACGCGAACTGAGATTGACCCGCTTAGTCGGACGGTTTGCAGTCAGAGATTCGACCTGGGCCGGCCTCCGCTAAGCGTTGAGTCGGGGGGTGCCAACGGACGGGCAGCGGGTCGCTTCTCACGATGCGAGAGTGAGCCGTGGGTTCCATCTCCTCCATAACGGCACAGAAGAGCCCATTCCTAAGCGTCTCCGGCGAAAAATCGCGGGTTGCAGGTGCGAGGGTACTGGACTGCAAAACAGCGCGGACCGCCCGGCCCACATGAATGGTGTCCTTACGGTGAGCGCGGTTGACCGTGGCGTTGCAAAGCCGACACCCGCCGACGTACGGTCCTATCACGTCGACAGTTGACGTCCAGGGTCAAGTGCGACGGGTCGCGCCAGCGGACCATCTGCAGGTTGTGCCTTACAGCATCGGGATGGATATGAGCGTTAATCGGGCGCGGCATCGTTCTTTGAAGGTAAAGTGCGACAGGGCATTCTGGGCTTTGGAAGCAAAGTGGGGCCTTCGCCGGTTGCGCGCTGGGATTTGCAATCAGTTGGTCAATCGAGAGCGAAGTCAGCCGGTGCGGAAGACTCCTTGGCGTACCTAAATACGTTAAGGTCATCAAACTGAATTGCGGGCCTTCGACCTGAAACCAAGTCGGCGAGAAGCTGCGCCGAACCGCACGACATGGTCCAACCCAGCGTGCCATGACCCGTGTTCAGATAAAGGTTAGGAATCGCAGTGTGACCGACAATCGGCGTCCCATCGGGCGTCATTGGACGCAGCCCGGTCCAGAACGTAGCGCGAGATGTATCGCCACCACCCGGAAAGAGGTCGTTTACGCACATTTCGAGTGTCTCGCGTCGGGCTTCGCGCAAGCGCTTGTCAAACCCTACAATTTCAGCCATTCCGCCCACGCGGATGCGCTTATCAAAGCGTGTGATGGCAATCTTGTACGTCTCGTCGAGCACCGTCGAAACTGGGGCCTTTGATTCGTCGACGATAGGAGCCGTGATGGAATAACCTTTCAGCGGATACACCGGAATTTTGACGAGGCCGGAGAGGAAGTTCGTCGAATAAGAGCCGAACGCAACGACAAACGCATCCGCATGGATGAGCTTGGCGCCATGCCGAACGCCGACTATCTTGCCGTCCTCGACCACAAGACCGTCTACCTGCGTGTTATATCGAAAGGTCACGCCTGCTTGCTCGGCAAGAGCAGCGAGTCGCGTCGTGAACAATTGGCAATCGCCGGTCTCGTCTCTGGGCAAGCGCAGTCCGCCGGTCAAATTATGAGAGGTAGCCGCGAGCGCAGGTTCGACGCGAGCAAGCTCGCTTGCAGTCAACAATTCATACGGAACGTTCGCGTCTTTTAAGACAGCGATGTCCTTGGCTGCACCGTCAAATTGTTGCTGCGTCCGGAAAACCTGCAAGGTGCCGCCCGTGCGGCCTTCGTATTGAATGCCTGTTTCGCCGCGGAGCGTCTTCAGGCAGTCGCGACTGTACTCCGCGAGCCGCACCATGCGGTTTTTGTTGATGGCATAGCGCTCGGCAGTGCAGTTCTGCAGCATCTGCCACATCCACTGAAGCTGAAACTGCTTGTCTTCGTCATCGGGCCTAATTGCCAGTGGCGCGTGCTTTTGAAACATCCACTTCACCGCTTTGAGCGGCACGCCGGGAGCAGCCCAAGGTGCCGCGTAGCCAGGGGAAATCTGCCCCGCGTTGGCAAAACTCGTTTCGAGCGCGGGCCCTTGTTCCCGGTCGATGACGGTGACTTCATGGCCGGCCCGCGCAAGGTAGAACGCACTAGTTACACCAACCACGCCACTGCCTAGAACAATGACTCGCATACGGACTCCATGACCGATTGAGCGTTGAACAATCAAAAAGTACTTCGGTTCTCAAAACACCCAGTTGATAGCACCATGCTATCCGCGGTGAAATAGTTTTTTATATTGTTTGAGCCGGGCGTTTTAGTTGAAAAAACTGACGATCCTACCGCTTTGTGCCGCTATCGACGGTCCTTCCCCGGATCGCCGATGCAGCGAGATGGCGCCTATCATCAAGGTACGGTCTGGGATGGTTGATGGGGCCGTTCGTCGAAGCCTAATTGCGCGCGCGACGCAGCGTGGTCGCCCGGCGGACCGTGCGCATCGAGCGGATGTTGAGCACCTGATGCGCGTCGCGCACACGGCGCTCGTGATGGATAGTCGATTTCGGGTCGGGAGGTTTCATGCCACCGCTGCACGCGACCAATCTGCTCCAGTCGAAGGAAGGTTTCCGTCTTCATGGTCCGGAACTCGACCAATGGCGCCGCTGGGGTCCTTATCTGAGCGAGCGGCAATGGGGCACAGTCCGCGAAGACTACAGCGAGTACGGCATCGCATGGGACTACTTTCCGCACGACCATGCGCGTAGTCGCATGTATCGCTGGGGTGAGGACGGCATTGCCGGATTCGGCAACGATCCGCTCGACTGGTGCGTATCGCTCGCGCTCTGGAACGGGCACGATCCGATCATCAAGGAACGGCTCTTCGGGTTGACAAATGCGGAAGGCAATCACGGCGAGGACGTGAAGGAGCTTTACTTTTATCTCGACGGCACGCCGACACATTCGTACATGAAGATGCTGTACAAGTATCCTCATGACGCGTACCCGTACCAGGATCTGATCGACGAGAACCGGCGGCGCGGCGCGGATCAGCCCGAATATGAGATCCTCGATACGGGCGTGTTCGACGATAACCGCTACTTCGACGTCTGCGTCGAGTATGCGAAGCACACACCCGACGATATCGTGATGCGCGTTACCGTCGAAAACCGCGCGGATCAGCGCGCGGCGCTTCATGTGTTGCCGCAATTCTGGGCCCGCAACAGATGGGCGTGGTCCGGCAAGCCCGGCAAGCCGTTGCTCACGCTGGAGCCGGATTCCGAGGAAGGCGTGCGCGTCGTCGCGCAGAATCCCGCGCTCGGCACGATGATCGTGACGGCCTCGGCACAACAGCCGGTCGAGTGGCTCTTCTGCGAAAACGAAACGAATGTGCGCCGCATTTTCGGCATCGATGGAGCGGGGCCGTTCAAGGACGGCATCAATGACTACGTCGTCGACGGCGACGAGCAGGCAATCCGGCGCGACAAGGGCACCCGCGCCGCCGCGCACGTGTACCTGCAGTTAGCGCCTCACGAGCGCTCGGTGCTGTATTTGCGCTGGCGTCCCGAACCGGCTCCGGATGCCGTGCCGCTCGACATGAACGAGCTCTTCGCGCACCGGCAAGCGGAGGCGGACGAATTCTATGCGGCGCTTCAGCACGACATCACGGACGCCGATGCGCGGCTCGTGCAGCGCCAGGCGCTCGCCGGCATGCTGTGGACGAAGCAGTACTACCAGTTCGACGTGACGCGCTGGCACGATGGAGACCCCGGCCAACCGAAGCCGCCGAAAGGCCGCAGGAACGGCCGCAACGCGGACTGGCGGCACATGTGCAACGGCGACATCGTGTCGATGCCCGACAAGTGGGAGTACCCGTGGTACGCGTCGTGGGACCTCGCGTTTCATGCAGCCGCGCTCGCCATGATCGATCCCGACTTCGCGAAGAAGCAATTGCTGCTGCTCGTGAAGGAGCGCTACATGCATCCGAACGGGCAACTGCCCGCCTACGAGTGGGCGTTCGGCGATGCGAATCCGCCGGTTCATGCGTGGGCGACATGGCGTGTGTACGAACTCGACCGTGAAGTGACGGGTGTTGGCGATCACGAGTTTCTCGAAGTCATGTTCCACAAGCTGCTGCTCAATTTCTCGTGGTGGGGCAACCGCAAGGACGCCGATGATCGCAACATCTTTCAGGGCGGCTTTCTTGGGCTCGACAATGTCGGCATCTTCGATCGGTCTTCGCCGCTTCCGACCGGCGGCCGCATCGATCAGGCCGACGGCACTGCATGGATGGCATCGTACGCGCTTGACCTGATGCAGATCGGGCTCGAACTGGCGATGACGAACAGCGCGTACGTCGAAATCGCGGTGAAGTTCTTTGAGCACTTTCTGTATATCGCGGAAGCGGTCAGTTGTGGCGAAGGCTGCAACACAGGGTTATGGGACGGGCGCGACGAATTCTTCTACGACGTACTACACCTTCCGAATGGAACTCGTGTGCCGATGCGCATTCGTTCCATCGTCGGGCTGATTCCGCTCTTCGCCGTTCACGTGCTCGAGGACCAGGTGTACGGCCATCTGCCCGGACTGCGCGAACGGCTGGTATGGTTTCTCGATCATCGGCCGAATCTGGCAAAGCTGGTGTCGCGCTGGACCGAACCCGGCAAGGGCGGGACCACGCTGCTCTCGCTGTTGCGCGGACACCGGATGAAATCGCTATTGCGCCGCGCGCTCGATGAAAACGAGTTTCTCTCGGAGCACGGCGTGCGGGCCCTGTCCCGTGTGCATCGCGATGCACCGTACGTTTTTGACCATGACGGCGTGAGCTTCTGCATCAAATACCAGCCTGGCGAGTCGGACTCGCGTGTTTTCGGTGGCAATTCGAACTGGCGTGGACCGGTCTGGATACCGGTCAACTACCTGCTGATCGAATCGCTGTATGAGTTCTATCGCTACTACGGCGATGAGTTTCGCGTCGAATATCCGACGGGATCGGGCAACAGTTTTTCGCTGAGCGAAATTGCCGACGACCTTGCACGGCGTGTCACCACGCTGTTTCTCAAAGATGCACAAGGCGTGCGTCCCGTGATGGCGGCCTATCCAATGCTGCAAGCCGACCCGCGTTCGAGGGATCTCATACTATTTCACGAGTACTTTCACGGCGACAACGGACGTGGCGTCGGAGCTTCACATCAGACTGGCTGGAGCGGGCTCGTCGCGCTGCTGCTCCAGCCGCGCATGATGAAGCTGTCCCACGTAGCGTCTGATTCTGCGTCGGTGGCCGCGCCAGTGGCCGAAGACACCGCACCGGCCATGGCGCGGTAGCGTTTCGGCTGCGGGAAGGCTACTTGCGCACAATGCACGATGAATTTTGTTCGACTCCGTGAGTCAGCGAGCAACCGATGGCTACCGAATCTCCCGCAGGCGAACTTGGCGTTGCCGCGCCCGCGCTTTCGCTGCCCGCAACCGACGGCTGAACCTGTCTGGCGGTAGAAGAGCGGACCTCGCAGGCTTATCGAAAAGTAGACTGCCGACCGAGGCGCCGGTAGCAGTTCGGCGCGCGCTTTGGGTTATCGGCACCGGCCTTCGGCGACCGAGTCAAATCGTGGGGCCGGTGCGGAACCGGCGGATGACCTGCCCCGCCCCGCATATGATGCCTTCGCCGGCTCGGGCGTACTCAGGCGTGTAGCGGTGATGGCGCGTGAGCAGCGGGCCGTCCCTAGCGACTTGTGAAGTCGGACCTCCTCAACGGCAACCTCACGCGGAAAACTGTTTCGGCGGGACGTGAGCCGGCCTCGATCGTACCGCCATGCCGGTTGACCACGATACGATAGGCGACGTGCAGCCCCATCCCCAGGCCGCGCCCCTGCGCCTGACTGGCTGACTTCGACGTAAAGAAAGGCTCGAACAGGTGCGGCATGGCTTCCTGAGGAATACCGGGCCCGGTGTCGGTGATCTCGACCACCGCGTGGTCCGCATGGCGGCGCGTGCGGACAGTCAGTTCGCCGTGTCCGTTCATCGCCTCGACGGCATTTTCGATGATCCGGGTCCATACCTGGTTGAGTTCGCTGCCATACACCGGAAGCCTCGGCAGGCTGCGGTCGTAGTCACGCATAACCACAATGCCCGGGTTGAGTTCATGCGCCATCACGGTAAGCGTATCTTCGATGCCGTTGTGAATGTCGACTTCCTGCCGCGGACCCTGATCCATGTACGAGTAGGACTTCACGGCCTTCACAATATCGGAGATCCGGGCCGCGCCGCGCATCGCCTCATGCATCACCGAGCGAAGCTCCAGGACCTGGGCGATCCACGACACGGCCGCATCGAGTTGCTCGGCGTTCAGGCGGGCAGCCAGCTGCCCGAGGGCATCCGATGTGATCCCATGCGCGATAAGGCATGGAGCCGCCAGCCACGGCTTTGCCACGCCATGGGTGGCAAGCCAGTCACTAAGCAGCGACTCCGCTTCGCCTTGCCGCAGCGCGTCCGCGGCGCTTACGCCGGCCGGCGTTGCGTTGCGCGCGGCCAGGGCTCTCAGTTCATCGACGGCCTCGCGAGGGACTGCGCGCAAGCCAAGCGCCAAGGCTGAATCCTCGAGCGTCGCAAGTCCGCCAAGCATGTGGTCGAGCGCCCGTGTCACGGCTGAGGCGGGATTATTCAGCTCGTGCGCGAGCCCGGCCGAGAGCTTGCCCAGGGCGGCCAGTTTCTCGCGATTGCGCCCAGCCGTTTCGAGCGCGGTGAGCCAGTCGGTCATCACGCGGGCGACAATGCGCGTAAATGAACCGCACGACACGAACAAATCGCGAAAGGCCACTTCCGGAAGCCGCGCAACCCGGCAATCGGTTGCAGCCCTGAGCGTTGCCGGGTAGGGGATTGAAGCCACCATGCACGGCGTTCCGAAGATTTCGGGTGCGACATAGCGTTCAGTAGAAAACTCGCCTTCGGCACGTCTCGTTGTCCTGACCTCTCCTTCAAGAAGAAGGAGCAGACCGGTGCTCATCTCGCTTTCCTCGAGCAGCACGTCCCCCGCCTTGGCACCGAATTCGGTCAGGTTGTCGCACAGCCATTGCAGACGCTCACGCGGGAGGTCCGCAAACACCGGCATCCTGGCCAGTTCGTCGAGTTCGATCATGATTCGCTCCCGCCTCGCGACGGAAATTCAGGCGAGGAAGCGGTGCCGTCATCATCTGCCGTTTCCCGCTAGCGCGCGGCAGAGGTCTCCAGCCTGAACGACATCTGCCCTGTCAGCCCCGTTGATTGCGCCTCGCGGCGAAAAAGCAGGCGAATGGCCGCGTGTAACCTCCCAATACTGGGTGTTGGAAGCCACCTGCCTGCACCTATCATATGCATTCTCGGCAATGACAGATATTCGATTGACATCGGACTTCGTTCGATTCGGGTCATTTTTTTTCAGTGCAGAGTGACGGTAGGCCGGCCTCGGATTGATGCGGGTCCCGGCGGTGAGCGGTGCATCAATCGCTGCATGTTCGAATACTTCTGTTCGCTGCCGAATCGGCCTCCGCGTCGTTGCGTGGTCGGGCAAGCTCCCCACATGCAAAACCAGTCCAATAAACAAAGGGGCTTCCGACTTATTCAAGCGCTTACGGGCTGAGTTCCACGCGAGTGCTCGACCGCCTTCCGCCACTTTTTGCACGGAAAACATGCGATGTGTTGCGCGCTGCGATGAACGCAGCCGAAAGACCGATCTGGCAAGCTCGGATCAAAGTGCTAGGCTTGTAGAGTCATATTTGCACTGCGGCGGGCCACATGAGATCGGCCGTTTCCAGGCCGACCCCGCGTCCGCGTCCGATCATGTCCAGTCCGTCGGCCGGCGCCGCTATCGAGTCCGCAAACAACATGGACAAGCCTGTCATAATCGCGGTCGACGACGACCCGGAAGTGGTTGACGCGGTCGCGCGCGACCTGCGCCTCGGATACGGCGAACACTTTCTGATCGTGCGTGCCGGATCGGGGCAGGCAGCGCTCGAAGCGGCGCATCAACTGCGCTTGCAGAACCGCTCGGTCGCGCTGTTCCTAGTCGACCAGCGCATGCCGCAAATGAGCGGCATCGAATTTCTCGAGCGGGCGATCGCGTTGTTCCCCGAAGCCAAGCGAGTGCTGCTGACGGCTTACGCCGACACCGACATCGCGATCCGCGCGATCAACAAGGTGCGGCTCGACTATTACCTGCTCAAGCCTTGGCATCCGCCGGAGCTCACTTTCTACCCGGTGCTCGACGATCTGCTCGAGGCCTGGCAGACCGCGTGGCGCAGCAGCTTCAAGGGGATTCGCCTGATCGACCATCGCTGGTCTCCGCAAGGCCACCAAATGCGCGACTTCATGGCGCGCAACCATATTCCATACCAATGGCTCGACGTGGCGAGCGGCAGCGAGGCCGACGCACTGCTGAGTTCGCTCGACGCCGCCGCAAGCCAGCTGCCGGTGCTCATTTTCGAGGACGGCTCGGCGCTGAGCCGTCCGACGATCGCGCAGATCGCCGACAAGGTGGGACTGGTCACCCATTCGACGACGCCCTTTTACGACATGCTGATCGTGGGCGGCGGACCGGCGGGGCTGGCCGCCGCCGTATACGGCGCGTCGGAGGGCTTGAAGTCGGCCATCATCGAGCGCCAGGCGCCGGGTGGACAGGCGGGCACCACTTCGCGCATCGAGAACTACCTCGGCTTCCCCTCCGGGGTGAGCGGCGCGGAACTGTCGCGTCGCGCGCTCACCCAGGCGAAGCGTTTCGGCGCCGAGATTATCGTGACCCAGCGCGCGGTCCGCACGCGGGTGGAAGGTCCCTACAAGTTCGTCACCCTGACTGACGGCTCGGAGGTGAGCTGTCATGCGCTCCTGGTGGCGAGCGGCGTGGCGTACCGGAAGCTGGACGCACCCGGCGTGGAGCGCCTCACGGGCGCGGGCGTCTACTATGGCGCGGCGATGACCGAAGCAGTCTGCTGCGCGAATCAGGACCTCTATGTGGTCGGCGCGAGCAATTCGGCCGGGCAGGCCGCGATGTTCCTCTGCAAGTACGCGCGCAATGTCGTGATTGTGTGCCGTGGCCCGTCGCTCGGTGCAGGGGTGTCGCGCTATCTGATCGACGAGATCGACGAGACGCCGAACGTCAGCGTGCGTCCTCACACCCTGGTGGCGAGCGTCGACGGAGATGGTCATCTATCGGAAATTGCGTTGCGCGATGTCAACACCGGCGCGATCGAAGTCGTCCCTGCCGGCGCCCTGTTCATCTGCATCGGTGCCGAGCCGTGCACCGAATGGCTCGGCAATGTCGTGGAGCGCGACGACAACGGCTTCGTGGTGACCGGGCGGGCGTTGCTGACGGACGGCAAGCGCCCGCGGGGATGGTCACTGGCTCGCGACCCCTTCCTGCTGGAGACGAGCGTGCCCGGCATCTTTGCGGCGGGTGACGTGCGCGCCGGCTCGATCAAGCGTGTCGCAGCAGCCGTGGGCGAAGGCTCGACCACCGTGCATCTGGTTCATCAATACCTGGCTACCCTATGATCGACCTCGCAAAGCTGCGCGCAGTGCTGCCCTTCGCGGATCTGTCGGACGAACAGTTGCGGTGGCTGGGCGAGCACCTGACGGAAATCCACGTAAAAGCGGGGGACGTTCTCCGACGGGAAGGCGAAACGAGTCCCGCCTTTTTCGTCGTGCTGGAAGGAGAGTGCCAGGCCACGAAGTTTTCCGGAGCGAAGCAGATTCCCACTAACCGGTTCATCGCTCCAAGCTTCTTCGGGGGCGCAGCGATGCTCGCGGGTACGCCTGCTCCAGGCACGGTCGTTGCCGCCACTCACTGCCACATGGCGCTGCTTCCGGAACGCGCATTCAAGGAACTGCTGCTGGCATCCGAGGCCTTTAGCCGCGCGATTTTCCGTAGCTCCCTCGAGCGCCTCACCACCCTGGAGGCAACCGTGCGCAACCGGGAGAAACTGGCCGCACTAGGCACCCTCGCGGCCGGGCTCGCGCATGAGTTGAACAATCCGGCGGCGGCGGTGGCGCGCACGGCGGATTGCGCGGTCGAGACACTCGCGATGCTGAACCATGCGGCGGTCACGCTCAGTCACAGCACCATTCCGCCGGAGGCGATGAGCGCGCTCGACAGCCTCGGCGCGGGCAAGGGACCGGGGCACGGCCCCGCCGGCGACGCGCTGCAGCAAAGCGAGGCCGAAGACGCGCTTCTCGACTGGCTGGCGAAGCTCGGCATCGAGAGGCCATGGCTAATGGCGCCGTCCCTGGCGCGAATCGGGATCGGGCGCGCGGACCTCGAACCGCTTGCGGCCCGCCTGAACGAGGAACAATTTGCGGCCGGCATCCGGTGGCTCGCGGCAACCCTGGAGCTGCGTTCGCTGGTGGAGGAAACGCGGCGCGGCGCGGTGCGCATCTCCGAGATCGTCAAAGCGATGAAGTCCTACTCCTACATGGACCAGGCGCCGCAGCAGGCGGTCGATCTCCACGGCGGCATCGACGATACGCTCACCATCATGCACCACCGACTCAAGCACGGTGTCACCGTGCGCAGGGAATACGACCGCAGCCTGCCGAACCTGGTGGTGTATGGCAGCGAGCTGAATCAGGTATGGACCAACCTGATCGACAACGCCATAGACGCAATGGAGGGCAAGGGAGAGATTGTCATCCGCACTGGCCGCGACGCGAACGATGCCGTGATCGAAGTCACCGACAACGGGCCCGGCATCGCGCCGGAGGTGATGCCGCACCTGTTCGAGCCATTCTTCACGACCAAGCCGCTCGGTGAGGGCACGGGCCTGGGTCTTGACATCTCCTACCAGACGGTGGTCGAGCGGCATGGTGGGGAGATTCGCGTCGAGTCGCGTCCGGGCCGCACGACGTTCCAGGTCCGCCTGCCGCTTAAGCCGCGAGGCGCGGCGAGCAAGTAGAGGAGAAACGCCAGTGCTCGGCGCCAAAATGCTCGGTCTACCGCGCCCAGCGATTTAAGCTGGCGCAACAGTTTTTCGCTCTTTGTGCAGACGCACCACTTCGCGCATGCGCTGCATCAAGCGCTGTTCGGCAAGCGGCTGGAGGTCGGCAAATTGTGAAAGATTCAATGTGTTGGCGTCATTGAGCGTGATCGGCTTGACCACTCGCGTTGAGTATCGATCCAGAGTCACGGGGAAGACGAGTCACACAGCTTCAGTCCCTGCTCTTTCATCCGAGCGACGCTCGCGGCGAAAACTGGCTGGTGCATGACCATCCCTTGAAGGCGCGCGGATGACGCCAGAAATCCAACATCCCGCATGTTGATGTTTGCGATGCAGCAACACCTCCGTACCCGTCGAAAGCGCGTCGGCGATCAAAGCGATCCCGCCATGCAATGGCAAGCATCAGATCCTCGCAAGAGTTAAGACGCCCCGCCATCTCGGACGCGCCCATCCCGCAAGCCATCACGCGCCGCGCACAAGCCTTTTCAGAGGTCACGGGACTGCCCCTGCGCTGCCGTGTAAGTGGGACCGCGCAGGACGGTCAACGCCTTGCCGCGACTGGCATCCTTCCTGCATGTATATGTACGACGGATGCAATCCTGGCGCAGCACCTTATGCGCGCATCACCCTTTCGCGCGTCCCATTCGAAGACCCACGACACCTGGATTGCACCCGTGGCATCGGCTTTTAGTTTTCAGAACGGCGGTGTCAGATCAGCGCTTGAGTTTGATGTTCATATATTCGGTCACCGATATGCCATACGAGATGCACGAATTCCAAGAGATGCCGTGGGGATCTGCTCTTCCCCGGGCGAAGGCGGCCGCGGCCGTTGTGGCACAGTTCAAACATGCGCTTTACTTCATGCACTCCCGCCACATGTCCGGAGTCTACCGCCTGCTGCTACCCAGCCACGATCCCGGCACAGGCTGGGTCCTGTACCCGGAAGTTCAGCAACACACCTCCTTTGCGGGCATGAATCTGTGGCGGCATCAGGAGTCGCCCCTCGAATCCCTTTTGAAGGTAGGCACCCGCAACGTGAGACTGTCGGCACTCATCGACGCTTCCGCGACCAATACGATGTGGCGCTCGTTATGGCGGGTGAACACTATTCGGCGACGGTACAGTCGGTCTTCCATGAATGTTCAGGTGTGCGAGCGTCGTTCGAGTACCCTCAGCTGCCGCTACTACGACACCTTCTCAGACCGCGCCTGGCACTCCGCGATATACCCGGAAAGTGAGGGGTTGATCAAAGGCTACCAATCGCGCGATGCTGCTGTATCGGGGAGACGGGTAGCGTCTGGCGAAAGTGGCAGAACAATTAGCATGCGATTCAAGAAAGCGCAGATGAACACAAGCAGAGGGTCGTCACAGCGTGTCTTCGATTTGTGGCCTGCATCGGCTCCGGCAATGCTGGTTCACGGCCCTCGGCCGGGTCGCACGGATCCCATCCGGGACTATCAGAAAGCGCCGAAGCATCCGGGCCTGCAGAACAATGCAATGCTCGCCTTGCGACTCGGCCGGTCGGCGCTCCCCATTCTGCTTGATGCGCGCCCCGGCAAGGCCCCCGCGTACGGGCACGTCCCTAGAGGAGATCATCGATGATGCTCGATCGACACCAATTGGAAGCCTTTGCAACCGTCGTCGAAACACTGAGCTTCGAACGTGCGGCCGAAAAACTTAACGTCACGCGCGGCGCGATCTCGCAGCGCATCAAGGCACTCGAAGAGGCGCTCTCTGCAGTCGTGCTGGTACGCGACAAACCCCTGGCGCTCACGTCGGTGGGGGAGGTGCTGTTCAAGCATGTGGCGGCGGTGCGGCTCCTCGAAGCGGACACCTTCGGGCAGATCCGTCCGCACGGTGTCAGCGGCCGCGGCGCCATGCCGCTCGCCATTGGCGTCGACGCGCATTCGATCGACACCTGGTTTTGCGCGGTCGTGCGGCGCCTGATCGAACGCAACACGGTTGAATTGGAGGTCGTCGTAGACGATGCGGACCCGGGGTTTCCGGCACTGACCCGCGGCGAGATCATTGGCTGTGTCTCTACCGTGCCGCGTCCGGCGCGCGGGTGTGTCGCGACGCCGATCGGCGATATAGCCTACCGCTGTGTGGCGAGCCCGGAGTTCATCCAGCGTCATTTCGCAAAAGGCTTCTGCCTGCATTCCGCCACCTCGGCGCCTGCGGTGCTTCTGGGGCGGCGCACCGCCTTACTGGATCGCTACCTCGATGCGGTGTTCGGCGTGTCCGTCGGGCGCTATCGAAAGAATTTTCTGCCGTCTCCAGCGTCGCAACTCGAGGCGATCATAGCCGGCGTCGGCTATGGTCTGCTTCCTGAACAGACCGTGCTGTCGCGACTCGCGAGCGGCGAACTCGTCGACGTACTGCGCCACATGTCTTTTCCGGTGACGCTGTACTGGCACCACTGGCGGGCTGCGCCACCGATTTGCGAATCGATCTCGTCAGAGATCATCGCGTGCGGGCGCGAAATCCTGCAGGTGCCGCAGACGCAACAATCAATGCCAGGGTCAGCGCAGCACTGCATTGCCTGGCCCGGTTAGAGGAAGCCTGAACGCAAAATGCGTAACCATGAGAAGGTCGAAGGTCCATCGTCGAGAGTTACGTCAAGGATTGAACGTCATGTCGCTTTACGACTTCACTCATCTGGCGAACCCATTCGCCGGCATCATGTCGATGCATCGTCTTCGCAAAGGTTCGCCATGCAAGGATGGATTAGGCTTGCCCTGGGCCTTTGCGCGTGGTGGCGATCGGGCAAGCAGCGGCGCTCTCTTGTGCCGGCTCGCCTTCGAGCTTCGCTCGGAAGTGCCGCGCCGTCGTCCATAACAGCGCCGAACCGGGTAAGGCGAGCAGTACCGCCATGAAGAGGACGATGTTCTGGACCCCGAGTACAGGTCCAAGGCTCGCCGTGACGATACCCGCGATCGGATACGACAAAGAGTTGATCAGGTAGAACGGCCCGATGACCTTGCCGAGATGCTCCGGTTCGATCGCCTTGACCCGCTGCGTGCGGTTGAAGACGTTGAACCAGGCGACGCCCGCCATCGCTGCGGGAAACGACGTCGCATAGATCCACACATTGCTCGCCGTGCCCATCCACAGCAGACCGAAGCACATCAGCGCGAAGCCGCAAGCACCGAGGCGATAGATGGACCATGATTTGAGCAAGCGCGGAATCAGGAGCAAGTTGAGGAAACCCAGTAGGCCCGCGCCCGCGTTCATCAGGCCGAAGATGCTGTCCGATGCCTGGAAGACGCCGGTTATCAGGTACGCATTCGCGCTTATCGCGATTGCGAACGCAAGGTTGATCGTGAAGTTGACGACAGCCAGCAAGACGACCGGACGATTGGCGATCAGGAGCTTCCAGCCGAGCTTCAAGTCTTGCCCGACGCGGCTCGTCACGACGACCTTGCGCACGCCTGACGGCATGTCGCGCCAGCACACCGCCGCCAGCGCGAACGCGGTCGCGGCAACAAGCAACAGCGGCAACTTGCCGAGCCAGTGCGCCAGACCTGCTGCAAGGACGGGTCCGAGCGCCCGCGCGAGCAACTCCCCGTTCTGCACCAGCGACTGCAGGCGCGATAACGTATCGCCCTCAGCAAGGGCCGGCACCGTCTTCTCGACCGACATCCGGATCGGCGCCATCAGCACGGACAGGAAGGCGCTGTTGACCATCAGCGCAACGATCGTGACGGCCGGCGCGGCCTGACAGGCGGCCGCCGCGACGAGCAGGCACAGCGCGCGAGCCGCGTTCGCATCGAGGAACAGCCTCCGTCCGCCGAGTCGGTCGGCCAGCATGCCCGCAAACGGGTACGCCATCAGCGCCGGGACCCACTCGACGGCGAACGCGATGCCCGAATAAGCGACACTGCCGGTTTCCTGGTAAATGATCAAAGGGACCGCAAACATCACCGTCTGCTCGGCTACGATGCCGAGCATCAGGCCTGCGGCGAACCAGCGGAGGCGCCTCGCCCTGCGCACGTCGATAGGATCAGATGACAAGGGCGATCTCCTCTTGCTGTCCTTCGTGGGCCTCCAGTTCGCGCACGAGCGGCAGCACGTGCTGGCAGAAGCGCCGCATCTCGCCGCGCGTGGGCCAGCCGGAGAAAATGAATTCGCTGACGCCAGCCTTCTTGTATTCAATGAGGTACTGCGCCACTTCGCGATAGCTGCCGACCACGCAGAGCGCCGGACCGCCACGGTAAGCCACCGCGCCTGACCACAGCATCGGCGAGAGCCAGTCGTTGGTCGAGCCTTCGGCAAGGCGAAACGAGGTCCTGACTGCCTCGGAGTCGCAGTTCTTCACGAAGTCGCGGACGTTCTGCCGGTGCTGCTCGTCCGGGTTGGCCATCATCGCCTCGAGCTCGGCCAGGGCCTCGGCACGTGTCTCGCGCGCCAGCACGTGCATGCGGATGCCGACGTCGCGCCCTGAACTCAATACGAAGCGGCTGGCGGCCGCGATGCCCTCGGGCGTGTCGCCGTAGCGCAGCCAGCAATCGCCCCAGTCGATTGCGCACTGCTGCGCTTGCCGCGACGCGCCGCTCAGGTACATACGCGGGCGCACTCCATCCTTGTAGGGCAGGCCGAGCTTTGCGCCCGTGAAACGATAGTGTTCGCCTTCGTGCGAGATGGGCGATTCGCCGCGCCAGAAGCGATGCATCACCGAGAGGTACTCGTCGGTTCGCCGGTAGCGATCGTCGTGCAACAGGTAGTCGCCGTAATACGCCTGTTCCTCCGGGGAAATACCAGCGACGATATTCAGGGAAATTCGCTTGTTCGACATCCACGATATCGTGTTGACCACTTGCGCAAACAGGGTCGGCGGCAGCAGGCCGGGTCGATATGCCAGGATGAACGTGACCTTCCTCGTTTCCCGCACCAGCGCACCAATCAGCGGCAGAGGGTCCGGCAGGTGGAAGCCGATACCCATCAATAGAGAGTCGATTCCCAGGTCTTCCGCCTCCTGGACGAAATCAACCATTCCGTCCATATTCAGCTCGTTCGCCAGATCCTTTTCCGACGCCTTGGTATTGCCGTCGCCCCGCGGGGCGCACCAGTGGATTCTTAAGGGCCGCATCGTTTTGCTCCGCTTGATCGTTGAGGTTGGAACGAGCTTAGGCGGAACAGGTGCAGGGCGGCAAGCGGCCAGTCGCCCATCCGACAAACTCTAACCGGCAGATACTTTGTCTGAACGAGAAATCGAGCCTGCTGTCGTTGCTCAGGAGCGCAAATCATCTTGTCGACGGGTCAAGCTTCAACGTAGATGCGCTCACGTCAGAACAATTTTTCTATCGATGCATTTTCTTACGATCCGTCAAATTCACCGGCACATACGTTCGTTCGATCGATCCTGATCTACATTGAATTCACGGTCGCTCGGTAAGCGATCGATTGAATGATGACAGGAGCGAGAGCATATGCTGTGTCTCAAAGACAAACGTGTGGTTGTATTTGCCGAGGGCTGTTTCGGCCCGGTTTCGAGCAAAGTCGCCACCTCTTACTTGCGATATCGCCACGCCGATTGCGTGGCGGTCATCGACAGCCGCATGGCAGGAAAGGATGTCGGCGACATTCTTGGCTATGGTCGCGGCATCCCCCTCGTCGACTCGCTCGAATCGGCGCTCAGCTTCGATCCGCAGATCCTGCTGATCGGCGTGGGTCTGTTCTCCAACGACTTGCCCGTCGCATGGCGCTCGCAGATCGCATTGGCGCTCAAGCGCGGCATCGACGTGGTGAGCGGCCTGCACTTTCGCATCGCAACGGACCCTGAATTCAGCGCTCTCGCCGCGGTATCCGGTAGCCGCATCTGGGACACGAAGGAGCCGCCCGAAGTGCTGGCCACCAGCGCGGCCAGCCTCGGCGACATCGACAGCTTCGTCGTGCACACGGTGGGCAGCGACTGCCGCGTCGGCAAGAAGACGAGCGCGATAGAGATCACGGAAGCCGCGAAGCGCAAGGGCTTCAATGCTGGCTTCGTGGCCACTGGCCAAAGCGGCATCTATATCAGTGGTACCGGTGTCGCGGTCGACGCCGTGCCCGCCGACTTCATCGCGGGCGTCACGGAATCGATGGTGCTCAAGTCGGCCACGGACCATGACTGGATCGTCGTCGAAGGCCAGGGTTCGATATCGCATCCCGCCTACAGCGGTGTGACCCTCGGGCTGCTGCATGGTGCGATGCCCCAGGCACTCGTGCTCTGCCACGAGGCGGACCTCGAGCACCACAAGGGCTGGCCCAACGCACCGCTGCGCCCCTTGAACGAACTCGTCGCGCTCTACGAGCAGCTGGCGTCGTACCTGCGACCTGCCAAGGTCGTCGGCGTCAGCGTGCATTGCGGGCAGCTGAGCCGCGAGCAGGCTGCCGAGGTGGTCGCACGCGTCGAAAGAGATACCGGCTTGCCGACTACTGACGTCATCCACTTCGGTGCGGACAAGCTCGTCGACGCGCTAGCGGCGCATCGCCGCCGCCTCCTGGGCGAGCGCGATGGCGTGGCGTGTCCGGCCGGCCCGGCTCGAGCCGATCACATCCTCGACGACGCCGATTTGGCGTCGCCGGGTCCGCAGTAACTATGCAGAGGGAGCAACCCCACATGAACGGTCACCCGAACCTGTTGCACGTCGAGCCGATCCGTACGTTGGCCGGCCGTGCCGTCACCCCGTCGTCCAAACCGGAAACGCAACGGGCCATCCTGGCTGCAACGCTGGCGCGCGGCCGGTCCGTGCTGCACAACGACCTGCGCTGCGTCGAAACGAGCACGATGAAAAACGCGTGCCGTGCCGTCGGTGCGGTGATTGAGGAAAAAGACGGCTATCTAGTGATCCACGGCGTAGGTCGCGACCTGCGCTCGGACCGGCGCGTGATCGACGCACTCGGCTCCGGCCTGGTGTTTCGCACTTTCGCTGCGCTGACCTCCTTCGCGCCGTCGCCGTCCGTCATCACGGGGGACGCGATCCTGCGCGGCCGGGTGATGAAGCCGCTCTTCGACGCACTCGCGCAACTCGGCGCGCGCATCGACTGCGTCAGCGAGGAAGGAAAGGCGCCGGTCGTGAACTGGGGCGGGGGCTTCAAGGGTGGACGGTGCGTCGTGCCGGGCAACGTCAGTTCGCAGTTCATCACCGCGATCATGTTCGCCGCGCCGATGGCCGAGTTGCCGACCGAGATCTCGATCGAAGGCGAAATCCTCTCGGTCTCCTATATCCGCCAGACGATCGCGGCGCTTGAGCGTGCGGGCGTGCGAGTCGACGTGGCCGACGACCACTCGCTGATACGCGTGCATCCAGGGGAGTACCGCCCGGCCGAGTACCGGGTGAGCGGCGACTACACCTCGTCTTCGTACCTGATCGGCGCCGCTGCGATCTTCCCCGGCACCACCGTGCTCGAGAACATGAACAGCCAGAGCCTCCAGGGCGAGTACGCCATCATCGACGTCGTGCGAAAGCTGGGCATCGAGGTTCACTTCGACGATGCGTACAACCGGCTCACACTCATCAACCGGTTACCGCGGCTCGCCGGCGACTTCGAGTTCGACGCGAGCGACTGCCCGAACATCGTGCCGACGCTGGCGGCCATCGGTGCCTACGTGAAAGGGAGTTTTCGCGTCGTCGGCGGATCGATCACGCGGCTGCACAAGTCACCCCGCATTAAGGCAATGGTGAGCGAGCTCGGCAAGCTTGGCGTCGACATCAGGGGCCTGTTCAAGGGCAGTGTCTACGACGGCTTCGAAATCCGCGGCAACGGCGAGGACTACGCCGGCGGCGTCGAACTATCGAGTTGGGGCGACCACCGCATCTTCATGTCGCTGTTCGTCGCATCGCTGCGCTGCCGGCACGCGAACCTGCTCGAAGGCTATCGCGATGTCAACTGTTCCTTTCCCGACTTCTTCGCCCAATTCGCCCGCCTCGGGGTGCAGTGCCACGAGGACGGCGCAAGCCGTGCGCAGGACAGCGAGCACGCCTTGCTGCAGCAAGCCTGAGCCAACCAGGAGAACCACGATGATCACCGATCAACAAGCTCGATTCTATGCCGACAACGGCTATCTGATCGTCGAAGAACTCTTCGAGCGCGAGAAGATCCACCACGCGCTCGCAGCGATCGACGAACTGCTGAACCCCAGCAACTCCGACAAGCCCTACGAGTTCGAGCCACGCGACGGCACCACGGTGCGCCGGATCTGGTCGCCGACGAAAAAGCACCAGATGTTCCGGCAGATGGCGAGCGACCCCTTGCTTCTTGACTGCATCGAGCGGCTGATCGGCGGGAACATCCTGTTTCACTACAGCAAGCTCAATATGAAGGGGCCGAGAGTGGGCAGCGTGGTGGAATGGCACCAGGACTTCTCGTACTACCCGCACACCAACGCCGACCTGCTCAGCGCCCTCGTGTTCCTCGATGACGCGAGCACCCAGAACGGGTGCCTGCGCGTGGTGCCCGGCTCGCATCGCGGCGGGCTGCGGTCTCACGACGTAGATGGCTTCTTCCGCGGCAAGGTGCAGGGTATCGACGAGGCGAGCGCGGTCAACATCGAGGTGCCGGCCGGCAGCGTGGTGTTCCTGCACTGCCTGACGCTGCATGCCTCGGCGCGCAACGAATCGAATTTGCCGCGCCGCACCTTCCTGCCGGCCTACCGCGCCGCCGATGCCTTCCCGATCTACTTCGGCCCGCACGCTGCGCACAACGAGCCGGGCATCGAACTGCTGCGCGGTCGACGCGCGAAGGTCGCGCGGGTGGAAGCCGGCGTGCACTCGCTGCCGATCGCCGAGCGCGAGTTCGGGTCGCTCTACGAATTGCAGGAGGGCTCGCATCTGCGCAAGGATCTGTCGGCGATGACGACGGCCGGATACGCGGTCGCCGACGCCGCAGCGCACTGAGGGGACGCACATGGACTGGTCGCAGCTCGTCGTGCCGTCACTGCGTTCGCTCAACCCCTATCGGCCCGGCATCACCGAAGAAAAGCTCCGGCGCGACACCGGCCTGAGCGAGATATTCAAGTTCTCCAGCAACGAGGCGCCTGTGCCGCCATCGCCCGCGGTAGCCGCTGCGATGCGAGACGCGCTCGCGCAGGCCAACCGCTATCCCGACGCGCAAGACCTGCTCGACAAGCTGGGGCAGCATCTCCGCGTACCAGCCGGTCACCTGGTACTCGGAAACGGGTCAATCGACGTGATTGCCTCGCTCGTCCGCACATTTGTCTCAAGAGAGCGAAACGTCGTGCTCTCCGAGTTCGGCTACTGCGCCTATCCCGAGTTCGTGAAGGAACAGGGTGCAACGGTGCGGCTCGCTGCATCAGGCCGTCATTTCGGGCACGACGTGGAGCGGCTTCTTACGACGATCGATTCGCGCACAAGCATGGTACTGGTCGACAGCCCGACGAATCTCTCCGGCCACGCATTGACCGCGCGGGAACTCGGATACCTCATCGACTACCTGCCGGATCATGTTCTGCTGGTGCTCGACGAGGCCTACGCCGAGTTCACCGACGCCGATGCGCCACGTGAAACCGAGCAGTTGCCGTTGCGTCATCCGAATGTCGTCGTCACGCGGACTTTCTCCAAAGCCTATGGCCTCGCCGGGCTACGCATCGGCTACGGCATAGCCGATGCGGGCCTGATCGGCTGGCTTAACCGGATCCGCCCGCCGTTCCCGGTCAGCCGCATGGCGCTGGCGGGCGCGTCGGCGGCGCTCGACGATCGCGCCCATGTAGAGCACATCGTCGCGCTGGCGCGCGATGGCCGACGCGTGTTGGTCGATGCCCTCGACGCGATGAACATCGTCGTCCTCAAAGGCAGCGCGAATTTCGTGCTGGCCAATTTCGGCCGTGCCGCACGACGCGTCTACGAAGGGCTGCTGGCGCGCGGTTTCATCACCCGCGCGATGCACGCGTACGGGCTGCCCACGCATATCCGCATCTCCGTGGGGACGCCGCGAGAGGTCGAACAACTCGTCACCGAGATGCAACACCTGCTGCGGCCCACGCCATCGGTTCACGCCACTGTGGAGGGTCTATGAACGTCGTGATCATCAACAACCTCGCGCGCTTTCCCGGAACCGCGCGATGGGACTTCGATCTCGTTCGCTACGAGGATTTCATCGATCACCGCGCGCACCGGATCAGCTACATCGCCAGTCGTCGAGGCCTCTCGGCGATCACTGCACCGGCGGACAGCTATCGCGTGTACGAATTCGACCGGCTGGACGACGCGGCCGCCTATCGGCCCGTGCTGTCCGCGATTGCGCGCGAACACGGTCCGATCGACCGGCTCATCGTGTTCTCCGAGTCCCTGCAGGATCTTGGGGCGCAGTTGCGCGTGGAGTTCGGCATTCCGGGCAAGTGGCCGGAGGAGAACCGGCTCGGGCGTGACAAGCTCGTGATGAAGCAGAAGGTTTCCGCGGCGGGCCTGCGCACGCCGCGCTACACCGCAGTCACGGCTACGCAGATCGGCCACGCGTTCGCGTTCGCCGCCCGCACGGGCTACCCGGTAATCCTCAAACCGGTCAATGGCCAGTCGAGCCAGGGAGTGTGCAAGATCGACAACGAGGCGCAGTTGGGCATCGCGATGGCGGCCCTGCCGGCGGAAGAGCGCTGGGATCTGGAAGAGTACATAGCCGGCACCTTGCTGCACGTCGACGGCCTGGTCGATCCAGCGGGCAAGGTCAGCTTGCTCGTGCCTTCGCGCTACGTCAATACGTGCCTCGATTTCACATTCGGCGCGCCGCTGGGGGCGATCATGCTGGAGCCAGGCACGCCGCTGCATACCAGGGTTAGCCGCTTTTCGAAGCAGTGCATCGAGGCAATCGGGCTGAAGGCGTGCCCGTTCCACCTCGAACTGTTCCACACGACCGATGACGACCTCGTGTTCCTCGAGGTCGGTGCCCGTGTCGGCGGGGCCGACGTGCCTTCGGTGATCCACCAGGCCACCGGCATCAACCTGTTTGGCGAGTGGCTCAACATGAGCCTGGGACAACCGGCAACGCTGAGCGCGCCGCCCCGCTCGATCGGCGCCTGGCTGATGTTCCCTCGCCCCGGCGGCCTGCCCCTGCGCGTGCGATCGGTAACGCGCTTTCACGGCCGACTACGAAGTCTTTACCGCCAGCTCGTCCCCGAGGAGGGCGAGATCATCGAACACGAAGACGGTTACTGCTCGATGCAGTCCGGCCGCTTTCTGTTCGCTTCCTCGTCGGCTGACCAGGTCGTGAAAGACGTCGAGCACGTCCTGAACGAGTTTTCCATCACTACCATCGAGCCCTGATACATCATGACGACACCCGCGCTTCTTCTGCTTGCCCACCAGGCCCGCTCTTATGCGGCCATGATCAAGGACTACACCGAGCGGCTCGGCGTCGCCGTGGTGGTTCTCAGTTCAAAACCTCGCGATGTGCGCGACCTCGAGCAGCTCGCCGCTCTGGGCGTCGCGCGTCTCTGGGATGTCGACGACGAGCACCTCGACGAGTCGCATGTGGCGCCGGTGCTGGCGCAGGCGAGCGCCGAAGGCTTCACGATCGTCGCAGCGCTTGCCACGTTCGAAGGCTACCGCGTGCTGATGGCGCTGACCAACCAGCGGATTGGCGCCATCGATGCAGACCCTCTGGCGTTGAAGAAATGCATGGACAAGTTCTTGTGCCGCCAGTGCCTGTTCGAGCGGGGTCTGAGCCGGTCCACGGCGACCGTGCTCGATGCGCAGACGCTGGGCTCCCTGCGCATGAGCGGGAGAAAGCTGTTCGTCAAACCGCGTCGCGGTGCAGGTTCCTTCGCCTGCTTCCGGCTCGATGACACGCTCACCACCGGCAGGCTGCAAGCCTTGCAGCAGCAGATGCGCGATGACCTCGCCTTCCGCGCGATCTTCGCCGGTCAGTTCGACTTTATCGCGGAAGACTATGTGCTCGGCGACGAGTACAGCCTTGAGGTGCTGGTTGTCGACGGCGAAAGCCATGTCATCGGGGTGCATGCGAAGTATCTCGATGACTCAAGCGGCACGACGCTCGAAACCAGCAACTCGCTGCCGGCGCCGCGTCTGAGCGACGAGCAGCAGCTTGCCGGCGAGCGCTTCGTCGACGGGTGTCTTTCGGCATTGCAACTGCGCGAAGGCTGTTACCACATTGAGGCGCGCCATGACGCCCGCGACGGACACTGGGACATCATCGAGATCAACGCCCGCATGGGCGGCGCGCTGATCAACCAGAGCGTCGGTGTGTTCACCGGTGGCCTGTCGATGCTGGAGTTGTGGGTCAGGACGCTGTGCAGCGTGACCGACGCCGGGCGTCTCGCGTTGCGCTCGCAACTCGGCGCGCTTCGCGAAAGCACGCGACGCCGCGACAAGAGCATGGAACATGGGACGGTGTTCTTCAGTCGCTACGGCGAGCGCAACCGCACGCTGGAAAAGTTGTCGATCGAGCAACTCGCGCCCCAGCCGGACATTGCCGAAACCCCGGTGCGCGAAGGAACCAGACTACCCGATTCGGAACGCGGCATCTTCATCCTGAACGCACTATGGAAGGTGCGAATTTCCGATATCGCCGGCCAACTGCAGGCGCTCTCGACGATGCTCGACGAGAAGCTCGTGGTGCGGTATTCCGACGCGGCCGCCGGTGCCGCCAATCTGACATCCAAGGAGAAGCCATGAATCGCGTGACCCACAGCGGCATCGAACGCCCTGTTCCTTTCTATTCCCTCGCCGATGGCGAACGCGTCCGAGCCCGGCTCGACCAATACCTCGACGTGAAGATGGCGGAATGGGCCGCCACCGTACCGTATGCGAATCACCTGGAGAGCAAGAAGCTCGACAGCAAATGGTACCGCCGTCATACGATCGAGCACGTGTGGCGCATCCGCCTGAGCCGCTCGGCGCACTGCAAGGCGTTGCACGCGATCACCAAGACCTCACCCGAAGCCGCGCAACTCTACGCGGAGTACCAGTCGGAGGAGATGAACCACGACACGCTGTTCATGCAGGACTGCAAGGTGCTCGGCGTCACGCAAGAGGAGTTGCTGGCCACCGAGCCGTTTCTCGCCACGCGGCTGCTGCAGGGCTTCTTCTACTTCGTCTGCGAACATGAGAGCCCGATCGGCGTGGTCGCATCGAGTTATCTCGTCGAGTACACCACGGCCAAGCTCACGCCCCGGCAGATCAAATCGATGAAGGAGACGCTGGGTGAGGCGAAGATCAAGGGCCAGCTCGCCCACATGAACACCGATGTTGGCGACGACCATGCGGGCGAGATGTGGCGCATCCTGCGCTACCTGATCCAGAGCGAGGATGACGTCGAGAAGGTGCTGCGCTACTTCGACGACATCCAGACCATCCTCGCGATGTACTTCCGCGAGCTCTACGAGGCGACCGTCGAGTCGCCCGTCGAAGAAAAGGCCACGGCGTAAGCCATCAACGGAAGGCGACCGCGACCCGGCGGCCGCCTTCCAGCGGAGCGAACATGCACAAAGTACTGATCAGCACCACCGGCGAGGCCTTCTCGCTGCCGCACGACGCCTATCTGTCCGATGCCGCCGAACTGCAGCTCGCCGGGCTTACCTTCGGCTGCCGGGCAGGCATGTGTGGCATTTGCGTCATCGAGGTGGTGGACGGCGCGGCCAACCTGTCACGCCCCGATGACGACGAAAGCCTGTTGCTCGCCTCGCTCGGCCACGCCGATGAGTCCAGACGCCTGGCCTGCCAATGCCAGTTGCGTGGTGACGTGACGATCCGGCAATGCTGAACAAGGAGCACACCGTGTCCTATGTGTTGACACTATCCGGCAGTCCGGCGCCCCGCTCGCGCAGCACGCATCTACTTTGCCTCGCCGAAAGCGCCTTGCGGGCGCAAGGCGCGGCGGTGCGACGCATCGATGCCCGCGAACTGCCAGCGGCGGCCCTCATGCATGCCAGCTTCGACGACCTCGCCGTGCGCCAAGCGGTCGAGCTCGTCGCACACGCGCAGGCGGTAATCATCGCGACGCCGCTCTACAAGGCGTCCTATTCCGGCCTGCTAAAGAGTTTCCTCGACCTGCTGCCGCAGAGGGCGCTGGCGCACAAGCCCGTACTGGCTTTCGCGACCGGTGGCAGCCTTGCCCACCTGTTGGCGCTCGACTACGCATTGAAGCCGGTGCTGGCCTCGCTCGGCGCGCGCCACTTGCTCGACAACGTGTTCGCGACCGAGCGCGACATGCTGTTGGTCGACGGCACCTACGCGGTAACCGATGCGATTAAACATCGGCTTGCCGACGCGATCGAGTCGCTGGTACACGCGCTCGACGATGCCGCGGCGCTGCGCAGCTTGCGCGACGGCCGTCGCATGAGCAACGAGAGACCAGCTCAAGAAGCGGATCTTTTCGTGCGTTGAGGCGACAACGGGGGAACGACCGCAGTATTCGCGTGAATTCGTTGATGCAGGAAGCTGCCGTCGGGCTCCTCCATGCCGCCATTGACAGCAATCCGCTACATCGCTGACGTAGAACCCGGCCCAATGTCGGCAATGTCCGACAACCGCGTGCTAAGTATCGGGCGGGTTTCGGAGTGAACCAGCCGATCGAATGACCGCTGGATGGCTTTCGACCCAGTTGTAATGCGGACGCTCGAACGTCTCCTCCAGTTTCCCATCGGACAGGGGAGAATCAAACGCGGTCGGTCGCTCACCCCTTATTGAATCAGCAACACGGTGACGCCGTGCTGCGCGGCAATCTATAGCATCCCAACGAGTAGATACTCCGAGCATATTTCGGGAGGTCTGTAGGGACTTCGGTTTCCAAATGTTTTTCACAAGGCGGCCTCAAAAGTGAGGTGCAACACTTATTTCGTATAAGGTGTTGCAATGCCCGACAAAACTACTTCATACCAGCACCTTCAACCTGAAGAACGCCTCGCCATCGCAAGCCTACGACTGCAGGACGTGAGCATTCGGGCCATGG
>NZ_FCOG02000304.1 GCF_001544975.2 Caballeronia arationis | reverse complement strand
ACGAGATTCGAGGGCGTGACGCTGCCGGCGTTCGCGGACTGCGTGCGCAAGGTGATCGAGCTTCATGCAAAGATGCCTTACGCGCGTTGCGTGGGTTGGGATGTGACTGTCGATGTCGACGAAAAAGTGATAGTGATGGAGTGGAACGCGGAACACAACGACGTCAAATTGAGCGAAGCCACGCAAGGCCCTTGCTTCTCGGACCTCAAATGGGAGAAGCTCAAGCTGAGCGCAATAAGCATCTGAGTCAGGTGACTTGTTGACGGCAGGTCGAGTCGTCGATTCATTAAACGAGCGGCTCCTTTCGCATCCGGAGTGTTCGCATCATTCCGCCCGCTGTGGCTGAGCGATCGGAAACGATCCCGTCATACTTCAACTACGGCATCATCAGGCGCCTGGGGACAAACCGCTTAATGGCTTCTTTCAAGAGGAACTTTACGATTCTGATGACGTTGCAGGTGTCCACTTACCTGGCGCCGCTTCTGACACTGCCCTGGCTCGCGCGCGTGCTCGGTCCGAACGAATACGGACGTCTTTCATTCGCGCTGGCTTTCACCACTTATTTCATCACGCTGGTAAATTTCAGCTTCTCGCTCACGGCCACGCCGAAGATATCGATCAATCGGGACGACCGCGCGACGCGTTCGCGAATCTTCTGGGAAACGATGTCGGCGCAGGCGCTCCTCGTGTTCGGCAGCTTTGTCGTTCTGCTGACGCTGACGCTCATCGTGCCGCTGCTCGCCGAGAACCGTGAGTTGCTGCTTACAGGCTTCGGCATGGCCGTCGGTGCAATGTTCATTCCGACGTGGTACTTCCAGGGGTGGAAGACCTTGCGCCGATCGGCGGCTTCGTGTTTGCTGGCCGCGCACTCAGCGTACCCGCCATGTATCTGTTCGTGCGTCATCGCGATGATGTCTACATCGCAATGCTGGTCAACATGCTGGTCCCGCTGTTGTCTGGCATCGCAAGCTGCACGTTCCTCTATTTCCGCCGCGACATCGACTTCGTGCCTGTCTCCATCAGAACCGCGCTCGGGCGGCTCAGGGAAGGATGGAGCGTATTCATTGCCACCTCGCTGGTGGAGATCTATGCGTCGAGCAATATCGTACTGCTGACTCTAATGGCGGGCAATGAGGCGGGCGGCTACTTTGCCGCGGGCGACAAGCTCATTCGCGCGGCGCTCGGCATGTTGCAGCCGATGAGAACCGCAGCTTATCCGCGCGTGAGCTTTTTGATGCATCACGCGCGCGACGATGCGTTCGCCTTTCTGCGCAAGACGTTCGTGTTGCAGGGCGGCATCGCTGCGCTACTCTCGCTAGGCATTTTCTTCAGCGCTCCGCTCGCGGTGAAGCTGCTCTACGGCCCACAATACGGACCCACCGCCGACGTGCTGCGTTGGTTGGCGTTTGTACCGCTGATGTCGAGTTTGTCCGATCTGTTCGGCGTTCAGATGATGCTTCCGCTTGGAATGAACTCGGCATTCAGTCGTGTGCTGATCGCATCTGCGGCGCTGAATTTCGGTTTGCTCGCGGTGCTCGCGAAGTTATTTGGCGAGCAAGGCGCCGCTGCGACGGCGCTTGCCGTCGAAACATCAATTGCGGCAGCCATGGCCTTAACGCTGCGTCTCGAAGGCGTGCAGTTGCTCAAGCGCCCCGTCACGACCGAAAGTGTGGAATCTTGATCGGAGGCGCCAGCTGTTCGTATTTGCCGCCTTGTGTGCGGCAAGCACCGGGACAGACAGCGAAACATGAATCCGTGCCAGCACATTCATACAGCATCGCTATCGGCATTGTCAGGTTGTTGTGCCAGACGCGTAAAATGGCGTGCTGAAGAAATCGAAGTCGATGGCGGATTCAACCGGTCGATGCAACGGTCATCGTTTCCCAGCCGAGGTCCGCAGTTGCGCCGTGCGCTGGTATTGCCGCAATCAGTTGAGCTTGCGTGACATCGAGGAACTCCTGTTTGAGCGCGGCGTGATCGTGACCTATGAGGCGATCCGGTGCTGGTGCGATAAGTTTGGCGCAGGCTTTGCCCATCGGGTGAAAGCGGCGCACCGCAATCCTGGCGGCACATGTCATCTTGACGAAATGTTCGTGAAGTTCCGCGGCGAGCCTGATCTCTATGGCGTGCGGTCGACGAACATGGCGCGGAACTCGACATTCTGAAACAAAAGCTGCGCGACAAGGCTGCGGCCAAACGCTTCTTCAAGCGCTGATGCGCTTATGCCCGGTGCCTCGCAAGATCGTGACGGATCAGCTGCGCAGCTATCTAGCGGAAGGCGGAGATTCCGGAGCTTGCGGGCGAAAAGCATGTGTTCGTCGAAGCGGCGGCCCGGGGCGACAACCTAGCTGAGAAACTTCACCAGCCGACACGCGAACGCGAGGGTCGCACGCGCGGCTTTAGCAAGCCCAAACGCACGCACGCATTTCTCTCGTGCTTCGGATCGACCGGCAACATTTCGCGCTCAAGCGGCATCTGCTGCGCGCTTCACAGTTTCGCAAACAGCTTGCAGCGAGGTTCATTTCATACCGCATCTTCGTTTCGAGATGCGGGGAAGGCGAGGCATTGTGTTGGGCGCACCGGCTCTGCGATTTTCGCACTATGTAGCTGCAGAATCGACGCCGTGACGGCTTGTGGACTTTGCTGAGTACCAGTCGGGGAAGCAAAGGAAAGGTGGCCGCAATTCTTTGAAAGCAACCGCTGTCTCTGCGTTGGGTCTAAGCTGCTCAACGTTAAGTGGGGATGCACTGGAGTCCGATGTTATAGAGAGATCTCGTCTAGGAGGCTGCCATGACCCCTGCCGCTAGCTTTGCGTTCATCGTCATGTCGGAGACGATCGCAGATATCGGTTGCCGTGGCATGGAAGACGCGACACACATTGGGCTAGCCAGACGCGAAGGACTGTCTACAATGTGAGTGCAGGCGAAGCTACAAAGGCGGCCTGTTCAAGAGGGAACGGTAGGTACTGTGACGTTTCAATTCCTTCATTGGAGGCATGCCCATGACGTGCCTGAACGAAAGGATTGTCGGCGCAATATTTTTTATGCTGAGCGGATATGCATTCGCGGAAGGCCTTGTCATCGAATCGCCCGGAACGATGGTGGTTGCGAGCATTGCACCTCTGCCCGTGGAGCTTGTTCCGCCCATACCAGAACCGCAACGCTATTTGCATAGCTACGAAATGGAAACTCAGCCGAATCAACGAAAGTCGTCTTACGCGCAGATGGCGGATTTTTATAGTGCGCAGGTAACACAGGACTTTCGATTCGGGGCCGGGAATGCCGCACCGACGCCTGAGCCGGTGCTGCAACAGGCCTCGAATTTTCTACGTCCGGGTCCGTCGACAACACCACAAATCTCGATCGTCCAGTTGCCGAACACGGTTTTAACGCTGGGTGCGCAACCGC
>NZ_FCOG02000006.1 GCF_001544975.2 Caballeronia arationis | reverse complement strand
TTGAGCACAGTCGCCTGAAAATGAGACTGGCGCGCGAAGCCAACTAAGCGAGCCGGATCGGATTACCGAGAACTGGATCGGCGCTCACGAACGCCAAGATGAGACCGTGAGAAAGGCGCAAGAACTCGGCACTCTCGAGGTAGTCACGAACTAGGGACGCGATACTACCAGCCTCGGCCAGTCGATCAGGGCAGCCGCGCGGACAACCAAGCAGCCGATTACGGTTTTCGGCAAGTCAATGTAAAAGCGCGTCCTCGACAGAAACAAAAAAGCGGCCCCGCGGGGCCGCTCTTATCGGTTGCCGACTTCAACCGCTTACAGCGGCTGAATTGTCGACGCCTGCTTTCCCTTCGGTCCCTGCTTGATCTCGAAGCTCACCTTCTGGTTTTCCTGCAGCGATTTGAAGCCGCTGCCCTGAATCTCGGAAAAATGCGCAAACAGATCTTCTCCACCGCCATCTGGCGTAATGAAGCCAAATCCCTTTGCATCATTGAACCATTTCACCGTACCTGTTGCCATTCTTGCTATGCCTCATCAAATAACGAATCACGCTGAATAAGACTTAAACGAGTACGCCCGCATGGGCATCATCGTCTTGACGTTTTAGCACGCCAGCACGCAGTTTCTCAATGGGCACTTCCACTGAATAAAATGACTAATACGCTGTCTGCGACAAGTGACAGGGTTCAAACATGCCCGAACGCCAGCGAAATCACTTGACTGCGACAAGCTCTTCCTCTACCGCATCGCCGGCCACCGGCACGACCCCCGATGGTCCCATCGCCCGCGGCTGTAGCAGCAGCGCGACGAGTCCTGTCCATCCCGTCTGATGCGACGCACCCACTCCGCGTCCGTTGTCGCCATGAAAATACTCGTGAAACAGCACGAGATCGCGCGACCTCGGATCAGCCTGGAGCAGCGGATACGCCGCCATCGCGGGCCGCTCGCCATTCCTGTCGAGAAGAAACAGCGTGGTCACGCGGCGCGCAAGCTCGTCCGCGATCTCCGCCAGCGACAAACACCGGCCCGACCCTGTCGGATACTCCACGCGAAATTCGTCGCCGTAATAGCGATGAAACTCGTACAGCGATTCGATCAGCAGATAGTTGACCGGCATCCACACGGGCCCGCGCCAGTTCGAATTGCCGCCGAATACCCGCGAATTCGATTCCGCCGGCAAGTACCGCACGCAAAAACTGTCGCCGTTGTGATGGAACACGAACGGCTCGTCGCGATGCACGCGCGACAGCGCCCTTACCCCGTGATCGGAAAGAAACTCGGATTCGTCGAGCATTCGCCTGAGAAGCGCTTTCATCCGGTGGCCGCGCAGAAGCGACAGCAGCAGGCTATTGCCTTTGCCCGGCTCGTTCCAGCGCGACACCAGCCGCGCCAGATCCGGCCGATGTTCGAGGAACCACACGAGCCGGTCCCGCAGACCCGGCAGGTCGCCGTGCACGCTCTGCTCCAGCACGTGTACCGCAAAGAGCGGAATCAGCCCGACGATCGAGCGGATGCGCATTGGCACGTTGGTGCCGTCGGGCAGGCGCAACTTGTCGTAGAAGAATTCGTCCGGGGTGTCCCAGAGGCCCGTGTCGCAGCCGTCCTCGCAACTGACGGCCTCCGCGATGTACAGGAAGTGCTCGAAAAATTTCACCGCGATGTCGACGAACACGTGATTCGCGTACGCCAGTTCCAGCGCGATGCGCATCAGGTCGAGCGCGTACGCGGCCATCCACGCGGTGCCGTCGGCCTGGTCGATGTGGCCGCCGGTGGGCAGCGCAGACGAGCGGTCGAAGATGCCGACGTTGTCCAATCCGAGAAAGCCGCCCTGGAAAATATTGTGGCCGTCGGCGTCCTTGCGGTTCACCCACCACGAAAAATTCAGCAGCAGCTTGTGGAACACGAGTTCGAGAAAGTCGCGATCGCCCTTGCCGGTGATCGCGCGGTCGATCTCGTAGACGCGCCACGTCGCCCACGCGTGCACCGGCGGATTGGCGTCGCCGAAAGCCCATTCGTACGCGGGCAACTGGCCGTTCGGATGCTGGTAGCGGTCCTTCACGAGCAGCAGCAACTGGCGCTTCGCGAACGCCGGATCGATCAGTGCAAAGGCCGCCGCATGGAACGCGAGGTCCCACGACGCGTACCACGGGTATTCCCACTTGTCCGGCATCGAGACGATGTCCGCGTTGCACAGATGCCGCCAGTCGGCGTTCCGGCCATGCCGGCGACCCTTCGGCGGCTTCGGCTGCGCGGGATCGCCATCCATCCAGCGCGTGACGTCGAACTGGTAGTACTGCTTCGACCACAGCATGCCCGCGAGCGCCTGCCGCTGCACGAGCCGCGCGTCGGCGCTCTCGATGTCGCCTTGCAGCGCGGCGTAGAACGCGTCGGCTTCGGCGATGCGGCGCGCAAACAGCGCATCGATGTCGAGCGGCACGACGTCCGGCGCCGACTCGGGCCGCCAGCGCATCACGACAACCGCACGGCCGTTGGCTTCCATCTCGAGATGCACGTGTGGCGCCGCGCGCGTGCCCGACTCGCGGCTGACGGCCTTTTCATCGCGATGCACGATGTAGTCGTCGAAACCGTCCTTGAACGGGCCGCGGCCCTCCATGTCGAACATGCGCCTGACGTTGGTCTCGTTTTCGCAGAAAAGCCAGTCGAGCTTCGCGCCTTGCGCCGACGCGGTGACGACCATCGGCTCGTGACCGTCATGGCGCGCGACGACGTGCGGCTCGCCGGAGCTTGTTGCGAGCGTAAGCGACGGCTTCTTCTGCGCCGGCTTCCACGACCACGTGTTGCGCGCCCAGAATAGCGGCAGGACGTCGAGCGCGGCCGGCTCCGGTGCGCGGTTCTCAACCGTCACACGCATCACGATGTCGTCGGCGGTGTGCTTCGCGTACTCCACCTGAACGTCGAAGTAACGGTTGTCGTCGAACACGCCAGTATCGAGGACTTCATACTCCGGCAGGTCCGGGCCGCGCGCCGCGTTTTCGCGGACCAGGTCGTCGTACGGATAGGCGGCCTGCGGATACTTGTACAGCATGCGCATATAGGAATGCGTGGGCGTGCCGTCGAGGTAGAAGTACAGTTCCTTCACATCCTCGCCGTGATTGCCCTGCTCGTTCGTGAGGCCGAAGAGGCGCTCCTTGAGGATCGGGTCGCGGCCGTTCCAGAGCGCGAGCGAGACGCACCAGTTGAGCTTGTCGTCGCCGAAGCCGGCGATGCCGTCCTCGCCCCAACGGTATGCCCGGCTGCGCGCGTGATCGTGCGGGAAATAGTCCCAGGCGGTGCCGTTCTCGCTGTAATCCTCGCGCACGGTACCCCACTGACGCTCGCTGAGATACGGGCCCCAGCGCTGCCAGCGGCCGCATTCGGAAGAATGGAGCCGGGCTCCCTCGATGGTCTCGAGCACATTGGTGGCGCGCAGGGGCGGCATGACTTTCTCCTCTTGCTGAACTTCCGACATTTCCCGCCGGCGGAACGACCCACAATTTAGCGCGTTTTGGCGGACGCTGTGTTTGGCCGCCATTTAAGCGAAGCCTATCGATGCCACTGCCCTGCCGCAACCCGGCCGAATGGCCAACGATGAAAAATCACTGGACAGGCAAAAGCTCGGTATTGCTAACATCGATTCATCGATTGACGGAGGCAGATGGATCGTTATGCCCGCAACCGGGAAGATAGCGTTGAACGTTGAGCGTGGCGGGCGCATCAGCCGCCATGCTCGCCGAGCAGCTTTTCGATGCGCAGCAACTCGCCGAGCGACCACGCCTGACAGGGCGTTCCGCCCGGCGCATGGGGCGCGTCGCCGTCGGCCACTTCACAAATGTGGTCGAGCCCGCCATGATCCAGATGCGCGTACAGCGGCGCGAGGAAGCGCTCCCGCACGCCTTCTGCGCCGTGGAGGCGCACCCACGCCTGAATGAACGGTCCGATCAGCCAGGGCCACACGGTGCCCTGGTGATACGCCGAGTCGCGATCGAAAATACCGCCTGCGTATGCCCCGCGATAAGCCGGATCGGAAGGCGCGAGCGTGCGCAGGCCGAGCGGTGTCAGAAGATGCGCCTCGACCTGCGTTACAACCGCCTCGGCCGACGCGCCTTCCAGCAGTGCAAACGGCAGCCCGCCGACAGCGAAGATCTGGTTCGGCCGGATGGAGCGGTCGATCTTGCCCGGTTCGTGATCGGCGTCGACGAGATCGAACAGCGCGCCCGTCGAAGGATCGACGAAGCGTTGCAGGAACGATTGGCGTGCACGCGCTTCAACTTCGGCCCAGCGCGGATTCCATTCGGCCGCAATATGAAGCGCGTTGATCCACAGCGCCTGCACTTCCACCGGCTTGCCGGTGCGTGGCGTGACCACGAAGTCGCCGACCTTGGCGTCCATCCACGTCAACTGGACGCCCGGCACACCGGCACGAACGAGGCCGTCTTCGTCGACTGCTATGCCGAACCGCGTGCCTTGCGAGTAGCCTTCGAGAACCGCATCGACTGCGCGCTGCAGCCGGCTTCTCGTCGCGACGAGCGCGTGACCGGTCGCGAGATAGTCGTGCGCTGCAACGGCAAACCAGAGCGAGGCGTCGACGGCGTTGTACTCCGGTATGCCGCCGCGATCGGGAAAACGGTTCGGCAGCATCCCTTCGGACAGCATGTCGGCCCATTCCAGAAGGATCGACTCGGCGTACTGAAGCCGCCCTTGCGCGATCAGCAGGCCGCGCATCGAAATAAACGTGTCGCGTCCCCAGTCGGTAAACCACGGGAAGCCTGCGAGGACGGTGTGGCCGTCGCGACGCGCGATCACGTACGCGTCAGCGGAACGCTGGAGCCGCGAGCCGAGCGCCGTGCGGCGCTGTCGTTCGATAGCGGCGAGCGCGGCGGCGCGCTCGGGCACGGGCATCGGCGTCACCGACGAGTCCGCGCCCGCGCTCAGGATCATTACCGCCTCATGGTGCGCGAGGTCGAAGGAAAAGACGCCCGGCGTGGCGAGGTCTTCGGTGAAATCGAGGCCGCGCTCGCGTTCGCGCGCGTAGCAGAAATTGCGATACCAGTCGGGCGCGTGCTCGTAGACGCCGTTCGTCGCGGCGACGATCGCCGGCAAATCGCCATAAGGCTGCCAACTCACGCGCTCGCCGTCGATACGCGCGGCGAAATCCAGCGCCGGATTCTCGTGATGCAGCGCGTGATAGTCGCGGCCCGAGAGCAGCGGACGCACGCTCAGCGTCGCAGTGCGGGGCGCGTCGCGGCCTTCGAATCGCCAGCAAAGGACCGTCTCCCGGCTCTCCTTCGCGACAAACACCTCGGCGATCAGCACCTCACGCTCGCCAATGCGATAGCGCCAGGTCGGCCACGGCGCGGTGTCGAAGGAAAGCAGGTTCGCCGATGCGTCCAGATACAGCACATCCGGCGCGTAGTGCTGCATCGTCAGCGGGTGGCGGGTGCCGTCCAGGTCGAGCCACGCCTCGACGCCGTTCACGAGCACGACGCGTCCCGCCGGCGGTTGCGTCGCCGTGAGCAGCAGCGCGTGATAACGCCGCGTGCGCATCGTGCCGACCGTGCCCGACGCGAAGCCGCCGAAGCCGTCGGCTTCGAGCCATTCGTTTTCGAGGCGCTGCCGCCCAAAAGGCGGTTCGACGCGCGTCACGATGCGGACTTCCGGCGAAACTCCGCGAGTCCCTTGCGCGCTTCCTCGCGAATCCTGCTCTGCACGATCGATGTCCCGCCCAGCAGCCAGCCTTTCAGGCCGAGTGCCTGCCGGCTCCAGCGCCAGAGATCGAAGGTATCGGTCTGTTCGACGATCTCGCCGTCGCGAATGGCGAACTTCGAGCGAATCTCGTTCACCACCTTGCGTCCCGTGCGGGAAAACTGATACGTCGCGACGCAGTTTGCGGTCACCGTCTGACCGGTCGCCTTGATGTCGCTGTAGCTAAGGGAAAAGTCCGCTGCGCGGGCCAGCAGCATGCGCCACATGTCGCCCGCTTCGCGCCCGTGCAGCACGCCGAACACAGGGTCTTCGAAGCGGATGTCACGCGCGTAGCACGCGGCCATCGCCTCGGCGTCGACATCCTGGAACGCCCGGTAAAAGCGCTCGATCAGTTCGGCGTTCGGATTGGCCATGTTTCTTTAGCTCGTCAAGTGAGGCTTCTGAAAACAACTCCGAAATCGTCCCGCGAACGGCGTTTATCGACGGCCGATGCATCGATGCACACTTCACACGGACATGATCGTCACCGCGTGGATCAGCAGGCCGACCGCGCCACCCACTAGCGTACCGTTCACGCGGATGAACTGCAGGTCGCGCCCGATGTTCAGCTCGACGTCACGCACGAGCGTTGCGTCGTCCCACTGGCGCACGGTCGTCGCGATGTGCTTCGCGATGCCTTCGCGCAGTTCCGGCGCCATCGCCTTCAGCGCGTCGCGCATGTGCTCGTTGATGGAGTCGCGCAACGCAGGATCGCCGCCGAGCGCCTGCGCGAACGTCGCCGCAATGCTGACTACCTTCGCATGCAGCGTCGAATCCGGCTTGACGAGGTCGGCGTGCAGCCAAGCGGTGAACTCATCCCACAGACCACTGATATAGGCACGCAGTTCCGGGCGTTCGAGCCATTGTCGCTTGTGTTCGTCGATACGCGCCTTGAACGCCGGATCGGACTTGAGCCGCTCGACAAACGCTTGCACCGCGCGGTCGAACGCCTTGCGGCGCTCGTGTTCCGGATCGCTGCTGATGTCGTGCAGCCACGTGTTCGCACCGCGCACGAGGCCGGCGGCGAACTTGCTGCCCAGTTCTTCGGCGTTCAGGCCGATGAAACCGAGCGCGCCGACGAGCTTCGGATACTCTTCGCCCGCTACCTGGATGATCTTGTCGGCGAGCATCTGCTGCACTTCGCCGCGGTCGAGCCATTGCGCGAGTTCACGCAGGCCTTCGTCGAGCAGCAACTGATGACGCTGGTCGGCGGTGAGTGTCGACAGCAGCCCGCCCGCCGCGCCCGCGAGGTCGAACTTGTCGGCGCGACGGCGCAACGCGTCGTAGAGCATCGTCTTGATGCGCTCGTCGTCGATGAAGCTCAGCAACTGGCTCGCGGACGCCACCGCCTTCTTGCCGAGCAACTCGGCGTTCTTCGGCTCGGCGAGCCACATCGAAAGCCGGCTGGCCGGATCGAATGCGCTCACGCGATCGACGAGCGCGTCGGTGCTGAGAAAGCGGTCGCGCACGAACGCGGCGAGGTTGTCGGCGACGCGCGCCTTGTTGGCCGGCAGGATGGCCGTGTGCGGGATCGGCACGCCGAGCGGGTGTCGAAAGAGCGCGACGACGGCGAACCAGTCGGCGAGCGCGCCGACCATGGCGGCTTCCGCGAATGCCGCGACCCACGCCCACAGGCCCGTGTCGTGCTGGCTCTTCGCGAGGGCGAACAATGCCCCCGCCGCGACGAGCAGACCCGCCGCGAACCACTTCATCCTGTTCAATGCTGCCGCTTTATCCTGCGTTTCCATCGTGGCTTTTGTTCTGGTCCTGATTGATCGAGGAGGCAAGCATACCGCGGGTTGGGTTTCGCTGGCACTCGGGCGCGAGCGATCAGGCCGCGTCCACTTCCACCGCCACCCGCGCCAGAACCGGCACCAGCGCCGCGCCCGTATGACTGCGCGTGTTCCTTGCGAGCGTCTCCGGATCGGCAGCCGCGACTATCATCCCGCCGTTGACACCGCCTTCGGGGCCAAGATCGATCACCCAGTCGGCTTCGGCGATCACATCGAGATCGTGCTCGATCACCACCACGCTATGCCCGCCATCGACCAGCCGATGCAGCACGCGAATCAGCTTCGCGACGTCGGCCATGTGCAGCCCGACCGTTGGTTCGTCGAGTACGTAGAGCGTATGCGGAACCTTCTGCCCGCGCCGCGTCACGTCGTCGCGAACCTTCGACAGTTCCGTCACCAGCTTGATCCGCTGCGCCTCGCCGCCGGAAAGCGTCGGCGAAGGCTGTCCGAGCGTCAGATAACCGAGCCCGACATCCTTCATCAACTGGAGCGGATGCGCAATGCTCGTCATCGAGCCGAAAAATTCGACCGCTTCGTCGATCTCCATCGTCAGCACTTCGCCGATGTTCTTGCCGCGCCACGTCACCGCGAGCGTTTCCGGATTGAAGCGCTGGCCGTGACAGACGTCGCACGGCACCTTCACGTCCGGCAGGAAACTCATCGCGATGGTGCGAACGCCCTGACCTTCGCACGCCGGGCAACGGCCGTCGCCGGTATTGAACGAAAACCGCGACGGCGTGTAGCCGCGCGCGCGGGCTTCGAGGGTGTCGGCGAACAGCTTGCGGATCGTGTCCCACATGCCGATGTAAGTCGCCGGGCACGAGCGCGGCGTCTTGCCGATCGGCGTCTGGTCGACTTCCAGCACGCGATCGATCGACTCCCAGCCCGTCACACCCGAGCAGCCCTGCCAGTTGTGCGCGACGTCGAACTTCGGACGCGGCGCCTCGCGTGACAGCACGCTCGCGCGGTTGCGCGCAGGCGCGTCGGCCTGTGCCGCACGGCGGGCGCGGCGCGTCGCCGGCGACGACAGCACCGACCGGCCCACCGCGTCGAGCAGATTGGTCATCAGCACGTCGCGCGCGAGCGTCGACTTGCCGGAGCCGGAGACACCCGTGATCGCGACGAGCCGTCCGAGCGGCAGGCTCGCCGTCACGTTGCGCAGGTTGTGCAGCGTGGCGCCCTCGACCGTCAGCCACTGCTCGGGTGTCGCCGCGCGTTTCGCCGTGGCCGCGCGCACGTCGCGGCGCGTCTTGAGCGGATGCACGATCGGGTTCGCGAGAAACTGGCCCGTCAGCGATTCCTTGTGCGCCGCCAGATCGCCGACGCCGCCCTGCGCCACCACCGTCCCGCCGCGCTTGCCGGCACCCGGCCCGATGTCGATGATGTGATCGGCGCGGCGAATCGTGTCTTCGTCGTGCTCGACGACCACGAGCGTATTGCCCTTGTCGCCGAGTTTCTTGAGCGCGTCGAGCAGAATCTGGTTGTCGCGCGGATGCAGGCCGATCGTCGGCTCGTCGAGCACGTAGCAGACGCCCTGCAGGTTGCTGCCGAGCTGCGCCGCGAGCCGGATGCGCTGCGCTTCGCCGCCGGAAAGCGTCGGCGCGGCGCGGTCGAGGCTCAGATAACCGAGCCCCACTTCCTCCAGAAACTGCAGGCGCCCTTCGATTTCGCTGACGACGTCGCGTGCGATATCGGCGCCTCGGCCTTTCAGCGCAAGGGTCGACACCCACTCGCGCGTGTCGCTGACGGTCCAGCGGCCGACTTCCGTGATCGGGTAGTTGCCGAACGTCACCGCACGCGCAACTTCGTTCAGGCGTGTGCCCTCGCAGTCGGGACACGGCACGTCGACCACGTCGTCCGGTTCCTGCTCGACCGAACCGATGGTCTGTTCGCGGCCGCGGTCGTCGCCGGCGAGGATCGTGTCGTCGTAGACGGCGCGCTGCTCGCGCGTGAGTTTCAGGCCCGTGCCGACGCAGGTGTTGCACCAGCCGTGCTTGCTGTTGTACGAGAACATGCGCGGATCGAGTTCCGGATAGCTCGTGCCGCAGACCGGACACGCGCGTTTCGTCGAAAAGACGCGCGTTTCTTCCTTGCCGCGCCGATGTCCGTTGGACAGCGCGCCGTGCAGGCCGTCGAGCGGCGCGAGCAGGTGCATCACGCCCTTGCCGGCTTCGAGCGTCTCGTCGAGAAGCCTGCGCAATTCGCCTTCGCCGTCCGCCGACACGATCAGGTCGCCGACCGGCAGTTCGATCGTGTGTTCGCGAAAGCGGTCGAGCTTCGGCCACGGACTCACCGGCAGGAATTCGCCGTCGACGCGCAAGTGCGTGTTGCCGCGTGCCTTCGCCCATTTCGCGATATCGGTGTAGACGCCCTTTCGGTTCACGACGAGCGGCGCCAGCAGGCCGACATGCTGACCCTTGTAGTCGCGCATGATCTGCGCGGCGATCGATTCGGTGCTCTGGGCCTCAACCGGCGCGCCGTCGTGGACGCAATGCTGGATGCCGAGCTTCACGTAAAGCAGGCGCAGGAAGTGCCAGACTTCGGACGTCGTCGCGACCGTGCTCTTGCGGCCGCCGCGCGACAGGCGCTGCTCGATGGCAACGGTCGGCGGAATGCCGTAGACCGCATCGACTTCCGGCCTCCCGGCCGGCTGCACGATCGAGCGCGCATACGCGTTCAACGACTCCAGATAGCGCCGCTGGCCCTCATGGAACAGGATGTCGAACGCGAGCGTCGACTTGCCCGAGCCGGACACGCCCGTGATGACATTGAACTTGCCGTGCGGAATGTCGACGTCGAGCGACTTCAGATTGTGCTCGCGCGCGTTCACGATGCGCACCACGTCCTCGCCCTGCAACGCGCGGCGCGCGCTCGCGACTTCCGCGGCGAGTTGCAGCGGCACGCCCGTGGCCCGCTTCTCGGCGGCGCCCGGCGCCATCGTTTCCTCGTAGTCGAGGAGCGCGCGGCCCGTGTGCGACTGCTCGCACGCGGCGACGTCGTCCGGTGTGCCGACGCACACGACCTGCCCGCCGCCGTCGCCGCCTTCGGGGCCGAGATCGATGATCCAGTCGGCGGCGCGGATCACGTCCAGGTTGTGCTCGATCACGATCAGCGAATGGCCACGCTCCAGGAGGCGCCGGAGCGCCTGCATGAGCTTGGCGATATCGTCGAAATGAAGGCCGGTGGTTGGTTCGTCGAACATGAAGAGGCGTCCGTGTTTCGCGCCCTTCGCCTGAGACGTTTCTGCAAGAAAGCCCGCCAGTTTCAGACGCTGCGCCTCGCCGCCCGAGAGCGTCGGCACCGGCTGGCCGAGTTTCACGTATTCCAGCCCGACTTCGACGATCGGTTGCAGCACACGCAGCACTTCCGCGTCGTTGGCGAACAGCGCGACGGCTTCGCTCACCGTCAGTTCGAGCACGTCCGCGACGCTCAGGTTGCGCGAGCCGCGCTCGATCTTCACTTCGAGGATTTCCGCGCGATAACGCCGGCCGTCGCAATCCGGGCAGCGCAGATAGACATCGCTCAGGAACTGCATTTCGACGTGCTCGAAGCCCGAGCCGCCGCAGGTCGGGCAGCGGCCGTCGCCCGAATTGAAGCTGAACATGCTCGCGCTGTAGCCGCGCTGCAGCGCGAGCGGCGCTTTTGCGAACAGCTTGCGGATTTCGTCGAACGCGCCGACGTAGCTCGCCGGATTCGAGCGCGCCGTGCGCCCGATCGGCGACTGGTCGACAAAGATCACGTCGCTCAGTTGATCCGCGCCTTTGAGCGCGCGGAACGTACCCGGCGTTTCCGTCGCCTTGCCGAAGTGGCGGGCGAGCGCGGGGGCGAGCACGTCCTGGATCAGCGTCGATTTGCCGGAACCCGAAACGCCCGTCACGCAGACGAGCCGCTGCAACGGAATCTCGACCGTCACGTCGCGCAGGTTGTGTTCGCTCGCGCCTTCGAGCACGAGGCGCGGCGTGCTCTTGTCGACGACGCGTCGCAGCCAGTTCGACGCATGCGCGACGTGCTTGCGGCCGCCGAGATAGGCGCCGGTGAGCGTATCGCTCGACTGGATGTCGTTCGGCGTGCCGTCGTAGACGATGTCGCCGCCGCGCTCGCCGGGGCCCGGCCCCATGTCGATCAGGCGATCGGCGGCGAGCATCACGGACGGATCGTGCTCCACCACGACGAGCGTATTGCCCGCGTCGCGCAGCCGGTGCATCGCCTCGACGATGCGGTTCAGGTCGCGCGGATGCAGGCCAATACTGGGCTCGTCGAGCACGAAAAGCGTGTTGACGAGCGAGGTGCCGAGCGCGGTCGTCAGGTTGATGCGCTGCACTTCGCCGCCCGACAGCGTGCGGCTCTGGCGATCGAGCGTCAGGTAGCCGAGGCCGACGTCGCAGAGATATTTCAGGCGCGTGCGCACTTCGGCGTGCAGCAGCTTCAGGGCTTCATCGAGAAGCGTGCTCGGCAGCGTCAGCGAATCGAAGAAGCGGCGGATGCGCTCGATCGGCATCAGCATCAGGTCGTGCAGCGTGAGGCCGGGCAGCGCGCCGAGCTGCGGACGCGTCCAGTCGACGCCGGTCGGCATGAAGCGGTCGGCGGGGCCAAGTACCGCGTCGGCCTGTTCCTTCGTGCCGAGGCGCCACAGGAGCGCTTCGGTCTTGAGGCGCGCGCCGTCGCACGCGGGGCACTTCGTGTAGCTGCGATATTTCGACAGCAGCACGCGAATGTGCATCTTGTACGCCTTCGACTCCAGGTAATCGAAAAAGCGCTGCACGCCGTACCATTGTTTGCCCCACTTGCCCGTCCAGTCCGGCGAGCCCTTGATGACCCAGTCGCGCTCCTTCTGCGTGAGTTCGCTCCACGGAATGCCGAGGCGAATGCCCGCCTTCGCGCCGTAGCGGATCAGGTCGTCATGATTCTCGCGCCACGCGGGCGTCTGCAGCGTCTTGATCGCGCCCTCCTTGAGCGTCTTGCGCTCGTCAGGGATCACGAGGCCCAGGTCCACGCCGATCACCCGGCCAAAGCCACGGCACGTTTCGCACGCGCCGTACGCCGAGTTGAACGAGAACAGCGCGGGCTGCGGATCGGCGTAGCGGATGTCGCTTTCCGGACTGTGCAGGCCGGTGGAAAAACGCCAGATCTCGGGCTCGCCTTCGTCCGCGAGCACGTAGACGTTCACGCGGCCCGTGCCGCGCAAGAGCGCGCTTTCGATCGCCTCGAGCGCGCGCGAGCGCTCCGTGTTCTGCAGGCGAAAGCGGTCCGCGACGACATCGAGCAACTGACGCGGCCCGCTTTCGGTCTCGACGCGGCGCTTTGCCTGCACGCGCGTGTAGCCGCTCGCGGAGAGCCATTGCGTGACTTCGTCGTCGCTGGCGGTGTCGGGCAGTTCGACCGGAAACGTGATCGCGATGCGTGGATCGGCCGCGCGCGTGCGTTCCAGAAGCTCGGCGTAGATCGTCTCGGGCGTGTCGTGGCGTACCTGATGCGACGTCTTACGGTCGAACAGCTCGGCTGCGCGCGCGTAAAAGAGCTTCAGGTGGTCGTTGAGCTCGGTCATCGTGCCGACCGTCGAGCGCGAACTGCGCACCGGATTGGTCTGGTCGATGGCGATGGCGGGCGGCACGCCGTCCACACGATCCACCTGCGGCCGGTCCATGCGGTCGAGAAACTGGCGCGCGTACGCGCTGAACGTTTCGACGTAGCGGCGCTGGCCTTCGGCGTAAAGCGTGTCGAAAACGAGGCTCGATTTGCCCGAACCGGACGGCCCGGTGACGACCGTCATCTGGCCCGTATGCAGGTCGAGGTCGAGATTCTTGAGGTTGTGCTGACGGGCGCCGCGGATGCGGATTGCGTTGTTCGATGCCACTTTTGCTAACCGGTTCAATGGGTTGGAGAGCATCTGAGCCACGTGCGACACGCGATGGCCTATGCCATCCGCATGACTCTTGCCGACAAGCACGCCACTGTACACTCATACAGTGTTTGTCGCAAAAAGCACGAGTGCCCGGCTGTGCAGCAGATGCCGTTCCGCATCCGCCCGGGGGTCCGCAAAAATAGTTTGCCGTTTGTCGGCAAACGGCATATAATGAATTCCAATGATTGTGTCTTTCGCATGCGCCGAGACGAGGGCGCTGTTTGAAACCGGCCGGTCCCGGCGCTTCGCGAATATCCTCGGCGCGGCAGAAGGCAAGCTCACGCTGCTTGACGAAGCCGCCACGCTGAGCGCGTTGCGGACTCCTCCGGGGAACAGGCTGGAAATATTGCGGGGCGAACTCTCGGATACTTACAGCATCCGCGTGAACAATCAGTGGCGGCTGTGCTTTTCATGGACGCCGGACGGACCCGCAGAAGTGCGGATCATCGACTATCACTGAACGAGGCCACGAATGGGCAAATTTACGAACGGCATGCGTCCTGTGCACCCGGGCGAGATTCTGCGGGAGGACTATCTCGAGCCGCTCGGCATGACCGCGAATGCGCTCGCCCGCGCGCTCGACGTCACCGCGAACCGTATCAACGACATCGTGCTGGAGCGTCGCGGGGTGACACCCGAGACGGCGCTCAGGCTCGCCCGCTATTTCGGCGGCGACGCGCAGACCTGGCTCAATCTGCAGATGACGTACGACCTGAAGATCGCGGAACAGGAGCACGCGGAAGAAATCGCGCGGACCATTTCGCCGCGCGAAGCGGCGTGACAATCGCGGCGGACGGGCGCGCGCAATCCCGTCGCCGGTTACGGTTCAGCGCTCGATCACGAGCAGCGTCGATGTCGCCGAGGCGTGCAGGCGGCCGCTCGCGTCCTTGAGCGTCGCTTCCGCGAACGCGGCGCGCCGGCCGATCGAAAGCACGCGGCCTTCCGCACGCAAGAGCCCGGAGTCACGCGTGACGGCCTTGTGATACGCCACTTTCAATTCGAGCGTCGTGTACGCCTGGCTGGCGGTCAGGCACGAGTGGACTGCGCAGCCGCACGCCGAATCGAGCAGCGTGGCCGCGTAGCCGCCGTGCACGGTTCCGATCGGGTTGTACGCGTGGTCGCCCGCGATGCCTGCGAACACCGCCCTGCCCGCTTCCACCTCCACGAAGTCGAAATCCAGCGATACCAGAATCCCTGGCCTACGACCCGACGCGATCAGCGCGCGCAGTTGCGACAGGCCGTCCAGCCCCGCCGCGGTTTCTTCGATCATGCTCATCTTTTCGTGTCTCCTTAGTTCGATGACGCTGCGCTCTTGCGCACCGCTTGGGCGAGCGTGGGCGTGCTGTTCACGGCGATGTCGTCGCTTGCCGGCGTCTGGCTCCAGCCGCCGCCGAGCGACCGGTACAACGCCACCGCCGCCAGCGCGTGCTCGCGTTTCGCCAGATTCAGCGAATCCGCGTCCTGCAGAAACGACTCCTGCGCCGCGAGCACATCCAGGAAGCTCGCCGCGCCGCCCTTGTACAACTGCGTCGAGAGCGTGAGCGACTTGTCGGATGCGGCGAGCGCATCGGTCAGGCGCGCGGCCGATTCCGTCGTGCTGACGAGATCGCTGCGCGTGTCCTCCACTTCCTTCAGCGCCTGGAGCATCGTCTGCCGCAGATTCAGTTCCGATTCCCGCATCCGGCTTTCGCTCTGTTCGATGCCGGCGGTGATGCGACCGGCGTTGAAAATCGGGCTGGTCGCGTTGAGCGCGGCACTGAAGAGGTTGTCGGTCAGCGTCGGCAGTCCGAGATACGACGACGCCAGCAAGCCGTCCGTCAGCCGCAGCGAGAACTTCGGATAGCGCTCCGCCCTCGATACCCCCACTTCCGCCGCACGCTGCTGCACGCCCGCGTACGCCGCGAGCACGTCGGGGCGGCGCAGCAGCGCGTCGGACGGCAGCATCTGCGGCACGGCGCTCGTCGGCGCGGGGATCACGGGCGCGTCGCCCGCATTCGCGAGCATCAGCCGGTCGACGGATTCCGGCGTGCGCCCCGAATACACCGCGATCAGGCTCAACTGATGCTGGATCGTCGACTGCGCGCGCGGAATCCGCGCCTGCAGGTCGCTCAGCTGGTTCTGCGCGCGCGAAACGTCGAGTTGCGTCGAAAGTCCGTATTGCAGGCGCCGTTGCGTGAGACGCAACGCGCGCTCGCGGATCGCGACGTTGTCCTGCAGGATCTTGAGTTCCGACTGGGCCCAGCGCAGGTCGACATACGCGGAAGCCGTATCGGCTGCCAGCGCAAGGCGCAGCTGGTCGGCGGCATGTTCACGGCCGACGAGTTGCGCCTGCGCCGCCAGCAGTTCCAGCCGCTCGCCGCCGAACACATCGGGCGTCCAGCTGAGCGACAACCCTATGCCCGCCTGCCGCACATAGCCGAGCGGCGGCGGCGTATTCTGGCGCGCATCCGATGCGACGGCGTTCGCGTCGAGTTGCGGCAGAAGCGCCGCGCGACGCTGTGTCGTCAGCGCCTGCGCCTGCTTCACGCGCTCGACGGCGGCCTGCAGGTCGAGGTTGTCGTTCAGCACCGACGCCACGAGTTCGTGCAGCACCGGGTCACCGAACTGGTTCCACCACGCGGCCGGATCGGCGGGATCGCGCGGCACGTCGACGCTCCAGTCAGCGGGCGCGGTCGTCGCGACGGTGGCGGGCAGATCGGCGTGCGTCGCCGGCTGCACCGCGCACGCGGCGAGCGACAGACACGCCAGGATTTCAACGAGAAGCTTTTTCATGATCGGGTCCAGGCTCGAAGGACTCAGTGCGCATCGGATGAGGGCGGCGCGCTCGCGATCGGCCGCGAGAAAATCACGCTGACGATGCCCACGAGGAAACACAGCGCCAGCACGTAGAAGCAGTCGGCGAAGGTCAGCACCAGCGCCTCGCGCATCACGAGCGCGTGCAGGTTCGCGAGACCCGCCCGCGAAGCGTTGAGCGCATCGCCCGCGACCGACGCCAGATGGTCCGAACTGCGCGCGAGCAGGCCCTGCACTTCGGGACGCCCGACTGTCACGGTCTCGTTGAGCCGCAGATAGTGGAGATTCAGGCGGTCGTTGAGCATCGTCGCGCTGACGGCGATGCCGATCGCTCCGCCGAGATTTCGCATCAGGTTGAAAAGCCCGCTCGCCGACTTGAGGCGCGACTGCGGCAGCGAGCCGAGCGCCATCGTGACGATCGGCGGCACGGCGAACTGCTGGCCAATGCCGCGCAGCGCCTGCGGCAGCAGCAGTTCCTGCCAGCCCCAGTCGTGCGTGAGCGGCGTGTAGAAATAACAGCCGGCGCCGAAGCAGACGAGACCGAAGACGAGCAGGATGCGCATGTCGACGAACCTCGTCGCAAAGCCGTACACGACGAGCGCGAGCAGCTGGAAACAGCCCACCGACAGCAGCGCGATGCCGATCTCCAGCGAATCGAAGCCCCGCACGCGGCTCAGGAACACCGGCGTGAGGAACACCGACACGAAAATGCCGATCCCCGTCACGAAAGACAGCAGGCTGCCGATCGCGAAGTTGCGCACGACGAGCGCCCTCAGGTCGACGACCGGGTCCTTCGCCGTGAACGCGTGCACGAGAAAGAGAAAACCGCAGATGCCGGAAATCCATGCGCAAAAAACGATTACGTCGTCGCCGAACCAGTTCTTGCGCGGCCCCTCTTCGAGCACGTATTCCAGGCAGCCGAGAAAGCCCGACATCAGCAGGATGCCGAGGTAATCGCCCTTTTTGAGCAGCTTGAGATCGGGTTCGTCGATATGGACGTACTTCGGCACCAGCGCCGCGACCGCGATGCCCGGCACCACGTTCAGATAGAACAGCCAGTGCCACGACCACTGCGACGTGATCCAGCCGCCGATCACCGGTCCGACGGCGGGCGCGAGCGACGCGAGCGCGCCGATCGTCGTCGAGGCAATCAGGCGCTGCTTGCCAGGAAACAACACGAAGGCAGTCGTGAAGACGGTCGGGATCATCGCGGCGCCAAGCGCGCCCTGCAGGCCGCGAAAGAGGATCATCGAATTGATGTCCCACGCCATGCCGCACAGCATGCTCGTCACCGTGAAGCCGACCGCCGACGCGACGAAGAGCCAGCGCGTCGAGAACACCTTCGAGAGCCAGCCGGACATCGGGATCACGATGATTTCCGCGATCAGATATGACGTCTGCACCCACGACAGCTCGTCCTGGCTCGCCGACAATCCGCCGCCGATATCCTTCAGCGATGAAGCGACAATCTGAATGTCGAGCGTCGCCATGAAGAAGCCGAGACACATCAGCGCGAACGCGAAGACGCGCTGCTTCACCGGCTGGCTGGCCGGGTCGAGTGGAAGGGTGGCGGTCATGTCAGTTCGCGCCGCCGAGATGGACCTTGACCGTCGCCGACAGCCCCGGGCGCAGCACCGCCTGCATCTGCTTCGGAATGTCGAGCCGCACGCGCACCGGCACGCGCTGCACGATCTTCGTGAAGTTGCCGGTCGCGTTTTCCGCTGGCAGCACGCTGAAGGTCGCGCCCGTCGCCGGCGCGAGACTCTCGACCCGGCCGTGGATCGGCACGCTCGACGCGTCCAGGTCGATATCGACTTCATCGCCGACACGCATCTTCTTCAGCTGGTCTTCCTTGAAGTTGGCGTCGATCCAAAGGCCCGACGACGGCACGATCGTCAGCAGCGACACGCCCGTGTTAGCGAGCATCCCGAGGCGCGCCGTCCGGTTGCCGACATAGCCATCGACTGGCGAGCGGATCGTCGTGTATTCGACGTTCAGCTCAGCGACGCGCCGCGCGGCTTCCGCCGTCGCGACACGCGCGCTCGCATCGGCAATCTGCGCCTCGATCACGGCGAGTTCGCGCTTCGCCGCGACGAGCGACGCGCCGCTTCGGTCCACCGCCGCGCTCGCCTTGGTGTAGTCGGCGTCGGCGCGCTCGACGATCTGGCTCGACACGGCGTCGTCCTTCACGAGTTCGCGATAGCGCGAGCGATCCTGCGCGCTGCGCGTCATTTCCGCCGACGACGCGCGCACTTCCGCCTGCTGCTGGTTGATCACGGCGGCCTGCAAGTCGCGCTTCGCCTGCAATTCGACGACGGCCGCGCGCGCGCTCGCCACTTCGGCGCTCGACTGCGCGAGACGGGCGTCGTAATCGCGCGAATCGAGCTGCACGAGCACCTGGCCGGCTGTCACGCGCTGGTTGTCCTGCACGAGCAACTCGGTGACGAAGCCATTCACCTTAGGCGCCATCACGGTCACGTTGCCGCCCACGTAGGCATCGTCGGTCGACTGTATGAAACGCAGCACCAGAGCCCAATATGCGACCGCGGCGATCACGACCGCGCCGACCAGACCGAGCGCGAGCAGCATCCACGGAATGCGCCGCGCCGGCTTTTGCAGCGCGGGTGCAACGGCAGGGGAAACATCGGTAGAAGGACTGGACATTGTCGTTTAAAGTGCATATGCACCGTAGAGATTGGAGAAAGTGCCCCGAAAGGCACCTTGATTAAGCGAAAGCCTAAATGTGCATATGCACCAAGTCAAGGCGCATCGCACACATGAGTGAATAACGCGCTCAGCAACAATCGGCCGGGAGGCTTGCCGGGCGGCCCTATGCGCGGATCACGCGGCCGCGCCGTCGCCGAAGAATTGCGCTGCGTGATCGACGAATGCGCGCACTTTTGCCGGGAGCAGCGCGCGCGTGCTGTACGCGAGGCGGATTTCGATCGCCCCGCTGACGAGTTCGAAGCGCTCGAGCAGCGTCACCAGTTGCCCCGATTCGATCTCCCTCTGCACCAGTCCGACTGGCAATACGCCGATGCCGCAGCCCTCCAGCACCATCTGACGATTGAAATCGGCGCTGTTCGACGCGATGTCGAAGCGCATCGGCACCGTTTCCTCCTCGCCGCCGATGCGAAACGTCAGCTCGGGCTTGCGGATCGAGGCGGACATCGGCACGAATTCGTGATCGACGAGTTCCGACGGATGACGCGGCGCCGGGCGCGTCGCGAGATAGCCGGGCGTCGCGACGAGCACGAGCGGAATCCGCTCGATGAGGCGCGTGATGACCGTGTCGCTCGTCAACATGAAGGGCAGGACCAGCCCGAGGTCGTAACCCTCGGCGACGAGATCCACCGGGCGCTCGGTCAGCGTCACGTCGAGCCGGACTTGGCGGTGCCGCCGCCTGAACGACGCGATCAGCGGCACCAGACGGTTGACGGTCGCCGTCGTGTGCGCGACGAGTCGCAAGACGCCGGTCGCCTCGCTGGCATTCGTCGAAGCGCTTGCTTCAAGCGCTTCGAGTTCGTCGAGCAGCCGCGAACAGCCCGCGAAGAAATGCTCGGCGGTCTCGGTCAGCGAAATCTGGCGCGTCGTGCGGTTGAAAAGCCGACTGCCGAGCCGCTGCTCCAGCGTCGAAATCGCGCGCGAGACGACGGGCGGCGTCACGCCGAGAATATCGGCCGCGCGCGTGAAGCTCTTCGCTTCCACCACCGTGCAGAACACCTTCAGGGTCGTCAGATAGTCCATCGGTTTCCTTCGGTTTTTGGGACGAGCGGCATCGTGAGCCGATCGAGCATGTTTGAGAGCCTTTACGGCATTAACACGCTCATCGCGTTGCCATAAAGTTCACTCACGCCACACGGATGGCTGTTCAAACAACCCAGGAGCTCACCATGTCACGTCTTTCGAAAATCAACGTCAACGAAGCAACCGGCGCCGCCGCCGACCTGTTCGCCAACATCAAGCGGGCCATGGGCCGCGTGCCGAACGCGTACGCGACCGTCGGCACTCACAACCCGGCCGTGCTCGCCGCCGCGCTAAACGGCGACGCCGTGCTCGCAAAAGGCAGCCTCGACAAGCGCGACGTCGAAGCGATCAAGCTCGCCGTCAGCGAAATCGCGGGTTGTGACTATTGTGTCGCCGCGCATACCGCGGTCGGCAAGATGGTGGGATTGTCGCTCGAAGAAACGAAGCAGGTTCGCGCCGGCATCCCGACCGGCAACGCGAAGCGCGACGCGCTCGTAAGCTTCGTGCGCCATGTCGTGTCGAACTCGGGCACGCTCGAGCGGTCGCGTCTGGACGACGTGCGCGCGGCGGGCTACAGCGAAGCGCAAGTGGTCGACGCACTGTTCGCGGTCAGCGTCATCAATTTCACGAACCTGCTGAACCGCGTGAACGATACCGACCTCGACTTTCCGGCCGTCGATTGAGCTAGTCTTTCTTCAGCCGGTCGAGCAGCGACGTAATCAGGTCGATCGGCATCGGAAAGATGATGGTCGAGTTCTTGTCGCCGGCGATGGAGGTCAGCGTCTGCAGGTAGCGCAACTGCATCGCCTGCGGCGCCTGCGCGAGCATCTGCGCCGCCTGCAGCAGCTTTTCGGAGGCCTGCAACTCGCCTTCGGCATGAATGATCTTCGCGCGCCGCTCGCGCTCGGCTTCGGCCTGACGGGCGATCGCGCGGATCATCGTCTCGTTGATGTCGACGTCCTTGATTTCCACGTTCGATACCTTGATGCCCCAGGCGTCGGTCTGCGCGTCGAGCACGCGCTGGATGTCGGCATTCAGGCGCTCGCGCTCGGCGAGCAGTTCGTCGAGTTCGTGCTTGCCGAGGATCGCGCGCAGGGTCGTCTGCGAAAGCTGGCTCGTCGCATCCAGAAAGCGCGCGACCTGGATCACGGCCTTTTCCGGGTCCACGACCCGAAAGTACACGACCGCATTCACCTTCACCGACACGTTGTCGCGCGTAATGACGTCCTGCGGCGGCACGTCGAACACGACCGTGCGCAGGTCCATGCGCACGACCTGCTGCACGGCCGGGATGATCAGCACGAGGCCCGGCCCCTTCACCTTCCAGAAACGCCCGAGCATGAACACGACGCCGCGCTCGTATTCGCGAAAGATGCGGATCGCCGAAAAAAGCACGAGGACGATCAGCGCGACCAGCACGCCGCTGAAACCGAATGTGACACCCATCATTGCCGCTCTCCTTGTTGGTCAGAATCAGCGCTTCAGCGCTTGCTCTGATCCCATGCAACCTGTTGCTCTTTGGCTTCGTTCATTGCCTCGACCGTCAGCGTGAGGCCGTGGCGCGCGGTTACGCGAACTCGCGCGCCGCGCGCGGGCAGCGCGTGGTCACCGGCGCCTTGCACGCGCCAGCGTTCGCCGCGCACGGTAGCCCAGCCGCTCGCTCCCGTGCCGCTCGTTTCATCGCCCAGCATCACGCCGACGCTGCCGAGCATCGCCTCCGACCCGCTCACGACCGGCCGCCGGCGCGCCTTCAGCGCAACCGCCGACACCGAAAAGATGAACAGCGCGGTCACGATGGCAAGCCCCGCCACCACGCCGACCGGTATGCCGAAGCCGGGCACGTCGGTATCGATGAGCATCAGCGCGCCGATCGAAAACGCGATGATCCCGCCGATGCCGAGCGTCCCGAAGGTCGGCAGGAACATTTCCGCGACGAGAAAGCCGATGCCGAGCAGGATCAGCCCGAGGCCCACGAAGCTGATCGGCAGCAACTGCAGCGCGAACAGGCCGACGAGCAGGCAAATCGCGCCCGCGACGCCCGGCAGCATGAAGCCGGGATTCGAGAATTCGAAGAAGAGCCCGTACATGCCGATCATCACGAGAATCAGCGCGACGCTCGGATCGGTGATCGTCGCGAGGAAGCGGCTGCGCCAGTCGGGCAGCAAGGTGATGACCGGCGCGCCTTTCGTCGCGAGGACGTGCTCGCCCGCGAGCGTGCGCACGTGCCGGCCATCGAGTTTCGCGAGGAGATCGGGGATGTCGGCGGCGGTGAGGTCGATCACGTGCTGCGCGAGCGCCTCGCTCGCCGACAGGCTGACCGCTTCGCGCACCGCGCGCTCGGCCCATTCGGCGTTGCGGCCGCGCAGTTGCGCGAGGCCGCGGATGTAGGCGGCGGCGTCGTGGACCTGCTTGCGGGTTTCGGTCGATTCGCCTGCTTGAGTCCCCGAAGCCGCCGAGGCACTCGCCTCCGGCTTCGGACCGCCGCCCGTGCCGATCTGGATCGGCGTCGCGGCGCCGAGATTGGTGCCCGGCGCCATCGCAGCGACGTGGCTCGCGTAGACGATATAGGTGCCCGCGCTCGCCGCCCGCGCGCCGCCCGGCGCAATGAACGACACGACCGGCACCGGCGACGCGAGGATCGCCTTGATGATCGAGCGCATCGAAAGGTCGAGACCGCCCGGCGTATCGAGTTCGAGGATGGCGACCTGCGCGCGGTCGTCGACGGCGCGCGCGAGCGACCGGACGATGAAGTCCGCGCTTGCCGGCCCGATCGCCCCCGCAACCGCGATCACGACGACCGGCGCGCTCGCACCATTCGCCGCGCCGGCCGCACCCGCAACCGGCGCCATGCCGAATGCCAGCAGCAAGAATATCCACGCGCGCCGCGCACGCCCGGCGCAACGGCAAAGCAGGCCAAACGGATTCGTTTTCATCGATGAAAACCGGCGGCGCGCGAGCGTCGTGAGCCCGTTGCCCCGGTTCCTCGCGTTTGCTGTCCAACAATGCGGGTCTCACCTCAAGCTTAGGCCAAATTCGCACGCTTGCCCGAAACCGTCACGCTCACGGCCGCACGACGGTCCGGTCGATCACCTTGTCGACGTCCGCCGTTTCGCCGAGTCCGGACAAGAAGCGCGCACGGTCGAAATCGCGCGCGACGCAGCCGTCAACGTAGATGAACCTGCGCTGCAGCGTGAGCCACAGGCTGGTTTTCTCGCGCCACGGGATCGATGCGTTCAGCGAGGCGAGGCGCCGTGTCACGCTCTCGGCGATTTCCTTGTCGTAGAGATAGCTGTTCGACAGCCGGCAGCGCCCGGCGATCCAGCAGCTGTTGCCGCGCTCGATGCGGTAGTGCGCTTCGTCGTTCCATTCCTGCAGCGTTTCGAAGGGCCCGGGCGGCGTCGGGCACCCGGCGATCGCCGACGAAATGTGCATGAAAGGATCGTCGCCGCGGTTGGTGCGCGGTTCGTCGGCGAGCGCGAGCACGGCGGGCAGCCATAGGAACGACAGGAACACGCGTCTTGCGAAGGACATGGTGGCAGACCGGAAAACCCGAAAGACAGCCCAAGCATAGTCGCGAGCCGCGCCCTGTCCAAACGCTTTGCAGCCGATACACTTGAAGCACCGGCCCGATGACCGCGCTTGAGCGGGAGATACCGACATGAAACAGGCACTGCATCATCTGACGGTCGCGACGCGCACGCGCGGCCTGCACGAATTCACCGCCGAGATCGATACCTGGATCGATCGCCAGGACATCCGAACCGGGCTTCTGACGGTGTTCTGCCGGCACACGTCGGCGTCGCTGCTGATTCAGGAGAACGCCGATCCCGATGTGCGCACCGACCTCGAACGATTCTTCGAGACGATCGCGCCCGAGTCGCCGGATCGCTACGTGCACGACGCCGAAGGCCCCGACGACATGCCCGCGCACCTGCGCACCGCGCTCACGACCGTGCAACTGTCGGTTCCGGTGGAAGCCGGGCGCATGTTGCTCGGCACTTGGCAAGGCATTTATCTGTTCGAACACCGGCGCGCGGCGCACCGGCGGGAAATTGTCTTGCATCTGATCGGCGAGTGACCTACTATACGCTCCGCGTACATTATTCCCGGAGCGAAGCATGGCAGCCGTTCAGCAGCAAACCGTCCTGCGCGATGCAATGCGCCGCCTCAACATGACCCGCGACGCGTTCGCAAGCCGTATCGGCGTGACCCGGCGGGCGCTCGACACGTGGCTGTTGCCCGACGGTTCGCCCGAATCGCGTGCGATGCCGGAGATCGCCGGCCGCTATGTCACGGAAATTCTCGAACGCGCACCGAGCGGTAACGGCGGGGAATATACGCAAAGCGTATATCCGTCGATCGCATTCGAAGGCCGCGCGCATCTGCTTTCCGTCGACCAGTTTTCGCGCGATTCCGTGGAGGCGCTCTTTCGCGTCGCCGACGTCATGCAGCCCATCGCGCGCCGCCAGAAAATCACGCGCGTGCTCGAAGGCGCGGTGCTCGCGAACCTGTTCTTCGAAGCCAGCACGCGCACCCGCGTGAGCTTCGGCGCGGCGTTCTGCCGGCTCGGCGGCTCGGTGTGCGACACGACCGGCTTCACGTTTTCGTCGATGGCGAAGGGCGAATCGATCTACGACACGAGCCGCGTGATCAGCGGCTACGCCGATGCGCTCGTCGTGCGGCATCCCGAGCAGGGTTCGGTGGCGGAATTCGCGCGCGCGACCAACATTCCCGTGATCAACGCCGGTGACGGCCCCGGCGAGCATCCGAGCCAGGCGCTGCTCGATCTCTACACGATCCAGCGCGAGTTCTCGCGCATCGGGAAGATCGTCGACGGCGCGCATATCGCGATGGTCGGCGATCTCAAGTACGGCCGCACCGTGCATTCGCTCGCGAAGCTGCTCGCGCTCTATCGGGGATTGAAATTTACGCTGGTGTCGCCGCGTTCGCTGGAAATGCCCGACTACATCGTCGAGCAGATCGCTCGCGGCGATCACGCGATCGAGCAGACGGCCGACCTGCGCGCCGGGCTGAAAGGCGCCGACGTGGTCTACGCGACGCGCATCCAGAAGGAGCGTTTCGCGGACGAGTCAATCGAGGGCTATACGCCGGACTTCCAGATCAACCAGGCGCTGGTGAACGCGGTGTGCGGCCCCGACACGCTCATCATGCACCCGCTGCCGCGCGACGGCCGCCCGGGCGCCAACGATCTGAGCACGGACCTGAACCACGATGCGCGGCTTGCGATCTTTCGCCAGACCGACAACGGCATTCCGGTGCGCATGGCGATCTTTGCGATGCTCCTCGGCGTGGAGCATCAGGTGCAGCATTCGATGCGCGACGCCGCGTGGCGCTCGCCCGCCTATGTCGGTCCGGACGATGCGGTGTTTCACGGCATCGACTAGGGCGCGAAAAATGGAGATGTAAGAAAGCCGCTGGCTTCTCGCTCAGCGGCTTTCGTGGAAGGATCAACGGCAGGGGTGTTCACGCAGCCCGATGCGTCTTCAGCCACTCGCGCAGCGCGTCGTTCATGCGCGTCTGCCAGCCTTCGCCCGTCGCCTTGAACGCCTCGACGATGTCGGCGTCGTAGCGCACCGTCAACTGCACTTTCGGCGACTCAAGACGTGGCCGGCCCAGAGGTCTCATCTTCGCGAACTGCTCGTCGGAAGGGACGAACGTGTCCGGGTCCGCGTCGATCCCCCGCTGGATCTCGGCTTCTTCTTCGGGTGAATGCCTCATAAGCTTCAATTTGCTGGACATACCGGTCAAGCTCCCTGTAGTTGGCTTTGCGCAGGCTGATGACGCGCATTGCAGCATTTCGCTGTGTAAATATGACGCAATATAGTCGCTCGCCGATCGGCGCATAACCGATCTCACGCACTTCGCCATAGTCGCGGCGATCGTCGGCGTACGACATGACGCCCAACCAGTCGATTTCGCGCGCGATTTCGAGCGACACTCCGTGGCGCCTCCGGTTCGCTTCGTCCTTCGCAGGATCGAAGATGATTTCGATGTGCATTATTGTAGTTACAGAAAAGTGGTTTCGCAAGCGGTCTTGGGGAGCGTCACGGCGCCGCATGCCGGCCGCAGACCGGACACTCTCTTGCCGATCGACCTCGCCGCCCGTTGTCACTTTCTGTCGCTGCGATCCTGCTCTTTCGCCACCGCGCACGTGTGATCCTGCAACTCCTCCGACGAAGCCCAGTCGCCCGGCTTGACGTGATCGTTGAGCAGGTAGAACGCCGGCGTGCCGTCGCGCAAGGTGGTACCCGCGAGCAGCAGCGTCTGCTCGGCCATCACCTGGCCTTCTCGCGCGACGTCCGGCGCAAGCAGCTTGAACGGATCGGTGTGAACGAGACCAGCGTCGTCGATGCGGCGGATGCGATACGCATGACCGCGCAGCAGAACCGGAAACGGCGACCAGTCGCTGCCGACGCGCGGCCCATATTCGCGCAGCGCCGTGACGACATCCGGCGCGAGGCAGTCGATATGGATGTGCAGCTGATTCTGCGTGCGCCCGTACGCCGAGTTGATCGCAAGCGAGAGCGTGTCGCGCCGCATGTCGCGATGCAGCGCCTCTTCGACGTAGCGTCGCGCCTCCCACGCCGCCCGAAAGTAGTTGGGCGTTCCGGGCACGAGCAGATCGGAGCTTTCGATGCCGCCGATGCGCGCGGTCGGAATCAGCAGATATTGCGCGACGCCGACGATATCCTTCAGCACCGCGTACCCGCCCGCGAGATTCACGTCGATGCATTTCCGCGCGACGTCGGCGCCTTCGGCCGCCGGAACGCAGGAATCGTGGACGATCTCCCAGAGCGCGTTGGGATTATGAGCGCGCGCGCAGGGCGCGGCGCAGGCGAGCGCAATGGAGACGAAGAGCGCGGCGAGCGAAGTCGGTCGATTGATCATGGCGACTTGCATCGTAGCCGCGTTTTGTGACGGCCTTTGCAGATCACATCACCGGCGAATGCAAATGATGCGGATGTTCGAGCGTATCGGCGATCATGCGCAGCGCGTCCTCGCATTCATCGAGGCTTTTCGGGCCGCCCAGACACACGCGCACCGCTTCCGGCGGATTGCCATCGGTCGCGAACGCCGCCGCCGACACCGCGCCGATGCCGCGCGTGCGCAGTTGCATCGCGAGTTCGGACGCCTGCCAGTCCGAGTCGCGCGCGAGCGGCAGCCAGAGATGGAAGCCGTCGCGGTCCGCGTCGAAGTGCCAGCCCGCAAGCACGCGCGACGCCATCGCCTGCCGCGCATTCGACTCCGCGCGAATTGCCGCGAGCATGTCGGATGCGGTGCCGTCGAGCACCCATTGCGTCGCGAGCAGCACGGTGAAAGGGCTGGCCATCACGGTGGTCGCGCGCAGCGCGCCCGCCAGATGCTGCGCGCGCCGCGCGTTCGGCGCCCGGATATACGCGACCCGCAAGCCTGCGCCGAAGGTCTTGGAGAGACCCGTCACGTAGTACGTGAGGTCCGGCGCGAGCGTAGCGAACGCGGCGGGCGCTTCTTCGGGCAGCATGCCGTAGGCGTCGTCCTCGATGATCGGCACGCTATAGCGCAGCGCGACATCGGCGAGCGCCTCGCGACACTTGGTCGAAAGCGTCAGCGTGCTCGGATTCTGGATCGTCGGGTTGATATAGAACGCACTCGGCTTTTCCGCGCGGCACAGCGCCTCGAAGGCGTGCGCGAGCGGGCCTTCGTCGTCGCGTGCGAGTGCCTGCAGGCGCACGCCGAGTTGCGCGGCGATCGCCTTGATGCCGGGATACGCGAGCGTGTCGAGACAGATCGTGCCGCCCGGCCGCGCCAGTTGCGATACCAGCGCGACAAGCGCCCCGTGGATGCCCGGGCAGACGAGCACCTTGTCCTCTTCGCAGGCGGCAAAGCGGCGCTTGAGCCAGAGCGAGGCCGCCGCGCGGTCCTCGCTGCTGCCGCCGAAGTCCTGATAGCGCAAAAGCCGATAGGGATCGCTCGACGCCATCAGCCGCGCCGACGACTCGCGCAGACGCGCGGCGAATTCGGCGGGCTCGGGCGGCATGTTCATCGTCATCTCGACGCTGCTGCCGCCCGCGAGCGGCAACGTGGCCGTGCGTCCTCTCACGAACGTGCCGCTGCCCGCATGCGAATCGAGCAGACCGCGTTTGCGCGCTTCCGCGTACGCGCGCGCGACCGTCGTGTAATTGAGTTGCAACTCCTCGGCGAGATCGCGCAAGCCCGGTAATCGATCGCGCGGCCTGAGCCGCCCGTTCGCCAGATCGTCTTCGATCAATTCGGGAATCAGCAAATAAGCCGGCTTGCGGCTTTCAGCCAGCTTTTTAATCCAGTGATGCGTGACGCTCGCCATGATTTTCCGTTCCACTCAAACGAGCGGCAAAATAAAAATGCGTGAGAAAAACAATAGCACGAAAAATAAAAAGTGATCGCATCTGCTGATTGCATCCCTGAAGCAGACGAAAGCCGTAATGCACGAAAATCGCGCGCACCGCACCACGCACGAGCGTTCGCACCTTAAAGGCATCGCCACCTTGGTGCGACGCTCCGCTGGACGGGGCTCGCCGGGCAGCGCCGATTTCGCGTCCATGTAAATTTTTTTCGAACCGGCGATCCACTCGAATCCGAAATGATTGCATGTTGATCGCATTTTAATTAATCGCCAATGGCATGGCGGTTGCATTAACGGCACTGCGTCACTCACCGGTTTGCGCCAAAAAACATTAAAGGCGCATTCGATTAAATCAGCGTAATTCATTGGAGATTTACAAATGCCAGCCGTCAATAGACCGATGCATCAGAAAGGCGATTATCTGGTCGATTACGAAGAAAAAGTCTTCGAGGACGTGAAGGCTGAACCCGGCGAGAAGGCGCTCGTCACATTCCATACGGTGGCGTTCGAAGGCTCGATCGGCTTCGTCAACATGCTTCAGGCTACGCGTCTGCAACGCAAGGGCTTCGACACGTCCGTGCTGCTGTATGGCCCGGGCGTAACGCTCGGCCTGCAACGCGGCTTCCCGACCCTCGGCGACGAAGCATTCCCCGGCCATCTCAACTTCAACAAGCAGCTGACGAAGTTCATGGAGGAAGGCGGCAAGGTCTACGCGTGCCGCTTCGCGCTGCAGGCGCTCTATGGACACGGCGAGGCATCGCTGATCGAAGGCATCAAGCCGATCAGCCCGCTCGACGTGCTCGACATCCAGCTCTTGCATCGCAAGGACAACGCGCTCGTCATCCATACGTGGACCGTGTGAGCGCTTCATCGCGACAGGAAACGACCATGGCCGACAAACGAATCGTCCGCGCCGCCGCGGTGCAGATCGCGCCGGACTTCGAGCGGCCCGGCGGCACGCTCGAGAAGGTGTGCGCAGCCATCGACGATGCCGCGCGCGAGGGCGTGCAGCTCATCGTGTTCCCTGAGACCTTCGTGCCGTATTACCCGTACTTCTCGTTCGTGCGGCCGCCGGTCGCATCGGGCGCGGATCACATGCGGCTCTACGAGCAGGCGGTCGTCGTGCCCGGACCGGTCACGCACGCAGTAGCCGAGCGCGCGCGGCGGCACGGCATGGTCGTCGTGCTGGGCGTGAACGAGCGCGATCACGGCAGCCTCTACAACACGCAGCTCATCTTCGATGCCGATGGTGAGCTGCTCCTCAAGCGCCGCAAGATCACGCCGACGTTTCATGAACGCATGATCTGGGGCCAGGGCGACGCGGCCGGCCTGAAGGTGGCGGATACGCGTATCGCGAAGGTCGGCGCGCTCGCGTGCTGGGAGCACTACAACCCGCTCGCACGCTACGCACTCATGACACAGCACGAAGAGATCCACTGCAGCCAGTTCCCCGGCTCGCTCGTCGGGCCGATCTTCGCCGAGCAGATCGAAGTGACGATCCGGCATCACGCACTGGAATCGGGCTGCTTCGTCGTCAACGCGACCGGCTGGCTCACCGAGCAGCAGATCGAATCCGTGACGAACGATCCCGCCCTGCAGAAGGCGCTGCGCGGCGGCTGCAACACGGCGATCGTGTCGCCCGAAGGACAGCACCTCGCGCCGCCTTTGCGCGAGGGCGAAGGCATGGTGATCGCCGACCTGGACATGTCGCTGATCACCAAGCGCAAACGCATGATGGACTCGGTCGGCCACTACGCGCGGCCCGAATTGCTGAGCCTCGCGATCAACGACCGCCCGGCCACCACATCTTCTCCGATGACCGCCTTTCCCGACGGGAGCCTGAATCTTGAACGCCAACGCGAGCATGTCGGCCGCGAGCCGGCAATTGATGACTGAATTGCAGTCGACGGGGCTGCGTCTCGTCGATCCCGCCGCGGGCGCGAGCGTCGCGAGCCGCCGCGGCGGTGCGGGACCGTCGGATCACAAGGCCGTGACCATCGACGGCGTGACGATCATGGTGCCCGTGCATACCAACACGGCATGGCACTCGCCGTTCGTTGCGGGTCCGCCGGACGACAAGGGCGAAAGCGCACTGCTGCGCGGCACGATTCCGATCGCGAGCATCAGCTTTCCGAAGACGCCGCGCTTCTACAAGCTACAGACCTTCGACGGCGTGCCCTACTCGCACATCGCGATGCTGCACGGCTCCGACGTGCTCGCGACGACGGTGCTGCAAACCTGCATCCGCTACGAGAGCCGTCGCAAAACGTGCAAATTCTGCGCGATCGGGCAATCGCTCGCGGCAGGCCGTACGATCGCGCGCAAGACGCCCGAGCAACTGGCGGAAGTCGCGCGTGCGGCGGTCCTGCTCGACGGCGTGAAGCACATGGTGCTCACGACCGGCACGCCGCCGACGAGCGATCGCGGCGCGCAGATCCTGTGCGAGAGCGCGTTCGCGATCAAGGCCGCCGTCGATCTTCCGATTCAGGCGCAATGCGAGCCGCCCGACGACGACCACTGGTTCGAACGCATGAAGGCGAGCGGCATCGATACGCTCGGCATGCATCTCGAAGTGGTCACGCCGGAGCTTCGCGCGCAGATCATGCCGGGCAAGGCGAGCGTGCCGATCGAACGCTACATGCAGGCGTTCCGCGCAGCCGTGAAGGTGTTCGGTCGAGGACAGGTCAGCACTTACATTCTCGCGGGACTCGGCGATACGGCCGAAGCGATTCTCTCGATCTCGCGCGAGCTGGTCCGGATCGGCGTGTATCCGTTCGTCGTGCCGTTTGTGCCGATCAGCGGCACGCCGCTCGAAGATCATCCGGCGCCCTCGCCCGAGTTCATGAAGTCGGTGCTGAAGCCGCTCGGCGCGATGGTCTCTGAAGGCGGCATGCGTTCCGGCGACATCAAGGCCGGCTGCGGAAAATGCGGCGCCTGCTCGTCGCTTTCATCCTACGAGGACTGACCATGCTCGCCGATACCGAAGACCTCGCAGCGCTCTACGCGCCCGCCGAATACATCGTCAAATGGACGACGCTGCCCTGGGAAGCCAGTGAAGCCCACAAGCTGCGCCGCGCCGTGTTCTGCATCGAGCAAGGCATCTTCATGGGCGACGACCGCGACGAGATCGACGAGCGCGCGCAGTTGCTCGTCGCGCTCAGTTGCATCGCGGGGATGCCTGAACAAGTGGTCGGGACCGTGCGCATCCACGAGGATGAACCGGGGCTCTGGTTCGGCTCGCGGCTCGCGGTCCATGCCGCGTTCCGGCGGCACGGCAAGCTCGGTGCAACGCTGATTCGTCTTGCGGTCACGAGCGCCCACGCGCTCGGCTGCAAGACGTTCCTCGCGCATGTCCAGAGCCAGAACGCGCCGCTCTTTCACGCGCTCAACTGGACCACGCTCAAGGAAGAATCGCTGCACGGGCGGCCTCATCATCTGATGCAGGCGGACCTCGGCTTCTATCCGCCTTGCACGACGCCGCATAGCGGCTTCGTCACCAAGGCGTCGCCGATGCGGAGTGCCGCATGAGCGTCGCGTCACTCGCAGCGGCGCTTCGCGAGACGCGCGGCTTCCTGCACAAGACCGACATCGCCGATGTGGTGTCGACGCTCGCGCGCCATCTTCCGCACGGCGCGCGCGACCTTGCGCAGGCAGTGGCCATCGGCGACGACTGCGCGGCCATCGCGGACCAGGACGGCTATCTGCTCTTCGCAATCGAAGGCATGGTCAGCGACTTCGTGCGCGACATGCCGTGGTTCGCGGGCTACAGCAGCGTGCTGGTCAATGTAAGCGATGTGTACGCGATGGGCGGCCGGCCGCTTGCCGTCGTCGATGCGATGTGGAGCGACGGCATCGGCATGGCTGAGGACGTGCTCGCGGGCATGGCAGCGGCATCGGCGGCTTATGGCGTGCCGATCGTCGGCGGTCATAGCAATGCACGCAGCGATCAGGCGCAACTCGCCGTCGCGATTCTCGGCCGCGCGAAGAAGCTGCTTTCGAGCTTCGATGCAAAGCCCGGCGATACGCTGATGATGGCCGTCGACATGCGCGGCGCGTTCAGGGACCCGTACCCGTTCTGGAACGCATCCGTCGATGCACCGCCGATGCGCCTGCGCGGCGATCTTGAACTGCTGCCCTCGATCGCGGAGAGCGGGCTGTGCCGTGCGGCGAAGGACATCAGCATGGCGGGCGCGCTCGGCACCGCAATGATGTTGCTGGAATGTTCGGAGGCTGGCGCGACGATCGACCTCGACCGCATTCCGATGCCCCCCGGTGTGCCCGAACTGCGCTGGCTGAGCGCGTTTCCAAGCTTCGGGTTCGTCCTGTCCGTTGCGCAAGAGAACGTCGATGAGGTCGCGCGTCTCTTCACGGAACGCGACCTGGCGTGCGCCGCGATCGGCCACGTGAATGCGTCGAAACAGGTGATGCTGCAGCGCGGCGGCGATTCCGCCGTGCTTTGGGATTTCGACCGGCAGGCCTTCATCAAGAACCCGAATCACACATAGAGGTAAACACGATGCCCGTCATGCACTTTCGCATTCGCTGGCCGGACAGCACTGAGGCGAACTGCTATTCGCCCTCGCGCATCGTCGGTGAGTTCTTCACGCCGGGCGCCGACTATCCGCTCGACGACTTCGTCGCGCGCTCGCGTGAAGCGCTCGGCATCGCGTCGGAACGCGTGAGGGAGAAGTACGGCTTCGCATGTTCGTCGGCGATGGACCAGCTCGCACGCATCGAACAGGAAGCCGAGCGCTTCGCGAGCGATCCGCATGCGCGGGTCACGGTCATCGAATTCAACTGACGCGCCATTCAACTTCAAGGCAAGGATGCATCATGTCGCAGACATCGAACCATTACAGCGTGATCGTCGTGGGCGGCGGGCAGGCCGGATTGTCCGTCAGCTACTTCCTGAAGGAAGCGGGCATCGATCATCTCGTGCTGGAAAAGAACACGGTCACGCATACGTGGCGCACGCAACGCTGGGATGCGTTCTGCCTCGTCACGCCGAACTGGCAATGCGCGCTGCCGGGCTATCCCTATCGCGGCGACGATCCGCATGGCTTCATGAAGAAAGATCAAATCATCACGTATCTCGACGGCTTCATCGCGATGGTCGATGCGCCCGTTCTCGACCATGCGCAGGTGCAGCGCGTGACGCCCGCGGACGGCGGCGGCTTTGCCGTCACGACTTCGCGGGGCAAGTTCACGGCGGATCAGGTCGTGGTGGCGTCCGGTGGTTATCACACGCCGATCGTGCCGCGCATGGCCGAGCGCCTGCCTGCCTCGATCGTGCAGATGCAGTCGTCGGAATACCGCAATCCGGAGGCGATGCCTGAAGGCGCGGTGCTCGTCGTCGGGTCGGGACAATCGGGCGCGCAGATCGCGGAGGACCTGCATCTTGCGGGGCGCAAGGTCATTCTCGCGGTGGGCGAAGCGCCGCGTTGCGCGCGCTTCTATCGCGGTCGGGACGTGGTCGACTGGCTCGCCGACATGAAGTACTACGACATGCCCGTCGATCAGCACCCGCTGCGCGAGGGCGTGCGCGACAACACGAATCACTATGTCACCGGCCGCGACGGCGGACGCGACATCGATCTGCGCCGATTCGCGGCCGAGGGCATGGAGTTGTACGGACGCCTCGACGACCTGCAGGACGGTGCGATGCGCTTTGCGCCGAACCTCGCGAAGAACCTCGATAGCGCCGATGGCGTCTATAACCGCATCAACGCGGGCATTGATGCGTACATCGGGAAGAACGGCATCGATGCGCCTTCGGGCGGCGTGTATGAAGCGCCATGGCGTCCGCCGCAGCAGGAGCGCACGACGCTCGATCTCGCCGCAAGCGGCATCGGGTCGATCGTCTGGTGCATCGGCTTTACGCCGGACTTCAGCTGGCTCGATGCGCCCGTGTTCAACGGCCGCGGCTATCCGGCACACCATCGCGGGGTCACGCCGTTTGCCGGGCTGTATTTCGTTGGCTTGCCCTGGCTCCATACCTGGGGCTCGGGACGGTTCTCGGGGATAGCGCGCGATGCGGAGCATGTCGTGCAATCCGTCCGCGCGACGCGCGAAGCGCGCGCGGTTTCGGTGGATGCGTTGACGGCTTGAATCGGGGGTGCCCCGCGTGCGTTCGATACGGCCGATTTCGGCCGTATCGAACGCAGGATTGATTTCAGCCAAAAAAAGCAGCTTACGAAAACCGAAATCCCTGCGCTTTGAGTTTCGTGCAGGGCTCTCAATAGGATGCGGCAACGATCCGCCTGTCTTTGTCCATGCCTTCCGTCCTGGACATTCACCATCCTCGCCTCAAGTCCCGCCCGCATCCTGCCGTATACGAAAAGAAAGGCACGCTCGTCCGCCCCGGACCGCGGTCAATCCTTCAGTCTCGCCAGACCCACCAATCGCAATGCAAGCAAGAACAAAAACCCGACGGTTGAGCATCGCCGTCGCTGCGCTGATGTCGATCTCCAACGCAACCCACGCCGACGTCCCCGCGACCGGCGGCAAGCTTCTCCTGACTGGCGGCGTCTCCGAAGTCGAAGGCGCCGCGGGCGGCGGCCTCACACCCTGGGCCGTGATCGGTGGCTATGGCACGGCCGGCCAGCTGGGCGGCAACGGACACGGCACGTATGTGAGAACCCAGGACTACGCGCTATCGACCTATGGCGTGATGGTCGGGGTCGCGAACCGCGTCGAGTTTTCGCTGGCGCGACAAGTCTTCGATACCCGCGATGTCGGCGCGCAACTCGGCCTCGGTTCGAACTACAAGTTCAACCAGAACATCTTCGGCGTGAAGGTCCGGCTCTTCGGCGATGCCGTGCTCGATCAGGACACGTGGCTCCCGCAGGTCGCAGCCGGCATCCAGTTCAAGCACAACGAGCAAGGCGACGTCCTCAGGGCGGTGGGCGCGGCCAGCAACTCCGGCACCGATTTCTACCTCTCCGCGACGAAGCTTTTGCTCGCGCAAAGCCTGCTTCTGAACGGCACGCTGCGCTTCACCAAGGCCAACCAGTTCGGCCTTCTCGGATTCGGCGGCGACAAGTCGAACAACTACCACGCCGAGTTCGAGTCGTCCGTGGCTTACATGCTGTCGAGAAGCATCGTGATCGGCGCCGAGTACCGCACCAAGCCGGACAACCTGAGCTTCGCCCGCGAGCAGAACGCCTACGACGCGTTCGTCGCATGGGCGCCGACCAAGCATGTTGCGCTGACCGCCGCCTACGTCGCACTGGGCGACATCGCGACGATCAAGAACCAGCGCGGCGTATATCTCTCCTTACAGGCAGGGTTCTGATCATGACGCTCGTCTTCCGTTTCGCCGCCACGGCGTTCATCGCGCTCGCGGCGCTCGCAAGCGTCAACGCTCGCGCCGACGATTCGCTCTATCGCGAGTTCGGCGAAAAGCCAGGCCTCGTCAAGATTACCGACGATCTCTACGACAAGCTTCTCGCCGATCCGCGCACGCAGCCTTACTTCGAAGACGCACCGATCAAGCGCATCAAGCAGAAGCTCGTCGAGCAATTCTGCGTGCTGCTCGGCGGCCCTTGCGAATACACGGGCCGCACGATGAAGCGCACTCACGAGGGGCAGAACATCGATCGTGCCGCGTTCAATGCGCTCGTCGAAGACCTGCAGGATGCGATGGACAAGAACGGCGTGCCTTTTCATGCGCAGAACAAGCTGCTCGCGAAGCTCGCACCGATGTATCGCGACGTCCAGGATCGCGAATAACAAGCGCCTCAAGTTTGCACCCGGCGTGCCGTTATCACCGTAAGCGCGCGTCTCTTTCGCGCACAGCAATCAACGAAAACATTCAGATGCGATTCAGCACACGGTTATTGGCAGCCCTAGGGTGCTGCGCAGCAGGACTGGCCGCGATGAGCGCGCATGCCGCGAGCGTTCGCGTGCAGGTCGTCGACCAGGCGGGCGCCGCCGTGCCCGACGCCATCGTCTATGCAATGCCCGTCAACGGCAAGATACCGGCGACGAAGCCCGCAGGCGCGGTCATCGATCAGGTGAAGCGCCGCTTCGTGCCGCTCGTGTCCGTGGCGCAGACGGGCGCCGCGGTCACGTTCCCCAACAAGGACAACATCGAGCACGACGTCTACTCGTTCTCGCCCGCGAAGCGCTTCGAGCTGAACCTGTATCACGGCATCCCCGCGAGCCCGGTCGTCTTTGACAAGTCCGGTCTCGTGGTAATGGGCTGCAACATCCACGACTCGATGATCGCGTATCTGCTGATCGTGGATACGCCATGGTTCGCCAGGACCGATGCGAGCGGCCAGGCCACCATCGACAACCTTCCCGCCGACGCCTACCGCGTCATCGCATGGCACCACCGCATGAGCGATCCGAACGCGCAGCCCACGCAGAAGCTCGGCGCGGGTGCCGGTGACGCGGCCAAATTTACGTTGCAGTTGAAGCCCGAGCCGAAGGCCGACTAGGCAAGCCGATGCGACTCCACAGCCTGCGTGCCCGGATTGCGCTGGTCTTCGTCCTGCTGATGCTGGCCGTGCAGGCGGCCGCGTTCGTCGTCATCAATTCGGTGATCACGTCGAACGCGCACCGCAACGCGAACGAACAGCTGACGGTCGCCGAACGCGTGTTCAAGCAGGTGCTTCGAAGCAACAGCGAAAAGCTCACGCAGGCAGCGAGCGTCGTCGCGGCGGACTTCGGCTTTCGGCAGGCCATCGCCTCGCATGACGAGAAGACCGTGGCCTCGGCGCTCCAGAACCACGGCGACCGCATTCACGCGGACATCGTGATGCTCGCCGATCTCAACGGCAAGCTGATCGCCGACAGCAGCGGGCCCGCGCACGAGGGCATGCCCTTCCCGTTCCCGAAACTGCTGCACGCCGTGGAGCGCAACGGCGACGCCTCGGCCATCGGCGTGATTGACGGCCGCCCGTACCAGCTCGTCGCGGTGCCGATCAAGGCGCCGTTGCCGATTGCGTGGGTCGCGATGGGCTTCGTCATCGACGACGACATGGCGCGCGAGATGAGCAGCCTGACCTCGCTCGACGTGTCGTTCATCGACCAGCGCGCCGACGGCCGCTGGACCGCGCTCGCGAGTTCGCTGCCCGCGGCGGAGCGCCGTGCGCTGCAGGACCCCTCCCACCTTTCCGAAGAAAACTACGCGACGCGTCTCGTCAGGCTCAAGTCCGAAGGCGAGCCCGTCGCCGTCATGCTGCAACGTTCGCTCGCTGAAGCGCTTGCGCCGTTCCGGCGCCTGCAGACCACGCTCCTGCTCATCACGCTCGCGGGCGTGCTGGTGTCGATCGTCGGCAGCATGTTCACGGCGCGCAGCGTCACGCGGCCGATCGCGGCACTCACGCAATTCTCGCGGCGCATCGGCCAGGGCAATTACGCCGAGCCGATCGAAGTGAAGCATCAAGACGAAATGGGCGAACTCGCGAACGCGTTCAACCAGATGCAGCACGGCATAGCGCAACGCGAGCGGCGTATTACCGAGCTCGCCTACATGGATCGCCTGACGGGTCTGCCGAACCGCGCGCTCTTCAACGACCGTCTGCAGCAGGCGATCGGCGTGGCGCTGCGCGCGGGGCATCCGCTCTCGGTGATGATGATGGACCTCGACCGTTTCAAGTATGTCAACGACACGCTCGGGCATCCCATCGGCGACCTGCTGCTGTGCGAAGTGGCGAAGCGCCTGCGTTCCGCCCTTCAGCGCAATACCGACACGGTCGCGCGTCTGGGCGGCGACGAGTTCGCGGTCCTGCTCCCCACCGACGACATCCACGCCGCGAAGCTGATCGCCAACCGGATGCTGAAGGCGCTCGAAGAACCGATCACGGTCGAGGGGCAACTGGTCGATGTGGGCGCGAGCATCGGCATTGTCACGTGCCCGCATAACGGCGCGGACATGAACGTGCTGCTGCGCCGCGCAGACATCGCGATGTATGTGGCGAAGCGCGCTAATGCCGGTTATTCGCTCTACGACGAACGCCACGACCAGAACAGCGCGGAACGGCTTTCGCTGATGAGCGAACTGCGGCAGGCGGTCGAGCACGATCAGTTGACGCTCTACTATCAGCCGAAGGTGGATCTGAGCACGCACAAGGTGAAGTATGTGGAGGCGCTGGTTCGCTGGGACCACCCGACGCGCGGCTTCGTCTCCCCGGACCAGTTCATTCCGTTTGCGGAGCAGACCGGTTATATCAAGAGCATCTCGCGCTGGGTTGCCGAAAAGGCCATCCAGCAATGTTCGCTGTGGCACGCGCAAGGCATCGAACTGGCAGTCTCGGTCAACGTGTCGGCGCGCGAACTGATCCAGTCCTCGCTGCCCGACACGTTCAGCGCGCTATTGCGCAAGTATCACGTGGCTCCCGAGTGGATCTGGATCGAGATCACGGAGAGCGCGATCATGGACGATCCGAATCACGCCATCGAAACGCTGGACCACCTGCACGCACTCGGCATTCGGCTGTCAATCGACGACTTCGGCACTGGCTATTCGTCGCTGTCGTATCTGAAGCGCATGCCCGTCGACGAACTGAAGATCGACAAGTCATTCGTGCTGGGCATGTTCGATCACAAGGACGACGAGACCATCGTGCGCTCGACCATCGACCTCGGTCACAACATGGGGCTGAAGGTCGTCGCGGAGGGTGTCGAGAACGAAGCGATGCTGATGCGCCTGAAGGACCTGCGCTGCGACCTCGCGCAGGGCTTTCATCTGAGCCGGCCGTTGCCGCCGGCGAAGCTCGAGGTGTGGCTGCAGGAGTGGCAGGAATCCGCCGAGGCCGCATGAAAAAACCCGCGTTCGCGAGAACGCGGGCTGCTGTCAGACAAAGCGTTGGGCTCAGGCGACTTTCGCCTTGTCCCCTGCACGCTCGACCGGGTGCGGCTCCTTCAGCTTGTTGGCGACGCGGGTCGCTTCGAAGTAGCCGGGGTTCGGCGGGCGCTTCAGGTACTGGCCCGCGCCGCGAATCGCGCGCAGGTCGCCGTTGGCCCACGCCAGTGCGCCGCGCGTGAGCGTGTGCGTTGCCACACCCTGCACCGTCATCCCTTCGAACACGTTGAAATCGACCTTCTGATGGTGCGTGTTCACCGAGATCGTCTTGCTCGCAGCCGGATCCCATACGACCAGGTCCGCATCCGCGCCCACCTGCACTGCGCCTTTTCGCGGATAGAGATTGAAGATTTGCGCAGCGTTGGTCGAAGTGACGCGCACGAACTCGTTCGGCGTCAGGCGTCCCATGTTCACGCCGTGATGCCAGAGCACCGACATGCGATCCTCCACGCCGCCGCAACCGTTCGGGATCTTCGTGAAGTCCTCGCGGCCCATCGCCTTTTGCGACGCGCAGAAGACGCAGTGGTCGGTGGCCGTGGTATGAAGCTGGCCCGACTGCAGTCCTCGCCATAACGCCTCGCGATGCTCGGCCGCGCGAAACGGCGGGCTCATCACGTGGGCGGCGGCACGCGTCCAGTCGGGGTCGCGATACACCGATTCGTCGATCACCAGATGCCCCGGCAGCACTTCGCCAAACACGCGCTGTCCTTCATTGCGCGCCCGCGCGATCACATCGACGGCATCCTTCGCCGAAACATGCACGATATAGATCGGCACGCCGAGCACCTGCGCGATGCGAATCGCGCGATTCGCGGCTTCGCCCTCGACTTCCGGCGGACGCGACAGCGGATGCGCTTCGGGTCCCGTAAAGCCGCGCGCAAGTAGTTGCTTCTGCAACTGAAAGACAAGCTCGCCGTTTTCGGCATGCACGGTCGGCAGCGCGCCGAGTTCCAGCGAGCGCGTGAAGCTGTTCACGAGCACTTCGTCGTCGGCCATGATCGCGTTCTTGTAGGCCATGAAGTGCTTGAAGCTCGACACACCGTGATCGTGCACGAGCGTGCCCATGTCGCGATGCACCGATTCGTCCCACCACGTCACCGCGACGTGAAAGCCGTAATCCGCCGATGCCTTCTCCGCCCAGCCGCGCCATTCCCTGAACGCGTCCATCAGCGGTTGCTTCGGGCTCGGGATCACGAAGTCGATGATGCTCGTCGTGCCACCTGAAAGCCCCGCCGCCGTGCCGGTGTAGAAATCGTCGCTAGCGGTCGTGCCCATGAAGGGCAGTTCCATGTGCGTATGCGGATCGATGCCGCCCGGCATCACATACTGCCCGCCCGCATCGACGATCTGCGTGCCCGCGGGCACGTCGAGATCGAGGCCGATCGCGAGGATCGCGCCGCCGTCCTTCGGATCGGCACAGAGCACATCGGCGCGGTAGGTGCGATCGGCATCGATCACCGTGCCGGCGCGAATCAGGATCGTCATGTTGCTGTCTCCTCGGAAGGTCATGCGCTCGCCACGCGCGTGCTGGGGCTCTTGCGCAGCTTCATCCATGCGCCATATACGATCGACGCAATCGCAAGCCCCACGAACCACGCATACGTGTAGAGCATGTTGAAGAACGCCGGCACGTTCGGAAACGATGCCGGAAAGGCGGTATGCAGAAAGCCGGGCAGGTTCGGCAGCACGCCGACGACGAGCGCCACGACCGCCGCGATGTTCCAGCCGCCGGTATAACTGTATTCGCCGTTCTCGTCGAAGAGTTCGCGCTGATCGAGCCGCGTGCCGCGAATCAGGAAGTAGTCGACCATCAGGATGCCCGCGACCGGCCCGAGCAGCGCCGAATAGCCGACGAGCCACGTGAAGATATAGCCCTGCGTCGTCGCGAGAATCTTCCACGGCATCATCACGATGGCGATGGTCGCTGTGATCATGCCGCCCGCGCGATACGAAATGCCCTTCGGCCAGAGGCTCGAAAAATCATAGGCAGGACCGACGAGGTTCGCCGCCAGATTGCAGCACATCGTATCGAGCGTGAGGATGATGAGCGCGATCCCCACGCCGATGCCGGTCATCCGGCTCGTCAGGTCGATCGGGTCCCAGATGGCCTTGCCGTAGATGACGACCGTCGCCGACGTGACCACTACCGAGATCACCGAGAGCAGCGCCATCGGTCCGGGCAGGCCGATCGACTGCCCGATCACCTGATCGCGCTGCGAGCGCGCGAAGCGCGTGAAGTCGGGGATGTTGAGCGCGAGCGTGGCCCAGAAGCCGACCATCGCGGTGAGGCCCGGCCAGAAGGTGGCCCAGAAGAGGCCCTCCTTCTTGCCGCCTGCGACGAACTGCGAAGGCGCCGAGAGCATCGAGCCGATACCGCCCGCCTTCGAAGTGGCCCACCAGACGAGCGCGATGCACATCACGACCTTGATCGGCGCGGACCAGCTTTCAAGCCAGCGGATCGAATCGGTGCCATGCACGATGAAGTAGATCTGCAGCGCCCAGAACACGAGGAAGCACGCGAGCTGGCCGATCGAGATGTCGAGGAACGGCAGCGCCGCGCCGTGCAACGCGTTGCCCGTGAGGATATTGGCGAGCGTATAGATCGCGCTGCCGCCGAGCCAGGTCTGGATGCCGTACCAGCCGCACGCGACGATCGCACGCAACATCGCGGGCAGCTTTGCGCCCTGCGTGCCGAACGAAGACCGCACAAGCACCGCATACGGAATGCCGTGCTTGGCGCCTGCATGGCCGATCAGCAGCATCGGCACGAGCACGATCAGGTTGCCGAGCAGCACGGTCGCGACCGCCTGCCACGGCGACATGCCCTCTTCCGTGAGGCCTGCCGCAAGCATGTACGATGCGATGTTCATCACCATCCCGACCCACAGCGCGGCGAAGTGATACCACTTCCACGTGCGTTGCGCGGGACCGGTCGGCGCGAGATCGTCGTTATAGAGGCTGCTGCCTTGCGCGCTGGCCGCGAAGCCCGGATCGACGGTATGCGCAGTCTGCTTCATCGTGGATCTCCACTTGAATCGTTGTGACAGGTGGACTTCAGGCCGCCTTGGCGGGCTCTTCGGCATCGACGCGCGCCGGGTTGTTCGGATGCGTGGTCCAGTTCGCGTATTCGCCCGCGTCCACGCGCTCCATCGTGATGCATTGCTCGACCGGGCAGACATGCATGCACAAATTGCACCCGACGCATTCGGCATCGACCACGTCGAAATGACGCACGCCATCCTTCTCGCGCGTGATCGCCTGGTGCGAAGTGTCTTCGCAAGCGATGTGGCACAGGCCGCACTTGATGCACTTGTCCTGGTCGATACGCGCCTTGATGTCGTACTTGAGGTTCAGGTACTTCCAGTCCGTGACGTTGGGCACCGCGCGGCCGCGGATGTCGTCGAGCGTCGCGTAGCCCTTCTCGTCCATCCAGTTCGAAAGCCCGTCCGCGAGATCGGAGACGATGCGAAAGCCATAGTGCATCGCCGCCGTGCAAACCTGCACGCTGCCCGCGCCGAGCACGATGAACTCGGCAGCGTCGCGCCAGTTCGTGATGCCGCCGATGCCCGAGATCGGCAGATTCGGCGTTTCGATGTCGCGTGCAATTTCCGCGACCATGTTGAGCGCGATCGGCTTGACGGCCGGTCCGCAATAGCCGCCGTGCGTGCCCTTGCCGTCGACGGTCGGCATCGGCGCCATCTCGTCGAGATCGACCGCGACGATCGAGTTGATCGTGTTGATGAGCGACACGCCGTCCGCGCCGCCCTTGTACGCGGCGCGCGAACCGACGCGAATGTCGGTGATGTTCGGCGTGAGTTTCACGAGGCACGGCAGCTTCGTTCCCTCCTTGACCCAGCGCGTGACCATCTCGATATACTCGGGCACCTGACCCACCGCCGCGCCCATGCCGCGCTCACTCATGCCATGCGGGCAGCCGAAGTTGAGTTCGACCGCATCAGCGCCGGTGTCCTCGACGAGCGGCAGGATCCATTTCCAGTCGTGCTCGTTGCAGGGCACCATCAGCGAGACGATCAGCGCACGGTCCGGCCAGTCGCGCTTCACTTGCGCGATCTCGCGCAAGTTCACGTCGAGCGGCCGGTCGGTGATCAGTTCGATGTTGTTCAGTCCCGCCATGCGCTGGCCGTTCCACTGCACCGCGCCATAGCGCGAACTGACGTTCACCACATGCGGATCGAGTCCGAGCGTCTTCCACACGACGCCGCCCCAACCTGCCTCGAAGGCGCGGTTGACGTTGTAGGCCTTGTCGGTGGGCGGCGCGGAAGCAAGCCAGAAGGGATTCGGCGAATTGATGCCGGCAATCGTGCAACGCAGGTCGGCCATGTCGATTGGCTCCGTATAGTGTTCGTGGGGTCTTGCCGGTCAGGCGGCCTTGATGGCGGTCAGCGCGAACGAGGCATCGATCGATGCAGCCGCGAGCTTGCCGTCCTGCACCGCCTGCACCGTGAGGTCGAGTCCTTCGTGCGTGGCGCAGTCGCCGCCGGCCCAGACCTTCGCGAGCGTCGTCTGGCGGTTCTCATCGGTGGCGATGCGGTTGCCGTCGAGCGTCAGCAGTTCATGGTCCAATCCGACCGAAACGAGCGTCTGGCCGATCGCCTTCAGCACCATGTCGGCTTCGATCGTGAAGCGCTCGCCTTCGCACTCGAACTCGACGGCAGACACGCAACCATCGACGCCCGTCATGCGCACCGGCCGCGCGTGCGTGACGAGCGTGACGCCGTTCATCTGCGCGAACTCGCGCTCGGCCCAGGTGGCGCTCATGTGTTCGACACCGCGCCGGCACACCATCGTCACCGAGGCCGCCCCGAGCTTGCGGCTTTGCACCGCCGCATCGACCGCCGTGTTGCCGCCGCCGATCACCACCACGCGCCGGCCGACGGGCACGGTCGCGAGATCGTCGGCCTGCCGCACCGCTTCGATGAAATCGACTGCGTTCATCACGCCTTCGAGCGCTTCGCCATCCAGCGCGAGCGCACGCACGCCGCCGAGGCCGATCGCGAGGAACACTGCGTCGTATTGCTTGCGAAGTTCGTCGAGCGTCACATCGCGGCCGAGCATCACGCCCGGCTTCAGGTCGATGCCGCCGACCGAATACAGCCATTCGACTTCGCGCTGCGCGAAGTCCTCGACAGTCTTGTACGCCGCGATGCCGTATTCGTTGAGACCGCCCGGCTTCGCGCGCGAATCGAAGATCGTGGCGCGATGGCCGGCAAGCGCAAGGCGATGTGCGCACGCAAGCCCCGCCGGTCCAGCGCCGACGACTGCGACATGCCGTCCCGTATCGGCGGCGCGCTTGAACAGGTGCTCGCCGCGCGCCATCGCCCAGTCCGTGGCATGACGTTGCAGCGCGCCGATCGTGACCGGCTTGTCGCCCGGATGATTGCGCACGCATGCGCCTTCGCAAAGAATCTCGGTCGGGCAGACGCGGGCGCATATGCCGCCGAGCGGATTCGCCGAGAGAATGTCGGTCGCCGCGCCCTTCAGGTTGCCGTTGCCGATCTTGCGGATGAAGCTCGGGATGTCGATCGACGTCGGGCAAGCCTGCACGCAAGGCGCGTCGTAGCAGTAGTGACAACGGCTCGATGCCGCAGCAGCGGCAGTCGCGTCGAGCAAGGGCGCGACGTCCGAGAACTCGCACGCGAGCTGTTCCTGCGAGAGGCGATGCGCCGCAATGTCGCCGGTTTGCTTCATGGTCATACGCGTTCCTTCGTCAAGGTGAAGACGTAGCCGTGCCCGCCGGCTTCGCGCAAACGCGAAGCCGGGACGGCGTTGCAACAGCAGAATTCGTCAGGCGTTACGAAGCCGGTTCGGATGCACGTCCGAGCATCGCGTGAAGCAGGACGTTGGCGCCCGCCTCGATCCATTCCTGCGATGCGTCCTCGATCTCGTTGTGACTGATGCCGTCCACGCAAGGCACGAAGACCATCGACGTGGGCGCGACCTGCGACAGATAGCACGCGTCGTGTCCCGCACCCGACACCATGTCGCGATGCGAATACCCAAAGCGTTCCGCAGCGGCGCGCACGGACTTCACGCAGGCTGCATCGAACGCGACGGGCGCGTAATAGAAGATCTGTTCGAGTTCGGTCTGAAGGCCGATGCCGTCCGCAATGCGCGCGACACCTTCGCGCAACTCGGCACCCATCTGCGCGAGCACGGCATCCTCGGGATGGCGGAAGTCAACCGTGAAGAACACGCGACCCGGAATCACGTTGCGCGAGTTCGGATGGACCTGCATCATGCCGACCGTCGAGCACGCGAGCGGCGCATGATCGAGGCCGATGCGGTTGACGAGATCGACCACCCGCGATGCGCCGAGCAATGCGTCCTTGCGGCGCGGCATCGGCGTCGGGCCTGCATGCGCTTCCTGGCCCGTCAGCGTGATCTCGTACCAGCGCTGGCCCTGCGCATCGGTGACGACACCGATCATCTTGTTCTCCGCTTCGAGAATCGGCCCCTGTTCGATGTGAAGCTCGAAAGCCGCATGTAACTGACGACCGCCGCACGGCACGTCGCCCGCATAGCCGATGCGCTTCAGTTCCTCGCCGATCGTCTTGCCGTCCACGTCCTTGCGCGAGAGACCGTAGTCCAGCGTAAAGACGCCGGCGAAGACGCCCGATGCAACCATCGCCGGTGCGAAGCGCGATCCTTCCTCGTTGGTCCAGATCACGACTTCGATCGGATGTTCGGTTTCGATCGCGTGATCGTTGAGCGTGCGGATCACTTCGAGTCCGCCCAGCACGCCATAGATGCCGTCGAAGCGGCCGCCCGTCGGCTGCGAATCCGCATGCGAGCCCGTGACGACCGGCAGCGCATCGAGGTTGCGCCCCGCGCGGCGCATGAAGACATTGCCCATCTGATCGACGCTGATCGTGCAGCCCGCCTCCTTCGCCCAGCTCACGATGAGATCGCGGCCCTCGCGGTCAAGATCGGTGAGCGCGAGACGGCAGACACCACCCTTTGGCGTCGCGCCGATTTTTGCCATCGTCATCAGGCTGTCCCACAGGCGCTGACCGTTCACCTTGATCGATGTATCGAGACCAGCCTCTCCGATCGCATCCGTGGTTGCATCCGTTACCGCGTTCATTCGATTCGCTCCTTCAATCGTGAATGAGGGGACATGAAACTGGTGCATCCGCGTAGCATCGTGGGGCGCTGCCGCACGTAGCCGGTGCACGTTTTTTCTTTCTAAGGGATGATCCTGATGCTGCGTTCTGCTGCTTTGCGAATCCTGTCCGGTTGGACAGGTTGTAGCCGATTAAAATAAGCAAATCAACGTCTTTCGTGTGCTGCAATACAGAGCGAGAAGCGTGCCATTGCGATGCAGCATGGCTTTTCCGGACAACCCCGTCGGCTGAAATGAAGCTGTTTTTGCGGACGGACCGATTGAAGTGAACCAGGCGCGACACGGCTTGCAAGCCGCGCGAAGCGAAACGATGAGACACGACGAAGCAGCAGCCGAGACTGCAGAAAGCGACACCGCAGCGACGCCTTTGCGGCGGCGCAAGGCGCACATTCGCGAATCGAACGAAGCCCATCTGCTGGCGTGTGCGGAAGCGGTGTTTGCCGAGCGCGGACTGGAAGGCGCGAGCACCGCGATGATCGCGGAGCGCGCAGGATTGCCGAAAGCCAACCTGCATTACTACTTTCCGACGAAGCTCGCGCTCTATCGGCGTGTGCTCGAAGACGTCTTCGAAGACTGGCATCGCGCGGCCGATACGTTCGAATGCAGCGACGATCCGGTCGAGGCGATCGGCGGCTATGTGCGCGCGAAGATGGAATTGTCGAGGCGACGGCCGCTCGGTTCGAAGGTGTGGGCGAGCGAAATCATCCACGGCGCGCAGCACATGCAGGACATTCTGGGAGAACGCGTGAAGCCCTGGCTCGATTCGCGCGTGAGCGTGATCGAACATTGGGTCGCGCGCGGATTGCTTGCACCAATCGACGCGCAGACGCTGATGTTCATGATCTGGGCGACCACGCAGCATTACGCCGATTTCGACGCCCAGATCCGCGCGCTCAAGGGCAAGCGCGCGCTGACACTAAAGGCTTTCGATACGGCGACGGAAGAAGTCGTGCGGCTCGTGATTCGCGCGTGCGGTGCGGTGTCGCCGGCGGACGTCGAAGCGGCGCGCAGATAAAAAAATCGCCTGCCGCTTGGAAGCGTCAGGCGATTTTCTTGATGCATCGCGAAGCCACCAGGGCTTCGCGTCGAACTACTCTGGCTTAGTGACCGAAGTAGATCGAGTCAGCACCGGACGTCGGTGCAGCGCGTAGGCCCGAGGCAGACGTGCCGGCGGTCGAAGGACCGTAGCCGGTCGCCGCATTGCCTTGTTCGGCGTTCACGCGAGCTTGCGCTGCCTGAATGTTCTGCGGGTAATTCACGCGATCCGTCGACGGGTTGTAGCCAGCGCGTTCGAGTTGAACCAGTTCGGCGCGAACTTCGGCGCGTGTGACGGGCGCCTTGTTCTGAGCGAACGCGAACGTCGGAGCAGCCAGAGCCGAAGCGATAACGAGTGCGGGAACGAATGCCTTGAACATGATGAACCTCCAGTATCTTGTTTTGAGAAGTGCAAGGAACCGGAAGCCTTTTAATAAGTTTCTGATTCGCTTTGCTTGAAAACAAGTTTAGGCGTCGGTTCACCTAGGGGAAACCCCGATTTTCGCTAAACATTATTGTCTGGTTGACAATAATCGCGACGGCATCTATCGGGGCGATCGACGAGCTTTATGAGCGGCTGACGCGCTCCAGCGCGGCCGTGACAAGCCGTTCCAGCAAGGGCTGCACTTGCGACGCACGCGCTTCGTCGTAGGCGAAGGGCAACGTTTCCTGCATGTAGGTAACCTGCGTCAGTTCGAGTTGCACCGAGTGCACGCCGTCGGCCGGCTGACCGTAGCGTCGCGTAATGTAGCCGCCTTTGAAACGACCGTTCGCTATCGTCGTGTAGCGCCCGTCCTGCTGCACGATATCGGCCAGCATGTCCGCCAGGCCCGCGACGGCGGTTGCGCCGTCGGCAGTGCCGAAGTTGAAGTCCGGCAGACGTCCGTCGAAAAAGCGCGGCACGACCGAGCGGATCGAATGCGCTTCCCATAGCAGGACACGACCGTGTTTCGCGCGCAAGTCGGCGAGTTCCTGCGTCAACGCGTCGTGATACGGCTGCCAGTAAGTCGCGCGCCGCGCGTCGATCTGGGCGCGATCGGGCGCGCACCCCGGCCGGTAAAGCGGCTCCTTGTCGAACGTATCGACGGGACACAGGCCGGTCGTGTCGCGGCCGGGATAGAGATTCGCGTCGTCGGGCGGGCGGTTCAGGTCGATCACATAGCGCGCGTATTCAGGCAGCAGGATCGATGCGCCCAGGCCCTTCGCAAACGCATAGAGGCGTTCCAGATGCCAGTCGCAATCGTCGACGCGCAGCGCTTCCGGCGTCATGTCGGCGGCAAGCGCTTCGGGAATGCGCGTGCCCCGGTGCGGAATCGAGATCAGGAGCGGCGCGGTGCCGCGTTCCAGCGTGAAAATCGTCGAGTCGTTCATTGTCGTGGTCTCTCAGGTTCGTGGCACGCTCACCGCAACAGCGACGCGAGCGCCGCGCGGTATCCCGCAAACGCGTCTTCCTCGTCCGCATGACGGCGTTTATCGACCACTTTACGCCCGCCCACATAGACATCGCGTACCGGCGTGTCCCCATGCTCGCCGAAGACGATGCTCGACAGCCACGTCTCGCGATCGTGCCCCGCGATGCCCGGATGATCGGCGTCGAGCACGATCCAGTCTGCGCGCTTGCCCACCATCAGCGCGCCCGTCGCGCGGCCGCTGGCACGCGCGCCGCCGTCGAGCGACGCGTCGAAGAGGCGATCTGCGGGACGGCTCTGCGTCGCCGATGCGAGCACGTTACGCTCGCGCCGCAAAAGACGCTGGCCGTATTCGAGCAGCCGCAACTCCGAGCGCCAGTCGACCCCGATATGGCTATCCGAACCCACGCCGATCCGGCCGCCCGCCGCGAGATAGTCGCGCGCCGGAAAAAGGCCGTCGCCGAGATTCGCCTCGGTCGTGAGGCACAGGCCCGCGACCGCGCCGCTCGCCGCCAGTCGTGCGGTTTCGTCGACATCCATGTGCGTCGCATGGACGAGGCACCAGCGATCGTCGACGTCGAAGCGATCCAGCAGCCATTGCACCGGACGTTGTCCGCTCGCGGCGATGCATGCGTCGACTTCGGCCGTCTGTTCCGCGATATGGATGTGCACCGGCGCGCGGTCGAACCGTGCGTCGAGTCCTTCGATCAACACGCGAAGCGAATCGTCCGATACCGCCCGCAACGAATGTGGCGCCACGCCATAACGGCGCGAGCCGTTCTCCGGACGCGCGCGCTGCAATGCGTCGAGCAGGTCGAGCAACTGGTCTGGCGTGTTGAGAAAGCGCCGCTGATCGTCGCGTGGCGCGCTCTTGCTGAAGCCGCTGTATTGATAGAGCACCGGCAGCATCGTCATGCCGATGCCCGCGTGCTCGGCCGCATCCACCACGCATTGCGCCAGTTCCGCGCGATTCGCATAAGGCGTGCCGTCGCTCGTGTGATGCACGTAGTGGAACTCGCACACCGAGGTGTAGCCCGCCTTGAGCATCTCGATGTAAAGCCAGCGGGCGATGGGTGCAAGCGTCTCCGGATCGATCTTCGCGGCAAAGCGGTACATCAGGTCGCGCCAGCTCCAGAAGGTATCGGTCACACTCGCGCGGTATTCGGTGAGCCCCGCCATCGCGCGCTGGAACGCGTGCGAATGAAGGTTCGGCATGCCCGCGATAACCGGTCCCGCGGCGCGCGGCGTATCCGGCGGCATCGCGCTGTCCGGCGTGACCGCGACGAGCGTGCCCTCGTCGTTCCATTCGAGCAGCACGTCGCGCTGCCAGCCATCGGAAAGGCGCGCGTGACCCGCGAAAAGTGAAGTCATCGTGAAGAGTCCGTTATGACGATACCGATCTGCAGCCACGACGCTTCAGGCTTAACGCAAGTGACAACGCACTCGCGCGCAGTCGATGCATCGAGACGAAGGGTGTCGTCGGGCTGCAGCGTGAAGCGCGCTTCGCCATTCAGCGCGACCGCGATTTCGCCCTGCACACAGAAGATGATCGTGACGTCGTCAGCGGGAACGAAGCGCGCCTCACGACGATGCGCCTGCACCGTCGCTCGCGCGCGATCCCGCCGGACCATCACGTTGAAGTCGCGTGTCGGGCCGTCGACAAGTGTCGCGTCGATCGGCGTTTCGCCCGCGAATGAAGCCATTGCAAGCGGCGCATGCAACGCATGCACGCGACCGTTCGCTTCATTCAGCCGCATGCCAGCGCCTTCCAGAAGTACCAGCGTGCGGTCGATGCCGGCAAACGTCGAGAACGCGCCCGCTGCATCGACGTTCGCGATGCTCAGGCGCCAGAGGAACCCGTCGAGCGCCGCGCCCCTCGGCTCGGCATCGATTTCGCGCGTCACGCCGCCGCCGTTCTTCCAGGGCGCCGGCACGAGCGATCCGCCGCGGATCAGGTTCATCAGAAGTGTCCGGTGAACTGATAACGGTCGCCGGGATGCCACAGGTTCGCCACCGACGCCACCGCGTCGCGCGACCACGTGCGCCGATGCAGCAAAAGACACGGCTCGTGCTCTTTCATCGCGAGCGAGCGGCGCGTGTCGTCGGAAGGAATCGCGGCCTCGATGCGGTACTCGACGCGCTGCAACGGCGCCGCCGCCATCAGGTACTGGTTCGGCGTAATCGTCGTGAAGTCCTGCCGCGCGTATTCGGGCGCAAGCACGGGGTTCACGTGCCGCTCCTCGATCTGCACCGGCTCGCCGTTCTCGAAGTGCAGCACGCGCGAATGAAACACGGGACTGCCTACGGAAAGCTGCATTTCATCTGCGAGCACTTCATCGACGATCGATGCGCCCAGATGCAGCACGTCCGCGCGATACGTATGGCCGCGCGCGACGATCTCGTCGGAGATGCTGCGGATTTCGACGAGCGTCGACGCATACTTCGGTGTTGCCACGAAAGTGCCCGCGCCCTGCACGCGCGTGAGCACCTGTTCGGCGGTCAGTTCGCGCAGCGCGCGATTGACCGTCATGCGCGCGACCTTGAATTCGCGCGCGAGTTCGTTTTCGGAGGGCACCTGATCGCCCTCCCGCCACTCGCCGATATGAATGCGCGTCAGGATGTAGTCCTTGATCTCCTGATAGGCAGGCGTATTCATGCAGTCTGTTCCGACGCGAACCCGAACGGGCTGTGCTTCGCGATCTCGCCGCCCTCGACGAGCCTCGCGATCGCGGCGATGTCCGGCGCGAAGTAGTGGTCGAGGTCGTAGTGCGCGACCTGCGCGCGCAGCGTCTTCATCACTTCGATGAGGAGCGGGCTCGTCTCGTGCGGCGCGCGCAAGTCGACGCCCTGTGCCGCCGCGAGCAATTCGATCGCGAGGATGTTGGCTGTGTTATTGGCGATGTCGCCGAGCTTGCGCGCCGCGAACGTCGCCATCGATACATGGTCTTCCTGGTTCGCCGAGGTCGGCAGCGAATCGACGGAAGCCGGATGCGCGAGCGTCTTGTTCTCCGACGCGAGCGCGGCAGCCGTGACGTGCGCGATCATGAAGCCCGAGTTGACGCCGCCATCGCGCACGAGGAACGGAGGCAAACCGGAAAGCGTGGCGTCGATCAACAAAGCGATGCGGCGTTCCGCCAGCGCACCGATTTCGGCGGCAGCGAGCGCGAGGTTGTCGGCGGCGAACGCGACGGGCTCCGCGTGGAAGTTGCCGCCCGACAGCACTTCGCCGGTATCGGGGAAGATCAGCGGATTATCCGAGACCGCATTCGATTCGATCAGCAGCACGTCGGCCGCATGGCGCATCTGATCCAGACACGCGCCCATCACCTGCGGCTGGCAGCGCAGGCTGTACGGGTCCTGCACCTTGTCGCAATCGGCGTGCGAGAGATTGATGCCCGAGCCTTCCAGCAGCGTGCGGTAGGCGGAGGCTGCGTCCATCTGTCCGCGATGGCCGCGCAATTCTTGGATGCGCGCGTCGAAGGGCACGACCGAGCCGGCCGCCGCATCGACGGACAGCGCGCCCGCGACGAGCCCGGTGCGAAACAGGTCTTCGATCGCGAACATGTTGTAGAGCGCGAGCGCGGTCGAGGCCTGCGTGCCGTTGAGCAGCGCGAGGCCTTCCTTCGCCTGCAGGTTCAGCGGCTTGAGACCCGCGACGCTCAGCCCGTCGAGCGCGCTCGCCCGTTCACCGCGAATCATCACTTCGCCGATGCCGAGCAGCACCGTCGACATGTGCGCGAGCGGCGCGAGATCGCCCGACGCACCGACCGAACCCTTGACCGGGATCACCGGCAAAACGTCCGCGTTGAAGAGCGTGACGAGCGCGTCGATGACCTCGCGGCGGATGCCCGAATGACCGCGCCCGAGGCTGGAGAGCTTCAGTGCGATCAGAAGGCGAACGACCGGTCGCGACATCGGCTCGCCGACACCCACCGCGTGCGACAACACCAGATTGCGTTGCAGCAGTTCGAGCTGGTCGGTGGGAATATGCGTGCTCGCGAGCCGCCCGAAGCCCGTATTGATGCCGTAGGCCGGCTCGCCCTTAGCGGCGATGTCGGCGACGGCCTTCGCGCTCGCGTCGATGGCGGCGAAGCTCGCCGGATCGAGTTCCAGCGAGTCGGAACCGCGTGCGATGCGGCGCAATTGCGGCAGCGTCAGAAAACCGGGCGTCAGCTTGATCATGGCTCATCCTGTCTATACAAGTTAGAGCCAAGTCTAAACGGCCCTTATCTTATAAACAAGAGGTCATTAGGGAATTCACTGACGTCTAATGCGGCGGAGCCCGCCGGTTGTCTATACAGATTCGACGTCTAGAAACGATGCTGGATACCCGCCGTCACGCCGGCCTGCGTATCCGCCGCGCCGACCAGATCGCGCGAGAGACTCACGTTCTGGTCGTTCTTCGCGAATGCGTAGCCGCCCGAGAGATAGAGCGTCGTGCGCTTCGAGAGCGAATAGTTTGCGCGCACGGAGAGCAGGGTCGGATCGCCGTCGGTCGCGCCCTTGATGTCTTGATGGTAGACGGCCGCGTACACGGTGAAGTCCGGTGCGAAGTCGTACGAGCCGCCGAACCAGTACATGTCGCTGCGCAGCGTTTCGGCGAGCGTGTTGAACGTGCGCCGGTAATTGCGATAGCCCGCCATCACCTTGGCCGCGCCGAAGTCGTAGCTCGCGCCCGCGTGGACGCCCTGGATGTAGTTGGTCGTGTCGGCAGGCGTGACGCTGTCGCTTGCGCCGTTCTGGCGGTCGAAGGTCGCGACGACCGCAAACGCGCCGCGCTCGTAGCCGAGGCCGAAGTCGTACTTCGAACTCGTCTTCATGCTGCCCGGCACATTGCCGAAGCCGTACATCGCGCCGACCTTGAAGCCGCTGAACTCGCCGTCGTAACGCACCGCATTGGCCGAGCGCGAAAAGAGACCGTCCTTGCGGCCGCCGGTTGCCGTCGAACTGGTCGCCCACGAGTAGTTCGGCGCGTAGGCCATCGGGTCGAACGGCAGCATGAAGTCGTAGGTGGTCGTGAAAGTGCGGCCGAGAATCACCTGACCATAGGTCTTGTGCTTCAGCCCGACGGTGGCGCGGCGGTCGAAGAGCGCGTTCGGACCGTCATCCAGTTGCCCGTTCGCGATGTTGATGCCGCTTTCCAACTGGAACACAGCTATCAGTCCGCCGCCGAGGTCCTCGGCGCCCCGCATGCCGAAGCGCGACGTGTTCTTGCCGCCCGACACGAGACGCGCGGCGCCGCCGTCGGGACTTGCGTGGTTCACATACTCGACACCCGCATCGACGATGCCGTACAGCGTGACGCTCGACTGCGCGTGCGCCGTTTCGGCCGCGGCGATGCCCGCGAACGATGCGATGGTGGCGAGATGGATGGTGCTGCGTTTCATGCGTCTTCCTCCGTTGTGATTTTTGTTTTCGATGCACGAGCGAAAGCCCGCGCGGCACGCATGCGCGCGCGGGACTTCGCTTCGGATCAGTGAGTCAGGCGAGCCGGGCCGGTTGGCCCGGAAGGTTCATCAGCTGGCTTGAGCAAACGCCCAGCAGTCGTTGGCAGGAAACTCGACCCAGTGATTGCCCGGGTCGCGCGGCGTGTGGCCGAATGCGCGAAAGCGCAGGTCGCCGCAATGGAACAGGTATTCCCAACGGTCGCCGAGATACATCGATGTCACGAGGATCGCCTGCACGCGGTTCGCGCCGGGGCCGTCGGCGACCTGCACGCGCTCCAGGCGGATCACGGCCTGCGCGTCCTGTCCCGGCTGTAAGGCTTCGCGTGCACGTGCTTCGAGCTGGAAGCCGTCGCCCGCGAGCATCACCCGTTCGCCGTCGATCGACGTCACCTTCGCATCGATGCGGTTGTTGCTGCCCATGAATTCCGCCGTGTAAAGCGAACGCGGCGAACCGTAGAGTTCCGCTGGCGTGCCTTCCTGTTCGATGCGTCCGTTGCGCAATAGCAGGATGCGGTCCGACATCGCCATCGCTTCGGTCTGGTCGTGCGTGACGCAAAGCGCCGACAGACCCAGCGACACGATCAGCTCGCGCAGCCATGCACGCGCTTCTTCGCGCAGCTTGGCATCGAGGTTCGAGAGCGGCTCGTCGAGCAGGATGACGGGCGGGTTATAGACGAGCGCGCGCGCAATCGCCACGCGCTGCTGCTGCCCGCCCGACAGTTGATACGGAAAGCGCGCGGCGAGATGGCCGAGGCCGAGCTGATCGAGCGCGCTCTGCACGCGGCGCTTCTGCTCCGCGCCCGACACCTTGCGCAGCTTCAGGCCGTAGCCGACGTTGTCCGCGACGGTCTTGTGCGGCCACAGCGCATACGACTGGAACACGAGCCCGAGCGAGCGTTGCTCGACGGGGCAATCGATGTTCTTCGCACCATCGAAGAAGACCTGCTTGTCAAGACTGATACGGCCATCCGAAGGCTGTTCGAGACCCGCGACCGCACGCAGGAGCGTGGTTTTGCCGCTGCCCGACGCGCCGAGCAGGCACACCACTTCGCCTGCCTTCAGTTCGAACGACACGCCCTTCAGAATCGGATTGGTGCCGTAGCTCAGGAACAGATTGTCGACAATGAGCTTATCCATGAAGTTTCACTCCGAAGCGCAATGCCACGGCAAGACCGACGCCGACCATCGCAATGTTGATGACTGAAAGGGCCGCGACCTGATCGACTGCGCCCGTCGCCCACAGCGAGACGAGCAGCGCGCCGATCACTTCGGTGCCGGGAGACAGCAGGTAGACCGCCGTCGAATATTCACGCTCGAAGATCATGAAGATCAGGAGCCATGCAGCGAGCAGGCCGAAGCGCACGAGCGGCAGCGTCACGTCGAGGCTCACGCGGGCGCGCGTGCCGCCGACGCTGCGTCCCGCTTCTTCCAGTTCGGGGCCGACCTGCAGCAAGGCGCTTTGAATCAGGCGCATGCCGTACGCGAGCCACACGACCGTGTACGCGATCCAGATGCTCCACATCGAGTTCTTCAGTTCCTTGATGCCGGGCACGAAGAGGAAGATCCACAGGAACGCGAGACCGGCAAGCAGGCCGGGCACGGCGCGCGGCAGCAGCACGAGATAGTCGAGGAGCTTCGTGCCCCAGTCGTTGCGCCGATGCCCGGCGAACGCCACGAGCGAATAGAAGCCGACTGCGAGCGCCCCGCCGATCACGCCGATGCCAAGCGTGTTGAAGATCGCGCGCACGAGGTTGTCCTGCTCGAAAAGATCGACGAAGTTGGCGACCGTGAGCACTTCGCGCAACGCGACGCCCTCGCCCCAGTTCGTCACGAACGCGCGCAGCACGATGCCCGAGAGCGGCACGAACACGGTGAGAAAGAGCCACAGCGTGACGATCGCGAGCGCGACCCAGCGCCACGCGCCGAGCGGCAGCACCGTCTGGCGCCCCGCCTTGCCCTTCACCGTGACGAACTTGCTTGCGCTCTTGAGCAGGCGCCGTTGCAGCAGCACGAGCGGAAACGTGATCGCGATGATGCACACGGCCACCGCAGCCATCAGGTGATACGAAGGCACGCCGAGCTTGTTGGTGAGCTTGTACAGGTAGGTCGCGAGCACGAGGTGTCCTTCCGGATCGCCGAGCACGAGCGGCAGGCCGAACACTTCGAAGCCGAGGAAGAACACCAGCACGCCTGCGAAGAGCAGCGCGGGCATCGTCATCGGCAGGCTGACGTCGAGCGCGACGCGAAACGGCCGTGCGCCCGCGACGCGGGCCGCTTCCTCGACATCCGAGCCGAGATTGCGCAGCGCCGCCGACGAATACAGGTACACGTGCGGCACATGCGTCAAGCCGACGATGATCGTGATCGCGAAGATCGAGTAGATGGACCAGGGCGCGTTTTCAGCGCCGAACAGTTCCTTGAACCACACCGAATAGAAGCCGACCGGACCGGCCGCCACGACATAGCCGAACGCAAGCACCATCGGCGAGACGAACACCGGCGTGAGCAGGAGCGGTTCGAGCCAGCGGCGGCCCGGCAGGTCGGTGCGCACCATCAGGAACGCGAGAATGCCGCCGAGCGGGATCGAGATGAACAGCATGCCGCCCGCGATGATGAACGAGTTCTTCACCGCCGACCAGAAATCGGGGTCTTCGAAAATGAACTTGAAGCCCGCAATACCGAGCGTTTTGTTGACATCGAAGAACGGTGCGTTCAAGAGGCTCTGAAACACGATGAACGAAAGCGGCAACAGCACCGCGACCGTCAGCACCGCAATCACGATCCAGCGGAACATGGCGGCGAGACCGCGAAAGCCGCCCTCGGGCAGCTTCGGCACCTTGCCCTCGCCGTTGGTCGACAGGACCGCGCCCGGGTCGTTTGTGCTCGATGTAAGCATGAGTGTCCCCCTGCGCCTTGCCGGCGCATCGAAGAAAATACGGGAGTGGCCCGCGCTATGGCGCGGGCTGGGAAAGGCTTAGCGCTTGATCGCCTGCTGCCACTTCTTCAGGAATTCAAGGCGCTTGCTCTGGTCGAGATAGACGAGGAGACCCGTGCCGATCGGGATCGGCTTGAGCGAATCGCCGAGTTGCTTCGTGAGGCCGGCCATCGACGTTTCGCCCTCGACGTCCGAGCGGATCGAGAACAGGTCGGCCTGGTTAGCGAGCAGCGTCTGGCCGCGCTTGGACAGCAGATAGTCGACCCACAGCTTCGCCGCGTTCGGGTTCTTCGCCTTCTTCGAGATCGTCACGAGGCGGCTCACCACCAGCGTGTAGTCCTTCGGATAGACGTAGCCGATCGACGGGTCCTTCTTCGCCTTCGCGAACGCATACGAGCCGAGGATGTTGTAGCCGATGAGATTCTCGCCCGACGAAATGCGCTCCATCATGGCGCCCGTGCTCGACTGGAGCTTCGGGTTCGAAGCGCCGATCGCATCGACGAGCTGCCACGTCACCTGCGGGTTCACGCGTGCATCCTGTGTGAGATAGTTGAAGCCGACGCCCGACTTCTCGATGTCGTAAGTCGTGACCTTGCCCTTGTATTTCGCCGCCTGCGTCTGCAGCAGCTTGATGAGGTCGGCACGCGTCTGCGGCACTTCGTTCGCGGGAATGAGGCGCTTGTTGTAGACGATCGCGAGCGGCTCGTAGGTCGTGCCATAAGCCTGCTTCTGGTACTGCGCCCATTGCGGCAGCTGGGCCGTCTCGGGCGAGTCGTAGCTCGCCATCAGGCCGTCGTTGACGAGCTTGACCTGCAGGTCCATCGCCGAGCTCCACAGCACGTCAGCGCTCGTGCTGCTCGCCGCGTTCTCGCTGATATAGCGATTGTAGAGCTCCGTGCTGTTCATGTCGTTGTATTCGACCTTCACGCCGTAGAGCGACTCGAAGTCCTTGATGAGCGGGCGGACGAGCGCGGTGTCCGTGACCGAATAGACGAGCACCTTGCCCTCTTTCTTCGCGCCATCGATGACCGACTGATACGATCCGGGATAACCCGCAGGGACTTGCGCGTGAGCCGCATGAGCGGCGAACAGGGCGACGGACAGAGCGGCAGCGCGCAACGCGGGATTCAATTTTTTCATGTCTTCCTCCAGAATTCGCTTTGTAATGGTTATGTGTTCGAGTGGTCGCATGTTAAGTTGCGAGCGCTTTCTGACCGCTTTCATTCGTCGTGGGTTTTCGCTCATAAAGCCGTTTTCGTCTCATGGATTTCCCTAGGTCACAGTCATGCGCGTTCTGCTAGTCGAAGACAATCCCATCCTCTCGAAGTCGCTGACGGACGCGCTGACGCAAGCCCGCTTCGCTGTCGATTGCATGCATGACGGCGAGGCCGCCGATCACGTGTTGCGCACGCAGGACTATGCGCTCGTGATCCTCGATCTCGGCCTGCCCCGGCTCGACGGCCTCGAAGTGCTGCGGCGTTTGCGTGCTCGGCGCAATCCGGTGCCCGTCCTGATCCTGACCGCGCACGGCTCGGTCGAAGATCGCGTGAAGGGCCTCGACCTCGGCGCAGACGACTATCTCGCCAAGCCGTTCGAACTGACCGAACTGGAAGCGCGCGCTCGCGCGCTGATCCGCCGCAGCCACGGCCACGAGCACACGCGCGTGGAATGCGGGCCGCTCGCGTACGACAGCGTCGATCGCAGCTTCCGGCTCGACGGCGAGCCGCTGGCGCTGACCCCGCGCGAACGTGCCGTGCTCGAAGTGCTGATCCTGCGCAACGGTCGCGCGATCAACAAGGACACGCTCTCGGAGAAGATCTTCGGCATCGACGAATCCGTGAATCCGGATGCCATCGAGATCTATGTGTACAGGCTGCGCAAGAAGCTGGAGAAAAGCGCTGTCGCCATCGTGACGCTGCGCGGTCTCGGTTACCTGCTCGAAGCGAAGCGCGAGGATGCCTAAGCCAAACTTGCGGCGGCAGGTGTCGGTGTGGCTCTTGCTGCCGCTCGTCGCGCTTCTCGCGCTCGATTCATGGCTCACCTATCAGCGCGCGATGAACGCCGCGCACGTCGCGTTCGACCGTTCGCTCGCCTTCTCGCTGAAGTCGATTCGCGAAGGCACGCGGCTCAGTGATGGCCAGGTCGAAGTCGATCTGCCGTATCTCGCGCTGGAGCTGTTCGAATCCGATGCCGGCGGCAAGATCTACTACCTGATTCGCGAGGATAGCGGACGGGCCGTGACCGGCTATGCGGACCTGCCGCTGCCGCCGAAGCGCGCGACGCCCGAGCCGTATCAGACGCGCTTCTACGATGCGACCTACCGTGGCGAGCAACTACGCATGGGCGCGTTGCGCCTGCCGGTTCACGACGTTCCGACCGCGCAGACGCGCGTCGTGTGGATCATGGTCGGCGAGACGATCGAGCCGAGGCAGGCGCTCGCGCGCGACATCCTGATCGGCTCGCTCACGCAGGAAGCGTTGCTGATCGTGCTCGCGCTCGGCATCGTGTGGCTCGGGGTCGGGCGCGGCCTGCGGCCGCTCAACCGCCTGTCGGCGACAGTCGCCGCCCGCGCCGACGACGATCCCGCCCCGCTCGATCAGAGCGGCCTGCCGAGCGAAGTCGAACCACTGGTCGAATCGATCAATCAGTACATTGGCCGCTTGCGGCGCATGCAGGAATCGCGGCGCCGGTTCTTCACCGATGCCGCGCATCAGTTGAAGACGCCGCTCGCCGTGATTCAGGCCGAGTCTGAGCTTGCACTGCGCGAGACCCGCGAGGAACGCGCGAGACTGCATCTGAAGCGTCTGCACGGCGCGGTGCGGCAGGCGGGAAAAGGTGTGCAGCAGCTGCTCTCGCTCTCACGGCTCGACGCGGACAGCGGCCATCTGGTGAAGCTCGCGCCGCTTTCGCTCGACAAGGTCGCTCGCAGCGTGACCCTCGACTGGTCGCCGGTGGCGCGCGCCCGCAACATCGATCTCGGCTTCGAGCAGGAAGAACGAGTGGACGTGACCGGCCAGCGCGACCTGCTCGGCGAACTCTGCGGCAATCTCATCGACAATGCGATCCGCTATGCGGGCGACGGATCGGTCATCACCGTGCGCGTGACGAATGCGGCCGAAGGGCCGCTGCTGCAAGTGATCGACGACGGTCCCGGCATCGCGGCGCAGGAACGCGACGCGGTCTTCGAACGCTTCTACCGTAGCTCGGCGACGCAGAATGTGGAAGGCAGCGGGCTCGGCCTCTCGATCGTGCGCGAGATCGCGCGGGTGCATCATGCGCGCATATCGCTCGACGATGCGCCAGGCGGCGGACTTATCGTCAGCGTGCAGTTCGGGAAGGACTGAGTGTCTTCTCCATGCGGAAGTTCTCGAAGGCCTCGCCTCGAACATGGACGACCCGCGCCGCGATCACATGAAACCCGCGCTTCTCGAAGAACGGCCGCGCCGTGATGCTCGCATCCGTGTGCAGTCGCGCGATGCCTCGTTCGCGCGCGCTCGCTTCGACCTGTGCGAGCAGCACGCTCGCGACGCCCGCGCCCTGATGCGCGGGATGCACGAACATCATGTCGATATGGCCGTCGGTTTCGAGGTCGGCGAAACCGGCAAGCGATACGCCTGTCGTCGCGACCCAGGTCGGCCGGCTCATGCGCTTGACGGACCACTCATCGCGATCCGCTTGCGCCCACGCATCGATCTGCCGCCGATCGTAGTCACGCGCGGCAACCTCGCGAACCGAGCGCAGGAACAGCTCGATTACCGCGTCGAGATCCGAAGGACGATACGGCCTGATTTCAACCACGGCCTATCGCGCGAGAGAAACGGTTGCGATCCCGAGCACCGTCATCACGACCGAAGCCGTCACATGGATCGCGATCTCGCCCGCGGCCCAGGCGAAGCGCCCTTGCTGAAAATGCGCAACCACTTCGGCCGAGAAGGTCGAGAACGTGGACAGGCCGCCCATCAGGCCGGTGATCACGAAGAGCCGCCATTCGATGGAAAGGTCAGGAAAGCGCGCAAACCACGCCACGGCGACGCCGATCACGTAGCCCGCGATCACGTTGGAGGCGAGCGTGCCGAGCGGCAGGTTGGGGAACAGCGCATTGAGGCGCAGCCCGAGCACCCAGCGAAGCAGGGAGCCGAGCGCGCCGCCAAGACCCACGGCGATGATCGACAGATACATGAACAGAAGCGAAAGTGAATTGGAAGGTCTACGCGTCACGTGCAAGGCGCTCGATGAGCCGCTCCTTGCTCGTCTCTACAATGTCGTGCGCAGTATGCCTGACATGCGCCATCCACGTACCGTCGTGCCGCTGTTCCCACCATCCTACTTCGTGACCGTCGATGAAAAGCGACCCGCGCATCACGAGTTCAGGGTCAGCAGGATCGAGCGCGGTATCGTCGTTGTGTTCGAGCCAGATCTTGCGCATGGCGTACCTCTCACCATCGAGCCGATGCATGACTCCATGATAGACGAACGCGTGTGCTTTCACCTCAGCATGAACGACATCGCCGACAGGCTGTTGAGCACGCGCACCGCATGTTCGACCGACGGCGTATCGAACGCGAGCGTGACGCCGTCGATGCGTTCGAGCGTCGGCCACTGGCAGAAGAGATCGGCAAGCGCGGTGTCCTGCACGCGCAATTCGCAATGCACGTGCTTAGGTACCTTGCGAAGCCTGTCACGCGGCGCTTGCCCGACGACCTCGATCGCTGCGCGCCGGATCGTCTCGCAGGCGCTAACGGGCGACTGCGTGACGCCGCTCGAATAGCCGTGCGCCGTCTTGACCGTCACGAAGCGGGCGTCGGCAAACGCGGGACGCGTCTCTTCGACGAATACGTCGTCGCCGGTCAGGAGCGCCACGCGCGCGCCGCGTTCCTCCGCGAGCGCGCCATAGAGCCCCGCCTCGCCGACTTCCTCGCCATCGAGCGAAACGCGCGCAAACGCGAAGCTGTTGATCGTATGCGCGAGGATGCCGCGGCTCTGCGCCCGCGCGTGATAGCCGATCATGAACACGAGTTCGGGTTCGTCTTCCAGACCCGCCATCATGCCGAGCGTGCGCGGCTTGCCGAGCACGATGCCCGCGCGCGCGTCGATGAGATCGGGCAGGAGGTTGCGAAAGCCGCCGTGCGAATCGTTGACCCATACTTGCGTCGCACCGCCCGCGAATGCGCCTTCGATGGCCGCGTTCGCTTCGAGCGTCATCCAGCGGCGCGCCCGTTCGTATTCGGCATTGCCCGCGCGGGTCTGTTCGGGATGAAACACGCCCGCGATGCCTTCGATGTCCGCCGAGATGAGTACTTTCATGGTTGCATGTCTTTGAGCGAAAGACGCCGGTTGCCGTCGCGGCCGGTCACCGGTTCCGCGCTGAACAGCGCATCGACGATGGCCTGCTCGACGCTGTCCGCCGCGGCCTGAAAGAGCGGATCGAGCCGCGCATCCGCAACGAGCGCGGGCACCGCGACGAAGTCGGCGAGATGCGGGACCGTCCAGGCCGTCGTGAACGCGAGCGCGATGTCGCCGCTGCCGTGGCCGTACACCGAGCCCGTGCGCGCGAGGCCGGCGGCCGCGCGCAGCGAAAGACGGCGCAACTGGCGCGCGTCGAGCGGCGCGTCGGTGGCGATGATCATGATGATCGAGCCTTGCTCGGGCTTTTGTTCTTCGGAAGCCGACATGGTCCGCCCGAGCGCGACGCCGCCGAGCGTCAGCATCGGCAGGCGGCCGAAGTTCGCGAGCACGAGCGCGCCGGTCATGAACTCACGGCCCGCGACGCGCGCCGCACGCGATGCCGATCCGATACCACCCTTCATGTCGAAGCACGACATTCCGCGCCCTGCACCGACCGAGCCGCGCTCGAAGCCGGCATCGCACGCCTGCAACGCGTGACGGTAATGCGCCTCCTGAACCGCGAGCGCCTGAATGTCGTTCAGATAGCCATCGTTGCATTCGAAGACGAGCGGATTGACGGTCGGCCAGTCTCGCCCGATCTGCGGATTGGCTTCGATGGCGCCGCGAATCTGCGCGTTCGCCACCGTGCCGACGCCGAAGGTATTGGTCAGCGCAATCGGCGTTTCGAGCACGCCGAGTTCATCGACCTGCACGAGTCCGATGCTCTTGCCGAAGCCGTTGATCACGCTCGCGGCTGCCGGCACCTTGCTGCGATAGATGTCGCCGTCATGCGGCCGCACGACCGTGACGCCCGTCTGCACCGCACCCTCGTCGAGCGTGCAATGCCCGACCGTCACGCCCGCCACGTCCGCAATCGTGCCGAGCGGACCGGCTGTCAGCGAGCCGATATGCGGCACATCCATCATGGCCGGTCCAGCTTCGGATCGAGCGCGTCGCGCAAGCCGTCGCCGAGCAGGTTGAACGCGAGCACCGTGAAGAAGATCGCGAGGCTCGGAAACACGGCGATATGCGGCGCCATCGCCATGTCGGCGCGCGCCTCGTTGAGCATCGCGCCCCACTCGGGCGTCGGCGGCTGCGCGCCGAGGCCGAGGAACGAGAGGCTCGCGGCAGTGATGATCGAGGTGCCGATGCGCATCGTGAAGTACACGACCACCGACGAGATCGTGCCCGGCAGGATGTGCCGCACGATGATGGTCCAGTCCGACGCGCCGATGCTGCGCGCCGCTTCGATATAAGTCAGGTGCTTGAGCGAGAGCGTGTTGCCGCGCACGAGCCGCGCGAACGCGGGGATGCTGAAGATGGCGACCGCACAGATCACGTTGATCATGCCGTTGCCGAGAATCGCGACCACGCCGATCGCGAGCAGGATGCCGGGGAACGCGAACAGCACGTCGGCGACGCGCATCACGATGCGGTCCCACCATCCTTCGTAGTAGCCCGCGAGCAGCCCGAAGAACGTGCCGATCACCGCGCCGATCACGACCGACAACAGCCCGGCCGACAACGAAATGCGGCTGCCCGCGAGGATGCGGCTGAAGATGTCGCGCCCCAGTGAATCGACGCCGAACCAGTGCGCCGCCGACGGTCCTGCGTTGAGCGCGTCGTAGTCGAAGAAGTTTTCCGGGTCGTACGGCACGATATACGGCGCGATGATCGCGATCAGGATCAGGAGCGTTACGAACACGCCCGCGGCAAGCGCGACCGGCTGCTTCCTGAACTTGCGCCAGAACTCGCTCCACGGCGTGCGGATCTCGTGGCTCGCTGCAGCGGCGGCCTTGGCTGTGTCGGCTGTCACGCTCATGCGGGCCTCACTTGAAGCGAATGGTCGGATTGATCACGGCGTACAGCACGTCCACGATCAGGTTGATCACGATGAACTCCAGCGAGAACAGCAGCACCTCGGCCTGGATCACGGGATAGTCGCGCATCTCGACGGCATCGACGAGCAGGCGCCCAAGCCCCGGCCAGTTGAAAACCTTCTCGACGACGATCGAGCCGCCGAGCAGAAATCCGAATTGCAGGCCCATCATCGTGACGACGGGAATCATCGCGTTGCGCAGGCAGTGCTTGATGATGACGACCGGTTCGTGCACGCCCTTCGCGCGCGCGGTGCGCACGAAGTCCTCGTTCATCACCTCGACGAACGACGCTCGCGTGAAGCGCGCCATCACGGCAGCGACGGCCGCGCCGAGCGTGATCGAAGGCAGGATATAGCTCTGCCAGGAGCCGTCGCCGACGATCGGCAGCCAGCCGAGCTTCACCGAAAAAATCTCCATCAACAGCATGCCGAGCGCGAACGCCGGAAACGAGATGCCCGACACCGCGAGCGTCATGCCGATGCGGTCCGGCCACTGGTTGCGCCACACCGCCGAGACGATGCCGATCGCCATCCCGAAGATCACCGCCCATACCATGCTCGCGATGGTGAGCCAGAGCGTCGGCATGAAGCGCTCGGCGATCTCGGTGCTCACGGGGCGCTTGCTGCGCGTCGACGTGCCGAAGTCGAAGTGCATGACCTTCTTGAAGAAGTTGACGAACTGCTGCGGCAGCGGCTTGTCGAGGCCGAGATCGGCGCGCACGAGCGCGACCGTCGCTTCGTCGGCTTCGGCGCCGGCGGCAAGACGCGCCGGATCGCCCGGCAGCATGTGCACGAACAAGAACACCAGCACCGCGACGATCAGCAGCGTCGGCAGCAATCCGAGCAGGCGCTTGGCGAGAAAGGTCAGCATGAGTCGAATCGGTTCGGCCGGGCGTCATCGACGCATGACGCCCTGCCATCGGCAGTTACTTGATGGCGATCTCGTCGAAGCTGAACGAGCCGTCGGGCATCACATACGCGCCCGAAAGACGCTTGCTGCGCGCATACACGACCTTCTCCGTGACGAGGAAGACCCACGGCGCATCTGCCCAGATGCGCTTCTGCGCATCGGCGTAGAGCGCGGACTTCTCGTTGCGGTCGGTGGTCGCGAGCGCCTTCGCCAGGTCGGAATCCACGGTGTCGTTCTTGTAGTACGCCGTGTTCGAAAGCTTCGGCGGGAACGACGCGCTCGCGAGCAGCGGCGAGATGGCCCAGTCGGCTTCACCCGTCGACGACGACCAGCCGATGTAGTACATGCGGATCGGCGCGGTGGCCGGATCCGGCGCGCTCTCGACCTTCGCCACGCGCTGGCCCGCTTCGAGCGCCTGCACCGAAGCCTTCACGCCGACCTGCGCCAGTTGCTGCTGCACGAACTGGATGATCTTCTGCGCGGTCGAGTGGTTATAGCCCGACCACAGTTCCGTTTCGAAGCCGTTCGGATAGCCCGCTTCCTTCAGGAGTTCGCGTGCCTTCGCCGGATCGTACTTCCACGGACCCGTCTTTACCGCATAGTCGACGCCCTGCGGCACGACGCCTTCAGCCGGCATCGCGTAACCCGCGAACGCCACCTTCACGAGCGCTTCCTTGTTGATCGCGTAGTTCATCGCTTCGCGGACCTTCGGGTTGTCGAAGGGCTTCTGCAGCATGTTCATGCTGATGTAGCGCTGGATGATGGAAGGCGCTGCGATCAGGTCGACCTTCGGGCTCGCCTTGAGCGCCGCCGCCTGCTCGAACGGCACCTGGAACGCGAAGTCCGCTTCGCCCGTCTGCATGAGCGCCGCGCGCGTGTTGTTGTCGACCACCGGCTTCCAGTCGATCATGTCGATCTTCGGATAGCCCTTCTTCCAGTAACCCGCGAACTTCTTCACCTTCAGGTCGTCCGTCTGCTTCCATTCGACGAATTCGAACGGTCCCGTGCCGACCGGATGCATCGAGATGTCCTTGCCGTACTTCTTCAAAGCCTCGGGCGAGATCATCACCGCCGAAGGATGCGCCAGCACGTTGATGAACGCCGAGAACGGAATCTTCAGCGTGATCTTTACCGTCTGCGGATCGATCACTTCGGTCTTCTCGATCTTGTTGAAGAGGTTGTAGCGCTTCAGCTTGTTCGCCGGATCGGTCACGCGGTCGAACACGGCCTTCACCGCATCGGCGTTGAAGTCGGTGCCGTCATGGAACTTCACGCCGGTGCGCAGCTTGATCGTGTAGACCTTCGCGTCGGGGCTCGCTTCGTAGCTCGTCGCCAGCACGTTGACGATCTTCATGTCCTTGTCGAAGCCGAACAGGCCCTGATAGAAGGACTTCGCCACCGCTTGCGACAGCGTGTCGTTCGCGTCGTACGGATCGAGCGTCGTGAAGGTCGAGGCGACCGCCATCACCGCCGTGGTTTCGGCGTGAGCGGGCATCGCGGTGAGCGTCGTGAAGACGCAGGCGCTCGCGCTCGCGGCGATCAGCGCGCGCATGCGCAACAGCTTGAACTTCGGACCTGACTTCGAGAGCGACATCGTTGGACTCCTTTGGCTTGACGTTATGGTTCGCTGGAGGTGCACTGCAAGCTTGTTATCAATAGGCCCCGCCGACATGATGCTCGGCGACATAGTGATCCGGCGCGACAGCGACGAGCTTCGCGACGATGGGCTCGTCGCCCAGCTTGCGAATGGGGCTCGGAATCTCGTCGGCGGCGAGCATGCGCTTTGCGTGCCGGCGCGCGGGATCGGCGACGGGCACCGCGCTCATCAACTTTCTCGTGTACGGATGACGCGGCGCTTCGAACACGGCCTGACGCGGACCGATCTCGACGATCTGCCCGAGGTACATCACGGCGACGCGATGGCTGACGCGCTCGACCACCGCCATGTCGTGCGAGATGAAGAGATACGCGACGCCCAGTTCGCGCTGCAGGTCGAGCATCAGGTTGACGATCTGCGCCTGCACGGAGACATCGAGCGCGGACACGGACTCATCGGCGATCACGACCTTCGGGTTCAACGCAAGCGCGCGCGCGATCGCGATGCGCTGACGCTGGCCGCCCGAAAATTCATGCGGATAGCGCTGCGCCACTTCTGCGGGCAGTCCGACCTTTTCGAGCAGCCACTCGACGCGTGCCTCGGCTTCCTTGCCCTTCGCCACGTTATGCACGAGCAACGGCTCCATGATCGAGAAGCCGACCGTGAGGCGCGGATTGAGCGACGCAAAAGGGTCCTGGAAAATGAACTGGATATTGCGGCGCAACGCCTGCAACGCGGGTCCGCTGAGCGTGCTGATATCGCGTCCGTCGAATTCGATTGAACCGCTCTGGCTCTCCACGAGCTTGAGCAGCGAGCGGCCTGTCGTCGATTTTCCGCAGCCCGACTCGCCGACGAGCGCAAGCGTCTCGCCCGGACGCAGGTCGAAGCTCACGCGTTCGACTGCATGCACCGCGCCCGTCACGCGGCCGAAAAGGCCGCTCTTCACCGGAAAGCGCGTGACGAGATCGCGCACGCGCAGGATCGGCGCTGCAGCGGTATCGAGTGCCGGCTGGTGCTGCGCCTCGACCGCCGCGGATGGACGCAGCGCGCTCGCATCGTCCGGGGCGACGTCGGCCGCTTCCACTTCGACGATCGGAAACTTCGCGGGACGATCGGTGCCGCGCATCGCGCCCAGCTTCGGCACGGCGGCGAGCAGCGCCCTGGTGTACGGATGCTTCGGCGCCGCAAACAGCGTGTCGGATGCGCCCTCCTCGACCTTCTCGCCGCGATACATCACGAGCACGCGGTCCGCGACTTCAGCGACCACGCCCATGTCGTGCGTGATGAAGATCACGCCCATGTTCATCTCGTCCTGCAGGCCGCGGATCAACTGCAGGATCTGCGCCTGGATGGTCACGTCGAGCGCGGTGGTCGGCTCGTCGGCGATCAGGAGCGCAGGCTTGCACGAGAGCGCCATCGCGATCATCACGCGCTGGCGCATGCCGCCCGAAAGCTGATGCGGATAGCGCGCGAACACGCGCTTCGATTCGGGAATGCGCACGAGATCGAGCAGGTGCAGCGCTTCGGTGCGCGCCTCGGCACGGCTCTTGTGCTGATGCAGCGCGATCGCTTCGGCAATCTGGTCGCCGACCGTGAACACCGGGTTCAGCGACGTCATCGGCTCCTGGAAGATCATCGCGATGTCGGCGCCGCGAATCGAGCGCATCGTCGCATTCGATACGCTCACGAGGTCGAGCACCCGATCGTTGCGTCGCCGAAATGCGATGCTGCCCGACGCGATCCTGCCTCCGCCATGCTCGACGAGGCGCATCAGCGCAAGCGACGTCACCGACTTGCCCGAGCCCGATTCGCCGACGATGGCAAGCGTCTCGCCACGGTCCACGGTGAACGAAAGATGCTTCACCGCTTCGACCAGCTTCGCGCCCGAGCGGAACGTCACCGACAGGTCGTCCACTTCGATCACCCGCGACGGCGGCAAAGACTTGATGTCTGGCATCGCTTCTTCTTCCTTGTCAGCCGTAGATCGCGGTCACTGGCGCTTCACCGACGCGCGCGAAACCGCGGTACATCCCTTCCGTGTTGAACGGCAGCGTCACGTTGCCCTTCGCATCGACGGCGATCAGGCCGCCGCGTCCCTCGATGCGCGGCAGCCGTTCCATCACGACTTCGGTTGCCGCCTGTTCGAGCGTCGCGCCGCGATACTCCATGCGCGCCGAGACGTCGTAGGCGGCCAGCATGCGCATGAACATCTCGCCCGTGCCGGTGGTCGAGACGGCGCAGGTCGCGTCGTTCGCGTAGCAGCCCGCGCCGATCAGCGGCGCATCGCCGACGCGCCCCGGCTGCTTGTTGGTGATGCCGCCCGTCGAGGTCGCCGCCGCGACGTGGCCGTGCGCATCCAGCGCGACCGCGCCGACCGTGCCGAACTTCTTGTCGGGATCGATGGGTTCGTTCGGACCTTCGGCCTTTGCTTCCATTGAAGCGGCGTCGTGATCGAGCATCGTGCCCTGCATGCCGCGCGCGTTGAGCCATTGCCGATGCCGCGTCTCGGTATGAAAGTACAAGGGATCGACGAATTCGAGCCCCTGTGCCGCTGCGAACGCTTCCGCGCCCGCACCCGTGAAGAGCACGTGCTCGCTCTTTTCGAGCACCCGGCGCGCCGCGAGCACGGGGTTCTTCACGCGCGTCACGCAGCACACGGCGCCGGCTTCGAGCGTCGCGCCGTCCATCACGGAAGCGTCGAGTTCATGCGTGCCCGCCGCCGTGAAGACAGCGCCGTGGCCCGCGTTGAAAAGCGGACAGTCTTCCAGCAGGCGCACCGCTTCGGTGACCGCGTCGAGCGCGCTGCCCCCCGAAGCGAGGATGCTCTGCCCCGCTTCGAGGATGCCGGAGAGCGCCGCGTGATACTGCGCTTCGGCTTCGGCGTTGAGCGCGGAACGCAGGATAGTGCCTGCGCCGCCGTGGATCGCGATGACGGCTGTCGGGGTCATGTCTTGGTGTTTTCCGTTTTGGCAGGCGCGCGCGTGCTGCTGGCGGCGGGAATGTGCATCGCCGGCTTCACGAGCCACGGCAACACGAATTCGGTCAGGCCCGAAGCCGCTTCCACGGAGCGCTTCGCCCGCTGCGCGACCGCGTCGCACAGGGCTTCGATGACGGCCAGCACCGCCGTATCGCAATTCGCCGCGAGACGACGTTCGGTGCGGATCGTCAGCACGAGGTCCGCGACCTGCGCGAGCGGCGACGCCGCGCTGTCCGTCAGCGCGACCACGCGCACGCCGTGGCCGGCGGCGAGGCGCGCGAGTTCGATCGTATCGTCGACGTAGCGCGGGAATGCGATTGCGATCAGCAGATCGCCCGGCGCCGCGTTGAAGAGCCGCCGCGCCGCGTGCGACGGACCGCCCATCAACGCGAGCGACTGCACGTTCGCGCAATACGGCGTCAGCCCGTGCTCCATCAGCCCCGCGAGAAACGCGCTGGCACCGTAGCCGATCACGAAGACGCGCCGCGCCTCCAGAATCGCGTCAACCAGTGCCTCGGCGACGCCGCCGTCGATTGCCGCGCGCGTCATCTGCAGGTTGGACGCCGCCTGTTCGAGCGACGCATCGAACACCTGCGAGCCGCTCGCGGGCGACTCCAGCGCGGTGCGCAGCCGCTCGACGGGCGCGATGGTCGCCTCGAAGCCGCGCACGAGCGCCTCGCGAAACGCCGGATAGCCGTCGAAGCCGAGCGCGCGGGCAAAGCGGTTCGCCGTCGCCACGGAAGCGCCCACGGCGCTCGCCAGTTCGTCGATGCGCATCGTCGCCGAGCGGAACAGGTTCGCCAGCACGAACGCGCCCATGCGCCGGTGAATCGGCGTGAGCGTGGGCATGGCGGAGGCGATGCGCACGGAGATCAACTCGTCGCCCGAAGGCGGCGTGATGGAGGACGACGAACGGGCCATACGCGCGAAAGCGCCCTTGGGAAAATGTAATGAAACTATGTTTACCCAAAACGGACGCCAAAAAAAATTCATTTTCATCAACCGCGGGTTTCCGATGAGACGCTCTGCAGCAATGCGTGCCCGCACGGACGATGCGACGCTCGATGCACCCGCTTGATGCACAATACGGCTCGCTCCTTTCACGACTTCGTACGCATGAACCTCGACGTCCTCGCCGATCAGTTGCAGCAGCACCTTCCCACGCATCCCTGGGCGCAGTTCGCCGTCGGCCTGCTCGCGCTCGTCGCGGTCGCGTTGTTTGCGCAGTGGGTGGTCGCGTGGATCGTGCTGTATTTCGCGCACCGGCTGCTCGTCCTGGCCGGCCACGGCGCCTGGGACGAAGCGCTCACGCGTCACCGCGCGTATCACCGGCTCTGGTACGCCGTGCCCTTCGCGACGGTCGCGCTCGGGATCGGCGAGGTGCCGCACATCGCGCAGGCGGCGGGCATCGTCGAGCGGCTTGCGCATGCGCTCGCATGGATCTGTGTGTTCTTCGCGGCGGGCAGCGCGCTCTCGGCGTGGCAGGACATCTATGCCGCGAGCAAGGAAGCGCAGACGCGCTCGATCAAGGGCTACATCCAGATCGGCAAGCTGGCGCTCGCGCTGGTCTGCGGCGTGCTGGTGCTGTCGATCCTGATCGACCGCTCGCCGCTCTGGATGCTCTCGGGGCTGGGCGCGCTGTCGGCGGTGGTGCTGCTGGTGTTCAAGGACACCTTGCTGTCGCTCGTCGCGAGCACGCAGTTGACGTCGAACGACATGCTGCGTATCGGCGACTGGATCGAGATGCCGCAGTCAAACGCGGACGGCTTCGTGAAGGACATCGCGCTGCATACGGTCAAGGTGCAGAACTGGGACAACACGGTGACGACCGTGCCGACCTACAAGCTCTTCTCCGAAAGCTACCGCAACTACCGGCACATGTTCGAATCGGGCGGACGGCGGATCAAGCGGACCTTGCGCATCGACGCGACCAGCGTGCGTTTTCTCACCGACGAGGAAACCGAGCGGCTCACGCGCTTTCGCTTCCTGCACGACTATCTCGAGGAAAAGAAGACCGAGGTCGAGCAGGCGAACCGCAATCTCGGCGAACTGGCGAGCGAGCCGGCGAATCGGCGGCGGCTGACGAATATCGGCACGTTTCGCGCGTACGGGCTGGCTTATTTGCAGCGGCATCCCGAGATCCGGCAGGACATGGCGATGATGGTGCGCATGATGGAACCGCAGTCGCAGGGTATTCCGGTCGAGGTGTACTGCTTTACCGCGACGACCGCGTGGACCCAATACGAGCGCATCCAGGGGGACGTGTTCGATCATCTGCTGTCGATTTTGCCGGAGATGGGGCTTCGGCTCTATCAGGCGCCGTCGGGCGCGGACATGACGGGGCTTTCGGGGCGGCTTCGCGGCGAGATGCCCGTGCTTTGATACCGGGGCCGGCGGTTGACCGTTCGATACTCCGGCGCGCCAGGCCCCACAGAATCGGGCAATAATCCGCGATTTTTGGGTATTCACCCAGACGATGTGTCTGCTTACGATGTAACCATCGCCGGCCCCTCCCGCGAAAGCGCAAGTAAAAAACCCACACCGCGCACGGGGCCCGCTCCATCATCGTCAAAGGAAAATACCGTGCTCGATCGCATTCATGCAATGCGTGTCTTTACACGCGTCGTCGATACGAACAGCTTTTCGCGCGCAGCCGAATCGCTCGCCATGCCGCGCGCGACCGTCTCCACCACCATCCAGCAACTCGAAGCGCTGGTGGGCGTGCAACTGCTCGCCCGCACGACGCGCCGCCTGAATCTCACCGTCGACGGCGCCGCGTACTACGAGCGCTGCGCGCAAATCCTCGCCGATATCGACGACCTCGAATCCGGCTTCCACGCGGGCGAAGACCGCCTGCGCGGCCGGCTGCGCGTCGAGATGCCCGATACCGTCGCGACCTCCATCGTCGTGCCCGCGCTGCCGGACTTTCACACGCGCTATCCGCATATCGACCTGTCGATCGGTATCGGCAACCGCGCGGTCGATCTGGTCGGCGAAGGTGTCGATTGCAGCGTGCAGCTGGGCGAACTCCCCGATTCCGGCCTGATCGCGCGCCGGCTCGGCACCTTCGAGCACGTGACGTGCGCAAGTCCGGCCTATCTGGAGCGCAACGGCGCGCCTGAAACGCTCGACGATCTCGCGCGCCATTTCGCCGTGAATTGCGTGTCGGAAAAGACCGGCCGGCCGTGCGATTTCGACTTCGAAGTCGACGGAAAGGCGCTGACGGTGAAAATGCCGGGATTCGTCCAGGTGGCGGACGAACACGCGTATCTCGCGTGCGGAATCGAAGGGCTCGGGCTGATCCAGCCGGCGCGGATCGCGGCGCTCCCGTACCTGCGCTCGGGACAGTTGCGCGAAGTGCTGCCGCAGTGGCGGTCGATGCCGATGAACGTGTCGGTGGCGTTTCTCAAGAGCCGGCAGGCGACGCCGCGCGTCTCCGTCTTCGTCGACTGGCTCGCGGAACTGTTCGAGCGTTCGCAGCAGGTCGACGACGCGATGACCCGGCTCTTTCGCGCGGCGGGCCGGCGTCCGCTGCCGGCGGCTTCGCGCGGACGCCCCTCGCGCGGCGAAAACGAGCACCCGGAAACCGCCGACGAAGGCTGATCCCGGGCGAATGCGGCGCTAGCGCACCGGCGTTGCCGCCGAATTGCCGACGACGGTATTCCACTTGCGCACCTGCCAGTGCGTGACGAGCCCGTTGATCACATACGGATCGTTGCGCGCGAACTCCTCGGCGGCCTGCGGCGAATCGATGTGAAAGAGCAGCATCGCGCGATCGACGGGCTCGTCCAGCGCGCCCGCCAGCACGATTTCGCCGCGCTCGACGGCGGCCCACGCGAGCGTCAGATGGTCGTCGCGAAACTGCACGCGGCGCTCCATGTAGTCGGAGCAGAGGTCGTAGATGAGGACGTAGTGCATGGCGCGTCTCCTTGGAACAAGAGCCGATTATCGTGGCGGGCGCCGCTTTTCAGCAAGGCGGCCGCCACGCTCCCGCGCTCAGCCCGGCTTCTGAAACTCGTTCGCGACCCATGCCTCGGCGCTCGCCTTCGTCAGCTTGAATCCCGCCGACACGCGCACCTGCGCGAGCTGCGCGCCGAACGCATCGAACGCCTTCAGGTCGGCGTAGGGATCGTCCTCGTCCGGGACGATATCGAGCGTGACGGTCACGTCGTCACCTTGCACGCTCACCGTGACATTCTTGTGCAGCATCGCGTGACGCTGCTGCTCGTGCCGCCGCAGCACCTCCGACGCCGTCTTCACCAACGTGCGGAACGCCGCCGCATCGAGCGGCTTCGGGTTCTTCTTGTCGCGGCCCATCGTCCACGGGCCGACGAGCGCGGGTTCCGCCTCACCGTCCCGGATCATCTCGACGGCCCAGCCGTCGTCGTCCTCGTTCTTGATCACGCGCGCGGTCCAGCCGTCGTCGCGCCACAGGCGGTCTTCGTGGATGGCGTCGTCGGTCTGGTCGAGTTCAGAGTCGGTCATGGCGATGGAATTCCTGGCGAAAGTCTGCAGCTGGTGCGTTCGGGCCGCGATTTTAACCCGCCGGCCCCGAACCCCGCGGCCGTGCGCCCGCAACCTGGCCGTCCGGCAGAGGACCGGGCACGAACCGTGCCCCTGTCGTCATACCCAAATCCGGGCTGCCGTGCTAATTTGCACATACCGGGGGACGCCCGGCCGCAGCCAAACTCTGTCAGGGAGCAAACGCATGCTTGCATTCATCGGGACTTTGATCGTCGGCTTGATCGTGGGGCTGATCGCGCGGGCGATCAAACCGGGCAACGACAGCATGGGCTGGATCATGACCATCGTGCTCGGCATCGCGGGATCGCTGATCGCGGGCTACGTCGGCCGCGCGATGGGCTGGTATCAGCCCGGACAGCCGGTAGGCTGGATCGCCTCGGTGATCGGCGCGATCGTGCTGCTCGTGCTATGGGGCATTTTCACGAAACGACGCGCCTGACTTTTCAGGAAACCGGCGCACGATAAAAAACCTCGCCCTACCGGGTGAGGTTTTTTTTGGGGCATCTCGTAACGGCGCTTTCAGATATGCACGTCCGCTCCGTGACGCACCACGCGTTTCGGCAGATCGCCGCCAAGCCAGTACGCCAGTTCCGCCGGCCGGCCGATTTGCCAGGCGACGAAATCCGCCACCTTGCCCGCTTCGAGCGAACCGTGCGTCGCCTGCAAGCCGAGCGCCTTCGCCGCGTGGATCGTCACGCCTGCGAGCGTTTCCTCGGGCGTCATCCGAAAGAGCGTGCAGCCCATGTTCAGCATCAGCCGCACCGAAAGCGCCGGCGACGTGCCCGGGTTCAGGTCGCTCGCGAGCGCGATCGGCACGCCGTGGCGGCGCAATGCGTCGATGGGCGGCAGCTGCGTCTCGCGCAGCATGTAGAACGCGCCCGGCAGCAGCACGGCGACGGTGCCCGAACGCGCCATCGCGATCGCGTCGTCCTCGGTCATGTATTCGAGATGATCCGCCGATAACGCCTCGTAGCGCGCGGCGAGGCTCGAACCATGGAGCGACGACAACTGCTCCGCGTGAAGCTTCAACGGCAGCCCGAGTTCGCGCGCCGTCAGGAACACGCGCTCGACCTGCGCCGGCGAAAACGCGAGGTGTTCGCAGAAGGCATCGACGGCATCGACGAGACCTTCCTTTGCCAGCGCCGGCAGCATTTCCGCGCAGACGACGTCGATGTAGTCGTCCGGACGGTTCGCGTATTCCGGCGGCAGCGCGTGCGCCGCGAGGCAGGTCGCGCGCACGGTCAGCGGCAGTGCCTCGCCGAGCCGGCGCGCCACTCGCAGCATCTTGCGCTCGTTCGCGAGATCGAGGCCGTAGCCCGATTTCACTTCGACCGTCGTCACGCCTTCGCGCAGGAAGCCGCTCGCGCGGCGCTTCGCGCTGGCGAAGAGCGCGTCCTCGCTCGCCTCGCGCGTCGCGCGCACGGTACTCGCGATGCCGCCGCCCTCCGCCGCGATCTGCGCGTAGCTCACGCCTTGCAGACGCTTTTCGAATTCGCCGCTGCGATCGCCGCCGAAGACGAGATGCGTATGGCAATCGACGAAACCGGGCGTCACCCACGCGCCTTCGAGATCGACGACCTCGCAGGCGTCGTGCGCGGGCAGCGACGCGCGCGGACCGATCCACTCGATCAGCCCGCCATCGGTGACGATTGCCGCGTCCTCGATGGTCGAGTACGCGCCGCCCTTCATCGTCGCGGCGTGACAGTATTGCCAGAGTCGTTTCATCGCGGCTTACTTCTTCGGCACGGCGCCTTCGATCATCGGCAGATCGAGGCCCTTTTCGCGCGCACACTCGACGGCGATGTCGTAGCCCGCATCAGCGTGGCGCATGACGCCCGTCGCCGGGTCGTTGTGCAGCACCCGGGCGATGCGCGCGGCGGCTTCGTCGGTGCCGTCGCAGACGATCACGACGCCCGCATGCTGCGAAAAGCCCATGCCGACGCCGCCGCCGTGGTGGATCGACACCCACGTCGCGCCGCTCGCGGTGTTCAGGAGCGCGTTGAGGAGCGGCCAGTCGGAGACGGCATCCGAGCCGTCCTGCATCGATTCGGTCTCGCGGTTCGGGCTCGCGACCGAGCCGGAATCCAGGTGATCGCGCCCGATCACGACCGGCGCCGACAGTTCGCCCGAGCGCACCATCTCGTTGAACGCGAGGCCGAGCTTCGCGCGCTGTCCGAGCCCGACCCAGCAGATCCGCGCGGGCAGCCCCTGGAAGCTGATGCGCTCGCGCGCCATGTCGAGCCAGCGATGCAGATGTTCGTCGTCGGGAATCAGTTCCTTGACCTTCGCGTCGGTCTTGTAGATGTCCTGCGGGTCGCCGGAGAGCGCGGCCCAGCGGAACGGCCCGACGCCGCGGCAGAAAAGCGGCCGGATGTACGCCGGCACGAAGCCCGGGAAATCGAACGCGTTCGCGACGCCCTCGTCCTTCGCCATCTGGCGGATGTTGTTGCCGTAGTCGAAGGTCGGGACGCCCTGCTGCTGGAACGCGAGCATCGCGCGAACGTGCTCCGCCATCGACTGCTTCGCCGCCTTCACCGTGCCCGCCGCGTCGCTCTGCGCGCGGTCGCGGTATTGCGCCCAGGTCCAGCCCTTCGGCAGATAGCCGTTCAGCGGATCGTGCGCGCTCGTCTGGTCGGTGACCATGTCCGGACGCACGCCGCGGCGCACGAGTTCGGGCAGCACATCGGCGGCATTGGCGCACAGCGCGACCGAAATCGCGCGGCCTTCGGACGTGTAGCGCTCGATGCGGGCGAGTGCGTCGTCGAGATCGGTCGCCTGTTCGTCGACGTAGCGCGTCTTCAGGCGAAAGTCGATGCGGCTCTGCTGGCATTCGATGTTGAGCGAACAGGCGCCCGCGAGCGTCGCCGCGAGCGGCTGCGCGCCGCCCATGCCGCCGAGGCCCGCGGTCAGCACCCAGCGGCCCTTCAGGTCGCCGCCGTAGTGCTGCCGCCCTGCTTCGACGAAGGTCTCGTAGGTGCCCTGCACGATCCCCTGGCTGCCGATGTAGATCCAGCTTCCGGCCGTCATCTGGCCGTACATCGCGAGGCCTTTCGCGTCGAGTTCGTTGAAATGCTCCCAGGTGCCCCAGTGCGGCACGAGGTTCGAATTCGCGATCAGCACGCGCGGCGCGTTCTCGTGCGTCTTGAACACGCCGACCGGCTTGCCCGACTGCACGAGCAACGTTTCGTCGGCTTCCAGGCGCTTGAGCGTCTCAACGATCTTGTCGAAGCACGCCCAGTCGCGCGCCGCCCGCCCGATGCCGCCATAGACGACCAGTTCCTTCGGATTCTCGGCTACTTCCGGATCGAGATTGTTCATCAGCATGCGCAGCGGCGCTTCGGTCAGCCAGCTCTTGGCGTTGAGCGTGGTGCCGCGCGGCGCGCGGATCTCCACATCGCGGAAACGAAAAGCCTGACGGGAAGATTGGTCCACAACGAACTCCTGCGCTTTGAGGGTGGGACGATCCGCCTGCAACAGACAGATCCGATAAGCCAGATGGTCTTGTATATACAACTTTGGTTGTATTAGGGAATTCCCTTGGTCTTTAGTGCCGGGCTTTCGGAAGACTGCGCGGACGCTTGTATAGACAGCTAAATCAGCGGCAGCCCGGTATCGCGCTTGACTTCGCGCAGCGACAGCATCGATTCGACCGCCGTCACGCCCGGCAGTGCGCGCAAAACGTCGCGCATGAAAATGCCGTATTCGTCGAGGTCGCGCGCCGCGACCTGCAGCAGGTAGTCTGCGCTGCCCGAAATGTTGTGGCACGACACGATGCGCCCGATGCCCTGCACTTCGCGCTCGAAGCGGTCGGACAGCGCGCGGTCGTGGATGGAAAAGCGCACCTGCGCAAACGCGATCACGCCGATATCCAGCGCTTTTCGCGACAGCACGGCGCGGTAGCCGCCGATGAATCCCTCGCTTTCGAGACGCTTCAGGCGCCGCGCACAGGGCGTTTCGCTCAGGCCGACGCGCTCGGCGAGCTTGGCGATCGGAATGCGGCCGTCCTGCTGGACAGCCGCGAGAATGGCACGGTCGATCTTGTCGAGATCGTTCATGGTGATTTCCTCCAGTTCGAGCACGCTTCTGGCGCTTTCCGCTAATTTCTATGAATACAATAGCCCAATAAGCCAGAAATCGCTCATCGAGTGGCGGCATCATTGAGCCTTCAAAACGGAGGTCATCATGGTTTCGCTCGATTTGCTCGCGGTGTTCGTCGGCGCGCTGGCCGTCGTCTATGCGCTGCCCGGTCCCGACATGGCGCTCGTCCTGCAGACGAGCGCGACGCGCGGCATGCGGCACGGTCTCGCCACCGCGAGCGGCCTCGCCACGGCCCGCGCGACGCATGTGACGATTTCCGCGCTCGGCGTCGCGGCGTTGCTGAAAAGCGCGCCGTGGCTCTACGAAGCGGTGCGGATTGCCGGGGCGCTGTATCTGTCGTACGTCGCGGTGCAGATCTTCCGCTCGCCGTCGTTCGGTCTCGACGATGCCGCCCGCCCCGGCGCAACATCGACGCTACGCTCGGCGGTCGCGAAAGGCATGCTGAGCAGCATCCTGAATCCGAAGGCGCTGCTGTTCTGCTCCGTGCTGCTGCCGCAGTTCGTGCATCCGGAAGCCGGACCGGTGTGGTCGCAGGTGGTCGAACTGGGCGTGGTGCTGGTGGCGGTCGGCGTCGCGTTCGACGTGACGCTCGCGCTCGGCGCGGTGAGGATTTCGGGATGGCTGCGCCGTCATCCGCGCGCGCAGACGGCGCAGCGCTGGACGTTCTCGGCGGCGTTGCTGGCGTTCGCCGTGCGGCTTTCGCTCGATTAAGCCACGCGCGGCGCGCATCGAATAATTTTCCGGATTTTTCTCCGGTTAAGGTTGGCGCAATTTCCTTTCGACTCAACCTGCGCCATGAGCACACTCGAAGCCCTCCACGCGATCGTCAACGACGAAGCCGCGCCGCAAATCATCCGCGACCATGTCGTCGATTCGCTGCAGTTCGCGCTGCGCAATTACCCGGGCTATTTCACGACGAAGGAAGTGCAGTGGCTCGCCCAATGGGACGACACGCGCATTCCGATTGCGGCCACGAAGGTACTGAACGAGCAGAAGACGGCTTGAGCGGGCGTCGCAAAGACCGCGCTCAGTGGCGCGACGCGACCCGCGCGCGCCACTCGTAGCCGTAAGACATTGCCTGCTCGGGTTCCGACAGGCATTCGATGAAATTCACGACTTCCGCATCCTGCACGAAACTCGCGGCCGACGACGCCGCCAGAATCGCCGCGCTTTCCTGCGGCTTCGCGATCAGATAACCCTGCACGTAGTCCACGCCGATTTCCTGCAGCGCGCGCAGCGTATCGGCGTCCTCGACCCATTCCGCGACGCTGCGCATGCCGAGATTGCGGGCCAACGCCACGATCGCCTCGACGATCGCGATGTCGGCCGGATGCGCGCACATCGTGCGGACGAACTCGCCGTCGATCTTGAGCGCGTCGGCGGATAGCGCCTTCAGATACTTGAACGACGTGTAGCCCGCCCCGAAGTCGTCGAGCGCGATCTTGCCGCCCATGTCGTGGACACGCGAAATGAAGCGCTGCGTGTTTTCGAGATCGTGCAGCGCGACGCTCTCCGTGATTTCGAGGCACAGGTAGTGGACGATCGAGCGGTGCTGCGCGAAGAGCGCGAAGACGTCTTCCATGAACTGCTCGTCGTTCAGCGACCCGCCCGACAGGTTCACGCAGATGAACTGCGTGTTCGGCAGCATGTGCTGATGCTTTTCGATCCACGTGAGCAGCGTCGTCATGACCCAGCGGTCGATCGCCGCGATATTGCCCGACTCTTCCGCCGCGACGATCACCTTGCCCGCGGGCAGCGTCGTGCCGTCGGGGGCCCGCATGCGCAGGAGCACCTCGAAGTTGAGCGACTCCGTCGGCGCCGAGAGCGACATGATCGGCTGCATCACGAGGAACAGGCCGGCCGGCAGCCGGTTGCGCCCGAGCGTCTCGACGAGCCGCAGTTCTTCCGCGCGCTCCTCGAACGCGGCGGCGCCCTTGCGGTACGTGACGAGGCGCGTGTGCGCGACCTTCTTCGCCTCGCGGCACGCGCGGTCGGCGTTCGAGACTGCATCCTGCACGCGCACGCCGCGCGAGCACTCGACGAGCCCGATCGACGCCTTCACCTGGAACGCGCGATTGCCCACCTGATACGGCGCGTCGGAGAGCACCGAGATCAGTTCGTGGCATTGCGCGATGGCGTCGTCGATGGAGGTGTCGCTCATCACGCAGACGAACTCGTCGCCGCCGATGCGACCGAGCGGATATTCGCGCTCGAAGTGCGCGCGCATGCGCGAGGCGACCTGCTTCAGCACTTCGTCGCCGGAGCGATGGCCGAACAGGTCGTTCACGAGCTTGAAGCGGTCGAGGTCGACGTACGCGAGCGCCCACGGCAACGCTTCATCGCTTTCCACCGCGATCGCCTTTTCCACGCCGCGGCGGTTGAGCGACCCCGTCAGCGGATCGTGCTCGGCCAGAAAGCGCAGGCGCTCGATGGCTTTCGAGCGCTCGGTGACGTCCTGCAGCGACCCTTCGACCCAGCCGTTCGACTCGATCGCCTTCAGCAGATAGCGCCGCTCGCCGGTGCCGCGCGCAGCGGCGCCGCCCATTTCGAGTTCGCCGTCGCTGCCCTTCGAAGCCAGCGCCTGCAGCGCGCCCCAGGCGCCCGCTTCGAAATAATCATTCCAGTGGCGCGACTTGTATTCGGCCTTGTGCAGGTCGAGCATCGCGCGCAACGCCGGGTTGGCGCGCACGAAGTGGCCGTCGGAGTCGAGCGTGAAGAGGCCGATCGGCGTGACTTCGTAGGTGTTGCGCAGTTCTGTCTGCGCCTGCCGGCGGTGCTCGCGTTCGGCGCGCATCTGCTCGGCGATCGCGAAGGCCGCCATCATGCTCGACGAGAGCGCAGCCGTCACCGTGTTGACGCCGCCGAACAACAGCTTTAGCCCGAAAGCCGCGCCGAGCACCTCGGAGAACGTGGCGAAAAGCACGATCGCGAGCGACGCGACGTACCACAGCACCGTGCGCGAGCGGGCAAGCCAGACGAGGCGCGCGAGCAGGAAGATCAGCACGCCGATGCCGAAGCCGCCCAGCACCCACAGCGCCGGAATGAAGCGCGAATACGGCAGCACGACCGACAGCGCGAGCAGCACCAGTCCGACGTACTGTCCGGCGCGCAGGAGCCATCGATAGCCGATCGCGCGCAATTCGCGCCGGAACAGCTGGCTGAAGAGCGCGCCCGTCAACAGGTAGTACGCGGCGAACGTGACCTGCCGCAGCACCGGGATCCAGTCGGGCGGAATCACGCGGTCGAGCCACTGCGTGTCCCAGCCCATCGCGTTCGCGCACAGCCGCAAATTGCCGACGAGCCACACCGCGAAGATCACATAGGTCCACTCGCGATTGATGATCGCGGTGACGAAGACGAACACGGCGAGCGTGAGCAGGCCGCCGCCGATCAGCCCTGCGCTTTCCTGGAAGTCGAGCGAGGAATTGCGCAGGCCGGGCGCGTCCCACGCCTGCACGCTCAGTTGCGCGGGACCGGAAAACGTGCCGGCGCACAGGATCGGCAGCGGTTGCGCGAGATGACCGAGATAGACGGAAAAGCCGGCCTTGACGGCGCGCATCTCGCCCGTGACCGACTCGCGGTCGGCGGTGCCGAGCGGCTGCATCGTGGAGGCGATCCAGCATGAGAGGCTTTGCGCATGCCGCGACGGGAATTCGACGAGCGTCGGGTGCGTCGATGTCGACGCCGGCACGGTGAAAGTGAACCAGATGGGCGTTTCGGAGAGTTGCGTGCCGTAGCGTGTGGTCGAGGGCGCGTCGCGCAACTGGGCGAGCGCGTCCGCGGGAGCGACGACGGCACCGCGCTCGTCGATGACGTGCAGCGGCAGCGTTACGGCTGCGGCGGATCGAAACTGGTGCGGCAACAGCAAAAGCGTGGCAATCGTGCCGGCCGCAATCAAAAAGGGAACGATATATACGGAGAAAACATAAAGCGCGCGGTCGAGCCACGACCCCGTGTGCCGGTATTTCGAAAGGGAAAATAACGTAACCGACGCCATACTGGAAAATCCCCGTGGTGCACGACGCGTGCCGCGCGGACGATGGCGGGGCCGAAAATGCCTGCCCGCCATCGCCAATTCCTGTTACCCGGGCCGTCGGGCAGCCCAGTTATTCTTGGTCACCGGCCGTAAGCGACTTGCTGCGAGGCCTCCGGGCATCGTACCGTTTCCCGCTCGAAAGATAAATCGGACGTCCGCAAATCGATATCCGGATGGTTCGTCTGGAACACGAACTGGAATAACGGATGACCCGCTTCTTCCCAGCGCTGCCGGGCGACGCCGACTTCCCCCGCAAGCACACGATGCGGCAATCCGCCGACATGCGCCATCGGAATGAATTGTTTATCGCCAAAAACATCTTCAAAAAGCATCGCTTCATATTCCCTGTCGATGGGCGAGCGCGCGGTAATTACCATCCAGTCGATGTTCTGTTGCTCGCAATATAAAAACAAAGCCTTGAAAAGCATCATTTTTACTACCCGGCCCACCGAGCCGCCCGCAACCCCCAGCCGGGTCGCTTCCGCGAGCCGGCCGTTCAACCGCTCAGGCAGCGCCACCGAATGCTGCACGCCGAGCGGTTCGAATTCGTTGGTCTGAATCCGCATTGTGCCGAGCGGCGCACCGTCGAGCTTCGATTCCGCGAGCAGTATGGCCGTGCCCGGCGCGCGATCGCAGTCCTCGACGGACATCGTCTGGGCAAACTCGGGCAGGTGCCGCCCGTACGCCGACCGCCGGATGTGCACCGCTTTCTGCAGGTCGCGCTCGTTCGAGGCGATACGGATAGTAAACGGCATCCGTTCGGGTTTCTGGAGGGCGCGGAGTGCAAAAAGCTCGGGACGAGCGGCATTTTGTTCACGGCTGATTTCGGCGGCTTCATTTACAAGGCTGAGACGTTCCATTTGTAACCCCATTTTGTTGGCATTTAGGAAAGGTGCCGGCCCGAGTCAGGTGAAAAGGTGGCGCCCAAGCGCGGCGGAAAGAGCGTCTCATGACTCGTTATTTCGGCGTGAGCGGTGGCAAATGTTTCTGGACAAAATCCGGGGTAAACACATGGAGAAATCGCTCTAGTCGCCGATAGCGGCACCTCAGCCCCGATATTGAGCAATGGCGAAAGTTACCGGCGGTAATCGGAGAGGGAGCAGCCAGAAAGACAGCTGCGACTTTCACGAATTACAGGCTCGCAACGGGGTAGAAAGGTTATCGGCCCGCAGAATGGAAATTAAAATTCGAAATCTATTCCTGAAAATAGGAAAGCAAACGATTGCGCTATCGTTCGAAAAGAAAATGATTCGCGGACATACGGAGCGATGCTCACACGAAAGGTGAGGATCTACGGGAGGAGCCGGGGCGGGAAATGCCGGGAAACGCCGGCAAATAAAAACGGCTCCGCGAAGGGAGCCGTTCAGATGCGCAAAAAGTGGGATCGGGTCAGTCTTCGTCGTCGAGCCAGGGGATGTCGACGTCGGTGATGAACGCGACCATCGCGAGCGGCCGGCCTTCCTGGCGCCCGATCTTGCCGTCCGCGCGCTGCCACTCGCAGCGGAAGATCGTGGCCGGCGTATCGGCGAGCAACGTGATGGTGCGCACTTCGTCCGGATCGGTGTCCTCGACCGGGCCGTCGAGCGATATCAGCAGTTGCTGCGGCCACATGCCGTCGACGGGATCGTAGATCTTGTCGCCGTCGTGAATGACGACGAACGCCTCCACGCCGATCGTAGACGATGCCTCGACGATCATCTTGCCGAGTGCGCGCAGTACCGCGGTGGCGCGGGCCGAGTTGGCCTGCCGAATGGCGAGGTCGCCGCGCGTGAGCGCCTGCTCGAGTTTCGGATTGGTTTTTTGTTGCGCCATCGAATCGCCTCGCTGTCTTTCAATTGACCGTTCGACGGGCCTCGCCCGTCTTGGTTGCAGGCGCGATCCTACCATTTGCCCTCTCAAAGATAGGACGCGCGCCACGCCGGGGCAATTTTTTGTGCGCACCGGCGACGGCGGCTGCCTTGCCGGACAGGCAAGACGGACAGGTCGCGACGGGCGCGGCACTCAAGTCCGTGCCGGTCCGACCGATAACGTGTATATCGAAATCTCCGGATCCGGCCGGGGCCCGCGCCACGCGCGCCGGGCCAAGCGGCCATTCATCATGTTCGAGCTTCCTCGCATGCGCCGTCTGCCCTGGCCGTTCCGCCGCCGTCCCATCGCGCTTTGCGGGCACGCGGCGTGATGCACGTCGCGCATATCTTCGACGGCATCGCGCTCGCCTCGCACCTGCAGCCGATCTTCAGCCTGCCGCACCAGCGCGCGGTCGGCTACGAGGCGCTGCTGCGCGGGATCGCGCCGTCCGGGCCGCTCGTCGCGCCGTTCGACCTGTTCGGAAGGCGATCGTCGAAGGCTCGGTCGCCCTGCTCGACCGCACGAGCCACGCCACGCACCTCGCCAGCGCGGCCACCCGCCTGCCCGACGCGACCTGGCTCTTCCTGAACATCAATCCGTCGACCTTCACGGACCACGCCTACGCGGCCGAACTCGCCGCGCTCGCGCGCGAGTGCGGGCTCGCGCCCGGGCGCATCGTGATCGAAGTGCTGGAATCAGGCGGCTCCGAGCTTGCCCGGATCGCCCACGCGACGCACGCGTTCCGCTCACAGGGCTTTCTCGTCGCCGTCGACGACTTCGGCGCCGGCCATTCGAACATCGACCGTCTGCTGACGCTTCGGCCCGACATCGTCAAGCTGGACCGCAGCCTCGTGCGCACGCAGGGCGCCCATCTGCGCGACGCGCTGCTGCCGAAGCTCGTCAATCTCCTGCACGAGTCGGGCATGTTCGTCGTGGCCGAAGGCATCGAGACGGAGCAGGACCTGCTGCTCGCGGCCCGCTCGAACGTCGATTTCGTGCAGGGCTTTCTGTTCGGCCGCCCGGCGCCGGAACTGGTCCGCGCGTCGTCGGCGGGCACGCTCTTCGAGAATGTCTTCGATACGCTCGCGCAGATGCGCCATTCCGAGCGCCTCGCGAGCGATCTACTTCTGATGCCGTATCGCTCGCAACTGAAGGACGCCACCGCGCGCCTCTCGGGCGGCGCGTCGACCGAGGCCGCATGCGCTGCGCTGCTCACGTTGCCGTGCACGTCGAGCTGCTTCTTTCTCGACCAGCGCGGCCGCGAGTTTTCGCCCGCCCTGCCCGGCGCCGCTGCCCGCGCGGCCGGCGAGCGCTTCGCGCCGATCGCCGATCCGTCGACGGGACGCTGGGACAACCGAGACTATTTCGTCGACGCCCTCGCCGCCCGCGAGCAGTTGATCGCGAGCGCGCCGTATCTGTCGGTGACGGGCGCGTCGCTGTGCGTGACGCTGACCGTCGCGGTGCGCTATCGCGGCGCGTGGATCGTCGTGGGCGCGGACCTCGACTGGCAGAAGCTTTCCGCGCCGGCCGCCGCGATTCTCTAGGCAAGCGCCTTCGACAGCGCTTCACCGCCCACGCGCAGCGCGGCGACATTGCCCGGCTCGAAGGTCCAGTGGCCGGCGGCGTCGACGATGGAAAGCTGGGCACCGGGCCAGTGCCCGGCGAGTTCGAGCGCCTGATCGGCCGGGCAGACCATGTCGAAGCGGCCATGCACGATATGACACGGCAGGTGCGCAATCGCCGACAGGCGCGGCAGCAATGGTTCGGGCGGCAGTTCGTTCGCCATGTAGTGACGTTCGAGCAGCGCCATCGACACGGCCGGCGCATTGGATTCGCCAGTTTCCTTTTTTTCTTCTGCCGGTTTTTCCTGAGCCTGCGCCGGCTTGTTCACGACGGAAAGCGTCGTCTCATACGCCGTCCAGGCGCGCGCGAGCCGCGTGCCGGCTTCGTCGAAGCGCGCGAGCGGCGCTTCTGCGAGCGTCAGGATCTCTTCGGCACTGCGCGGCCGGTGACCGCACGCCGCTTCGATCGCGTCGAGAAACCGGCGGTGCGCGTCCGGGAACACGCGGCGCACGTCCCACAGGAACCAGTCGATGTCTTCGCGCCGTGCGAGAAACACGCCGCGCAGCAGGAAACCGAGACAGCGCCCGGGATGCGCAATGCCGTACGCCAGTCCGAGCGTCGTGCCCCACGAACCGCCGAAGAGCGCCCACTTTTCGATGCCGAGCGCGACGCGCAGCTTCTCCATGTCGCCGACGAGCGCGTCGATTCCGTTGTGTTCGAGCTTGCCGAACGGCGTGGACTTGCCGCAGCCGCGCTGGTCGAAGAAGACGATCCGCCACTTCGATGCATCGAGCACCTCCGCCCACTTGACGTTCATCGCGCCGCCCGGCCCGCCGTGCACGACGAGCATCGCGGGCATGTCGCGCGGACCCTGCGCGCGACAGTAGATCGTGTGGCCGTCTCCGACCTCGAGCATGCCTTCCTCGAAGCCGGGCGGTTCAGTTGCCGTCTGTTCCGTCATGGATTCCTCTTGTCCTGATTGGGGCCGAGCGTTCGTGTCGCTCACTGCCGCAGCATAAGCCATCGGGCCAGACACGCGCCGCATGTCGGGCTATGCTTCGGGGGGGCCGCGCGAGACGCGCTCCTTACCATCCCTTTCTTTCAAAGCGTTTTGATGCACCGAACACTCGTCAGGCGGCTCTTCGCCACTTATCTTCTCGGCAGCGGCATCATCTGGTCGATCCTGATCCTGCCTCTGTTTCCCTTCGTCGGCCGGCGTGGCCGCTACTGGCTCGCGAGACTCTGGTGCCGTGCAATGGTCGCGATGCTGCGCGTGATCTGCGGCATCACGTGTGCGGTCGAAGGGCTAGAGCATCTGCCCGAAGGGCCGTTCATCATGCTGTGCCGCCATGAATCGACCTGGGAGACGCTCGCGTTCATGGCGCTCTTTCCACAGCGCATCAGCTTCGTCTTCAAGCGCGAACTCAAGCGCGTGCCGTTCTTCGGCTGGGTGCTGGTCGGACTCGACATGGTGAGCCTCGATCGCGGATCGCTGCGCCAGGCGCATCAGGCCGTCACGCGCGAATGCGCCGAAAAGCTCGCGAAAGGCGATGCGGTGGTGATCTTCCCGGAGGGCACGCGCGTCGCGCACGACGCGCCGCTCAAGCTCGCGTCGGGCGGCGTGCGGCTCGCCTGCGCAACACGCGTCCCGGTGGTGCCCGTCGTTCACGATGCCGGCAAGGTCTGGCCGGCGAAGGGCTGGCCCGAAGGACCGGGGCACATCCGCGTGATCGTCACGCAGACGCTGCCGCTCGATTGCACGATCCCGCAGGAATTGAACAAGCTCGCGCAGGCGCAGATGGATGAGGCGCTGGCCGAGTTGCGATGAGTCGAGCGCGCCGCGCGCTTCAGTAAAGCGGGCGCGTCTTGGCGGCGCAGAGACGGTTGACCGCGGACAAGAGCGTCTCCATGTCGACGGGCTTTTGCAGATAGCCGTCGTAGCTCACGAAGGCCGGCGGATTCGGGTGACCCGAAATCATCAGGAAGGGAATCCTTGCAAGCGCCGTGTCGTTTTTCATCGTCTGGCAAAGGAGCGCGCCACCCAGGCCCGGCATCATCCAGTCGGACACGACGATGTCCACGCGATGCTCCGCGAGAAGCGCAAGCGCGGCATTCCCGTCATAGGCGCAGAGCACCGCGCAATCTGCGTCCTGCATGCAGATCGTCCAGGCTTCGATGGTGGCGGGGTCGTCGTCGACGAGCAGTACGGTCTTCATCTTCCTTAAAGTTGACGGCAGGTTGACAACGAGATTAACCGCGCGGGGGCGTCCGGCGGCGTGCTCTGCCATCTGACCGCGCGACACGTCGTTTGTTGCACCAGTATCGCCCGAAAACGCCATACGCGCCGATTTCCTCGTAGCATTGAACGCACCCGGTAACTTGTGCCCCGCCGGGGCGCTGGCCGCAACGGCTATTTCGTACCGATGCGCGCGCGGCCCGCGTCGCGAATCGCATCGATCAGACTCTCCTCGACAGGCGTTCGCGCGGCATCGGTGCGACGGATCAGGCCGATGGGTTCGTCGGTGCCCGCGAACGGCATCGAGAGCGCCGCGAGCAGTCCGAACGCGATGTCACGCTCGACGGCGCCCGCCGGCACGAACCAGACGGCATCGTTGTTGAGCGCGAGCGCACGCCCGAGCGAAACCGACAGCGTCTCGACGAACGCCGTCAGCGCGTGCGCGCCGAAGGCCGTCAGCACGCTCTCCGCCGACTGCCGGATCAGCGTGCCGAAGGGCGGCACGACAACCGGAAAGCGCGCGAGCAGCGCGGGCGTGAGCGGCGCTTCCAGGGTGAGCGGATGCTCGCGCCGCACGACGACCGCGAGCGGCTCGCGATAGACCTGCTCGAACGAGAGGCCGTGCATGCCCTCCGGATCGGACACGCGCCCGATCACGAAATCCACTTCGCCCTCCTTCAGCCGCGCGAGCAATTGCGCGTTCGAATCGGTCCACACGCTCACCGACACGGCGGGCCAATGCGCCCGGAACTCCGCGAGCGCGCGCGGCAGGAGCGCGGTCGCCACGGTCGGCAGGATGCCGATCGCCACCGACCCCGGCACGTCGCCGCCTTCGCGCAGCAGCACATCGACGCCCTCGCGCAGGGCTGCCACGCACGCGCTCGCATGCGGCGCGAAAAGACGCCCTTCGCGCGTCGGGACGGCACCGCGGCGCCCACGCTCGAAGAGCCGGACGCCTAGAATGGATTCGAGTTCGCCGATCGTCTTCGATACCGCCGGCTGGGTGATCGAAAGGCTGTCGGCGGCTCGCTGGACGCTGCCCAGTTGCGTCACGGCCAGGAAACACTGCAGATGCCGGAATTTGACGCGCGTATTGGTGAAGTCGTTATCCATGACGAATCGTTATGGCAGGAGGCATAAAACGTCATTTTCCATAACTTCGAAGGTTCGTTAAAGTAGTCTTCAGAAATATCCCATTGACCCACAAATAACAGGAGACAGTCGAATGACTTCACCGATCCTCACACCGCGCGACTGGGAATCGCATCCGCCCTACTGCTCGCCGGGCTACCGGTCTTCCGTGCTGCGCAGCCCGTCGCGCCCGCTGATCCCGCTGAAGGAAAACCTGCGCGACCGTCGCGTGCCAGTGTACGGCGCCGAAGACCTGGGTGCGCTCGACAACGACCTCACGAAGAACGCTGTGAAGAACGGCGATCCGCTCGGCGAGCGCATCATCGTGACGGGCCGCGTGCTCGACGAAGGCGGCCGCCCGGTACGCAATACGCTGGTCGAGATCTGGCAGGCGAACGCCGCCGGACGCTACGTCCACAAGGCCGACCAGCACGACGCTCCGCTCGATCCGAACTTCCTCGGCGCGGGACGCTGCATCACCGACAACGAAGGCCGCTATCGCTTCCTGACGATCAAGCCGGGCGCGTATCCGTGGGGCAACCATCCGAACGCCTGGCGTCCGAACCACATCCACTTCTCGCTCTTCGGCGAGTACTTCGGCTCGCGGCTCGTCACGCAGATGTACTTCCCCGGCGACCCGCTGCTCCAGCTCGACCCGATCTACCAGGGCATCCCGGAACAATCGCGCGAACGCCTGATCTCGCGCTTTTCCATCGATACGACGGAAGAAGCTTATGCGCTCGGCTACGAATTCGACATCGTGCTGCGCGGCCCGGACCAAACCCCGACGGAGGCCTGAACCATGACCACACTGAAACAGACCCCCTCGCAGACGGTCGGACCGTACTTCGCCTACGGCCTGTGCCCCGAGCAATACAACTTCGATCTGAAGAGCCTCTTTACGCCGTCGGTCGCTGACCGCGAAGTGACGGGCGAACACATTTCGGTCGTCGGCAACGTGTACGACGGCGAAGGCAAGGTGATCGGCGACGCGGTTATCGAAATGGCACAGGCCGATTCGGCCGGGCATTATGTGCAGAGCGTCGACGAAGCGCGCAAGACGGGCTTTCGCGGCTTCGCACGCGTCGGTACCGGCACGGACCCGAAACTGCGCTTCGTGGTGGACACGGTCAAACCCGGCAAGACCGGCGACGACGCCGCACCGCACATCGACGTCATCGTGCTGATGCGCGGCATGCTTTTGCACGCGTACACGCGCATCTACTTCGACGACGAGAGCGAAGCCAATGCGAAGGACGCGGTGCTCGCGAGCGTTCCCGAAGAACGCCGCGCAACGCTCATCGCGAAGCGCGAACCGGGCACGTCGAGCACGATCTACCGTTTCGACATTTATTTGCAAGGCCCGCAAGAGACCGTTTTCTTCGATCTCTGATGCTGCATTGAGGGTGGGCGAAGGAAGGTGCGTCCGGCACATGGTTTATAGTGTCGGATGCATAAAACCCGACGCCCATTTCAACGCCCCGCCGCCATGTCCGAAGCACCTTCCCCCTCCCCGCTTTACGTCAAGCTCCTCGGCGAAACCGCGCAGATCGGCTGGTCCGAACTGGAGCGCTTTTTCGCACGCGGCGTGCTCATCAAGGTAGCGCGCGATCTCGACCTCGTGAGCGTCGCCGAAAGCGTCGCCAGCGACAATACGAAACAGGTCACCGAATGGCTGTCGGCCGGGCTGATCGAACGCGTCCAGGCCGAAACGGCGGCCGACTTTGCCGCGCGCGATCCGGAATTGTGGGCCGTCGTGGTGTCGCCGTGGGTGTGCGTGCAGCAACGCGCCGGCAAGCCCTCGCAAGCGGCGAACTAGGCCGTCTCAAGCTACCTCGAGGCGCCTTGAGCGGCCTCAGGCCGCGGGCTTCCCCTCGCCCCGCGACGAGCGGATCATCACGAGCGTATCGCCCGCCTCGATCGCGACGTGCGGGTCTTCGTAGAACTCCATCACTTTCCCGTCGCGCGCCAGTCCAACGACGATCGCGCCCTTCACCTCGTTGGTCATCTGCCCGATCTCCCCGGGCAGCGCCACGCGTTCGAGCAGCGTGACGCGTCCGCGCGCCTGCAGCATGTCGGAGACGAACGGCACGACATAGCGTGTTTCCACGGCATCGGCGAGCAGGAGTCCGCCGATCTTCGTCGACGAAACGATCACGTCGGCGCCCGCCTGCCGCAACTGTCGCTGGAACACGTGCTCCTGAACCCGCACGACGATCTTCACCTTCGGCGCGAAACTGCGCACCGAGAGCGTGACGAGGATGGCGGTCGGGTCGTCGGTGACGGCGACGATCACCGCATGCGCCCGGGCGACCTGCGCCTCGCGCAGGATGTCTTCGCGCGACGGGTCGCCGAGCAGGCCCGTCACGCCGACCGAGGTCGCCGCCTCCAGCGCGGCCTCGCTGGTATCGATCACGATGATGCGGCGCGCGTCGGTGCCGCTTTCCAGCAGTTCGCGCACGGCTATCGACCCGGCAAGCCCGTAGCCGCACACGAGAATGTGCCCGCGCAGGTTTCGTTGCAGACGCTTCATGCGATATTCCTCGACGATGCGCTGGATCACCAGCTGATACGCGGTGCCCAGAAAGATGAACCAGATGATGACGCGGATCGGCATGATGAGCAGCGCATCGACGAGACGCGCGCGCGCCGTCACCGGCACGATGTCGCCGTAGCCGACGGTCGCGACCGTCACCATCGTGAAATAGACCACGTCGACCAGGTTCATCGGCTCGTTTGGCGGCTTCGACGCGTCGCGCAAACCGTCCCGGTCGATGTAGAGAATCGTGAACGCGAGCAGGCACAGCGCGAACACCATGTAGACGCGCCGCAGCAGCAGCCGTTGCGGCGAGACGGTCGGGCGCGTGAACAGCATGCGCCCGTGGCGCGGCTGCCACGGCATGCGCGCGCTGCGCGGCACGCGCGGGGGCGGTTTCGGCGAGGGTCGCGGAGAAGACAAGTCAGTAGCTCGAAGGGTTCCGGGATCGGGAGATTCTACCGCCTGAAAGCCGCTTGACTGGCGCGCCGCGCCCGGTGCTTCATCGCACCCAGTCGGTCCAGAGGACGACGAGGATCGTCATCAGCGCCGGGCCGATGAAAAGCCCGATCAGCCCGAACGTCTCGGCGCCGCCGAGAATCCCGAACAGCACGAGCAGGAACGGCAGGCGCGCCGATCCGCCGATCAGCACCGGCCGCACGAAATGCTCCGCGATGAACACCACCACGAGCCCGAACGCCGCGACGCAGACCGCCGCCACCATCGAGCCTTGCGCGAGCAGCCACAGCGCCGAGCCGAGAAAGACGATCGGCGCGCAGAACGGCAGCATCGCCGCGACGGCGGTCAGCATGCCGAGGAGCGTCGCGTGCGGCACGCCGGTGATCGCGTAGGCGATGCCGAGCAGCGCGCCCTCGCCCAGTCCCACGACGACGAGACCCACAACCGTGCTGCGCACCGAATCGGCCATGCGGCGCGCGAGCATCGCGCCGTCGCTGCCGAAGGCGCGTCGCGACGCCGCGAACAGTTGCTCGCCGAGTCTCGATCCCGCCTGCAAGATGAAGAACAGCGTGACGAGCATGAACCCGAAGATGATGAGGCCGTGCGCGAGCCGTCCGCCGAAGTGGCGTGTCATCTCGACGAAGGTCGCGCTGTGCAGCTTCTGCACCGCCGGCGACGATTCGAGCGGCGTCGCCAGATTCGCCGACCACCACGACGCGATCTGCTGCGAGCCCATCGGCAGGCGATGTACCCACTCGGGCAGCGCGATGCCGGAGCGCAGCACTTCATGGAGCCAGTGCAGCGTGTCGCGCGCTTCGCTCGCCGCCTGCGTCGCGACGATCGCGAACGGCACGACGAACAACAGCCCGACGGCCGCCGTCAGGGCGATCGCAACCAGCGATGTGTGCCTGCCGAGCCACGGCCGGCGCTCGAGCCAGCCGAACGCGGGCCACAGCGCGATTGCTATCACGGAAGCCCACACGACGGCGGGAATGAACGTGCGCATCGTCCAGAGCGCCAGGGCGACCAGCGCGGCGTACAGTACAGCCGATGCCGCACGCTGCAGGCGTTTCGCGCGGGCCTCGTCTTCGGTCGGAATCTGCTCGTGTTGGATCATCGGGTAGGTTCGGGTGCGCGTGGTTCGGGACGGACAGCACGCCGGCTCCGGCCGGCGCGTGCGCTGCATTGTATGTCCGGGCTCGCGTGGATGGATCGCGCATCGTTCGCCCGTCGGCCGTGCGCCAATGTTCTTTTACAAAGTACGGCGGTCCATTACATATAATCAGACTTAACTTGCTTCTGGCAATCCGCTACGTAAGGTCGCAGTGACAGCCATTCGAACGATCACCAGCTTCTGTGTCATGTCCGTTTTCGTTGCCGGCTGCTCGTCCGGTCTCGACCGGTGGCGCGAAGACGCCCTGAACGCCCGATACGGTGTCGTCCTGCATTCAGGCAAGGATGGCGTAGAAATTCGCATGTCCGATGCGACGCTCTTCGATACCGACGACGCAACCATCCGCCTCACGAGCGCGCCCATGCTCGACCGTGCCGCAGCGCTCCTCAAGCGCAGTTCACGGCCGATTCTGGTGGAAGGCCACACCGACAACGAAGGAACGCGCGCGTATAACGACTCGCTTTCTGCGGCGCGCGCCGAAGCGGTCGCCGATGCGCTCGTCGCACGCGGCGTGCCTGCCGCGCGCATCAGGACGAAGGGAATGGCCTACCTGCAGCCGATCGCGAGCAACGACACGCCCGAAGGGCGTGCGTTGAACCGGCGCGTGGATATCCTGGTGAAGGCCGAGACGACGGAAACGCTGGTCGGTCCGCGCAAGCCGACGCTCAGCTGGCTTCCATGACGAGCAACTGGGCGCCGTCGGCGACCTGATCGCCGACGTTAAAGAGAATCTCGCCGACCTTGCCGCCGGATGGCGCCACGATCGTGTGCTCCATCTTCATCGCCTCCATCACGAGCAGAGGCGCGCCCTTTTCCACCACAGCCCCCGTTTCCACCAGCACCGCGATGACCTTGCCGGGCATCGGCGCGGTGAGACGGCCTTCGTGCTCGGCGTCGGCGGCGTGAGCCATCAGGTTCTGCCATTCGAACGCAAGCGAAGCGCCCTGATAGAACACGTGGAAGACGTCGCCGTCGATGAACACGCGGCCCTTGATGAGCGTGTCGTCGAGCAGCACCGCGAACATGTGCGGCTCGTCCCCATGCGACCAGTCGAAGCGCACGTTCTCGCCGAGCAGTTCGAGGCGCTTGTCGTTGACGTGCATCGCCGTCGACTCGCGCGTGAAGACCGCTTGCAGCGTTTCATCGGTAGCGATCGCGCGCCAGTTCAGGTCCTGCGCGTAGCCGCCCGCCATGCGCCAGTGCGACAGCGCGTCCCAGGGGGAGTTGCCGTGCGCCTCACCGCCTTCGCGTGTCAGCAAGGCCGCGCAGGCAAGCGCGAGCGCTTCTTTTTGCGGCACGGTCGAAGGCGCGAAGAGCGTGTCGTGATGACGCTCGATCAGGCCGGTGTCCAGATCGCCCGTCGCAAACGGCTCGCTCGCGACGATGCGCTGCAGGAACTCCACGTTCGTGTGCGGCCCGACCACTTCGAATTCACGCAGCGCGCGCGACATCAGCGCGAGCGCATCGGCTCGGTCGCGGCCGTGCACGATCAGCTTCGCGATCATCGGATCGTAGAACGGCGTGATGGTGTCGCCTTCGCGCACGCCGCTGTCGATGCGCACTTTGCCGTTTATCGTGAACTGATCCGACTGCGGCATGCGCAGATGCTTGAGCGTGCCCGTCGACGGCAGGAAGCCACGCGACGGATTTTCCGCATAGATGCGCGCTTCGATTGCGTGGCCGTCGACCTTGAGTTCCTGCTGTTTCAACGGCAGCGGTTCGCCCGACGCGACCTTCAACTGCCATTCGACCAGATCGAGGCCCGTCACCATCTCCGTCACCGGATGCTCGACCTGCAGACGCGTGTTCATCTCCATGAAGTAGAACTGGCCGTCCTGCGTCATGATGAATTCGACGGTGCCCGCGCCCACGTAATTCACCGCGCGCGCAGCGGCAACCGCAGCTTCGCCCATCGCGCGACGCACTTCATCTGTCAGGCCCGGCGCGGGCGCTTCTTCCAGCACCTTCTGATGGCGGCGCTGCACCGAGCAATCGCGATCGAACAGATAGACGGCGCCGCCGTGCTTGTCCGCGAAAACCTGCACTTCGACGTGTCTTGGACGCAGCAGATACTTCTCGATCAGCACGCGATCGTTGCCGAAACTGCTCGCCGCCTCGCGCTTGCACGAGGCCAGTGCCGCAGCCAAATCCGCACTCTTCTCGACGACGCGCATACCCTTGCCGCCGCCGCCCGCGCTCGCTTTCAGCAGCACCGGATAGTCGATGCGGTCCGCTTCGCGTTGCAGGAGCGCGGGGTCCTGATCGTCGCCGTGATAGCCGGGGACGAGAGGCACCGACGCGGTTTGCATCAGCGCCTTCGCCGCCGCCTTCGAACCCATCGCGGAAATTGCCTCGACCGGCGGCCCGATGAACACCAGTCCCGCCTTCTCGCAGGCGCGTGCGAAGTCCTCGTTTTCCGACAGGAAACCGTAGCCCGGATGAATCGCCTGTGCGCCGGTTTTCAAGGCGGCGTCGATGATGCGCTCGATGCGCAGGTAGCTTTCGCCCGCCGCCGCACCGCCCACGTGCACCGCTTCGTCGCACACGGCGACGTGCTTCGCTTGCGCATCGGCATAGGAATAGACGGCGACGCTCGCGATACCCATGCGCTTCGCCGTCGCCGCGACGCGGCACGCGATCTCGCCGCGGTTCGCGATCAGAATTTTGTTGAACATGGCTGAGCCTGAGTAAAGAGGATTACATCCGGAAGACGCCAAACCGCGTGTCTTCAATGGGCGCGTTCATCGTCGCGGCGAGCCCGAGGCCGAGCACGTCGCGCGTTTGCGCGGGATCAATCACGCCGTCGTCCCAGAGACGCGCGCTCGCGTAATACGGATGTCCCTGAACCTCATACTGCTCGCGAATCGGCGCCTTGAACGCTTCCTCTTCTTCCTTCGACCAGCTACCGCCCTTGCCTTCGATGCCGTCACGCCGCACCGTTGCGAGGACCGAGGCAGCCTGCTCGCCGCCCATCACCGAGATGCGCGCGTTCGGCCACATCCACAGGAAGCGCGGCGAATACGCGCGGCCGCACATGCCGTAATTGCCCGCGCCGAACGACCCGCCGATGATCACCGTGAACTTCGGCACCTTCGCCGTCGCCACGGCCGTCACCATCTTCGCGCCGTTGCGCGCAATACCTTCGTTCTCGTACTTGCGCCCGACCATGAAGCCCGTGATGTTCTGCAGGAACACGAGCGGAATCTTGCGCTGGCAGCACAGTTCGATGAAATGCGCGCCCTTCAGGGCAGACTCGGAAAACAGGATGCCGTTGTTCGCGATGATCCCGACCGGATGGCCCCAGATATGCGCGAAACCGCAGACGAGCGTCGTGCCGTAGCGGGCCTTGAATTCGTCGAAGGCCGAGTCGTCGACGATGCGCGCGATCACTTCGCGCACGTCGAAGGGCTTGCGGGTATCGACAGGAATCACGCCGTAGACACTCTGCGGGTCGTAGCGCGGCGGCAGCGGTTCCTTCAGCGCGAGCGGCGCCGTCTTCACGCGATTCAGATTGCCGACGATGCTGCGCGCGATGCCCAACGCATGCGCATCGTTCTGCGCGAGATGATCAACTACGCCGGACAGACGCGTATGCACGTCGCCGCCGCCGAGGTCTTCTGCGCTCACTTCCTCGCCCGTGGCGGCCTTCACCAGAGGCGGGCCACCGAGGAAGATCGTCCCCTGATTCTTCACGATGATCGATTCGTCGCTCATCGCCGGCACATACGCGCCGCCCGCCGTGCACGAACCCATCACGACCGCGATCTGCGCGATCCCTTGCGCCGACATGTTCGCCTGGTTGTAGAAGATGCGGCCGAAGTGATCGCGATCGGGGAAGACGTCGTCCTGATTCGGCAGGTTCGCGCCGCCCGAATCGACGAGATACACGCACGGCAGGCGGTTCTGCTCCGCGATTTCCTGCGCGCGAAGATGCTTCTTGACCGTGACCGGATAGTAGGTGCCGCCCTTGACCGTCGCGTCATTGCAGACGATCACGCACTCCTGCCCCGCGATCCGCCCGATGCCCGTGATGACACCCGCACCCGGGGCGTCGTCGTTGTACATGCCGAAGGCGGCGAGTTGCGACAGTTCCAGAAATGGCGTGCCCGGATCGAGCAATTGCGCAATGCGGTCGCGCGGCAGCAGCTTGTTGCGCGAGACGTGCTTGTCACGCGCTGCCTGTCCACCGCCCAGCGCGAGTTTCGCGACCTTTTCCTTCAGGTCCGCGACGACCGCTTCGAGCGCCGCCGCGTTCGTGCGGAACTCTTCACCGCGCGGATTCAGTTTGGTTTCGATGATCGGCATGAGGTTGTCTCGCTCAAGCCGTTTCAGCAAACAGTTCGCGGCCGATCAGCATGCGGCGGATTTCGCTCGTGCCGGCGCCGATCTCATAAAGCTTCGCGTCGCGCCACAGGCGTCCGACCGGATATTCGTTGATATAACCATTGCCGCCGAGAATCTGGATCGCTTCGCCGGCCATCCACGTCGCCTTTTCGGCGGTGTAGAGGATCACGCCTGCGCAGTCCTTGCGCACTTGCCGAACGTGGCCTGAGCCGAGCGTATCGAGCTGGCGCCCGACTGCGTACAGATACGCGCGGCAGGCCTGCAGCGTCGTGTACAGGTCTGCGACCTTGCCCTGGATCAGCTGGAATTCGCCGATCGCCTGCCCGAACTGCTTGCGATCGTGGATATACGGCACGACCGCATCCATGCACGCGAGCATGATGCCGGTGGGACCACCCGCGAGCACGGCGCGCTCGTAGTCGAGGCCGCTCATCAGCACCTTCGCGCCGCCGTTCAACTGACCGAGGATGTTCTCCTTCGGCACTTCGACGTTCTCGAACACGAGTTCGCCAGTATGCGAGCCGCGCATGCCGAGCTTGTCGAGCTTCTGCGCGACCGAAAAGCCCTTCATGCCCTTCTCGACGATGAACGCCGTGATGCCCTTCGCGCCCGCTTCGATGTCGGTTTTCGCATAGACGACGAGCGTGTCGCAATCCGGGCCGTTGGTGATCCACATCTTGGTGCCGTTGAGCACATAGTGGTCGCCCTTTTCGTCGGCGCGCAGCTTCATGCTGACGACGTCCGAACCCGCGTTCGGCTCGCTCATCGCGAGTGCGCCGACATGTTCGCCCGACACGAGCTTCGGCAGGTACTTGCGCTTCTGCGCCTCGGTGCCGTTGCGGTGGAGTTGGTTCACGCACAGGTTCGAATGCGCGCCGTACGACAACCCGACCGAAGCCGACGCCCGCGAAATCTCCTCCATCGCGACCATATGCGCGGTGTAGCCCATGTTCGCGCCGCCATATTCCTCGGAGACCGTCATGCCGAGCACGCCGAGGTCGCCGAATTTTTTCCACAGGTCCATCGGGAACTGGTCGGTGCGATCGATCTCGCCAGCACGCGGCGCGATTTCCTTCGCGCAGAAGTTCGCGAGCGAGTCGCGCAGCATGTCGATATCTTCGCCCAGCGCGAAGTTCAGGCCCGGAACGTCATTCATGGGTGTCTCCTCCAGATTCAATGTTTTCGGCGCACCCTGAATATAAGTGCTGCTCACACAGCGCGCGCCTCAAGCGCATTGAGCAATTTCACGCTCAATTGCTCTGGCAGTCAACACATTTTTGAGCTACGCTCACATTTATTACTGTGCTTTCTCGCGCCATGTCCGCCCCTACCTCCGTATCCAGCCGACGTACGCCGTCGGGTGTCAAGTCGCAGCAGCGCGTGAAGGACATCCTTCAGGCGGGACGCGACGTCTTCGCCGAAAAAGGCTACGACGCCGCCACCAGCGCCGAGATCGCGCAGCGCGCGGGCATTTCTGAAGCGACGGTGTTCAGCTATTTCAGCGGCAAGCGCGAACTCTGCGCGCGCGTGATCGCGGACTGGTACGACGAAATCATCCAGGCATTCGAAACCGGCCTGCCGCGCGACGGCTCCGTGCGCCAGCAGTTCGCGTTCATCGTGAGGACGCATCTGCGGCTGATGCTCGTGAACGGTACGGGATTGTGCTCGCTGGTTCTGTCGGAGGGACGCACGAAGCAGCACGACCTCAGCGACACGCTCACGGAATTGCAACGCCGCTACACCGCGCCGCTGATGGATGTCCTCGCGCGCGGGCAGGAACTCGGGCACGTGCGCGGCGACATCCCGCTGCGGCTGATGCGCTCGCTCGTCTTCGGGCCGATGGAGCATGTGCTGTGGGACGCCACGCTTGCGAAGCGCCGCCTGAGTCAGACTCAGATCGACACGACCGCGAACGAGCTGATCGAGGTGCTGTGGGTTGCGCTGCAACCGCCGGACGCGAACGCAGCGGCGCTCACGCAGTTCCGGCAGGACGTGGAAGAGGCATCGCGCCGCTTCGAACAGGAAACGAAGCGCGCTACTTGATGAAACGCCGCGCGAGGCGCGCGAGCTTCGGCACGAACGTCGGGCGCAGCAGGCGCCCGTCGTAGCCGCCCATGCGGCGGTCGTTTTCGGCGAGACACAGGTCGATCAGCGCACCCGCCGACACCCCGCCCCCCACCGAATCGCCGACATTCGCCGGGAAGTTCATGTCCTGCGCCGCGCCGCTGTTGTCGAAGCCGCGCGCAAGCGACACGCGGTCGCGGATCAGCGCGATCCAGACGCTGCAGGTCCTGGCAAAGAACCACGGTCGCCGGTACCACGGCAGACTGCGCCGATACCACGCCAGCCAGTTCGCAAAAAAACAGGATATGGCGCGCCTCTTCCTGAATGACGGGCTCGAAAGTCTCGACGAGTGCCTCGGGGAAGTAACCCGACGTGCGCGCCGCCTCAAAGAGACCAAACGCGAAGAAGCTGTCGATGCATTCGCTGTAGCCGGTAAGCATCCACGCCCGCAGCGCGTCGGCGGGCGGCGGATACGGCGGCTCGGGCGCGAGCGCGATGCCGTACGCCTCGACCAGCTTCGAGAGCACGATCTTGTGGCGCGCTTCCTCATTGGCGTTCATCGTGATGGCTTCGCGCAGAAGCGGATCTTTGCTCGCCGCGTACGTCGCAACACGGATCGACGCGCGGCCTTCCGTCTGCACCGCGATGTCCCAGATCGGCAGCGACGTCACGCGCTTCAGCGCCGCGGGATCGAGCTTCGGCCAGTCGATGACGGCGGGCTTGTACGGGTTGTGCGTGGTGAGCAGCAACTCGCAGAACATCCGCTTGTGCTGAGCGGAACCTGTCTAGATCTTTCCGGCGGAACGATACGTCCAGTGACGCATCGCATGATCCGCTTCGGCTGGCGTGAGCGTGTCGGCCATGTCATGTTCGGAAGTGCGCGTAATGCGGATTCTGGCATAAGGGGCGCGAACACGCTCGCTTGTGTCATATTTGCGGCCAGTTTGGGCCCGCGACCGCTATCCGTTGTCCGAGGCCGGTCTGCCGGTCGTCGCCAGCGCTACACCGGCCCGACGCCCTGCGTCAGCAGCGCGACCGCGTGACGCGCAATCTGCTCGCTCGTCAGACGCCGGCCGCCCTCACGCCATTTCCAGGTCGCGAGCGGGAACACGGTCAGACCGAACAGCGAGACGAACACCAGCGACGGCTCCAGTCGCGGATTCAGCTTGCCGTCCTTTTGCCATTGCTCGATGCGCGTGATCGTCGCCTCTTTCTCGTCGCCGAAACGCTCGGCCATGCGCTGCCTGAGCAAGCCGCCGTCGCTGATCACTTCGCGCACCCACAGCGCCGCGAACCACCGATGCTTGTCGACCGTGGCGACGAGCGCTTCGGCGAAAGTGCGCAACGCGTCGGCGGGCTCGGCTTCGGGATCGGCGAATGCGCGGCCCAGTTCGGTGCGCAACGGAATGAAACGCTCGTCGATCAGCACGTCCAGCAACTGATCGCGCGTCTTGAAGTAATAGTGGACCATCGCGGGCGTCACGCCCGCCTCGCGCGCGATCGCGCCGAGCGTCGTCTCAACGATGCCCTGCTTCGCGAACATCCCGAGCGCAATGTCCAGCAAATGTTCGCGCGCATCGGCGCCGTGCGCGCCGGTCGGCCGCCCGGGGCGCCGGCCGGCCTTGCGCGGCGCGGCTTGCTTGTCAGTTTCGGTAACAACTTTTGTCATGAGATCCATCGACCAGACAGAAAACGAGGCCCATATTAACTTCCGTGTTAATTAATTTCAATCGAGTCACTCGATGGCATCTTTGCACCAAACCGCCGCGGCCGCCTTGCCAAGTGCCGCGCAATCCGCCGAACGACCGCCGATCCGCCTGCTTTTCACGGCGCTGCTGCTCGTCATGCTGCTCGGCGCGCTCGACCAGACCATTGTCTCCACCGCGCTGCCGACGATCGTCGGCGAGTTGGGCGGGCTGGAAAACCTGTCGTGGGTGGTGACGTCGTATCTGCTCACCTCGACCATCGTCGTGCCGCTTTACGGCAAGTTCGGCGACCTGTTCGGCCGCAAGATCGTGCTGCAGGCGTCGATCCTGATCTTTCTCGCCGGCTCCATTCTGTGCGGCGTCGCGCAGGACATGACGCAGCTGATCGTGCTGCGCGCGTTGCAGGGCCTGGGCGGCGGCGGACTGATGGTCATCACGATGGCCGCCATCGCCGACGTCATCCCGCCCGCCGAACGCGGCCGCTATCAGGGCCTCTTCGGCGGCGTGTTCGGACTCGCGACCGTGGTCGGTCCGCTCGTCGGCGGCTTTCTTGTCGAGCATCTGTCGTGGCGCTGGATCTTTTACATCAACGTGCCGCTCGGCGTGATCGCGCTTGTCGTGATCGGGCTCGTTTTCAAGCCGCATACCGCGCATGTCCGCCACAAGGTCGACTACATGGGCGCGGCGTTTCTCGCGTCGGCGCTCACCTGCATCATCCTGTTCACGAGCCAGGGCGGCACCCTTCTGCCGTGGAGTTCGCCGCAGCTGTGGTGCACGCTCCTGCTCGGGCTGATTTCGATTGGCGGCTTCATCTACGAAGAACGGCTCGCCGCCGAACCGATCATGCCGCTGTCGCTTTTCACGGATCGCACCTTCGTGCTGAGCGGGCTGATCGGCTTCATCGTCGGCTTTTCGCTGTTCGGCTCGGTCACGTTCCTGCCGCTCTATTTGCAGGTGGTGAAAGGCTCGACGCCGTCGCAAGCCGGCCTGCAAGTCACGCCGATGATGGCCGGCGTGCTCTTTTCGTCGATCGTGAGCGGGCGGCTGATCAGCCGCATCGGCAAATACCGCGCCTTTCCGATTGCCGGCACGGCGCTCGTCGCCTGCGCGATGCTGCTGCTCTCGACCCTGCAGATCGCGACCCCGGTTCACGTGATGTACGGCTACATGGCGCTGCTCGGGCTCGGACTCGGCATGGTGATGCAGGTGCTGGTGCTCGCGGTGCAGAACGCGGTGGAGTTTCGCCTGATCGGCGTGGCGACGTCCGGCGCGACGCTGTTTCGCTCGATCGGCGGTTCGGTGGGTGTGGCGGCGTTCGGCGCGATCTTCTCGAACGGACTGCGCTCGCGGCTGGAAGCAGCGATTCCGGCGGGCGTCGAACTGCCGCGCTCGCTCGGGCCGCAAGCCATCCAGCACTTGCCCGCCGCGCTCCACGACGACTATCTGAACGCGTTCGCCGCTTCGATGCATACGGTGTATCTCGTGGCGGCGGGTGTCGTCCTGATCGCGTTCGTACTCTCGTGGTTCCTGAAGGATCAGCCGCTGCGCAAGCGTTGACGCCAGCGTGCGACTCTCCTTCGGCGCGCCGGTGTATGCTTGCGCTCCCGAATTCAGGAGAAAGCTTCATGCAATTGAGTAAATGGCTGATCGTCCCGGCATGCTATGCGCTGGTGTCGTTCTCGACGCTCGCGCAGGCCGAAACGTATCGCTTCGCGGAAGGCCAATCGTCGATGGCGGCCGCACATTCAGGCGCTCATACGAAGGCTCAAAGCGCACACGCCGGGAAGAAGCACTCGAGCCAGCATCACCACCACACCTCGCAATCGGACAAGGCGCTCTACGGCCATCCCTGAACCCGATGACCCGCCGCGCCGCGCTCAGGCCACCGCAAGCACGAGGTGACCGGTTTCGGCGGCGGCCGGTTTGACCGAGATCTCGATGTCGTAGCCAAGACGCGTGAGGCAATCCATCAGCTTGCGCTCGGAGAAATTGGCGAAATCGCCGCGCAGCAGGCCCGACACCTTCGGCTGCGCGATACCCATGCGGCGCGCAGCCTGTTCCTGGGTGAGTTCGAGACGCCGGATCGCCTTGGCGATCTCGAACACGAGCCCGGACTTGATCTTGAGTTTTTCCGCGTCGGGCAATCCGAGGTCGGCAAACACGTTGCCCGACCCGACTTCGAACTCGACGCCTTCAATAATACGTTTTCCCACTTCTTAGCTCCTTCGCCAGGTGTTCCGCCAGTTTCAGCCGCGCACGGACGATGTCCATCTCTTCGACAGGCGTGGCAATGCCGCACTTGCTCTTCTTCTGGAAACAATGCAGCACGAACACGGCCTCGCGATAACGCACGGTATAAACCGCGCGATACGTTCCGCCAGCATCGTCTTCCACAAGTTCCAGCACGCCCGCGCCGCTGAAGCCGCGCATTGTCTTTGCCGACTGGTGACGCCCGCCCCGCTGGGCGACGTCGAGCGCGTGACCGAAAAACTGCCGCACTTCCACAGGAAGCGCGCACAAATCCTTTTTGCTGCTGCCGACCCAGATGAGCGGCCTTTCATCTGACTGCATGTATTTATACTCGAACTGGTATTGAAATGCAAGCCGCTTTTCTGGCGACTCCTGAGCGCGCCACGAAAAACATCAGGAATGCCAAGTCACGGCGCCAGTTCGAGCATCTCCCGGCAGCAGAAGCGGAACAATTCGGCCGAATGGCCTACGCAAAGCAAAAACGCCTTGCGGCGCGAGCCGCAAGGCGTGAGGCAAAGCTCAATGTGGATGAGCGTTCAGGTGGCGAGCGGCACGCGCTCCGGTTCGTCGGCTTCGAACCAGTCGGGATTGCGCTCGGCGATCGGATGCAGGGAGATCAGGATCTCGCGCAGATGCGCGCGCATCGCCTCTTCGGCGAGCGACGGATCGTGCGCCTTCAGCGCGCTGACGATCCGCGCATGCTGCCGGATCAGCAGGTCGAGCGGCGAAACATCGGGAAGGCTCAGATAACGCACGCGATCCATTTGTGCCTTGATGTCCTGAATCGTGTTCCAGGCCGCCACGCAATCGATCGACTGCGCGATCAGGAAGTGAAACTGCTCGTCGAGCGCGAGGAACGCCGCGATGTCGTTTGCCTTCGCCGCCGCCTTCTGCTCGCGCAGGTTCGCGGCGAGTTCGTCGAGCTGCGCTTCCGTGATCGCGGCGGCGGCCTTGCGCGCCACCGCTGTCTCGATCGCCTCGCGGATGAAGCGCCCTTCTCGCACCTGACGCGGCGAGATCTTCTTCACGAAAGTGCCGCGCTGCGGCAGCACCTGCAGCACCCCCGCCTCGACCAGCTTGATGAACGCCTCGCGCACCGGCTGCCGCGAGACGTTGAACATCTCCGACACTTCCTTTTCCGAAAGCGGCGTGCCCGGCGCCATCTCGCCCGCGAAAATCGCCTGGCGCAATGCGCGGAAAATCTGCTTGCCGATAGGCTCGTGCGAATCGAACGACACTTTCTCCGTGAGATCGGGAAGCGGCGTCTTCGGTTGCGACGCGAGCGCGCGGCGAGCGCGTCCGCGCTTCATCGGGGCGGCGGTGTCGGGCGGGTCCACACTGTCGAGCGGAGTGGTTGCGGAAATGCTTGTCATGGGCAGTCTTTCAATACGCTGTCTTCACGATACTATCACGCGCCCTGCTGCGGTTTTCAGCGTGCGCGGCTCGCGAATGAACACCAGAGCACACAACGCACCGAGCACCGCGATCGCTCCCGCCAGCACGAACGCGCTGCCGTAGTGACCGTTCGTCGCCTGCACGATGAAGCCCGTCACCGCCGGTCCGATGATGCCCGCGAGGTTCGCGAGCAGGTGCACGAAGCCGCCGACGCCGCCGACGTTCTCGCGCCGCACCGTGTCCTGGATCACGGCCCAGTAGACGGAGCCAGTCACATACAGGAAGAAGATCGACACCGACATCAGCGCGACCGCGCCCTGCATGCTCGCAACACGCCCCGCAAAGCCGACGCACACCGCCGCCGCGCCGAGGCACACGGAGAGCACGATGCGTCGCGAGAGCAGCGGCTTGCCGGTGAGACGCAGGATCAAGTCGGTGATGAAGCCGCCCGCAGCCAGCCCGATGCTGCCGAGCACCCACGGAATGACCGTCGCGATGCTCATGTCGCGCAACGACATGTGGTGCGCCTCGATCAGGTAGGTCGGGAACCACGACAGGAAGAAGAACAGCACGTAGTTGTACGCGAAGAACGCGAATGCCGTGGCGAGGATGATCGGCTGCTTCAGGTAGAAGCCGAGACCCGCTTTCTGACCAGCGGGCGCGTGTTCCATCGACGAAGCCTGCTGCTGTCCTTCGACAATCAGGTCGAGTTCCGCGGCCTTCACGCGCTTGTTCTGCTGCGGGTGTTCGGTGGTCGTGAGCGTCCACAGCACGAGCCACGCGAGCCCGAACAGCATGATGACGACGAACGCCCAGCGCCAGCCGAACTGGATCGCCATATAGCCGACGACCGGCCCCGCGAGCGCCCCGCCGAGCGGCGTACCCGAACTGATGACGCCGATCGCGCTCGCCACCTCGCGGCGCGGGAACCAGTTGTTCACCATCTTGCTGTTCGACGAACTGAACGGCCCTTCGCCCATGCCGAACAGCACGCGCAGCACGATCAGCGAGACGAGGCCGCCGGCGAGCGCAGTCGCGCCGCAGAAGATCGACCAGATGCCCATTGCGCCGCCGAACACTTTCTTCGCGCCATATTTGTCCGACGCCACGCCGCCGATGAAGTTGAACAGCGCGTAGCCGACAAAGAAGCTGCTGAACACGATGCCCATCTGCGCATGCGAAAAGTTCAGGTCTTTCTGGATGAGCGGCGCGGCAATCGAAAGCGCGGCGCGGTCGAGGTAATTGATGATGCCCGCCAAAAACAGCAGGCCGACGACGAACCATCGCTGGCTCTTGATCATGGTGAGTCTCCGGTTGCGCCGCCTCTTTCCGGGCGGTTCGTGCAAGATAGTTAATCGAAATGCAGATGGACTTTCATCGACTGCGTGCGGTCGTGTGCGACTTCGAATGCGCGATTCGCTTCTTCGAGCGGGAACGCGTGCGTCATCAGCGGACGCAGGTCGATCTTGTGCGCACCGAGTTCCTCGGCGGCGACCGCGTATTCGTCGGTGAAACGGAACGAGCCGCGATAACACAGCTCCTTCGACATCACGAGATTCGCCGCCACCGGCGACTGCCCCGCCGGCAGGTTGCCGACCTGAATCACCGTGCCGCCCGCGCGTGCGGCGCGCAATGCAGTGTCAAGCCCTGCGGGGCTTCCTGACGCTTCGAGCACGACATCGAACGTCCCGCGCTGCTGCGCCCACTGTTCGATGCGCGCCTGGTCGTTAGCGAGCACGGTTTCGTCGGCGCCTAGCGTCGTCGCCATTTGCAGCGCCTTCTCCGCGAGATCGAGCGCGACGATGCGATGCGCGCCCGCCCGCTTCGCAACGGCCAGCAAGATGCAGCCGATCGGACCGCAGCCGACCAGCAGCACCTTCGCGCCGACGAGCGTGCCGGCCTGCCGCAACGCGTGCAAGGCGACGGCGAGCGGCTCGGCCATCGATGCCTGCGCGAAGTCGAGGCCGTCCGGCACCGGTACGCACTGGTGCGCGCTCACTGCGATGTACTGGCGGAACATGCCCTGCATGTGCGGAAACGTCGACGCGCTGCCCATGAAGCGCATGTTCAGGCAGTGGTTCGGCATGCCTTTGACGCAATAACGGCACACGCCGCAGTTGAGCCCCGGATTCACCGCGACGCGCTGTCCGACTGCAAGACCGCTTACGCCTTCGCCGAGCGCGGCGACTTCGCCCGCGACCTCGTGACCGAGCACGAACGGCTCGCGCACGGCGAAGTCACCGCTCTTGCCCTTGAAGTAGTACGACAGGTCCGACCCGCAGATGCCGCCCGCGCGTACGCGAATCTGCACCTGGCCCGGCTGCGGTTGAGGCGCATCGAGTTCGTCGATGAGGAGTTTTTTGGGTTCGTGAAGTACGGCTGCAAACATCGTGATGCTCCTTTCCTTATATGCGTTGGGCTTACCAGTTCCACAGCGTGCCGTCTTCCAGCCGCGCGACCGGCAGATACGCCGGGTCGTACGGATAGCGCGCGGCGGCTTCCTCGTCGATATCGACGCCATGGCCCGGCGCCTCGCCCGGATGCATCATGCCGCGATCGAACGTCCACGCATGCGGGAAGACGTCGAGCGCTTCTTTCGGAAAGCCCATGTATTCCTGCACGCCGAAGTTCGGCACCCACAGGTCGAAGTGCAGCGCCGCGCCCATGCACACCGGCGACAGGTCCGAAGGCCCGTGACACCCCGTGCGCACCTGATAGAGCGAAGCGAAATCCGCGATGCGTTTCAGGTGCGTGATGCCGCCCGCATGCGTGAGCGTCGCGCGGATGTAGTCGATCAACTGCTCTTCGATCAGCTGCTTGCAGTCCCATATGCTGTTGAACACTTCGCCGACTGCGATCGGCGTCACTGTGTGCTCGCGGATCAGGCGGAAGCCGGCCTGATTTTCGGCGGGCGTCGGGTCTTCCATCCAGAAGAGGCGATACGGCTCGACCGATTTGCCGAGCCGCGCCGCTTCGATCGGCGTCAGGCGGTGGTGAACGTCGTGCAGCAGATGCGAATCGAAACCGAATTTGTCACGCACGGCTTCGAAGAGCTTCGGCACGAAGTCGAGATACTTCTCCGACGACCAGCTCTGCTCTTCCACCGCGCCTTTCGTCGCCGGCTCGTACATGCCGCTGCCCTTCGAGACGCCGTACACCGAGCGCATGTTCGGCACGCCGCACTGGATGCGGATCGCCTTGTAGCCTTGTTCGAGGTGCTCTTCGTAGCGGTCGAGCGCTTCGGGGATGTCGCGGCCCGTCGCGTGTCCGTAGACCATCACGCCTTCGCGCGACGCCCCGCCGAGCAGCCGGTACAGCGGCAGGTTCGCCACCTTGCCGAGAATGTCCCAGAGCGCCATGTCAACGGCGGCGATGGCGGTCATCGTCACCGGGCCGCGGCGCCAGTACGCGCCCTTGTAGAGAAACTGCCAGATGTCCTCGATGCGTCCCGGATCGCGCCCGATCAACAGCGGACACACGTGATCCTTCAGGTACGAAGCGACCGCGAGTTCGCGGCCGTTGAGCGTGGCGTCGCCGATACCGTAGACGCCCTCGTCCGTCACCACTTTGAGTGTGACGAAGTTGCGGCCGGGACAGGTGACGATCACATCGGCGCGGACGATTTTCATGGGGATTTCCTTGAGTGGCATTCGTTGGAACCGATGCTACCATACAAGTATATTCAATCGTCAACAGCGGGTTTTCCCGCCCCTCGGACAGACAAATGAACGCAAAATCAACGCTTTGCCGTGAGACGCTCGCTTCCATCGAGCCGCATCTGCTTTCGCCCGAATGGCGTGAACCGCGCGTCGGGATCGTGCATCTGGGGATCGGCAACTTTCATCGCGCGCACGAAGCGGTCTATACGGAAGAGGCGATGCTGGCGGCTGGCGGCGACTGGGGCATCTGCGGCGTGACGCTGCAAGGCGATGTCGCCAAGCGCGACGCGCTGATGGCGCAGGACGGTTTGTATAGCGTGATCGAACGCGGGCCGGACGGCGTGCGCGTGACGGTGGTTCGCGCGCTGAAGGAAGTGCTCGCGATGCCGTACGACCGCACGCGCCTCTTCGCGCTCCTCGCCGACGAGAACGTGCGCATCGTCTCGCTGACGGTCACCGAGAAGGGCTATTGCCGCGATACGAAGACCGGCGACGTGGACCGCGATCATCCGGGAATCGCGCACGATCTGACGCATCCGCAAGAGCCGTCGACGGTTCCGGGCATCCTGAGCGCAGCGCTGGCACTCAGGCGCGAGGCGGGCACGCCGCCGTTCACCGTGCTTTCCTGCGACAACCTCTCGCACAACGGCGCAGCTTTGAAGCAGGCGGTCGTATCGTTCGCGCGGGCCCGCGACGCCGCGCTCGCCGACTGGATCGACACGCAAGTCGCGTTTCCATCGACGATGGTCGACCGCATCGTGCCCTCGACCACCGATGCCGACCGCGAAGCCGCGTCGCACGCATTGAATATGGAAGACGCCGCGCCGGGTCCTTGCGAACCGTTTCGCCAGTGGGTGATCGAAGATCGCTTTCCGGCAGGCCGCCCCGCGTGGGAAAAGGCGGGCGCGCAACTCGTCGACGACGTGATGCCGTTCGAAATCGCCAAGCTGCGCATGCTCAACGGCACGCATTCGACGCTCGCGTATCTCTCGATGCTCGCGGGTTTCGCCACCATCGATGAGGCGATCGCGCATGCGCCGTTGAAGAAGCTGATCCACGCGATGATGACGCAGGAAATCGCGCCGACGCTCGACGTGCCGCCTTCCTTCGATGTCCTCGCGTACCGCGACGCCCTGCTCGCGCGCTATGCCAACGCGGCGCTCAAGCACCGCACGGCGCAGATCGCGATGGACGGCAGCCAGAAGATTCCGCCGCGCCTGCTCGCGACGATCGAAGCGCGCCTGAACGCGGGTCAATCGATCGAACGCCTCGCGTTGGCGGTCGCCGCGTGGCTCGTGTTCCTGCGCGGCCACGCCGACGACGGCACGCGCTACGAAATCAGCGATCCTATGGCCGCGCGCCTGACGGCGAACGTCCCCGACGAGCCGGAGCAACTGGTCGAAACTATGCTCGCGATCAAGGAAGTCTTTCCGCCCGAACTCGCCCGCCGCGACGATTTCCGGCGTCCGCTTCACGCGGCAATCGTCCGCTTGCAAGGCGGCGCGCGCGCGGCGATCGAACATTACGCCGCGCTTGCATGACGAGCGCAGGCGCGTCGCAACCCGGCGTCAAAACGCCGCGTGCTGCGAACGTCGCTCGAGGATTGCCTCTAAACCTGCGCCATCGGGGCTTTCACTAACTCCGCAACTATTTTGGGATGTTAATCTGCTGCGGATTCTGACAGGACACGATCCTCGGAATAGCAACCGTGCGGTGCAACTCGCGCCGCCGACCCGGAAACGAGACCTGCCGGGATGTAACGACCACCCTCTGGAGTTTAAAACAGTGAAAAAACTGCTTGCCGCCCTGACGATGTCCCTCATCGCAGTCACGTCGCTTACCGCCGTCACCGCCGCACAAGCCAAGGATTATTCGACGATCCGCTTCGGCGTCGACGCAAGTTATCCCCCGTTCGAATCGAAGGGTCCGGACGGCAAGCTGGTCGGCTTCGACATCGATCTCGGCAACGAAATCTGCGCCCGCCTGAAGGCGAAGTGCGTGTGGGTCGAGAACGACTTCGACGGCATGATCCCGGCACTGAAGGCGAAGAAGTTCGACGGCGTGCTCTCGTCGATGTCGATGACCCCGCAACGCGCCGAACAGATCGCGTTCTCCAGCAAGCTCTTCAACACCCCGACGCGCCTCGTCGCGAAGAAGGGCAGCAACATCAAGCCGACGCCTGAAAGCCTCGCCGGCAAGACGGTGGGCGTCGAGCAGGGCACGATCCAGGAAACCTACGCGAAGACCTACTGGGCCGCGAAGGGCGTGACGGTCACGCCGTACCAGAACCAGGACCAGGTCTACGCCGACCTGATCGCTGGCCGCCTCGACGCAGCGCTGCAGGACGCGGTGCAGGCCGAAATCGGCTTCCTGAAGACGCCGCGCGGCGCGGGTTTCGACTTCGCAGGCGCGAACATCGACGATCCGAAGACGCTCGGCAACGGCGCCGGCATCGGCCTGCGCAAGGAAGACACCGACCTGAAGAAGAGCATCGACAAGGCGATCGCCGACATCATCAAGGACGGCACGTACAAGAAGATCGAGAAGAAGTACTTCGACTTCGACGTGTACGGCGGCTAAAGCCGACGCCGCCCAAGGCGGCTGAAGCTTCACTGGAACGGGCTCCGCGCTTCGCGCGGAGCCCGTTTTGCTTGGGGCGCGGCGCCTTTCGGGCTTGTCCGCGGCTTTTTCAGCTAAGATCGAACGGCTGAAGCGCGCGGCCGGCCCGAGACACCGGCGCAATGCGCCTTCCACACCTTGCAACCATCCAAAGCGCGACCGTGCATGCGTCGCGCGCAGAAAACCATGCAGACCAGAACCCATCAGCTGATTTCGCCGACGCTCGGCACTGCCCGCTCCATCACGAGCTTCCACTACGGTCCCGGCGACGGTCAGAAAATCTACATCCAGTCGTCGCTGCACGCGGACGAACTGCCCGGCATGCTCGTCGCGTGGCGGCTGCGCCGTCAGCTTGCCGAATTCGAAGCCGCGGGCAAGCTGCGCGGCGAAGTGGTCATCGTGCCGGTGCCGAACCCGATCGGACTGAACCAGTTGCTGCACGGGCAACTGCTCGGCCGCTTCGAGGCGAATAGCGGCCACAACTTCAACCGCAATTTCCACGATCTCGCTGCGCTCGTCGCGCCGCGTATCGAAGCGCGCCTGACCGGCGACATCGACGCGAACAAGCGTGCCGTGCGTGCCGCGATGCGTGAAGCGCTCGACGAGCAGACGCCCGCCACCGAACTCGAATCGCAACGCCTCGCGCTGCAAAAACTCTCCTTCGACGCCGACGTCGTGCTCGACCTGCACTGCGATCTCGACGCCGCGCTGCATCTCTACACGAATCCGGACATCTGGGAAGAAGTCGAGCCGCTCGCGCGCTACCTCGATTCGAAGGCGCAACTGCTCGCGCTGAATTCGGTCGGCAATCCGTTCGACGAAATCCACAGCTTCTGCTGGTCCGACTTGCGCACGCGCTTCGGCGAACGCCATCCGATTCCGAATGGCGGCATTTCCGTGACCGTCGAATTGCGCAGCCAGCACGATGTCTCGTACGACTTCGCCAACGCCGACGCGCAGGGCATCGTCAATTTCCTGATTCATCGCGGCGTGATCGACGCGCCGGCCGCGCCCATGCCACCGCTAGCCTTTCCGGCGACGCCGCTCGCGGGCGCCGAACCGATCGTGGCTCCCGTGTCGGGCATCATCGTGTTCCGCGCGAAGGTCGGCGCTTTCATCGAAGCGGGCGAAGCGATCGCGGACGTCGTCGATCCGCTCACCGATACCGTCACCACGCTCAACTGCACGACGTCCGGCGTAATGTACGCGCGACACATCACGCGTTTTGCGACCGCTGGCCTCGAAATCGCGCGCATCGCGGGGCCGAAGGCGTTCCGCACGGGCTCGCTGCTGTCGGCGTGAGCGCGTCTACGCGGTAATTGCATAGCGAAGACGCCCCGGCATAGCATGGCCCGAGCCATGTGTGCCGCAAAGGAGCGTCCGATTGACACCGTCCGACTATGACGTCGCCATCGTCGGTGGCGGACTGGCCGGAGCGACGCTTGCGCGTTCGCTCGCCGGCAGCGGCATGCGCACGCTCGTCGTCGAGCGCGCGCACGCTTTCAAGGATCGCGTGCGCGGCGAAGGCCTGTTGCCGTGGGGCCGCGTCGAGGCCGCAAAGCTCGGCATCGAGCCGCTGCTCGACAGCGCCGGTGCGATCGAAGTGCGCTACTGGAAACGCTATCTGGGCGGCGCGCCGCGCGACTGCCGCGATCTGGTCGCGACCACGCCGGGCCGCCAAGGCTGTCTCGACTTCTATCATCCCGACATGCAGCGCGCACTGCTGGACGCAGCCGAGTCGGCTGGCGCGCACGTACGGCGCGGCGTCGAGGTCACGGCGATCGAGTCCGGCAGTCCCCCGTTCATCCGGATTCACACCGCCCACGGCGACGAGCGCGTGAAGGCGCGGCTCGTCGTCGGCGCCGATGGACGAAGTTCGAAGGTGCGCAGCACGGCGGGATTCACGGTGCGCCGCGACGAACACGCGCTGATGATCGCGGGCGTGCTGCACGAAGGCGTGCAGGTGCCGGACGACACCGTGCACTACGTGCAGAAGCCTTCCGAGGCGCGCGCGGCGCTCGTCTTTCCGCTCGGCCAGGGGCGCTTTCGGTCCTACTTCGTGTATTCGTCGGCGAATGCGCCGCGCACGATGAGCGGCAACGGTCATGCCGGCGACTTCGTGACGTCGTGCATCGAAGCGGGCGCGCCGCCCGAGTGGTTCGAAGAAGCCGAAGCCATCGGGCCGCTCGCGGCGTATCCGGGCGCGGATATGTGGGTCGACCATCCGTATCGCGAAGGCGTCGTGCTGATCGGCGATGCCGCCGCGGCCAGCAATCCCGCGTGGGGCTGCGGCCTCGCGCTCACGCTGCGCGATACGCGCGTGCTGCGCGATCGCCTCCTGCTATCCGCCGACTGGGACGCGGCCGCCCACGCCTACGCAAGCGAGCACGATGCGTACTACGGCGCGCTGCACCGCCTGCACGGCTGGATGACGCAGCTGATGTACGAAACCGGCCCGGCCGCCGATGCGCGCCGGGCCCGCGTCTTCCCGCGCCTCGCCGCCGACCCGACGCGCGCGCCGGACCTCCAGGGCCTCGGTCCCGAATCGCCGAGCGACGAGGCCGCGCGCCGGCGTTTTCTCGCCGAAGACGCGGATCAAGGCCGATAAAAGCGCCGCTCAGAACGGCACGAGCCCGCAGTGCGCCGCCACGACGCGCCATGCGCCGCCCGTCTCGCACCACGTGCGCGTATAACGCAGGCTGCCGGCGAACGGCGCGCCGCCGAACGACCCGCGCAACGCCACGCGCGTGACCGTCACCGCGCACTTCTCGTAGACGCGAACCGTCTGCTCTTCCACATCCAGTTGCTCGATACGCTGAAGTCCGTAGCGATGGCCGTTCAGGTCGTCGGTCTTGGTCCACACCTTGCCCGTTGCATCGACGAAGCTCAGGTCGTCGGCGAGCAGCGCGTCGAGTGCGTCGGCATCGGAGGACAGCATCGCCTTCTGCAGGCGCCCTTCCAGTTCGCGGATTCCGTTTTCGTCCATCTTTGTCCCCTGTCCTTGCAAACGTTCGAGCCGCGAGGATAACCCGAAGCCCGTTCGCAAGCCCGCTGTCGCATCCGCGAGACATGCAAGCGCGTCGAAAGCGTTGTCACATTCCTTTCTTGAGCGTCCGCTACATTCCGCCCGTCGCCGCCACGGGCCAAAGAGTCCGACGCGCCGCCGACGACATCAACCACATTGCGAACCATCGCTCATCGGAGAAAGTTTTGAACAAGAATTTGCTGGCGACCGCCGCGCTCGCCTCCTTCGCCGCCTTCGCATCGACCGCGCACGCGCAAAGCAACGTGACGCTGTACGGCATCATCGACGCGGGTATCAGCTACGTGAACAACAGCGCGACGCGCACCGGCAGCGACCATCTCTTCAAGTACGACGACGGCGTTGCGCAAGGCAGCCGCTGGGGCCTGCGCGGCACGGAAGACCTGGGCGGCGGCCTGAAGGCGATCTTCGTCCTGGAGAACGGCTTCAACAGCGGCAACGGCACGCTCGGCCAGGGCGGCGCGATGTTCGGGCGCCAGGCGTATGTGGGTCTCGCGAAGAATGACGCGGGGTCGCTCACGTTCGGCCGCCAGTATTCGTTCTCGACCGACTATCTCGGCGCGAACTACTCGATTGGCGGGCAGACCGTTGCCGGCAACTACGCATACCACATTAACGACGTCGACCAGCTCACGTCGAGCCGCATCAACAACGCGGTGAAGTTCAGCAGCGCGAGTTTCTACGGCGTGACGTTCGGCGGCATGTACGGCTTCTCGAACCAGGCGGGCGCGTTCGCCGGCTCGCCGACCACGACGACCGGCGGCGTGACGACGCAGGGTTCGTCGCGTGCTTACAGCTTCGGCCTGAACTACAAGCTCGGCTCGTTCGGCATCGGCGCAGCCTACACCGACATCCGCTTCCCCGGCTCCTCCACGCCGGCGTTCAGCACGGCGATGGCGAACGTCGCGACGGGCGGCAACAAGGACCTGAGCACGTTCGGCATCGGCGCGAACTATGCGTTCGGCGGCGCGACGGTGTTCGGCCTCTGGACCAACACGCGCTTCGAATCGACCACGGGCGCGACGTCCAAGCTGAATGCGTATGAAGCAGGCGGCAAGTACGCGTTCACGCCGGCGCTGACGGGCGGCCTCGGCTACACGTACATGAAGCTGACGGACGCAGCCGACGGCAAGTGGCAGCAGGTCGATGCGAGCGTCGACTACGCGCTCAGCAAGCGCACCGATGTCTATCTGCTCGGCATCTACCAGCATGCGTCGGGTTCGAACAATGGCGTCGACGTCCAGGCGCAGATCGGTTCGAGCACCAGCTACTTCGGCACCTCGGGCACCGGTTCGAACAACCAGGTTGCCGTGCGGATCGGCATGCGCCACAAGTTCTAAGGCGCGCGCTGTCGCCTCCGAAGCGGGCCGCACGGTATCGTGCGGCCCGTCTTTTTTGTGCGCTAATGCAGGTTCGCGATCGGGATCAGGAATTCGGAGATGCCGGTCAGCATGATCTGCACGCCGACGCACAGGAGCAGGAACGACGAAATCCGCATCGCCACCTTGGTGCCTTCGATGCCGAGATAGCGCGCAAACCGCGCCGAGTGGCTGAGCGTCATATAGACCGCGAGCGCGATCAGCGCCGATATTGCGATCGACGCCACCGCCGACACCAGAAACTCCGAGAGCTTGTGCGTCCGGTTCGCGTTGAGCGCGATGGCGGTCGCGATGGAACCCGGCCCGGTCGTGAGCGGAATGGTCAGCGGAAAGAATGCCTTCGACATCGCGTTGTCGGCGTCGACGTTGCGCGCTGTCGCCTCCTTGGTGCGCACGTCGGGCGCGTTGAGCATCTGCCAGCCGCTCACCGCGACCGCGAGCCCGCCGCCGATGCGCAGCGCCTCCAGCGAAATGCCGAACAGATGCAGGATCGGCGTGCCGAGAAAGAACGCGACGAGCAGCACGCACGCCGAATTGACCGCCACCTTCTTCGCGAGCGCGTCGCGCTCGTCGCCCGCGAGCCCCTCCGTGCGGTCGAGAAACACGAATGCAACCCCGAGCGGGTTGATGATGCTGATCAATCCGGTGAAGCCGAACAGGATGTCGGAGATCAGACTGCCTATCATGAGGCTCCTCGCTATATGCTGGTGCGACGGTACTTCCAATCAATACACCATCGGCGACGGTTTGGGCACGCGCCATGCATGCGTGAAGAGATCATAGGGGGTTCCCGTCGATACCCGCAAACGGCATCAACAAGGAGGCAGGCATGGTCAAGACCGCGTTGTTCGTCCGGCTCGAAGCGAAGCCGGGCAAGGAGCAGGAAGTCGAAAGCTTCCTGATGGGCGGATTGCCGCTCGTCGAGCAGGAACCCGCGACGGTCGCGTGGTTCGGGCTGAAAATCGCGCCGTCGGTGTACGGCATCTTCGATGCGTTCCCCGACGACGCCGGACGCCAGGAGCATCTCTCGGGCAAAGTAGCCGAGGCGCTGATGGCGAAGGCGCCCGATCTCTTCGCCAAACCGCCGGAAATCATGAACATCGATGTACTCGCGGCGAAGCTGCCGTCGTAGCCGCGTCGGGTTCGGGTGCGAGACTTGCTGGCGTCGCAACGCATGAACACCCTGCCCGTCGAAAAAACTGCGGAAAGCCTGCGCGGCTTCGTGCGCGTACGAGGCGCGCGAGAACACAACCTCAAGAACGTCGATGTCGATATTCCGCGCGACGCGCTCGTCGTGTTTACCGGCGTGTCCGGCTCGGGGAAGTCGTCGCTCGCGTTCGGCACGCTCTACGCGGAGGCGCAGCGGCGCTATTTCGAGTCGGTCGCGCCTTACGCGCGGCGGCTGATCGAGCAGGTCGGCGTGCCCGAGGTCGATGCGATCGAAGGGCTGCCGCCCGCCGTCGCGCTTCAGCAGCAGCGCGGCACGCCGAGCACGCGCTCCTCGGTCGGCAGCGTAACGACGCTTTCCAGCCTCGTGCGCATGCTCTATTCGCGCACCGGCCACTATCCGCCGAAGCAGCCGATGCTCTACGCCGAGGACTTTTCGCCGAACACGGTTCAGGGCGCCTGCCCGACCTGCCACGGGCTCGGGCGCATCTACGAGGTCACCGAGAAATCGATGGTGCCCGACGATTCGCTGACCATCCGCGAGCGGGCGATCGCCGCGTGGCCGCCCGCGTGGCATGGCCAGAACCTGCGCGACATCCTGGTGACGCTCGGCTACGACGTCGACACACCGTGGCGCGACCTGCCGAAGAAGGATCGCGACTGGATTCTCTTCACCGACGAAACGCCGACGGTTCCGGTCTACGCCGGGCTCACGCCCGGGGAAACGCGCGTCGCGCTGAAACGCAAGCTGGAGCCGAGCTATCAGGGCACGTTCACCGGCGCGCGCCGCTACGTGCTGCACACGTTCGCGAACACGCAGAGCGCGCTGATGAAAAAGCGCGTGTCGCAATACATGGTCGGCAGCGTTTGCCCGACGTGCGACGGCAAGCGGTTAAAGCGCGAGGCGTTGTCGGTGACGTTCGCGGGGCTCGACATCGCCGAATTCTCGCAGATGCCGCTCGCGCGCGTCGCCGAGCTGCTCGCGCCGATCGCGCGCGGCGAAGTGCCCGCGCACGCCGTCGCGAACGATGACGCGATCCTCAGCCGCCACGCGATGCGCGAGGCGACCGAGCGTCGCGTCGCGGCGGGCGGCTCGGCGCACAAGGCCTCGCCCGATGTGCGGCGCACGCCGAACATGTCCGACGAGAAGCGCGTCGCGGCTCAGCGCATCGCGGAGGAACTGCTCGAACGCCTCACGACGCTCACCGATCTCGGCCTCGGCTATCTCGCGCTCGATCGCGCGACGCCGACGCTTTCGTCGGGCGAACTGCAGCGCCTGCGGCTCGCGACGCAACTGTCGTCGCAACTGTTCGGCGTCGTGTACGTGCTCGACGAGCCATCCGCCGGCCTGCATCCCGCTGACGGCGAAGCGCTGTTCGCGGCGCTGGAACGCCTGAAGGCGGCGGGCAATTCGCTCTTCGTCGTCGAGCACGATCTCAACATGATGCGGCGCGCCGACTGGCTCGTCGACGTCGGGCCGGCCGCGGGCGAGCACGGCGGACACGTCGTCTACAGCGGGCCGCCGCCGGGGCTTGCGAAGGTGGAGGCGTCGGAGACGCGCAAGCATCTCTTCGCTACGCACAAGCGCGGGACGCATGCGCCGCGCGAGCCTTCCGGCTGGCTGCGGCTCTCGAAGATCACGCGCAACAACCTGCACGAACTCGACGCCGCGTTTCCGCTCGGCTGCTTCACGACCGTGACGGGCGTCTCGGGTTCGGGCAAGTCGAGCCTCGTGAGCCAGGCGCTGCCGGAACTCGTCGCGGGTCATCTCGGGCGCGCCATCGCACCGGATCCCGACGACGAACTCGACCCGCTCCTCGCCGGCGAGACGCAGCCGACAGACGGCGACATCGTCGAAGGCATGACGTCGATCCGGCGGCTCGTGCGGGTCGACCAGAAGCCGATCGGCCGCACGCCGCGGTCGAACCTCGCGACCTACACCGGCCTTTTCGACCACGTGCGCAAGCTGTTCGCCGACACGCCTGCCGCGCGCAAGCGCCGCTACGACGCGGGCCGTTTCTCGTTCAACGTCGCGAAGGGGCGCTGCCCGACCTGCGAGGGCGAAGGCTTCGTCAGCGTCGAACTGCTGTTCCTGCCGATGGTGTACGCGCCTTGCTCGACCTGCCACGGCACGCGCTACAACGCAGAGACGCTCGAAATCGAATGGGGCGGCAGGAATATCGCGCAAGTGCTCGGGATGACGGTCGATACTGCCTGCGAATTCTTCGTCGCCGAACCGCAGGTGATGCGCGCGCTGAAGGTACTCCAGGACATCGGGCTCGGTTATTTGCGGCTCGGCCAGCCCGCGACGGAACTCTCCGGCGGCGAGGCGCAGCGCATCAAGCTCGCAACCGAGCTGCAGCGCGCGCAACGCGGCGATTCGCTCTATATCCTCGACGAGCCGACCACAGGCCTGCATCCCGCCGACGTCGACCGGCTGATGACGCAACTGCAGGGACTGGTCAATGCTGGCAACACGGTGATCGTGGTGGAACACGACATGCGCGTCGCGGCGAACAGCGACTGGGTGCTCGACATCGGCCCCGGCGCCGGCGACGAAGGCGGCACGATGGTGGCTTGCGGCACGCCGCGCGAAGTCGCGAAGGTCGCAGCGAGCCTCACGGCGAAGTATTTGAAAGAGCGTCTGTAAACGCAAAAACAGCGGCCGAAGCCGCTGTTTTCTCTCAACCCGCTTATTCCGCCGTTTCCAGCATCGGATAGTCGGTATAGCCTTCCGGGCCCGGCGCGTAGAACGTCGACGCGTCCGGCGCGTTAAGCGACGCGTCCACTTCGAAGCGGCGCACGAGGTCCGGATTCGCGATGAACGGCTGGCCCCAGGCGACTGCATCGGCGTCGCCGCGCTCGATGACGGCCTGCGCGCTTTCCTTCGTGAACTTCTCGTTCGCGATGTACACGCCGCCGAATGCCTTCTTCAGTTGCGGTCCGAGGCTATCCGCGGCTTCATGCTCCCGCGCCGCGATAAACGCGATCTTGCGCTTGCCCAGCTCGCGCGCTACGTAGCCGAAGGTCGCCGCACGGTCGCTGTCGCCCATCGTGTGCGAATCCGCGCGCGGCGCGAGATGCACGCCTACACGGTCCGCACCCCACACGTCGATACACGCGTCCGTCACTTCGAGCAGCAGGCGCGCACGATTTTCGATCGAGCCGCCGTAGATGTCGGTACGCTTGTTCGTGCTGTCCTGCAGGAACTGGTCGAGCAGATAGCCATTTGCGCCATGCACTTCGACGCCGTCGAAGCCGGCGCGCTTCGCGTTTTCCGCACCCTTGCGATAGGCCGCGACGATGCCGGGGATTTCGTCGAGTTCGAGTGCGCGCGGCGTCACGTACTCGCGCTTCGGACGCACGAGGCTCACATGACCGCCCGCAGCGATGGCGCTAGGCGCCACCGGCAGTTCGCCGTCGAGAAAGACCGGGTCCGAAACGCGGCCGACGTGCCACAACTGCATGAAGATCTTGCCGCCCGCTTCGTGCACGGCCTTCGTCACGAGCTTCCAGCCTTCGACCTGCTCGTCGGACCAGATGCCCGGCGTATCCGCGTATCCGACGCCCTGCGGCGTGACCGACGTCGCTTCGCTCAGGATCAGGCCGGCCGCGGCGCGGTCGGCGTAATACTTGGCCATCAGCGCGTTCGGCACGCGTTCGACGCCCGCGCGCTGACGCGTGAGCGGAGCCATGATGATGCGGTTGCGCAGCGTAAGCGCGCCTACTTTGAGCGGGTCAAAAAGAGTTGGCATGAATAGTGATCCTTAATGAATTTGAAAGGACTCGGAAGGCTTCGACGACTTTCAGCGCCTGCACGAACTTCCTACAGACCCTTGTTGATGTGATCGAGGAACGCCTGGATCACGGCCTCGTCGCGTTTGAAAAAGACCCACTGGCCGATCCGCTTCGAGGTCACGAGCCCCGCCTTGTGCAGCGTGGCGAGATGCGCTGAAACGGTCGATTGGGACATTGCACAGCGCTCGTCGATCTGACCCGCGCACACGCCATTCGCCAGCGGCAGTTCCTGCCGGCTGAAATACACCTCCGGCTCCTTCAGCCAGGCGAGAATCTCCCGCCGGACCGGATTGGCCAGGGCTTTGTGAATCGCGTCGATGTCCATGTGATTGCCGATGGGGCTTTAAGAATCGTCTTGAGTCGAACTATATATCGATAAACTCCGATATGCAAGATTTGGCACTATTCTCAGCAAGGGTATTCCCGGACTTCGGTCGCGTGATGGCCGTTTGGCAGAGTTTCGCCGGGACGCTTGTCGCAGGTATAAAGAGCCAACGGATTTGTCGCAGACCTGGGTGCATTTTGGGGCGCTTTTCCGAATCTCGCGGGTCACGACCAAGACCCCGTCGGGACACAAGACAGAGTTGTATGAAGATGAATTCAGGCGCTGAAAAGGCGCAGCAGTCCGAACGAATATCGCACCGAATCGCATGACCTGGAACGCCGCTCGATCGATGAAAACGAGACCCGAACAGCACGATGATCAGATCGTTTTTTTTCGCAACTTTGATAAGATGAGGAGTGTTGAATCGGAGAACGGGAATGGGAACGCTCCTCAGGATTATCCCTCGCGCCGGGGGCGCCTCGTTCGACGATCAGGGCAGGAGCAATCGAATATGGAACTGATAGAACGCGTATCGCATCTCGAGTCGGATCTCACGACAGTGAAAACCGATGTGGCCGTCTTGAAGACCGACGTATCGGTCTTGAAGGCAGACGTATCAGTTTTGAAGATCGATGTGTCTGTCTTGAAAACAGATGTATCCATCTTGAAGACCGATGTGGCCGACTTGAAGGTCGACATGGCCGTCGTAAAGTCCAACTACGCCACCAAGGCAGACGTGCTGGAAGCCAAGAACTCGGTCATCGTCTGGGTCGTTTCCGCTGTTTTCATCGCGCAACTGCTTCCCGGCTTTCTCAAGAAGTTCGGCCTTTGATGCACATGCAGTGATGCGCCGCCTCTGTTGCCAAGGTGACGCATCCTGGCTCGCCGCCCCGCTCCATCAATCCGCTTCCAGCACCGAAAGCACATTACCCGCCGGATCCTTGAACCACGCGATCACCGGTCCGCCGCTCGCGCGGCAAATGCCTCTGGCGTCGGTTTTCAGCGAGGGCTCGTCGTAGTGTTCGAATGCCACGCCGCGTTTCGTGAGCGTATCGACGGCATCGTCGACACTCTCCACAGGGAAATTGAGCACCGTGAACGTCGCCGGCGTGTGGTTCGGCTTCGGGTAAAGCAGCACATTGTTGCCGCCCGCGAGGCGCAGCGTCAGCAGTCCGTTCGATTCGGAAACCGCCAGCCCGAGCGTCTCGCCGTAGAAGGCCTGTGCCTTCGCGATGTCGTTCACCGAATAGCCGCTGAAGGCGCGGCTGGTTTTAAGAAGGTCGTGTTGCATCGTTTCTCTCCTGCAAAAAAAGTTTCCCCCACGAAGGCGCAATTCCGCGCTCAAGCCGGGCCGCCCCAGCCGCTCAGATCCCTGACCGGCCGCACTTCCACGCAGCCGAGGCGCGCCGGCGGAATGTTCGATGCCACGCGAATCGCGTCGTCCAGATCCTTCGCCTCGATCAGTATGAAACCGCCAAGCTGCTCCTTGGTCTCGGCAAACGGGCCATCCGTCACGGAAACACGGCCGTCCCGGGGGCGCAGCGACTTCGCGGTCTGAGCCGGCTGCAGCGCATTCGAGGTGACGTAATGGCCGCTTTCGCGCATCGTTTCGTCGTAGGCGACCGACTCGCTGACGAGCGCATCGAATTCCGGCGGCGACAGCGCGTCGAGCTTGCGTTCGTCGTAATAGATCAGACAAAGGTATTTCATCGACGTCTCCAGGAATGGGCTCAATGGATCGTCGTTTGAGGAGCGCGCGAATCGACACGCCGCGCGAAAAAATTTCGGCTTTCACGTTCGACCGTCCGCCTGTGGCACCGGCGCAATACAAAAGCGGCGCCGCGTCTGGTAATCTGCGCGCTTCTTTCAGCCGCTTTTTCCCATTCGATGCAAACGGAACCTCCATTCAACGAACGTGGCGTCACGCTGTCGCGCGCCGGCCTCTCCGCGGCCGGTCAGATGTTTCCACTGCGCGATCTGCGTTCGGCGCGCGTCGTGCGCATTGCACGCAAGAAGCCTCTGCCGATCATCATGGCGGCGATCGGATTCGCGACGCTCGTCGCGGGCGCGATCACGGGCTCGGGGCCCGCGCTCGTGCTTGGTGTGATGATTGCCGTGGTCGGTTATCTGTCGTGGATCACGCAGGACGTCATCTATCAGTTGCTCGTGACGACGCCCGACGGCGAGCGCGAAGTGCTCATCACGAAGGACCAGGAATTCGCCGACCGCGTCGCCGGGCTCGTGCATCAAGCGATCGAGAAGCACGCACAGAACGCGGCTCCGTCAGCGAGCTGACGCGAAGGTTGCTTCGAGCGCCGTGAACCCGGGCGAGCCGTTCAGCCGCGTCTCGATATCATGCAAGCGAAGTGACCGAAGCGGTCGCCTTCGCCCTCACGTTCCCGCCCAAAGTCCGGGCGGCTCGCGCCGTCAGTCGTCAGCCGAGGTCGAGCGGCTCTACGTGCCAGATTTCCTTCGCGTACTCCCCGATCGTCCGGTCCGACGAGAAAATGCCCATCCCCGCAACGTTCTCGATCGCGCTTCTCGTCCACGCTTCCTTGTCGAGGAACTTCGCGTCGACTTCGGCCTGCGTTTTGTCGAAGCTGTCGAAATCGGCGAGCACCATATAGTGGTCGCCCCAGTCCACGAGCGTGTGGAAGATGTCGTAGAAGCGATGCGGCTCGTCAGGCGAAAAATGTCCGAGCCGGATCTGGTCGAGCGCAACCTTCAATTCCGGATTGCTCTCGTAGATCTGCCGCGGCCGATAACCCGCCGCACGCAACGACTCGATCTCGTCGGTCGAATGGCCGAACACGAACATGTTCTCGCGGCCGACAGCATCGCAGATTTCGATGTTCGCGCCATCCAGCGTGCCGATGGTCAGCGCCCCGTTCAGCGCGAGCTTCATGTTGCCGGTGCCAGACGCTTCCGTGCCGGCCATCGAGATCTGCTGCGACAGATCGGCTGCGGGAATGATGAGTTCCGCCACGCTCACGCCGTAGTTCGGAATGAAGCCCACCTTCAGCCGGTCGCCGATTAGCGGGTCCGCGTTGATCTTCTTCGCGACGTCGTTGATGAGCTTGATGATGTTCTTCGCCATCTTGTATGCGGACGCCGCCTTGCCCGCGAACATGACGACGCGCGGCGTCCAGTCGCGCTCCGGCTCCTCGCGGATGCGGTTGTAGCGCACGATCACATGCAGGATGTTGAGCAACTGCCGCTTGTATTCGTGGATGCGCTTGACCTGCAAATCGAAAAGCGCGTTCGGGTCGATGATCGAGCCGGTCTCGCGCTTCGCTCGCTCGACGAGTCGCAGCTTGTTCGCGAACTTCGCTTCGTGGAAGGCTTTGCGGAAATCGGGATCGTCGCGCCACTCGCGCAGGCGTCCGAGCTCGAACAGATCGGTGCGCCAGCGCGGCCCAAGCCGCTCGTCGATCAGCGACGACAGCGACGGACTCGCCTGCGCGAGCCAGCGGCGCGGCGTGATGCCGTTCGTCACGTTGGTGAAGCGCTCCGGATACATGCGCGCGAAGTCGGAGAAGATGTTCTGCGTCATCAACTGCGAGTGGAGCTTCGACACGCCGTTCACCTTATGGCTCGCGACAATCGCGAGATGCGCCATGCGCACACGGCGCTGGCCGTATTCGTCGACGAGCGAGATGCGGCGGATCAGATCGACGTCGCGGCCGAATTTCTCGGTGACCTGCTTGAGAAACTGCGCGTTGATATCGAAGATGATTTCCAGATGGCGCGGCAAGAGGCGCGCGAGCATCTCGACGTCCCACGTTTCGAGCGCCTCGGGCATCAGCGTGTGATTCGTGTACGAAAACATCTGTTGCACGAGCTTCCACGCCTTGTCCCACGGCACGCGATGTTTGTCGACCAGAAGCCGCATCAGTTCGGGGATCGCGAGCACCGGATGCGTATCGTTCAGGTGCACGGCGACTTTTTCCGCGAGGCGCCCGAAGTGCGAATGCGTGCGCTGGTAGCGGCGGATCAGGTCCTGCATGGTCGCCGAGACGAAGAAATATTCCTGGCGCAGTCGCAGCTCGCGGCCCGCCTGCGTGGAGTCGTCCGGATAGAGCAGGCGCGACACGTGTTCCGACGTGTTCTTCGCCTCCACCGCGCGCCGGTAGTCGCCCTGGTTGAACGCGGAGAGATCGAATTCGTCGGTTGCGCGCGCGGACCAGAGCCGCAGCGTGTTGGTCGCGGTGGTCGCGAAGCCGGGGATGACGGTGTCGTACGCCATCGCGTTCACGTGCTCGGTCTCGATCCACTCGGTGCGGTCGTCGTACTGCACCGTGCGGCCGCCGAAATGAACCAGATAGACCACTTCGGGACGCGGGAACTCCCACGGATTGCCTGCGCGCAGCCAGTAATCGGGCGTCTCGACCTGATTGCCGTCGACGATGGTCTGCCGGAACATGCCGTATTCGTAACGGATTCCGTAGCCGAAGCCCGGAATGCCGACTGTCGCCATCGAATCGAGGAAACACGCCGCCAGCCGCCCGAGCCCGCCGTTGCCGAGCGCCGCGTCCGGTTCGAGATCCTCCAGCGCGTTGATGTCGACGCCCAGGCCCGAGAGCGCGTCGCGCACCTCGTCGTGGATGCCGAGCGCAAGCAGCGCGTTAGTGAAGGTTCTGCCGATCAGGAACTCCATCGACAGATAATAGACGCGCTTGACGTCCTGTTCGTATTGCTGGCGCGTGGTGCGCATCCAGCGCGCGACGAGCCGGTCGCGCACCGCCAGTTCGACCGCATGCAGCCAGTCGCGCGGCTGCGCGGTCACTGCATCCTTGCCGACGCCGTACATCAGGCGGTTTGAAATGGAGCGCCGCAGCGCGTCGACAGTACTGTTGAGCTGGTCGAATTCCAGGTCGACGGATGTCATCGAAGCCTCCGGTTTTTTGCAGCGTATGCAACGGGGCAAGGCGCGTGCCGCGCATTCCCGAACGGAAGGCGGCGGTCCACGCCAGGCGCCCGTGGCATGGGTGAAGGTGCAGGTTACGCTATTTCTATTTTTTTTGGTATGACCGCACGATGGATGATTTTTCGACACAGCTCACGCGAAACGTGCTTGATTCTGTAACATTTTCAACGTAGGGCGAGCGGCGGAGGCTGCGTCGAACTGCTTCGTGATCCTGATGTTTGCACCCGAAAGAGGCATATCTTCTGCGCTTGCGTGCAGGCGCGCAACGACAACCCACGATGCAGTCAGCCGCGCCGGCGCGGCACGCGCGCGGCGATCAGCAGCAGCGCGGCAAGCGAGACGGCCAGCAGAATCAGCGCCAGCGCCGACGCCGGCAGGTAGTAGCCGCGATTCACCTGCCCGACCACGACGATCGGCACGGTCGCGAAACCCGGGGGATAGACGGTCAGCGTCGCGCCGAGTTCGCCGAGCGACAGCGCGAAGCCGAGCGCAAGGCTCGCTCGGATCGCCGGCACCAGTTGCGGCAGCACGACGCTCGCGAGCACCATGCGCGGCGGTGCGCCAAGGCTCGCAGCGGCTTCGCGCAGCACGGTCAGCTCGGGGCGCAGCGCGGCGGCCGCGCTCCGGTAGCAGAACGGCAGCACGAGCGCCAGTTGCACCAGCACGACTATCGCCGCCGATCCCGACAGATCGACCGGCTTCTTGTGATACGCGATCAGCACCGACAAGCCGAGCACGACGCTCGGCACGCCGTTGGGCATCATCGCGACGGCGTCGACGAGCGCGCCGAGGCCGCGCCGGTCGCGGCCTTCCAGCGCGAGCGCGAGCCACAGCCCGAGCAACGTGCCAAGCACCGATACGCCGAAACCGATTTGAAGGCTCGTCGTGAGCGCATCGAAGTCGCTCGATCCGAGGCGCTCGAACCAGCGCATGGACACGCCGTCCGGCAGGATCGTGCCCGACCAGTGCGACGCCACGCTCGACGCCGCCACCACGAGCACCGGCAACACGAAGAGCCAGAAGCACAGCAGCGCGACGAACCCCGTGAACACGGCGCCGAGCAATTTGCGCGGCTTCGAGGCGGCGAGCGCGAGCGGCTGTGGACTAGCGGCCATCGCGGCCTCCCGTGCGGCGATTCACCCGCCGATACAGCGCGTACAGCGACAGCGACATCGCGAGCATCACGACCGAGCCGGCTGCGGCCGTCGCGAGGTCGAGATCGACGGTGGCGGCGCTGTAGATCGCGATCGGCAGCGTGATCAGATGCGCGCTGCCGAGCACGAGCAGGATGCCGAATTCGTTGAGGGTCAGCAGGAAGCAGAGGATCGTGCCCGCCGCGATGCCCGGCCACGCAAGCGGCAGCACCACCTTGAACGCGACCTGCCAGCCGTTCGCGCCGAGGCTTTTCGCGGCCTCGACGAGCCGCATGTCGAGCGTCGCGTACGACGCGAGCGTCGGCCGGACAACGAACGGGGCGTAGAACACGACTTCCGCGAGAACCACCCCGCCGATGCCGAACAGGAAGTCGAGCGGCGGAGCGTCGAGATGAAAGATCCGCTGCAGGCCGATGCTCACCGATCCCTGCGATCCGTACAGAAAGATCAGCGTGAACGCGACCAGAATCGACGGGAACGCCACGAACAGTTCGAGAAAGCGCGTCAGCAGCTTCGTGCCGGGAAACGGGCGGAAGAACAGCATCGACGCGAGTGCGACGCCCAGCAGCGACGCAAGACCCGCGCTCGCGAACAAGATGCCGAGCGTCGTGCCGATCACGCCGCGCGTCTCCGGATTCGCGAAGAACGCTGTGTACGCGTGCAGGCTGAAGCCGCCGGGCGCGCTCACGCTCAGGATCACCAGCCGCGCGAGCGGATACGCGACGAGCGGCCCGAGAATCACGACCAGGATGAAGAGCAACTGCCACTGCGCGTAGCGCTCGCGGCGCCGGACTACGGACGCGTGCGCGGCGAACTGCGCTGCCAGACGCGGATCGGCTGCAACGTCGTCAGGGACGAACAAGGACGACATCGGCTGCCTCGTAGCGAAGGGAAACCCGCGCGCCCTTTTCGGGCATCGCGGCGTGATTGCGCTGCATCGTGACGAGAACATGCTCTTCGGGATATGCATCGAGCGCGACGGATACCGACAGCACCGCGCCGTACCACTCGACCGACGCGATTGTGCCGTGCAGTTGCCCCGCGCCCAGCGGGACGATCGCGAGCCGCTCGGGCCGCAAGCACGCGACGCGCTCGCGTTCGGCATGACGCGCGTCCCCGACCGGGAACACCACGCGCGGCGGCAGCAGATTCGCCGCACCAAGATAGCGCGCAACGAAACCATCGACGGGCGCGTCGTACAGTTCGCGCGGCGTGCCCAGTTGCGCGATGCGGCCATCGCGCATCAGGAGCGTGCGGTCGGAGAGGACGAGCGCGTCGTCCTGATCGTGTGTCACGCAGACGATCGTCAGGTTCGGCAGGCGCTCGTGCAGTGCCTTCAGTTCCGAGCGCACCGACGCGCGCAGGTTCGCATCGAGCGCGGAGAGCGGCTCGTCGAGCAGGAGCACGTCCGGCTCGATCACGAGCGCGCGCGCCAGCGCCACGCGCTGCTGCATGCCGCCCGACAGTTGCGCCGGCATCACGTGGCCGGCGTCGCCGAGCTGCACGAGCTTGAGCGCATCGGCGACGCGCCGCGCGATCTGGCCCGCCTTCAGGCGCCGCGCGCGCAGCCCGAACGCGACGTTCTCGAACACGGACAGATGCGGAAAAAGCGCGTAGCTCTGGAACAGCAGGCCCAGATTGCGCTGATGCGGCGCGACGTGCGTGAGATCGCGGCCCGCGACGGTCAGCGTGCCCGCGAGGCCGTCGGCGGCGACGAAGCCGGCGATGAAGCGCAGGAGCGTGGTCTTGCCGCAGCCGCTCTTGCCGAGCACGGTCAGCAGTTCGCCGCGCTGGATCGTGAGGGACAGGTCGTCGAGCACGGTGCGCGTGCCGAAGCGCACCGTCAGCCGGTCGATGTGCACGCCCAGAGCACCGTGCGTGCGGCTGGCCGCGCCGTCCTCGCGGGCGGCGGGCGCAAGAGCGAGCGTATTCACGACTTCGGCTTGACGACTTCGACCTGTTTGCCGGAATTGCCGATCACCTCGTTCTTCCAGCGCGCGGTCCAGCCCGCTTTCTTCTCCATGACCTGGTTCCAGTCGACCGGAATCAGCCTGACGCCCGCGATCGCGTGCTTGACGGTCTCGCCGTTCTTGCCGGCAAGCGGCACGTCGGTGCGGGCCGGGATGCCGTAGATGTCCGGCACCTTCGACTGCACGTCCGTCGACATCAGATAGTCGATCAGCTTCTTGCCCGCCGGCTGGTTCGGCCCGTTCTTGATGAGGCCGATGCCGTACGGCAACTGGAACGTGGTCGGCGCTTCGCCCGCCTTGTGCGAGAGAAACAGCGGCTTGATCGACAGACCGCCGTTGGCGGCGTCGTCGAGGTCCATCTGCAGGTCGCCGTTCGCAAACGCGATCTCGTTGCGCGAGAGCAGCACGTCGAGGTAGCCCGTGCCCTTCGTATGGAACTTCGCGCTCTGCTCCAGCCTCTTCAGGTAGTCGAACGCGTTGTCCTCGCCCATCAGCGCCGAGGTCAGGATGATCACGGCCATGCCGTCGCCGGCCGTCGCCGGGTTCGAATACGCGACCTTGCCGCTGTAGTCGCGATGCAGCAGGTCGGCGAAGGTCTTCGGCGCGGTCTTCGTGACTTCGGGATTGATCGCAAACGAGAAATAGTTGTTGACGAAGGTTGCCCACGCGCCGTCGGGCGCCTTCGCGATCGCGGGCACGTTCTTGTAGTTCACGCTCTGGTACGGCTCCAAGAGGCCCGACTGCGACGCCTGCTGGATGAACGGCGGCAGCGTGACGATCACGTCGGCTTTCGGCGAATCCTTTTCGACGGTTGCGCGGTTCACGACTTCCCCGCTGCCCGCCGTGACGATGTTGACCTTCACGCCCTCCTTCTTCTCGAACGCGGGCAGCACGTCCTTGTAGAGGTTCTCCAGGCCGTCGGCGGTATAAAGGACGACGGCGTCTGCGGCTTGAACGGGCATGGCGGCTGCCGACAGCGCAGTGACGGCGAGCGCCGGCAGCAGGCCGCGCGCGAAGGATTGGGTCCGGGTCATGGTCTCTCTGGTCGAAGCGGGGTCGATGAAAACGGGCACCGGCGTTGCGCCGGGTGCCGATCGACGGAAGCATCGCCGAACTTCGTGACATCGCCGTGACGTTCATCGGAACGCCGCGTCAACCCGCGCGCGTTCAACGCATTCTTTCCCGAGCGTGGCCAATCGGCGCGCGTTCGGTTGCTAGACTGGGTGCCTAACGTTCCGCTTCCAGAGAAGGCTTTCAGATGTATAAAAAAGGCGTCGTCATCGAGATCCAGTTTCCGCCCGAGCGCCTGAACGACGCAGCCGGCGACCCGTACTGGATCGACCTGACGCTCGACGAGGCGCGCAGGCTCCACGAACAGCTCGCCGCGCGCTTCGCCGGCGACGCGCGTGCGAACCAGCCGCTCGACACGTTCTCCATCGAGTGACGCGCGCGACGGCGTCAGAGCACCCGGCCCGTCAGTCCGCCGTATCCGCGTTGGCCGGGACTTTCGCCCGGACTGCGCCGCCCGGTGCGGGCGACCACGCCGGCCGCACCTTGCGCGCGGTATCGACGACGACCAGATAGCGCCCCGCCCACGGCGTCGCCTCGCGCTTGTTCTTCAGGATCCAGAGCGATTCGCCTTCGGCCGCGCGCGCTTCGTAATCGGCGTCGAGGATGCCGCGATGGTCGAGAAACACGTTCAGCGCCGCAGGAATCCGCACGCAGCCTTTCGAATGGCGGATGCCGAGCACCGGTTCGAGCTTGTCGGGATCGGTCGCGTGCATCTGGAAGCGCATTTGCGAGATGCCGCCCTTGCCCCAGCCGCGCTCGCCATCGGCCCAGCCGAAATCGTAGATGCGCATGTCGCGCGCGCCGTAGCCGCAGATGCCGAACTCGTTCTCCGTGCCCTCCGCGCGATAGTCCATGTTGAGCGGCGTGTGAGCGAAGACGCCGAGCGGCGTCAGGAAGTGGTCGTAGGTGCCCGGGCGGCCGGTCGAAACCGGCGTCGCGCCGATCATCGACCAGGCGTCGCCCGGTTTCGCGCGGAAGTAGATGAAGAGCGCCTGCGCGTTCTGGCTGCGATCGACGAGCACGACGTATTCGTTCGCCAGATCGCCGTGCCCGTTCGCGGCAAGCGTCTGTTGCAAGAGGCGCCCGTAAGCCTGCTGATCGGCGGCGGGCACGGCGAGCCGGCGCTTCACCTCATTCGCGAAGATCTGCCGCAGCGCGAACGCGCCGGCGGAGTCGAGCCCGGACTGCTGTGCGACGTTCGGCGCGGGCGGCGGCGGAATCTCGGCTTCGACCTCCGACGCGCCGGTCTCCTGCGGCGGCACCTCCGCACCGCTCGCGGGCGAGGACGAAACACCGGATCCTGGCGAGGGCGGCACGGGCATCGCGGGCAGCGGCCGGCTCTCTTCGCCTGGTTGCGGAAATTGCACCGGGCCGCCGGTCACCGGCGGCGGCGCGCCGGGCGTCGGGAGCAAGGGCGGCATTTCACGCTGTGGCTTCCCCACTGAGCCCGACGACACCGCGCCCGCTGCGTTCTGAGCGCTCTGACCGAACGCGGGCGTGGCCGTGACAACTATGGCGATAATCGCAAGGCAGACCGCCCCGCGCTTTGTGTCCTTCGAACCTGCCTGAAGCATCGAACTCCTGGGTGCCTTCCGTTGCGGTCGACCTGCCGCGCCTTGTCACGCGCGCCGCGCGGTCGCAAAAAAACCGGTGCATTCGACTGCACCGGTTTCCTTGAAAAAATCGAAGAATCGGAGTGGTTCGACGCACCGCACATCCGGTTCGTCGCGTTCTGTCCCGCAAAGTTCAACGCGAGGCGGCCCGGCCTGATGACGCCCGTCTAATGCAGCCACGTCGATGCGTCGCCGGAGACCGACGCCCGCGCGCGCAGCGGCGTGTCGTGCAGGCGCCGCTGGGACAGTCGCTGTGCAATCACTTCGCCGATATAGGGCAGGTCGGTGGTGAGCGTGGCGTCGGCGTAAGCGTCGGGCGTGCCTGCGCCGTAGACCTCGATCGCCGACACGTACTTGCCCAGCTCATGCTCCAGAAAGCGCCGGACCTCGGACGCGGCGCACCGCCGCGGCAGGTTCCAGATCAATAGATGCATGGTGCTCACCGCTCGCGATACGCATCAGAACGCCGCTCGACGCGCGCCGGCTGCAGCCGCTCGCGGCGATTCATCAAGGTATGGACGAGGCTCGCGCCAGCAAGCAGGACAGAGAAGTACAGGACGATCATCGCGGCTCCACGAAGCTAATTTCAAGACAAATACATGTTAGTCACCCGGACGTGTGTTGCCCTGCGACATTTTGACTTTTTGTGTCGTCGTGATCCGCAAACCCCGTCCGGCGGAGATCGGCCGCTACGAGTTGGATCGCACCGCAAGCCTCCGCGTGGCCGTCACCGCTATTTTCAGGATATGGACGGCTGCGTTCAGCGCGCTTTGGCGAGGTCGCCGGCACCGACCCAGTAGCTCATCCTGTCGCTCGGCGGGCGCACGAGAACGGCGCTCGGATCGTCGACGCCGTCGTCGTGGACCGTGCACACGCGCAGTCCGTCATGCAGCATCCTGACCTGCCCGCTGTCGGCGAACAGCGCAAGATGTTGCGCCGTGACCGGATGCAACTGCCGGTAGACGTCGAAGCTGATCGCGCCGGGCGTATCGCCGACGATCGTCATCGCCTGCCCTTTTCCGCAATCGGCCGACGGTTTGCCGTGCTTGCCCGCGGGCTGCGCCGCCGCGCCCTGGCTCGCGACGGCGAGCGCCGCCACGCCGAGCGCGGCCAGCGTGAACCGGGCAGCCGCGATGCGCCTGCGTGCGTGATCGAGAATTGCCTGCATGAAATTTCTCCGGAGTTCGGTGGTTTCGTTCATGAGCCCGTACACGTCAGGCTCGACAGATTCGGGTAGCGATTTGCCCAGTCTCCTGCGATGGCCGCTTGCGCCACGGCGAGCGTGATGTCGCCGGTGCAGACGCAGCGCTTCAGGAACACCGCGAGCCGCTCCTTGCGGCGCTGGCCGCTGCGGCCTTCCCAAGGCCGCAGATCGAGATTCGCCGGCGCGCTCGCGAGGCCGCCGAGCAGCACGGGAATCCGGTGATCGAGCGCGTATTCGGACGCGAAGGCCTCGTCGATGCCGCGCTGTTTCAGCAGACGCTGCTTCTGGCGCATCTGGACGTCGAACGATGGCGACACCCGGTCGGCATAGCCCGGCACGCAAATCGTTTCGACGATGGTCGCCTGCGTGACGTGCGGATCGAGCCACTCGGCGCGCTGCGCGAAGGACGGCGCGGCGGCGAACGCCGCCGCGGCAAGCGCGACCAGGATGGGTCTTCGGTTCATGCGTCGGATGCCTCCTGCGCGACGCGCAGCGGGCGCCGGGGTCTGATTTCAAGACAAGGGAAAGGTCCATTAAAACACACGCTGCTTCGGAAACGGCTCGACGGACGGCGATGGCGTGTGGTTCGAGAGCGCGTTCTCGAGCGCCGCACCTTCGTCGACGAACGCGCGAAAGGCGGCAACGACCCGCGTGTCGGGCGGCGTGGCAGTGTGGTCGTCGTTGTGCGTCGCGCTGCCTGGGTCTGGGTTGAATGCGGCGCGACAGGCAAGCTGCAGCGCCGCGCACGCGGCGACGAACGGCGCCGCCCCGATAACGACGGCCGCGCCCTTCATGCGATGCGCCGTGTCGTGAAGGTACGCGTAGTCGCGCGCGGTCATGGCGGCGCGGGCCTTGTCGAAGTCCTCCGCGTTCGCGGTTCTCAGCGCGTCGATCAGTCCATCGGCCTGCGCGCCGAAAGCGTCGACGAGCGCGCGGTCGAAGGTGGCGTCGGAGACGGCCGGGGACGGCGCAGCCTGCGCCGGGCGATCCTCACTGGATCGTCCGGACCGCAGAGGCGCGTCCGCCCGTGACTCCGGATGCAGCTTCGTACCGAAGTCGAAAAGCGGGCGCCGCTGCGATCTGGCGCGCGCGACGGCCTTGCCGGAAAAAGTCGGCGGCCGATGTGCCGGCCGGCCGTCGTGTTTGGAAGACGGCAGCGGCTGGGACGCTGGCTGCGCATTCCCTACAGGCACCCGCTCCGCTTCGCTGGGATGCGCCGGCTGCGGATCGATCAGGGAGGCGGACTGCGCATGCGCTCGCAGCGACGCCGGCGCCCCGGCCAGCACCGCAGCGAGCACCCGTCGCAAGTCGTCGATTGCCACCGGCTTCACGAGACACACGTTCATCCCCGCCTCGACGGCTCGCGCTGCGGCTTCGGGTTGCGCATCCGCAGTCATGCCGACGATCGGCACCGGCCCGCGGGCCGAACCCGCCGGGCCCGCCGGGACCGTCGCGCTCGCCTCGCGTGCCCGCACCCGCCGCGCGACCTCCTCGCCGCGCATCACCGGCATCGAGCAGTCGACCATCATCAAATCGAACGCCGCCGGGTCCGACACCCAGCGTGCCAGTCCCTCGGCGCCGTCGGACGCCGTGTCCGCCGTGCAGCCGAGTTCCACGAGCTGGCCGCTCACCACGATGCGGTTCGCCAGGTGGTCGTCGATCACGAGCGCATGCAACCCCGCGAGCGCCGCGAGTTCGGACGCCGCCTTCGTGCGTTCGTCCGCCTCGATTGCCGCCGGGCCGGCCACCGGCTGCGCCGCGGGCAGCGCGAGCCGCACCGTGAACCGGCTGCCGCAGCCCGGCTCGCTTTCCACGGCCACGGAACCGCCCATCATCGTCGTGAGGCGGCGGCATATCGACAGCCCGAGGCCCGTCCCGCCAAAATGCCCGCTGCGGTTGTCGTGCACCTGCACGAACGGCGCGAAGAGCGCCGACTGCTGCTCGCGCGTCATGCCGATCCCGGTATCCGAAATATCGAACACCACTTCCCTCACTCCGTTCGCCATTTCACCGACGCGATACGCCAGCGTCACGCCGCCCTTCGACGTGAACTTGATCGCGTTCGAAAGCAGGTTGCCTACCACCTGCCGCAACCGCAGCGCATCGGCGGTGACCCAGGCCGGGCCTGCGCTGCCGCGCTTTTCCACCGTCAGCCGGATATCCTTGCCGCGCGCGGCCTGCCCGTAGATCGCGGCCACGCTCTCCACCCACGCATCCAGTTCGAGCGGCGCGGGCGCGAGGTCGAGCCGCTCCGCTTCGATCTTCGCGACGTCGAGAATGTCGTCGATCAGGCTGAGCAGCTCGCGCGCGGCCTGCTGCGCCGTCGCGAGCGAGCGCTCCGTCGATGCGCGGTCCCCCGGACCGCGCAGTTCCAGTTCCAGCAAGCCGAGGACGGCGCTCATCGGCGTGCGGATTTCGTGGCTCATGGTTGCGAGGAAGGTGGATTTGGCGCGGTTCGCGGTCTCTGCCTCCTCCTTTGCCGCACGCAGCGCCGCCTCGGCGGCGGCGCGGCGCGTGATCTGCGTGCGCAGCGACATGGCCCACGCGCACAGCAGCACGACGATGCCCGCGCCAATCGCCGCCGTGAACTGCACCAGCGGGCGCCGCCGCTCCCAGAGCGTTTCCGGATGCTCGCCGAGCGACCAGCGGCTGCGGATTGCGTCGAGCTGCGCACCATGCAGACGGCCGAGCGCGCGGTCGAGGATGCCGGCGAGCACCGGCTCGCGCTCCACAACCGAAAACCTGTATTGCTCCGGCTCGCTGGAGAAGACACCCGTTATCTCCAGTTTGTCCCGATATGGGTTCGACGCCGCGTAGTTCGCGAATCCCATCTCGGAGACGGCGGCGTCAGCCCGGCCGCTGGCGAGCGCGTCGAATATGGCGTGGTGGCCCGTCGTCTCGACAAGCTGCACCGACGGTACCCGCCGCTGCACCTCCGCGCCGACGAGGCTGCTGGCCGGCACCGCTACCCGCACGCCCTTGAGCGCGTCGGGATTGCGGCGCGGAGTGGAACCCGTGCGGGTAACGATCACGAAGAGGCCCTCCCCGAACGGGCGGCTGCTCAGCAATCGGACACCCTCGACGGGCGGCAGCGGCACCGGCGTCAGGAGCGCGGTTCCGTCGCTCAGGTCGCGCTCGATGTCCTCGATGGAAAAGTCCACGCGCGGTACGAAATGCAAGCCGGTGAGACGCTCGATCGCTTCAAGCATGTCGACGGCGAAACCGGCGGGATTTCCGCGCGCGTCCCGGAAGCCGAGCGGCGCCGCACGGTCGAGCATCGCGTACGTCACGACCGGATGCGCGGCGATCCAGGCACGTTCGGCATCGGTCAGGTCGAGCGGGCCGTTGGCATCGACCGCGGCGGTCGTCACGCCCCAGCGCGAGTGCGCTTCAAGCTGGAAGCGCGCAGGCAGCCGGGCGAGCGCGGCGTTCACCTGCTCCACGAGTTCCGTCACGCCCGGCTTGCCGGCGGCGAACGCGAAGATGTAGCCGCCTTCGTCGAATGGGGCGAAGCCGCTGACCCTGAGACCGGTCAGATCGAAGTGGTCCATCGTGTAGGACGCGGCGACGAGATCACCGACGAATGCGTCCGCATCGCCGATCGCCACGGCGAGGAGCGCGCTGCTCACGCTCCGGTAGCTCACCGGATGCAAGTGCGGGTACGCCGACTGCAGCCGCGTGGGCGAGGTCTGCGCCTCGACGTAGGCTACGCGGCCGGTCGGCGCGTGTTTCGTCCGCGCTTCGATGAAAATCTGCTGCGTCGGCAGATAAGGATGGCTGAGTACGACCGGCAGGTCGGTGTCGTTGCCTGTGGCCGCCGTGGCGGCATCGATCTCGCTGTGCGCGAGCGCCTCCATCATCGCGGACCGGTCGGGATAGACGCGCCATTCGAGCGGGCGGCTCAGCCTGAGCGCGACTTCCCTGGCATAGTCGGCCGAGATGCCCTGCACGGCGGGCGCGGCTTCCGAGGCTCCTGCGGCGCCAGAGGGGCCAGAGGGGCCAGGCACCGTCGACGGCGCGGCGAATTCGAGCGGCAGGATCGCGCCGGGAACCGCGCCGACGACGAACGCGTCGCGCTCGCCCGCCAGGGCAGCGCAAGCGCAGGTAGACAGCGACAGCGCGCAGACGATCAGCCGCGCGCTACGCCACAAATTGATCGGTGTAGGTGACACGCTCTAGGCCGCATATTGGCTCCGGCCAGTGTCTCAAAAATGTAGGGGATGAGAAATGCCGGTTTTTGACGCAATCGCGTGAAGAATTGCATCGATCGAAGGCGAAGCGCGTTTGTCAGGCGACGCACGTCGCCCGGGCGTTGGCGCAGATGAACGCACGAAACGCAGCTTCGATGCGCTGCAGCGCGAAGTCAACGCAGTTTTATCTTAAGAACGACCACTCCGAGGGATTGGCGGACGCCCCGCTGCAAAAAAATCCCCCAACCAAGTCGGGGGATTTTCTCGCTTCGCCGCGCCGGAAAATCAAGCCGGCACACTTTCCGCCTTCTGCGCCCTCGCCCAGACGCGATGATTGCCGAGCGCCTCAATGAACGCCTTCATCACCGCCTTCGCATCGCCGCCGACTGACACGCCATCGTTCCCCGTCGGCAGATGGGCGGCCGCAAGCACGTCCTCGCCGTCGCCGATCGCGCCGATCGCCTTCAGGTGCTTGAACGACTCCAGCACGAAGTGCCGCGCGTCGCCCGACTCCGAGAGCGCCTTCGCGCTCTCCTTGCCGCCCGCGACCACGACGCCATCGAACATGATGGAAGGCATCGCGAGGATCGTCGCGTCGACTTCGATGCCGCCGTCGAGCGTTCCCAGCACCGGCGCGATTACCTTCGCGTGCGCACCCTCGGCGGCGAGCGCGTCCTTGACGGCCTTGATGCTCGCCGCATCCGCGCCCTTCGCGGCGAGAATCGCGACCTTGCGCGTCTTGACCGAAGGCGGCGTCTTCGCGACGATCGACAGCGCCGGCGATTCGTTCACCGACGGCTTGCCCAGTTCCTCAGCGCTCGCGCTCTGCTTCGGCACCGGCAAGCCGAGATTCGCGGCGACGCGCGAGGCCAGTTCGCCGTCGATGTTCGCGAGAATGCCGAGTTGCCGTTCGCGGATGGGTTTGCGCTCGACCTTGCTCAGTTCGAACGAATACGCGCCGACGATGTGATCCTTTTCAGGCGGCGTCATGCTGTTCCAGAAGAGCGTCGCCTGCGAGTAGTGGTCGATGAACGACGGACTGCGCACGCGGATCTTCGAGCCCTCGACGCGCTCCGTATAGCTCTCGAACCCGCCGCCCGCCGCGGCTGGCGGCGTTTCCTTCGGCCAACCGCCGTCGATCGAATTCGGCTCGTAGGACGCCTGCCCCTTGTCGATCGTCTGGCGATGCATCGCGTCGCGCTGGCCGTTGTGCATCGGCGCAAGCGGCCGGTTGATCGGAATCTCGTGGAAGTTCGGGCCGCCGAGCCGGCTGATCTGCGTGTCGGTGTAGGAAAAGAGCCGTCCCTGCAGGAGCGGATCGTTCGTGAAATCGAGGCCCGGCACGATATGGCCCGGGCAGAACGCGACCTGCTCGGTTTCCGCGAAGAAGTTGTCCGGATTGCGATTGAGCGTGAGCTTGCCGATCATCTTCAGCGGCACGAGTTCCTCGGGGATGATCTTGGTCGGATCGAGCAGGTCGAACGGGAACTTGTGCTCGTCTTCTTCCTCGACGATCTGCACGCCCAGTTCCCATTCCGGATAGTCGCCCATGTCGATCGCGTCCCACAGGTCGCGGCGATGGAAGTCGCAATCCTTGCCCGCGAGCTTCTGCGCCTCGTCCCACAGGAGCGACGCGGAGCCGATCGTCGGACGCCAGTGAAACTTGACGAAGCGCCCCTTGCCCTCGGCGTTGACGAAACGGAACGTGTGGATGCCGAAGCCTTCCATCGTCCGCAGGCTTTTCGGGATCGCGCGGTCGGACATGGTCCAGAGCACCATGTGCGCCGATTCGGGCACGAGCGAGACGAAGTCCCAGAAGGTGTCGTGCGCCGAACCGCCCTGCGGCATCTCGTTGTGCGGCTCGGGCTTCACGGCGTGGACGAAGTCGGGGAACTTGATCGCGTCCTGTATGAAGAAAACCGGCATGTTGTTGCCGACCAGGTCGAAATTCCCTTCCTCGGTGTAGAACTTGACGGCGAAGCCGCGCACGTCGCGCACGGTGTCGGCGGAACCGCGCGAACCCTGAACCGTCGAGAAGCGCACGTACACCGGCGTTTCCTTCTTCGGGTCCTGCAGGAAGGCGGCCTTGGTGAGCGCGGCCTGCGATTCGTAGACCTTGAACACGCCATGCGCGGCGGACCCGCGCGCGTGCACGATCCGCTCCGGGATGCGCTCGTGGTCGAAATGCGTGATTTTTTCACGCATGATGAAATCTTCGAGCAGCGACGGGCCGCGCGGGCCGGCGCTCAGCGTGTTCTGGTTGTCGGCGACCTTGACGCCCTGGTTGGTGGTCAGGGCCTGATCGGTTGCGTCGGAGCGGAATGTTTCCAGGCTCTCGACCTTCTGGTTCGTATTGCTCTGCGACGGGGTACGAGCGACGGCGCTGGCCGTCTTCTTCTGGGTCGGCATTGGGAGGACTCCGTTTGACAATTGGCCTGGCGCTTTCGATAGCGCCAGGCCTTTCAAGGCGCAAACGGTGTTCCCGGATGAAGCTAGGCGATCTTGGCCGCCGTCGTCCGCTGCAACGCGATGATCCGGCTCATCGCAACATGGTTCGACGTCGCGGCGTCGTACATCGTCGCCAGATCTTTTTTCAACTGCGTGCGCGAACCGCCGTCGAGATAGACCATGTGTCCCGACGGATAGAACGTCGCCGAGAGATTCTGGCGCACGGTTTTGTCGATGAGCGGCATCTGCTGGAGATCGATCACGGTCTGGTAGAACGGCGTGACAAAATCGTACATGCCGTTCGCGGAAAGCACCTTCAGATCGACGTTCAGCGCCATCACCGCCGCCAGGTCGCCCGCCGTGTACAGGATGATGTTGCCCTTCGAATCGATCCCCTTCTGCGCGCCGGTCGGGTCCGTATGCTTGAAATCCCAGTTCAGGAACGCCTGGTCGTTGAGATCGGTGAACGAAGACGTTGAGGTAAATTTCAACTGCTCGTTGAGGTAGCTGTTCCACATCGACGTGTAGACGCCGCTCACCGCCGTCATCGTCGGGTCGTTGCCGCCGGAATTCGGATCGATCTTGCCTGCGATACCGCTCGACACGCCCGTCACGCGCCCGTCGTACGAACCGAGCGACTGCCCCTTCGACTTCAAAAGCGTCGTGAGAAAGAGTGAATTGCCGCGGCTGTCGTAGGCGGCGATGTCGAGGCTCCACGCGAGCAGCGTCGCCTTGTCGATGCCGGTGAAGTCGGCGAGCTTCTGCACGACTTCGTCGTCGGTCTGCGGGAACTTGCGCAGCGCGTTCAGGTAATCCGTGCGCGCGAATTCCGCGACTTCCTCGGCGAACGCCTCCAGATTGGTCGGCGTCGGATGCACGCCGAGCTTCTTGTGATACCAGGCATCGGCGGCGGCGGTCGGCAGCGCGCCCACCGGATTGCCGGCCTGCCGGTAGTCGAGAATCGACGATTGCAGCGTGATGCCGTTCAGGTCGACGCCATCCTCGTGCAGCTTGTAAGCGAGCACGCAGCTGCGCGCCGTGCCGTACGACTCGCCGAACAGGAATTTCGGCGAATTCCAGCGATTGTTCTTCGTCAGATAGCGCTTGATGAACTGTTTGATGGAATCCGCGTCCTGATCGACGCCCCAGAAATCACGGTTCTTGTTCGGCGCGATCGCCGCCGAATAGCCCGTGCCGACCGGATTGATGAAGATCAGGTCGCTTTTGTCGAGCAGGCTGTCCGGGTTGTCCTCCATCTCGTACGGCGCTGGGGGCGTGAAGCTCGGCATTGCGGTCTTGATGCGCCGCGGCGCGAACGAGCCGAGCAGCACAAACACCGACGACGACCCCGGTCCGCCGTTATAGAAGAACGTGAGCGGGCGCTCTTCCTCCTTCTGCGCGTCCTTCGTGAACGCGACGTAGAACATCTTTGCATCCGGCTTCGAGCTGCTCGGATCGACGGTCACGAGATGCCCGACCGTCGCCGTATAGGCGATCTTCGCGCCGCCCACCGTAACCGTGTGATGCGTGACGGCGGCGTTCTCGTCGGCTTCGGTCGCGGCGACCGAATCGTCGGGACCGTTGCCGTACGCGATCGGATCGAAGTACGGCTGGTCGCGCTTCGCGGTCGTCGTCTTCTTCGCTGGCTTCGCAGTCTTTTTCGGCGTCTTCGCGGCAGGCGCCGGCGTCGCGGGTGCCTTCGCGGCCGTTTCCTGCGCCCCGTCGGCGGGGTTCTCTACTGCTGGATCGGAGTTCATCGTCGTCGCTCCTGGTTCGTCGTCGTTGTTATTGCCGTGGTTGAAGTCGTGCTCGTTGCGCTGTCTTTATTGCAGTGCGGTCATTTCAGCGCGGCCGCCACTTTCGCCCCGTCCGGGCTGCCGAGTCCCGTGCAGGCATCCCAGCCGGCCGCCGCCGCGAAACTGCCGTTATTGCCCTCCGTGATGTCGCGACAGGCCGTCTTCGAGCGATACAGCTTCGGATTGACGAAGCCGGCCGGCTTCCCGTTGATCGCGTTGATGCGCGCGAGGAGCGCCGCCCACAGAGGTGCCACGGCGCTGGTGCCGCCGACCACCGTCTCGTTGCCGCCGATCAGCACTTCGTAGCCGGTCTGCGGCGAGGCGTCGCCGCAGACATCGGGCACGCCGCGTTTGGCGAGCGCCGTGTGGCCGCCGCCCGTGCGCGCGACCGTGAGCCCCTTTTGCCAGACCGGCAGTGCGAACGCGCCGCTCACGCCGCCGCCGCCCGCGCCGCCCTGATCGCCGTCGTTCCAGACGACTTCCTGCTGGATGCCGTTGGCCGAAGCGGACAGGCTCGTCCCGCCGCACGCGAGCGTGTACGGGCTCGAAGCCGGGAAATCGACGTGATCGGTGCCGTCGCCGACGCCGTCGCTCGAACCGCTGTCGCCCGATGCGGCGCACACGGTCACACCAAGCGCGGCGGCCGTTTGCAGGACGTCGTTGAACGCGTTGAGCGATTGCGAAGTCCACATCGACTCCGGGCCGCCCCAGCTGATCGAGACGACCGAGGGCTTGTGAGTCGCGTCGTGGATCGCGCGATTCACGGCGTCGACGAACCCGGAGTCGCTGTTCGGCGCGAAGTAGACGGCGATCACGGCGCCCGGCGCGACCGCCCCGGCGATCTCGATGTCAAGCGTCACTTCGCTGTCCGGCCCGTTCGGATTGCCGGTGGGCGCGTTCTTCGCCTCGTCGACGCTGACCGCGACGACCTTCGGCGCCTTTACGCCGAGCTTGGAGAAATACGCGGTGAGATCGCTCGTGCGGTAGCCGCCGCCGAGCTCGATGATTGCGATGCACTGGCCGGCGCCGTCGCCATCGGGGAAGTCGTAGAGGCGCGCGAGGTCGACCGGCGTGAACGACGCGGGCGCGAGACCGCGCGCCGGCCTGAACGGCGGCCGGAAGCGAAAGTGCGGACGCGCCTGCGGACGGCTATCGAGACCGAGTACCGCGGTGACGGCGTCGTGCATCTCGTCGGGCACGTTGACGGGCCCCGTTCGGCCGCGATATTCGCCGATGTTGTGATGCTCGAAGCGTTCGAGTTTCACGTCGAACGCCTTCTGGAACTGCTCGATGGTCCCCTTGAGCACGACGCTGCGCGAGCCCGGATCGGAGCGCGCCACTTTCAGGCTGTACTGCGCGGCGAATTTCTCGACCTTCTCGACGTCTTCCTTCGATGCGCCGAAGCGTTTTTCGAACTCGTCGCGCGCTACGGGCTCGGCCTCGCCCGTATCGATCTTCGCCATCAGCTGTTTGAAGCCGCTTTCGTCCTGACGCCGCAGCATCACGACCACTTCGATTTCTTCCGCCGGATTGCACGCGCCCACGCAGGTCGCGCCTTCGGGATGGTTCTTGTCGCTGCCGCTCACCGGTTGCTTCGCCATAGTATCGATGCTCCTCGCTCGTACTGAAGTTCAAAGGCTGCCCGAGTTGCCATGCCATGCATTCAGGTTGCCCGCGAAGGCAACGCGCTCAGCGACCGCGCGGATGTATCGTCGTATTTTCCGGCGCCGAATGCAATTCTTCGGACTCTTCACGGCGAGGCCGGTTCCTGCTCTTCGGCCGCGGGTTCGTGACGAGGTGTTACGCGTGTTCGAGCCGGCCGAGCAGCGCGGACGTGGCTGGTGGAGGCGGATCACGGTGCGGGTTCTGTCGACCCGAGTTAGCGCTTTAGCGCTTACTCGGGTCCCATGCGCCTTACTCTGGTCCCAAGTAGCCTCACGCACGAATTCGTCGGGCGCCCGCGCGGCACCCTCACGGACGGTCTTCTTCGTACTCCGTGCGCACGCCACGCGGCAGCCACGGCTCGCGGCGACGGCACCAGAGTTCATAGCCCGGCTCGTAGATCCCGGTTTCATCGAAGGCGCCGAGCGGCAAGTCGATTTCCGGCGTAGCCAGGTACTCCATGTACGCCACCGATCCGCAGACGGGACAAAAATGCCGCCGTGCCTCGTCGGAACTGCGCCAGGCCTCGGTCCGGCCGAAAAACTCCACGTCGCCGCGCGCGAAAACCGCATAGACTCCAAACGCCGAGCCGTGAATCCGTCGGCAGGTCATGCAGTGGCACATGCCGACGCGCCGCGGCGCCCCGCCGACGCGAAACCGTACCGCGCCGCAGGCGCAGCCTCCTTCCTTAACCGTAGTCATGCCTCGTCCCCCATGCAGGATCGACTGTTCAGGTAGCAACCCGCGCGCCGCGACCCAGGTCCAAAGCGCCTGAACGCGGCCGAACGTTGCGCGACGGTCCGCCTGACGGTTTGTTACGATGTACACCCACGTCACGGAGATGGCCTACATGAGCAACCTGTCCTTGCTGAAGCTGCTTCCCGGCGTAGAGTCCGATTTCGGTCCGACGGCGTCCGATCTCGTCGCGCATGTGCTGTCGCACACCCGCTTCGATTCCGCGGCGAACGCGGTTTCGCCGCGCGAGACGTTCCGCGCGACCACCGTGGACGAGGCCTTGTCCGACGAGTACGTGTTCCCCCTCGGCGACACCGGCCAGTCGATCGTGCTCTCCGGCTACCGCATCGCGGCGGGTTTTCTCGCCGAGCGCGCCGCCGACAAATGGCTCGACCTCACGCGCCGGGCGCGTGCGGCGCAAGGACTGCCGGCGATGCCCGGGCCCGGCGAGCCGCATCCCGCACCCGATCCGGAAGAAGCCGACCAGCTAATCGACCGCGCGCTCGACTGCGTGCAGAAAATTGTCGATCCGGTTGCGGCCCATCAGGTCATCGCGCTCTTCGAAACGCATTATCGCGGCGGCCGCGAGTTCCTGCGCCTCGCGTGGGAAGGCCTGCCGGAAGACTTCGTCCCCGAATCGCGGCGGCCGCTCGTCGCGCTGAAGTCGGGCGAACCCGGCGAGAATCGCGAGAAGCGCGACTACGATCCCTACGGCCTCGAAGGCACGAGCGACTACGACGTCGACCGGCCGCTCGCTTACCGGGAGAAGATCGGCCCCTTTCTCTTCACGATGACTTACCGCCACGAATATCCGCAAGTCGACGACGAACGGCTCGGCACCGCGTTTGCCGTGTTCCACGAGGCGGGCACGGACATCGTCGCGGCGGCGGTCGAACTGAAACTCGTGAAGGTGCCGCCGATACACAGCAGCGCGGACCTCGTCTACGTGCTCGACACCTATTCCGGCGAGATGCTCTCGCTCGCGCTCGCCGCCACCGAGGCGCTCGGGCCGGACCTGTGCCGGGTGTTCAACGAGCATCGGGTGGTCTATATCAGCATGTGGGAAGTGAGAAAGCCGTGGCGCGGCGAAGGGCTCGGCGTCGCGTTACTGCATCAGGCGCTGGAGCGCCTGCCCGTCGATGTCGACGGCCGGCCGAATGCGCTCTGCGTTGCGCCCGAGCCGTATCAGACCGAGATGAAGCACTTCGAGAAGCTGCCCGCCGTGCTGCGCGAGGAACTGAAGGCACCGGCGCATCGGCTGAACGCGCACCTGACGGCGTGGCTCGAACGCTCGAAGCTGCCGGTCGCGATGCACTTCTTCGTGCCGATGGCGAAGCACGCGGGCATCGGCTCGGCAGGCGAAAACGCGCGGCTCATCGACCGGATCATGGAAAGTGAAACCTGAAGCGATGCTTCTGGTGATCGACATGCAGCAGCGCCTGCTGCCGCATATCGACGGCGGCGAGACGCTGCTGCGCCACTGCAAGACGCTCGTGCGCGCCGCCGGCCTGCTCGGCGTGCCGGTGCTCGCAACCGAGCAGAATCCGCGCGGGCTCGGCGCGACCGTCGACGGTCTGCTTGTGTCCGATCAGCGCGTGATCGAAAAACATACCTTCGATGCCACGCTCGACGATGCCTTCGTCGCCGCGCTGGCGCCGCCGGATGACGGCGTACTCGTCGTCGCGGGCGCGGAGGCGCACGTCTGCGTGCTGCTCACGACGCTCGGCCTGCTGCGGCTCGGCTATCGCGTGGAGCTCGTCGCGGATGCCGTCGGCTCGTCGCGGATGCCGTCGGCTCGCGCGATCCGGCCAACCGCGCGATCGCGCTTACGCGCGCGGCACAGGAAGGCGCGCGCCTGACGACGACCGAAACGGCGATCTTCAACTGGCTCGGCACCTGCCGGCGTCCAGAGTTCCGCGAGGCGCTCAAGCTGATCAAGTGAAGCCATGCGCGAGGCGCATGGCTGGCATGCGCACATTTCGATTGTGACGCGATTTTTGCGTGCCTAGAGTGCATCGACCCTTCCTACTTGCTCACCCTTCAGGTCCTCACCATGACGAAACGCGTTTCCCGCCTCGCCGCGCAGTTGTGTGCGACGCTCGCCCTTGTCGCCTCGTTCGCCGCGTTCACGTCGTCCGCTCACGCCGATGCGCTCGATACCATCCAGAAGAACGGCGTCGTGCGCATCGGCGTGTTCATGGACTATCCGCCGTTCGGATCGATCGGACCGGACATGAAGCCGCAGGGCTATGACATCGAAATGGCCGACTACCTCGGCCGCGCGCTGAAGGCGAAGGTCGAACTGGTGGCGATTACGGGCGAAAACCGCATGGCGTATCTCGCGACGCACAAGGCCGACATGCTGCTCTCCGTCGGCCAGACGCCCGAGCGCGAGAAGATCCTCGATTTCTCGCGGCCCTACGCGCCCTACTACCTCGCGGTATTCGGGCCGAAGTCGCTGCCGGTCAAAAGCACGGCCGATCTCGCGGGCAAGACGATCGCGGTCGCGCGCGGCACGCTGGAGGACCTGAGCGTGAGCAAGGTCGCACCGCCGAGCGCAACGATCAAGCGCTTCGACGACCCGAACGGCGCGATTTCCGCGTTCCTATCGGGCCAGGCGCAACTGATGGTGGTCGGCAACGACGTCGGAGCGACGATCATCGCGCGCAATCCGCCGATCCAGCCGGAACAGAAGTTCGAACTGTTCAGCTCGCCGGATCACGTCGGCCTGAACAAGAACGAACCGCGTCTGCTGAAGGAAGTTGATGCAGCCATCGCCCAGGCGAAGAAGGACGGCACGCTGAACACGCTCTCGATGAAGTGGCTGAAGGCGCCGTATCCGGCGGATCTTTGAGTTCTGCTGGCGCAGAAACATCCTGTGCGGGGCGAAGTTCGCCCCGTTTTCCGCAGACGCCGGCCGGTCGAACCGGCTGCCCGCCGCGCGAGTTCCAACCCTCTCGGCTTCGTCCTGTCCTTCCTGGCTCTTTTGAGCGCCTCACCCTCCTGCTCAACTGATCAATTCCCCTGCGCTCTGCATCGCCGCCAATTCGCGGATAGTCGGAGACATGACCGTTAGTTGCAATTTCAACGGCATCCGTTTTCGGTGCAGGCGCGTATAACGAAGGAGCGACGACCCTCGCCGCCATCGAAGGAGGACGATCATGAAGTTGACGACATGGCTCGCGGTCTGCGCGCTCGCCGCGGGCTCGACGGCTGCGGCTGCGCAGTCGAGCCAGGACCCGAAGCAATACGCCCAGATGAACACGTACGAGGACATGGTCGGGACACCGGCGGCCGGTGGCATGATGGCCGCAAACACTCCGGTCACGCGCGCGCAGGTGCGCGCCGACCTCGCGCGTGCCCGTTCCGACGGCACCATTCCGCGCTACGGCAATCCCGATCCCTACGGGCCGGCCCGCATGGCGCGCGGCGCGCCTGCGTCCCATCAGATGAACTAACCGGTCAGATGACGCGAACCTGACGCGCAGCAAACGGCCGCCCGGCAACAGACCAACAACAGCCGGTCGCGCCACTTTCGCGGCTGTCATGCGAATCCTTCGCCCGTTGTGCAAATTTACCGCTCGATGCAGCATTTACCTGCGAACAAATAATCGTCGTCGATGCGGACGCTGCATGCGCGCGCGTGGCACCGGACTTGCTCGCAGCCGTAAGTCGCGGCGCGCCCATTATCCGGCGCTCCGCATCAGCGCCGCCATCAGCCAGCGCGCCCGACGCACGCTCCGCATCCGCGCCCGACGAGCCAGCCAGCGCAGCGCCCATTCGAACGAGCGAGGAGCGTCGTATCGCCATGTCCGATATCAAAGCGAAAAATCCCCCACACAACGAAGAGCAGGCGCAGAAGCCGTCCCGCAGGCGCTTTCTGCAATCCGCGGCCGCCACGGTAGCCGTCAGCGCCGCGCCGCTCGCGCGAGCCCAGCAGCCGGCTGCCGTCACGCCGGCGGTCGCGCCGCCGCCCGCCGCCGCGCCGCTGATGCCGGTGCATCTGACGATCAACGGGCGTCCCTACGAACTGCAACTCGAAGCGCGCACGACGCTCCTCGACGCCCTGCGCGAATACGCGGGCCTCACCGGCACGAAGAAAGGCTGCGACCGCGGCCAGTGCGGCGCGTGCACGGTGATCGCAAACGGCAAGCGGATCAACTCGTGCCTCACGCTGGCGGTGATGCACAGCTGCGAATCGGTGACGACAGTGGAAGGCCTCGCATCCGGCGAGAACCTGAGCCCGATACAGCGCGCATTCATCGAACACGACGCCTTCCAGTGCGGCTTCTGTACGCCCGGGCAGCTGTGTTCGGCGACCGCCCTCCTCGACGAATACCGCGCCGGCAACGCGAGCGCCGTCACGGCGAACGTCCGCGCGCGTCCGCCGCAACTCTCCGCCGACGAAATCCGCGAGCGCATGAGCGGCAACATCTGCCGCTGCGGCGCGTACACCAACATCGTCGCGGCAGTGTCGGCCGTGGCGTCGAACCAGTCCTAGGAGACGACATGGATGCGATCTCCTACGAACGCGCGCCCGACGCGGCCGCGGCAATCCGCTCGGCTAGCCAGCCGGGCGTGGTGTTCATCGGCGGCGGCACCAACCTGCTCGACCTGATGAAGGGCGGCGTCGCGCGGCCGGTGAAGCTCGTCGACATCACGCATATCGACGGCATGGACCGGATCACGCCCCTGCCCGACGGCGGACTGCGCATCGGCGCGCTCGCCCGCAACAGCGACGCAGCCAATCACGCATGGGTGCGGGAGCGCTACCCGCTGCTGTCGCAGGCGTTTCTGGCGGGCGCGTCGGCGCAACTGCGCAACATGGCGACCGTCGGCGGCAACCTGATGCAGCGCACGCGCTGCTATTACTTCTACGACACCGGTTTTCCCCAGTGCAACAAGCGCACGCCCGGCAGCGGCTGCGCCGCGCTGGAAGGCAACAACCGCATCCACGCGATCCTCGGCGCAAGCGCGCAGTGCATCGCGACCAATCCGTCCGACATGAGCGTCGCGCTGGCGGCGCTCGAAGCCGTCGTGCGCGTGTCCGGCCCGAGAGGCGAGCGCGCGATTCCGATCGCTGAATTCCATCGCCTGCCGGGCGAGCGGCCCGAACTCGACACGACGCTGCAGCCGGGCGAACTCATCACGGCCGTCGATCTGCCGCCGTCGCGCTTCGCGCAGCACGCGAAATACCTGAAAGTGCGCGACCGCGCGAGCTACGCGTTCGCGCTGGTTTCGGTCGCGGCCGCGCTGGAAATGGACGGCGACACCGTAAAGACAGCGCGCATCGCGCTCGGCGGCGTCGCGCACAAGCCGTGGCGCGCGAGCGAGGCGGAACAGATGCTCGCCGGCAAGCCGCTCTCCCGCGCGACGCTGCAAAGCGCGGCCGCGCTCGCGGTGCGCGGTGCGAAGCCGTATCGCGACAACGCGTTCAAGGTCGAACTCGCGCAGCGGGCGATCGTGCGCGCGGTCGAACAAGCCGGAGCGCAGGCAGGAGGTGCAGCATGAGCGTCATCGGAAAACCGCTCGACCGCACCGACGGCGTGCTCAAAGTCACCGGCCAGGCCCGCTATTCGGCCGACAACCCCGAGTCGATGCTCGCGCACGCAGTCATCGTGACGAGCACGATTGCGAAAGGCCGGATCGCGTCGATCGAGATATCCGGCGCACAGGCAATGCCGGGCGTGCTGCTCGTCATGACTTACCAGACGGCGATGCGGCTGCCGAACGGCGGCAACCCCGACGCGCAGCCGCCCGCCGTGCGCAAGCTCACGCTCCTGCAGACCAGCGACGTGCGCTACAGCGGCGAGCCGGTGGCCGTCGTGGTCGCGGATACGCGGGAACGCGCCGTCGATGCCGCACGCCACGTGCAGGTGCGCTACGAAGCCGCCGCGCCGAACGCGGACTTCGAGCGCGCGAAGGCTTCCGCCTACTCGCCGCAGAAGATGAACAACCGCCCGGTGAACACCTCGCGCGGCGACGCCGATGCCGGTCTGAGCCAGGGTCCGACGCGGCTCGATGCCGTCTACACGACGCCTTACGAGCATCACAATCCGATGGAGCCGCACGCGACGCTCGCGCGCTGGGACGGCCCGAATCTCACGCTCTACGACGCCACGCAAGGCGTGTCAGGCGCGAAGAGCGCGGTGTCGAAGATCCTCGGGATTCCGGAAGCGAACGTGCGGGTGATCTGCCCGTTCGTCGGCGGCGGCTTCGGCTGCAAGGGCTCGGTGTGGTCGCACGTCGTGCTCGCCGCGATGGCCGCGAAGCAGACCGGGCGCCCCGTGCGGCTCGTGCTCGAACGTCCGCAGATGTGGGGCATCATCGGCAACCGGCCGTTCACCGAGCAGCGCATCCAGGTGGCCGCGCGCGAGGACGGCACGCTCACCGGCATGCGCCACGACTCGATCTCGACCACCTCGACCTTCGAGGACTGGACCGAAACCTCCGCGATCGTCTCGCGGATGATGTACGCGGTGCCGAACCAGTCGACGTCGCACCGGCTCGTCAAGCTCGACATCGGCACGCCGACCTTCACGCGTGCGCCCGGCGAGACGAGCGGCTCGTTCGCGCTCGAATCCGCGATGGACGAGATGGCGTATCAGTTGCGCATGGACCCGCTCGCGTTTCGCCTGAAGAACTACGCGGAAAACGAGCCGCAGGAAAAGAAGCCGTGGTCGAGCAAGGCGCTGCGGGAGTGCTACCAGTCCGGCGCCGAGAAATTCGGCTGGGCGCGGCGCAACCCGAAGCCGCGTTCGATGCGCGACGGTCACACGCTGATCGGCATGGGCGTCGCCACCGCGACCTACCCGGCGAACCGCAGCGAGGCCTCCGCGATCGCGCGCATCCTGCCCGACGGCACCGCGATGGTCGCCTCGGGCACGCAGGATCTCGGCACCGGCACCTACACGGTGATGACGCAGGTCGCCGCCGACACGCTCGGCTTCGCGCCCGAGAACGTGCGCTTCGCGCTCGGCGATTCGTCGTTGCCGAAAGCGCCGGTGTCGGGCGGATCGCAGTCGGCCGCGAGCGTGTCGCCGGCGGTGCAGGCGGCGGCGATGCAGGCCCGCGACCAGCTGATCGCGATGGCGCTCGCGGATGCGGGCTCGCCGCTCGCCGGCATGTCGCGCGACGACGTGACGGTCGACAACGGCTGGGTCGTCAGCCGCACGACGCCTGCGAAGCGCGATCCGGCGGCGGCGATCATCGCGCGCAACGGCGGCCGGCCGATCGAAGCGACGGCGACCGTCAAGCCGGGCAACGAGAAGCAGCAGTACTCGTTTCACTCGTTCGGCGCGGTGTTCGCGGAAGTGCACGTCGATGAAGATCTCGGCACGATCCGGGTGGCACGCATCGTCGGCGTGTACGACGTCGGCACGCTGCTGAACGCGAAGACCGCGCACAGCCAGCTGATGGGCGGCATCGTGTGGGGCATCGGCTCGGCGCTGCTGGAGAAAAGCGATCTCGACGCGCGCTACGGCCGCTATACGAACGCGAATCTCGCCGAGTATCACGTGCCGGTGAATGCCGACATCGGCGAACTCGACATTTCGTTCGTCGGTCCGCCCGATCCGCACATCAATCCGCTCGGCGCGCGGGGAATCGGCGAGATCGGGATCACGGGCGTGTCGGGGGCGATCGCGAACGCGGTGTATCACGCAACCGGCGTGCGCGTGCGCGATCTGCCAGTGACGCTCGACGAAGTCTTGCCAAAGCCGATGGTATGACCTCGAAGGGGCGCGCATGCGGGCGCTCCCTTGCGACCCTCTTCGACGCACTGCACAATCGACGCATCCCTCAACGTGGACGACCGGCCATGACCTATTCATCGAACGCGACCGGCATCCTGCTCGCCGCCGGTCTCGGCACTCGCTTCGATCCGTCCGGTATCCATAACAAGCTGCTTGCGCCTCTCCCTAATGGCACGCCGGTCGTGTTCCAGTCGGCGCGGCGGCTGCTGTCGGTGGTCGAACAGGTGGTCGCGGTGGTCAGGCCCGGCGCCGAAAAACTCGCCGACGTGCTGAACGAAGCCGGCTGCGACGTGATCTTCGTGATCGATGCCGAGCGCGGCATGGGCGCGACGCTCGCGGCCGGCGTACGGGCGAGGTCCGACGCGGAAGGCTGGCTCGTCGCGCTTGGCGACATGCCGTGGATCGAAGCGCAGACGATCGAAGCAGTGGCGCGCGCGCTCGACGGCGGGACATCGCTCGTCGCGCCGTATTATCGCGGCGAGCGCGGGCATCCGGTCGGCTTCGGCCGCGCACACCGCGAGGCGCTCGGCACGCTCGACGGCGACGCGGGCGCGCGCTCGCTTCTCGCGCTCAATCCGGTGCGGCGGATCGATGTCGACGATCCGAATATCCTGCGGGACGTGGATTTCCCGGCGGATTTGTCGGGACGATAGGCCGCTACGGCCATGCGACCGGCGAACGGCCTAAGCCGCGAGCACCGCCGGTTCCGCCCCAACTGGCGCGGGCACCGCACCGAAATATCGCCTGCCCACTTCCGCCAGCGTCGCACCGAACCCCTTCTTTGCGCGGAAATCCGTGCGCGCGCTCGTGACCACGCGCGGCGCCGCGCTCCACTCGATGCACGCCCCGCTCGCGATCAGCGCCTCCACCAGCGCGACATCCTCGCTCGATTCCAGTGGCGGAAAACCGCCCGCGCGCAGGTACGCATGCGCCGACACGCCGAGGTTCGCGCCGTGAATATGCCGATGCCCGTCCGCGTCGGTATAGGTATTGCCGAAATGCTCTCGCACCGCGGCGATATGTGGCGACCAGTCGCGCACGCCGACCACGCCGCACACCGCATCAGCGCAGCAATCGAGTTGCTGCACGAGCCAGTCGTCCGCGACGGCGGTGTCGGCGTCGGTGAACGAGAGCCAGCGCGCGCCGAGTGCGAGCGCCCGTTCGGCGCCGTGCGCACGCGCGATGCCGACGTTGCGCGCATCGATGTGCGTCACGTCCGCGCCGAGCGACCGGGCGATTACCCCGGTGTCGTCGGTGCAGGTATCGAGCACGACGATCACGCGCACTTCCTCGCCTAGCAACTGATGGTGGTTCGCGGCCCGCCATGCGCTTGTCACGCATTCCCCGATGTGCGCCGCCTCGTCATGGGCGGGAATGATGATGCCGAGCATTGTTGACTCCGTTCGTATGGTCCGGCGAGCCGCCCCGGCGGCCGCGATGCACGGCTTACAGCAATGGCCATTCCCACCGTTTCTTGTCGCAAAATAATCGCGACGGCGCGCGGACAAAAACTCCAACGGGGCCGGATCATCCCAAAAAAGTTGCGGCGACGGTGCTGGCATCGCTAGAATCACTGTATGCATATACAGTATTTCGAGCCAACAACTCACCTCCCGCCAGCCGATGAATAGCGTCGTCATCGAACCTTCATTTGCCTCCTGGCGCAGCGCCGCGCGCGATCTGCTCGCGCGCGGCGTGTCGCCCGAGGGGCTGCTGTGGCGGGAGGCATCGGAATCCGCGACGGTGTTCGGCACGCTCGACGCCGAGCCTGCCGAACCGGGCGCGCCGCCACCCGTGAAGATCGCGCGCGGCTTTCTGGAGCTTCTGGAGACGGCCGCGTGCTGTCGCGTGCGCGACCGCTGGCCGTTCCTCTACAAGGTGCTCTGGCGCTGGACGCAGGGCGATCGCGCGGTCGTTTCCGCCGGCGATCCCGACGGCCAGCGCTTCAACCGGATGATCGACGACGTGCGCGCCGAAGAAGAGCGCATGCAGAAGTTCCTGCGTTTCCGGCATCGCGATCCGTCGCTCGGGCCGCCCGAGTTCATCAGCTGGTTCGAGCCGGTGCACGACTTGCTGGAGCACGCCGCGCTCGGCTTCGCGACGCGCATGGGCAGCGCCACCTGGATGATCGCGACCCCGCACGGCGCGGCGTTCTGGGACGGCGCCCTCTTGCGCGTCGACCGCACGAGCGAGCCGGAGCCGAAGCCGACCGAACTGGCGTCGCCGGGCGAGGCGGTCAGCGGCGACGCGATCGAAGCGCTCTGGCTCGCGTACTACGAGAGCACGTTCGCGCCGGCCGTCGCCCACGCGAAGGAAATGGCGTCGCACATGCCGGTGCGCTACTGGAAGAGCCGCCCGGACGCGAAGAGCGATCCCACGCTGATCGCCCGCGCCGATCCCGCCGCCCGCCGCGACCGCCGCGCGCGCAATGTGCCGCCGGAGATGGAAGTCGCGATCGACATGGAGCCGCTCGACGGCCCGTCGCTGAAGACGAAGCCCGTCTCGCTCGACGGCTGCAAGCGCTGCGCGCTCTGGCGCAACGCGACGCAGCCCGTTCCGGGCGCGGGTCCCGCCGATGCGCGCATCATGCTGGTCGGCGAGCAGCCGGGCGATCAGGAGGACCTGGCGGGCCGGCCGTTCGTCGGGCCGGCGGGCAAGCTGCTCGATCAGGCGATCGAGGAAGCGGGGCTTGCCCGTGAGTCGCTTTATCTGACGAACGCGCTCAAGCACTTCAAATGGGAAGCGCAAGGCAAGGAGCGCCTGCCGCAGCAGCCCGCGCAGCGCGAGCGCGAAGCCTGCCGCTACTGGCTCGACGAAGAACTGACGCGGATCGCGCCGAAAGTCGTCGTCGCGCTCGGGGCGACGGCGCTCAAGTCGCTGACGGGCCATCGCACGGCGCTCTCGGAGTACCTCGGCAAGACGATCGAGCATCGCGGACGGCTCATCGTGCCGACCTATCATCCGACGTATGCGCTGCGCGTGATGGACCCGAAGGTGCGCGACGAAGTGATCGGGACGATCGTCGAGGCGCTCGTGTTCGCGAGCCAGATCGCCGAAGGCACCGCCAGCGTGAGGACGCCGTTCAAGGCGTGAGTTTTTCCGGATGATTCAGGTGCAACAGGACGTAACCCGCGTCAACGTTCCTGTAAGCGAGGCGTTAATACGATCGTTACCGTCCGCTACCCGAGGCATACCGCTCACATGGCCGCCCTTCCGTTCTCTGCACTCCGTCAACAGAAACCCCTCGCCGCTCTCGTGCCGAAATCGGCAGGACAGCTCCGCGCGGAACGCGACCGGATCGTCGCGCGCACCGGCCTCCTGCTCAACGCGACCATCGCGCTGGCGCTCGCCGGCCTCGCCGTGATCCTGTGGCTGCCGTTCTCGCCGGTGCCAGGCGAATTCCGCTTCGGCGCGCAGGAAGTGCTGGGCGTCGCGGTGTTCGCCGGGTGTCTGTTCGTGCTCCACGAGCGCGCGGAACTGATGCTCAGGCTCTACAACTTCGAACCCGTCGAGCAGACGACGCAAGGCGAATTGCGCGCGCTGTTGCATCGCGTGCCGGAAGGCGCGTCGTACCAGAGCGCCCTCGCCGCCGACAACCGGACCTTCGTGACCGGCGAAATCGACGCGATCCGCGAACGCGCCGAAGCCTTCGTGCCGAAGATGTTGCCGGTGGATGAGGGGAATACGGAAACCTGAGCAACAGACGGGACGCCTGCCCGTCGCCCACTGAAAGCCGCCGCCCCGCTCCTGCGGGCCGGCGGCTTTCGTTTTCCTGACCGCCTCACGCGCCGCGCGCCGAGTCTGTTTATTGCTGATCCACGGATAACCCTGCATCCACGTGGAGAAAACCCGCAATGAGCAAGCTCCCGCGCATCGAGAAATACAGTCATCCGGCCGGCGGCTGGGGCTCCGCGAAAGCGGTCGCGTCGATCCTGCTGAAGGAGCACGTCGCCGTGAACGGCTCGCGCATCCTGATGCATCAGAACAAGCCCGACGGCTTCGCGTGCGTCAGCTGCTCGTGGGCCAAGCCCGCCGATCCCCATCTCTTCGAGTTCTGCGAGAACGGCGCGAAGGCAACCGCCTGGGAAGTCACGAGCAAGCGCGCGACGCCCGAATTCTTCCAGCATCACACGCTCGCCGCGCTCGAAGCCTGGACCGACTTCGAACTCGAATCGCAAGGGCGCCTGACCGAACCGATGCGCTACGACGCCGTCACCGACCGCTATCTGCCAATCCCCTGGCAGCAGGCCTTCGACGAAATCGGCGCGCAGTTGCGCGGCTTCGATCCGAAGCGCGTCGTGTTCTATGCGTCGGGCCGCGCGTCGCTCGAAACGTCGTACATGTACCAGCTCTTCGCGCGCATGTACGGCACCAACAACCTGCCGGACAGCTCGAACATGTGTCACGAGAGCACGTCGGTGGCGCTGCCGGAAACGATCGGCGTTCCCGTGGGCACCGTGACGCTCGACGACTTCCAGCACACCGACTGCTTTTTCTTCTTCGGCCACAACACCGGCACCAACGCCCCGCGCATGCTGCATCCGCTGCAGGAAGCGAGGAAGCGTCACGCGCGCATCGTCACGTTCAATCCGGTCAAGGAACGCGGGCTTGTTTCGTTCGCGAATCCGCAGTCGCCCGGACAAATGCTGACGCCTGACGAGACCTGCATCAGCACGCAATACCATCAGGTGAAAATCGGAGGCGACATCGCGGCCGTCACCGGCATCTGCAAGGCGCTGATCGAAGCCGACGACCGTGCGCAAAAAGAAGGCGCACCGCGCGTACTGGACACCGCGTTCATCGCCGAGCACACGCACGGCTTCGACACTTTTGCGGGCGCGATGCGATCCGCGAACTGGCGCGACATCGAAGTGGAAAGCGGGCTCACGCGCTCGGCGCTCGAAGCCGCCGCCACCGACTACGCGAAGTCGGAAGCTGTCATGATCCTGTACGGCATGGGCATCACGCAGCACCGTGAAGGCGTGCTCGCCGTGCAGATGCTCACCAACCTGATGCTGCTTCGCGGCAACATCGGCAAGCCGGGCGCAGGCATCTGCCCGATTCGCGGACACTCGAACGTGCAGGGACAGCGCACGGTGGGCATCACGGAAAAGCCGTCGCTCGTGCCGCTCGACAAGCTCGCCGAGATGTATCGCTTCGACCCGCCGCGCGATGTCGGCATGACCACGGTCGATGCCTGCGAAGGCGTGCGCGACGGCACTGTCGATGCGTTCATCTGCCTTGGCGGCAATTTTGCGCGCGCGACGCCCGATCACGGCGTGCTCGAACCCGCGTGGAAAAAGCTGCCGCTCACCGTGCAGATCGCGACGCACCTGAACCGCAGTCATCTGCTGCACGGGCGGGCGGCTTATTTGCTGCCGTGTCTTGGACGAATCGAAGTCGACCGGCAGGCGGGAGGCGCGCAGATCGTCACTGTCGAGGACAGCACCGCGTGCATCCACGCGTCACGCGGTTTCGCCGCGCCCGCGAGCGATCATCTGCTGTCGGAGCCGGCGATCGTCGCGGGACTCGCGAAGGCGACGCTGACGCCCGCAAGCGGCTCGGTCGACTGGGACGCGTGGGTCGGCGACTATTCGCTCGTGCGCGATGCCATCGAGAAGACCTATCCCGACCAGTTCAACGACTTCAACCAGCGCATGTCGCAGCCGGGCGGCTTTCACCGGCCGCTCGCGGCGGCGAAGCGCGAATGGAAGACGAAGACCGGCAAGGCGAATTTCATCACGCCGCCGGACATGGGCGAGGACCCCGACATGTCGTTCGACGGCGATCGCACACTGCGCCTCATGACCACGCGCGGCGACAGCCAGTTCAATACGACGGTTTATTCCCTTGACGATCGCTTTCGCGGTGTCTTCAATACCCGACAGGTGTTGCTGATGAATCGCGACGACATGACGCGGCTCGGCCTCACGGAAGACGAAGCGGTGACGGTCGCAACCGTCTCGGGCGACGGCGTCGGACGGAAGATCGACGGCCTGCGGGTTCACGCCTTCGACATCCCGGCCGGCTGCGCGATGGGCTATTACCCGGAATGCAACCCGCTGATTCCGCTCGCGCATCACGCGAAGCGCAGCAAGGTGCCGGCGGCCAAGGCCGTGCCGGTGACCGTGCGGGGGATGGCGCGGGCCGCGCAGACCGGATCGTGAGCCAGGGACCGTGCGATAAAAAACAGGCAGCGGGCACGGCACGTGCTGAGGCAATCGGCTGCTCGAGGCGACGCGCGACGTCCCCGGGCGGTCCCAACCGTCACTCCAGAGCAGGAGCCACGATGCGATCCCGTTCCCTCAACGCGCTGTCCGACAATCTCGCCCTGATGCCTGACGCCCCCGCCGCACCCCGCGCCTGCGCGCCCTCGCCCGCACGGCCCGATGCCGATTACGACGAACTCGTGGTGTTTCACGGCATCGAGCGAGAGCGGCTCGTGCTGATCCATCCGGGCAGCCACGGCGCCACGCCCGCGTGGCCCGTCGAGCGCTATGCGGAAGTCGCGGACCAGCTTGGCGCCGACGGCTGGCAGATCGCGATCGTCGGAGATGCGCTCGAACCCGAGCGCACCGGCGCCGTGCTCGGCGCGATGCAGACGGCGGCGCTCTTTCTGGCCGGCACGATGTCGCCGGAAACGCTGATGCGGCTGATCGGCGACGCGCGCCTCGTCCTCTCCGACGACGCCGCAACGCCTTCGCCAGTGGCCGCGGCGCGCGCGCTCGGCACGCCGCTGATCGCGCTGGAAGAACACCACGGCGACGCGACGAGTGAAGCCGTCGCAATCGAAGCGCGCGCCGCGCTCGCGAGCGAGGACAGCGCGCACCCGGGCGACCCCTTCACGCTGCACACCCCGGCGCTGCACGACGCGGCATAGCGCAGGCCGGCGCCTTCCCTACCCAATGAGTGCGAGACCATGACTTTCGAGATGCAGACTTCTCCCGTTCCGGACCCGATCGCCGATCCGAACCGCGACCCTGAAGCCGACCCGCTCACGCCGCCCTCGCCGGGCCATCGCCCGGACGAGCCGCAGCACCCCGACGCCCCGCCTGACAAGGACCCGATCTAGACACGAATCGCGCAAGTCACTAAAAAGAAAATTTTCAGCAGATATTCCCGCTAGGGGTTTCCCCGCCCCTACATCCGCGCCGCCGTTTGCCGTAATGCCCTCATGCGCGGCCTTTTGCCGCGCCTTGGACATATAACAGGCGGCCCGCGGAACATGAACAAACTGACGTTGAATCAAAAGCTCGGCTCGATGATCGCCGTGCTGTGGATCGGCCTCATCGCAATCGGGATCATCGGCGCGTGGCAGAACCGCGCGTCGATGATCGAGGACCGGCGCGACCAGTTGACCACGCTGATCGGCGAGGCGCACAGCGTGGCGTCGCATTTCCAGACCCTCGCGGTCAACCGCACGATCACCGAGGACGAAGCGAAGAAGAAGACCCTCGAAGTGATCGCCTCGATGCGCTACGGCACCGACGGCTACATCTCGATCAACGACTCGCATCCGACCATCGTGATGCACCCGATCAAGTCCGCGATGAACGGGCAGGACGTCTCGAATTTCGCTGATCCGCAAGGCACGAAGCTCTTCGTCGAGATCGTCAAGGCGGGCAATCACGAGAAAGGCGGCTTCGTGAACTACCTCTGGCCGAAGCCGGGCCACGACAAGCCGGTCGCGAAGATGAGCTATTCGCAGCGCTTCGCGCCGTGGGACTGGTATCTCGTCACAGGCATGTACATGGACGACGTGCAGTCCGCGTTCTACGCGAGCGCGTTGCGCTGGCTCGCGATCACGGCGCTGCTCGGCGTGCTCGCGACCGTCGCGATGCTGCTGGTGCTGAAGAGCGTCAAGCGCAATCTCGGCGGCGACCTGGAACTCGCGGTGAGCGCGGCGCAGCGCATCGCGCGCGGCGACCTGACGACGCCCGTCCATGTCCACGAAAAGGACACGTCGAGCCTGCTCTACGCGCTTTCGACGATGCAAAGTGGCCTGGTCGAGACGGTTTCGCGCGTTCGCAACGGCACGGAAAACATCAACGTCGGCGCGTCGGAGATCGCGGCGGGCAACACCGACCTGTCGCAGCGCACGGAGCAACAAGCTACCGCGCTGGTCGAGACGGCGTCGAGCATGGACGAGATGACGGCCAACGTGAAACAGAACGCCGACAGCGCGACGCAGGCCGCGCGCCTCGCCGAGCAGGCTGCGGACGTCGCGACGCGCGGCAGCAGCGTGGTCGACGACGTGATCCACACGATGACGCGCATTACCGACAGTTCGCGTCAGATCGGCGACATTATCGGCGTAATCGACGGCATTGCGTTCCAGACAAACATCCTGGCGCTCAATGCCGCGGTCGAAGCCGCGCGGGCCGGCGAACAGGGACGCGGTTTCGCGGTAGTCGCGGCGGAAGTGCGCAGCCTCGCGCAGCGCTCGGCGACGGCGGCGAAGGAAATCAAGGCGCTGATCGAGACGTCGACGCAGACGGTCGAGGAAGGCGCGTCGCTCGTGACGAACGCCGGCGCGACGATGGGCGAAATCGTGCAGTCGGTGCGCCGCGTCAACGAGATCCTCGACGAGATCAGCCACGCGTCGCGCGAACAGAGCGCCGGTATCGAGCAGGTGAACCGCGCGGTGGTCGAGATGGATCAGGTCACGCAGCAGAACGCCGCGCTCGTCGAAGAAGCGGCGGCCGCCGCCCATTCGCTGAAGGATCAGGTCGACGTACTGCGCGAAGCGATCGAAAGCTTCTCGCTGCCGGCCTGACCGACTAATCGACGAAGCGCATGACGCTCGCGAGCGTTATGCGCATAAAGTTTTATAAAAGTTATTGCGCGAGAAACTTTTCAACGAGGCGCGTCCAGTAGGCCGCGCCAACCGGCAGGTTCGCATCGTTGAAGTCGTAGTGCGGGTTGTGGACCATGGATCCGTCCTCGCCCGCGCCGTTGCCGATGCGCAGGAACGAGCCTGGGCGCTCGTGCAGCATGAACGCGAAGTCTTCGCTGCCCATCAGGATGTCCGCGTTCGCGACGACGTTCTCTTCCCCGACCAGTTCACGTGCCACCTGCGTGGCGAACTCCGTCTCCGCGTCGGTGTCCACGACGACCGGATAGCCCTCCTCGTAGGCCACCACCGCCGTCGCGCCGTAGCTCGCGGCCTGCGCCTGCACCAGTTCCGCGATGCGGCGCTTGAGCAGCGCGCGCACCTCCTCGCTGAACGAGCGCACGCTCAGTTCCAGCTTCGCCGAATTCGAGATGACATTGTTCGCCGTGCCCGCATGCAGCGATCCGACCGTGACGACGGCCGGCTGCGAAGGATCGACGTTGCGCGCGACGATAGTCTGCAGCGCCATCACCACGCTCGACGCCACCACAACCGGATCGACCGTCAGGTGCGGCCGCGCCGCATGGCCGCCGACGCCTTCGATCGTGATCGTCACCTTGTCGCCCGCGGCCATGAACGCGCCCTTGCGAAACAGGAACGTGCCCGGCGGCATGCCCGGATGGTTGTGCACGCCGAACACGGCGTCGCAGGGAAAGCGCTTGAAGAGGCCGTCCGCGATCATCTTCTGCGCGCCGCTCGGCACGCCGTGTTCTTCCGCCGGCTGGAAATAGAGATGCACCGTGCCGCTGAAACGCCGCGTGCGTGCGAGATGGCGGGCGGCACCGAGGAGCATCGTTGTGTGACCGTCGTGGCCGCATGCGTGCATCTTGCCGTGGGTCGCGCTGGCGTAGGGCTTGCCGGTCTGCTCGACGATCGGCAGCGCGTCCATGTCCGCGCGCAGGCCGATGCTGCGCGTGCCCTCGCCCACCTTCAGCGTGCCGACGACACCCGTCTCGCCGACACCGCGCGTCACCTGCCAGCCCCATTCGGCAAGCTTCTCCGCGACGAGCGCCGCGGTTTGCAGTTCCTCGTAGGCGAGTTCGGGGTGCTGGTGGATGTGGTGGCGGATTTCGCGCAGGGAGAGGATGTCGTCGGAGAGATCGGCGACTTCGGTGTAGCGGGAAGCAAGAGTCATCGGGGGAAACCTTATTTGTCGGAGTCGGTGCGGCGGCTTTTCAGCCGAAGCGCACATGATCCAACAGACGGAAGTCCGGCGCCAGTTTTGCGCGCTACGTATCGCGTCGTAACGGTCAGCCGAGAAACCCGTCGATCACCCCCGCCAGCGTTTCGAACGCCGGCTCGATCTCCTCGTCCGGCACGCACGCGTAGCCGATCAGAAGCCCCGAATGCGCATCGGCGCGCCGCGCGAAATATCCCGACAGCGGCCGCACGACGATGTTCTCCGCCAGCGCCCGGGCCGCGACCGCGCGGTCGTCGACGTGATCGGGCAGCCGCAGCACGAGATGCAGCCCCGCATCGCCGCCGACGATGTCGAGCTTCCCGCCGTAACGCTTCGCAATCGTCGCGAGCATCAGTTCGCGCCGCTGGCCGTACAGCGCGCGCATGCGCCGGATATGCGAGGTGAAATGCCCTTCCGCGATAAATTCCGCGAGCACCGCTTGCTGCAGCAACTGCCCTTCGCGATACAACTCGGCGGATGCGGTCGCGAAACTCGCCGCGAGCGCCTCGGGCACGACGATATAGCCGATCCGCAAGCCCGGAAACAGCGTCTTGCCGAAGCTGCCGACATAGATCACCTGCCCCGCCGTGTCGAGCCCCTGCAGCGACGCGAGCGGCCGGCTGCCGTAGCGGAACTCGCTGTCATAGTCATCCTCGATGATCCAGCAGCGGTGCTGGCGCGCGTATTCGAGCAGCATCCGGCGCCGCGCGAGGCTCATCACCATCCCGAGCGGATACTGATGCGACGGCGTCACGAGCATCAGCTTCGGCGGATTCGCAAGATCGTCGGGCGAAGGATCGATGCCTTCCGAATCCACGCGGATCGCCCTCAGATCGAGGCCCGATACCTGTAAGACGCTTCTCACGCCCCAATAGCACGGGTCCTCGGTCCAGATCATGTCGCCGGCATCGGAAAGGAGGCGCACGGCGAGGTCGATCGACTGATGGATGCCGGTCGTCACGACGATCTGCTCCGGCGAGCACTGCACGGAGCGCGAGGTGCGCAGATAGTCCGCGAGCGCGTGGCGCAGCGACGCGAGCCCGCCGCCCGGAGCGTACGTCAGCAGATCGGAGCGCGGGCGCCGCCAGTATTTCGCATGCAGCCGGCTCCATACGCGCGCCGGAAAACGCGACACGTCCGGCACGCCCGGCATGAATGCGCCGCCCTGGCGCTTCGAGACGCCCGCGCCCGCAATCAGCCGCTCGCCGCGCGTCGAGAGCACGGCCGGCGCGACCTCGATGCGCGACGGCCGTTCATCGAAGACGATCTCGTCGGGCGCGCTGTCCGCGACGAACGTGCCGCGCCCCGTCGCGGACGACACATACCCTTCCAGCGCCAGTTGCTCGTACACCTGCGTGACGGTATTGCGCCCGACGCCCAGTTCGGCTGCGAGCAGCCGCGATGAAGGCACTTTGGTCCCGGCCGGCAATTCGCGCGAAAGGATCGCCTGCTGCAACAGCCGATGCAGTTGCCGATAGATCGGCTGGCCGTTTCCGCGGTCGAGCCGCTGCGCCAGCCAGTCGGACAGCACGCTCGCCCGCATTGAATTGGCTCCTATAGATTTATTGAAATGGCTCTGAACTTAAGAGCCAAATCTTACTATAGTCGACACATCGACTCGACTGACCAACCGCGCCCCGCGCGAAGGAGATCCCTGCCGTGACCAACAATCTGAAAAACGCCGACCTGCAAACGCGCAAGAATGCCGCGACCCCGCGCGGCGTCGGCGTGATGTGCGATTTCTATGCGGCGCGCGCCGAGAACGCCGAACTGTGGGACGTCGAAGGCCGCCGTTTCATCGACTTCGCGGCCGGCATCGCGGTGTGCAACACGGGCCACCGCCATCCGAAGATCGTCGAGGCGATCCGCGCGCAGCTCGACTGCTTCACGCATACCGCGTATCAGATCGTTCCGTACGAGTCTTATCTTTCTCTCGCCGAGAAGATCAGCGCCCGCGCGCCCGGCGATCATCCGAAAAAGACCGCGTTCTTCACGACCGGCGCGGAAGCCGTCGAAAACGCGATCAAGATCGCGCGCGCCGCGACCGGCCGTCCGGGCGTGATCGCTTTCACGGGCGGCTTCCACGGCCGCACGCTGATGGGCATGGCGCTGACCGGCAAGGTCGCGCCGTACAAGATCGGCTTCGGGCCGTTCCCGTCGGACGTGTTCCACGCGCCGTTCCCGAATCCGTTGCACGGCGTCTCGGTCGCTGATTCGCTGCGCGCGATCGAGCACCTGTTCAAGGCCGATATCGAAGCGACACGCGTCGCGGCGATCATCTTCGAACCGGTTCAGGGCGAAGGCGGCTTCTATCAGGCGCCGCTCGAATTTGTGCGTGCGTTGAGAAAAATCTGTAACGAGCACGGCATTCTTCTGATCGCGGACGAAGTTCAGACCGGCTTCGCGCGCACCGGCAAGCTGTTCGCGATGCAGCACTACGACGTCGTCCCCGATCTCATGACGATGGCGAAGAGCCTCGCGGGCGGCATGCCGCTGTCGGGCGTCGTCGGACGCGCGGAGATCATGGATGCCCCGGCGCCCGGCGGCCTCGGCGGAACGTATGCGGGCAATCCGCTCGCGGTGGCGTCGGCGCACGCGGTGCTCGACATCATCGACGATGAAAAGCTGTGCGAGCGCGCGACGGTCCTCGGCGACAAGCTGAAGGCGAAGCTCAACGCACTGAAGAAAGAAGTGCCCCAGATCGCCGACGTGCGCGGCCCCGGCGGGATGGTTGCGGTGGAATTCTGCCAGCCGGGCTCCGACGAGCCCGATCAGGAATTCACGAAACGCGTCCAGGCACGCGCGCTCGAACGCGGCTTGCTGCTGCTCGTGTGCGGCGTGTACAGCAACGTCGTGCGCTTCCTGTTCCCGCTCACCATTCAGGACGCCGTGTTCGACGAAGCACTCGCCATCCTCGAAGACGTGCTGACCGAAACGATTGGCGCAACGGCCTGATCTAGGAGTATTGCTGATGAATCTGAAAGATCCGACACTTCTGCGTCACGAAGCCTATATCGACGGCGAATGGCAAGGCGCCGACAGCGGCGCGACCTTTGAAGTCGTCGATCCGTCGAACGGTGCGTCGCTCGGCGGCGTGCCGATGATGGGCGCGGCCGAGACGCGCCGCGCGATCGCCGCGGCCAACGCCGCGTGGCCCGCATGGCGCAAGAAGACGGCGAAGGAACGTGCCGCGATCATGCGCCGCTGGTACGAGCTGACGCTCGCCAACGCCGACGACCTCGCGCTCATTCTCACGACCGAGCAAGGCAAGCCGCTCGCCGAGGCGAAGGGCGAGATCATGTACGCGGCGTCGTTCATCGAATGGTTCGCGGAAGAAGGCAAACGAGTCGCGGGCGACACGCTCGCCACACCCGCCGCCGACAAGCGCATCGTCGTGACGAAGGAGCCGATCGGCGTGTGCGCCGCGATCACGCCGTGGAACTTCCCGGCCGCGATGATCACGCGCAAGGTCGGCCCGGCGCTCGCGGCGGGCTGTCCGATCGTCGTGAAACCGGCCGAAGCGACGCCGTTCTCCGCGTTCGCGATGGCCGTGCTCGCCGAGCGCGCGGGCGTGCCGAAGGGCGTGCTGAACATCGTGACCGGCGACCCGAAAGCGATCGGCGGCGAAATGACGGGCAATCCGGTCGTCCGCAAGCTGTCGTTTACCGGCTCGACGGCGGTCGGCCGGCTGCTCGCGGCGCAAAGCGCGCCGACGATCAAGAAAGTCTCGCTGGAACTCGGCGGCAACGCGCCCTTCGTCGTGTTCGAAGACGCCGATGTCGACGCTGCCGTGGAAGGCGCGATCGCGTCGAAGTATCGGAACAGCGGGCAGACTTGTGTTTGCACGAACCGTTTCTACGTGCACGAGCGTGTCTACGACGCCTTTGCCGCCAAGCTCGCCGAAGCGGTCGGCAAGCTCAAGGTCGGACGCGGCACGGAAAGCGGCGTCGCGCTCGGGCCGCTGATCAACGAGGCGGCGGTGCTGAAGGTCGAATCGCACATCGAGGACGCGCTGACGAAAGGCGCATCGATCGTGGCCGGCGGCAAGCGCCACGCGCTCGGACACGGCTTTTTCGAGCCAACCGTGCTGACCGGCGTCACGCCGGACATGAAAGTCGCGAAGGAAGAGACGTTCGGTCCGCTCGCACCGATTTTCCGGTTTTCGTCGGATGAAGAAGTCGTGCGCATGGCAAACGACACCGAATTCGGGCTGGCTGCGTATTTCTACAGCCGCGACATCGGGCGGGTGTGGCGCGTCGCGGAAGCGCTGGAATACGGCATGGTCGGCATCAATACCGGGCTGATTTCAAACGAAGTCGCGCCGTTCGGCGGTGTGAAGCAATCGGGCCTGGGCCGAGAAGGCTCGCATTACGGCATCGACGACTATGTCGTGATCAAGTATCTGTGCATGGCGGTTTGATTTGCCGTTGAAGCGGTGAAAAAAAGCCTGGCGTCACGCCAGGCTTTTTTGTTATTTCGCGACGCTTTTCGGTGTGACTTCCACCGCTGCGGCTGAAACGAAAACCGCGTGGATGGTGTCGCCGGGTTTGAGGTTTTTAGTATCCAGGTCGTGCGGAATATCGAAGGTATCCGTGCGCCACGGACCGCGCAGCGTAATCGTTCCGTTCTTGCGAGTGATGCTTTCAACCGTCGCGAGAATTTCCACCTGCCGCGAGGATTCGAATCCGTTCGCACCGGACGCCGGCGCATAAACCGCAGTATCGACGCGCTTTCGAATGCCCTTGTCCGCACCCGTCGCCTTACTGGCCGTGACGAGCAGCGCGTTTTTATATAACACGTCGACCTTATCGCCGATTTTCAGCTGGTCGAAATTCCTGACCTGATCGCTCACGACCGCCGTCGTCGTCGCGCCTTTAGGCCCGCGCAGCGTCAGGGTGCGCGTGGCGGCGTCGATACCGATGATCTCCGCCTGCTTGTGAACCGGCTCCGCCGCGCTCACGACTTTTTGCGCGGCGTCGGCGAGCGACGTATCTTGCGCATAAACGGGCGCGGCAATCGACGCAATTGCGATAATCCAGGCCATATTCCATTTTGCATTCATTCGGCTTTCTCCATTGAAACGGCGCGCATTAAAAAGTATCCGGCTCGTTGAATGAGCGGTATTTATATATTGCGCGCCGCGTGAATGTCTATCGATACATGGAATTTCAACTTCCAAATAAATCGTCGGTCTTGCAGAATCGCGCGAAGCCAAGCGCAGCGTGCGGATAGGTGCAGATAAGCAGTTGCGAAACTCCCAGTT